>JBGUJG010000001.1:0-2665 GCA_045113695.1 Christensenellales bacterium
TGAAATGGAGCCACCGGCTCCATTTCCGGGCGCTCACAGCCCCGCACCGCGCATGTCGCTGCTGCGGATTTAAAATGGAGGGGCTTCGGCCCCTCCAAACCACCCTGGAATTGTTGATTTCCTGACAATCTTTGTTGCACAACTGTTTCTGAATTTCATTTTCGTTGATATAAGAAGGGGATATTGCAGCATTGGTTCTGCAACACCCCCGTAAGAACCAACCGAAAGGGTGTGCTCCATGAAAATCAAGTATCGCTCCAATCTGACAGCGGGCTGCATCGCGATCATCGCGGCTGTCGTGCTGTTTCTGATCATTCCAGCTCAGGTCGGCGTTGAACGCAAGGCGACCTTCGGTATCAATTCACGCACCCTGCCGTATGCGCTTTCCGTCCTGATGGCAGTCTGCGGGGCGGGCCTGATCATCCAGAGTCTCGTTTTCAAAAAGGACGAGGTCAGGGAAATGGAGCTCAAAAAAGAAGGGATCGGACTGCTGTATATGCTGGTGCTGCTGGCATACGGCATCGGGTTCAACTACAGCTTCCTGATCTCGACCGTGCTGCTGGGTGTGATTACGCTCGTTTTCCTGAAAGACAGGCAATGGCTGCACTACCTGATCGTCGTGATTGCCACCGCTGCCATATATCTGATTTTTACCGAACTGCTGCATCTGCGGCTGCCCTGACGGAAAGGAGGGTTTCAGATGGATGTATTTGTTTCCGCGCTTGGATATCTGTTCACGCTTGAAAATCTCCTTTTCGTGATCCTGGGCGTGTTTGTCGGCATTCTGTTCGGCGCGATTCCCGGCATGAGCGCCAATCTGGGCGTGACGGTGTTCCTGCCCTTTACCTTTACCCTGGGCACGGTGCCCGCCCTGCTGTTCCTGTGCGGCATTTTCTTCGGGGCGAACTTCGGCGGCAGCATCAGCGCGATTCTGATCAATACCCCGGGCACGAACGGGGCCTGCGCCACCCTGCTGGACGGCTATCCCCTGGCCAGGAAGGGCAAGCCGCTCAAGGCGCTGGATATGGCGCTGGTCGCCTCCACCTTCGGCGGCCTGGTCAGCGCGCTGGCCCTGCTGTTTTTCTCCCCGCCCATCAGCCAGATCGCGATGAGCTTCGGCGCGCCTGAATATTTCGCCCTGGCCCTGTTCGGCCTGTCGATCATCGCTTCTGTCAGCGGCAAGAGCATCATGAAAGGTCTGGTCAGCGGCGCGCTGGGCATGCTGCTGGCGACCGTCGGCGTGGACAGCATCAGCGGCAAAAGCCGCTTTACTTTCGGCAGCGTCATGATGTACAAGGGCATCAACATGATTGCCGTTCTGCTGGGCGTCTACGCGATCGCTCAGATGATTTCCCGGGTCAACGGCACGGAAGCGGAAGGCAAAGCCAGCGACCTGGACAGGCTCAAAGGAAAGCAGGAGCGTCTGACCGCAAAGGAAGCCGTTTCGATGATCCCGATCATGCTCAAATCGTCCATCATCGGCACGATCATCGGCGCGATTCCCGGTACCGGCAGCGCCATTGCCGCCTATATTTCCTACAACGAGGCCAAGCGTAAGGCGAAACCCGGCGAACACTTCGGCGAGGGCGAGCTCAAGGGCATCGCCGCTCCGGAATCCGGCAACAACGGCGCGACCGCTTCCTGCCTGATCCCCCTGCTGACGCTGGGCATTCCGGGCGACGCCGTCGCCGCGACCCTGATGGGCGCGTTCACCATGCACGGCCTGGTCGTCGGCCCCAAGCTGTTTTCAACCTCCGGCCCGCTGGTGTATGCCATCATGATCGGTGCTGTGCTGTCCCAGATCGTCATGTTCCTGCAGGGCCGCTACCTGATGCCGGTCTTCGTCAAGATCACCCACATCCCGCAGAAGCTCCTGACCGCTCTGCTGATGATCGTCTGCAGCGCCGGCGCGTTCGCGATCGCCAAGTCCTCCTTTGAGGTGCACATCATGCTGATCTTCGGCGCGGTCGCCTACTTTATGAACAAGTTCGGCTTCCCGCCGGTGCCGATTGTGCTGGGCATGGTGCTCGGGCCGATCGCCGAATCCAATCTGCGCAACGCCCTGACGATGTCCAAGGGCAGCTGGCTGATTTTTGTGCAGCGCCCGATCTGCCTGGCCTTCATCCTCCTGACCTTCCTGATGGTCTTCCTGCTGAAGAGGAATTCCAAAAAAACAGGGATATCGTAAAACCGGAAAACTGGGCTGCTGCCGGTCTGGATGGACGTCAGCAGCCCGGTTTTTTTGAGGGATCCTTTGCTTTCCGGCACGGCCGTGTGACAGAATGCCGGCCCCGCGTTCCGGTCATTGACACCCCCGTCCCGGCAGTGATAGAATGTAGGAGAAGAAAAGTTATCGTATCTTTGTTCCGTAAACCGTCAGCGCTCAAAGGAGGATGTATCCATGAAAATGACGTTCCGCTGGTACGGCAGCCAGTCCGACCCGATCCCGCTGCGCTATGTGAAACAGATCCCCGGCATGACCGGCCTGATGGGCCTGCTGGACAAGCCGGCCGGCGTGGACTGGCCGGAAGAGGAGTTCAAAGCCCTCAAAAAAGAAGTCAATGACGCCGGCCTGGAAATCGAGGTGATCGAGTCCGTCAACGTCCACGAGGACATCAAGCTGGGCCTGCCCAGCCGGGACAAATATATCGAAAACTATATCAGC
>JBGUJG010000002.1:0-6044 GCA_045113695.1 Christensenellales bacterium
AAGCGGGGAGGAAACGCTGTTCATCGACTGCGGCTATGCGCTCTACGAGGAGGAAATGCTCCGCATCTTCCGCAGACTGCTGCCCGGCTGGGAGAAAATGAAAAAGCGCATCTTCACCACCCACGCGGATGTGGACCACTGCGGCCTGCTGCCTCTGTTCGACGAGGTGCTGGCAACAAGGAAAACCATGGACTGCCTGGCGCTGGAAGCGAGGGGCGAGAACGGGTACCGGGAGCAAAACCCGCTCCACAGGCCGTATGTGAATATCTGCAAGGCCCTGACCTGTTATCGCCCGCCCGCGCCGGAACGGATCACGGCCCTCTGGGATGTGCAGGGTGAGCAGATCCAGCCCCTGGAGCAGGCAGGCTTCTTTGACTTCGGGGAACTGCACTTTGAGGTCTATCAGGGCAAGGGCGGCCATCTGCCGGGTGAGGCGGTGCTCATCGACTACGCCCGCCACGTGGCTTTCACCGGCGACATCTACGTCAATATGCACGGCATGACACGGGAACAGGCGGAGTACAACAAGTATGCTCCCGTGCTGATGACCAGCGTGGATACGGACCCGGCTCTCTGCGCCACGGAGCGCAGTGCGATCCTGCAAAGACTGGGTCCGGGGGAATGGAAGATCTTCGGCGCGCACGGGATGATGAAGGAATTCAGCATTCGGGTGGAGTAGTGCGGATGCAGCTTGATCCGTTATACTTTTTGCGCATTACCGATTGACAACACTCCCGATCCGGTATAACATGAAGCCAAGGAGACAACGACGTCTTCCGGGCAGCCTTGCCCGGCCGTCGCTGTCTCCTTTTTCGGTCAGTTGGGTCCATACATTTGACGGGAGGTGCCGTATGGCAGCGTTTGATAGGATCGAATCCGGGATACCTTCCATGGACAAGGCTCTGGACAGCATCCGCATGGGGGACAACGTGGTGTGGCGGGTGTCCTCGCTCGCGGAATTCCAGGAATTCGCCCGCCCCTTCGCCCAGCAGGCGATCCGTGACGGCAGGAATCTGATCTATGTCCGCTTCGCGGAACATGAGCCTGTCCTGGAGGAGATGGAGGGGCTGAAGATCGTGAAGATGAAGCTGAGCCATCTGTTTGAGACCTTCACCATCGACGTCCATAACCTGATCGAGCGGGAGGGAAGAGACGCTTTTTATGTCTTCGACTGTCTCTCCGAGCTGGAGGAGGCCTGGGCAACGGACCTGCTCATGGGAGACTTTTTCCACCTGACCTGCCCGTTCCTGTTCCAGCTGGACACCGTAGCATTCTTCCCGGTCCTTCGGGGCAGACATTCCTTTGAGGCCATTGAGACGATCCGGAACACGACCCAGCTGTTCCTGGATGTATTCCCATGTGAGCCCGGCGAAGGCGCGGAGGAGCTCTATGTGCGGCCCATCAAGGTTTGGCGGCGCTCATCGCCCACCATGTTCCAGCCCCACAGCTACCGCCGGGAGACCGGGGAATTCCTTCCCCTGTCGGAGAGCGTGGAGATGAGCCGGTATTATGGGCAGGTCAATCTGGCCTCGGCGAAGAACGCGGACCAGAACGTGGATAGCTGGGAACGGTTCTTCCAGCGCACGCGGGTGAAATACGAAAACGGCCTGGACGTCACGGAGGAATGCGGCAGGATCTGCGACATCATGCTCACCCGTGACCCCCGGATGCGGCAGCTCATCAAGCAGAACTTCAAGCCCCAGGACTACTTCGACGTCCACGCCCGCATGATCGGCACCGGGATGATCGGGGGCAAGGCCTGCGGCATGCTCCTATCCAGGAAGATCACGGAGAATCGGCGCCCGGACATCTTCTCCCGCATCGAGCCTCACGATTCCTTCTACATCGGCTCCGACGTCTTTTATTCCTATATCGTGGACAACGGCTTCTGGGATCTGAAGATCGAACAGAAAACGGAGGCGGGCTACTTCGCCCTGGCGGAAAGCATCTCCGAAAAGATCATGCAGGGGAAGTTTTCCGAGGGGATGGAGCGCTCTTTCCGTGCGCTGCTGGACTATTATGGCAGCGACCCCGTGATCGTGCGGTCCAGTTCTATCCTGGAGGATGGCTTCGGCAATGCCTTTGCCGGGAAATACGAGTCCGTCTTCTGCGCCAGCACCGGGGATATGGAAGAGCGGCTCCGGGTTTTTGAACAGGCGATCCGGACCGTTTACGCCAGCTCCGTGGGCTTGTCCGCCCTGGATTACCGGAAACGCCGGGGTTTGGAGCAGATGGACGAACAGATGGCCCTGCTGGTGCAGAGAGTGTCCGGATCCCGGCATGGCGACCTGTTCATGCCCTGCGCTGCCGGTGTCGGCTATTCCATGAGCCCCTACCGTATGGGGGTGGAACACCCGGAGGCGGGGATGCTGCGTCTCGTCGCCGGGCTGGGGACCGCCGCAGTAGACCGCACCACCGGCTCCTATCCCCGCATCGTGTCCCTGGATGCGCCCACCCGATTCCTGCTGAACTCCACAGCCCACCGGTTCCAGTATTCCCAAAGCCTTATCGACTGCGTCTGCGCTTCCACCGGAAAGGTGGAGAGCCTGCCCGCAGAGGAAGTGCGGCCGCAGCTTCCGTCCTATCAGCAGCACCTGCTTTTCACCCATGACTGGCAGGCAGAGAACTGGTTCCGGGAGCGGGGGAGGAGCAAGACGATCCTCTATACCTCCTGCGACGGGCTGGTGCAGAATGCACAGCTGATGGCGGATATGCGGGATATCCTGGCCCTCCTCCAGGCGCAGTACGAATACCCGGTGGATATCGAGTATACGATCAATGTATCGCCGGAGGGGAAGTATGTCGTTGATCTGCTCCAATGCCGCCCGCTCCAGATGTCCAGCGAAGGGGAAGCCGTCACCTTCCCGGAGGAGAGACAGTATGACCGGGTCCTGGTGGAGACGAAAGGCGTGTCCATGGGTTTTTCACGGCATCTCAGCATCGACGTGCTGGTGTATATCGACGCCATCGCCTATTACCAGATGCCCTACTCCGACAAATACAAGGTGCGCAACGCCCTGTCCGCGATCAACTGGAAGCTCCGCGGTCAGAACAAGCGGATGCTGCTGATCACACCCGGCCGGATCTGCACTTCTTCGCCCGAACTGGGCGTGCCCTCCTCCTTCGCGGATATCAGCGAGTTCGATGCGATCCTGGAGGTGTCCGAGACCCAGGCGGGCTACGTCCCCGAACTCAGCTACGGGAGCCATATCTTCCAGGATCTGGTGGAAGCGGGCATCCTCTATTCTGCCGTTTTTGAAGAGGCCAGCACTCTTCATTTTGACCGGGAATATATGAAGTCAGCGCCGAACGCCCTGGCTTCCTACGCAGAATCCCCGGAGGAACTGGAAAGCATCGTATACATGCGGGAAGGCGGGGAGGAGAAGATCGAACTGTATTATGACATGACAACCGAGCATCTTCTGATCACCGCAGGGAAAGGGGACCGATGATGACCGGAACGCTGGTGAGGCGGCTTTGCCGCCGTCGTCTCTGAGCGCCTTTTGGGGAGGAACGCATGGACCATGAAAAACCATCTTGTTTCCGTCGCGGCGGCGGTGCCCCGGCTGAGGGTGGGCGACATAGATTTCAACACAAAGCAGATCACGGAAATGATTGCCTCGCTCCCGGACTGCGGTCTGGTGGTGTTTCCGGAACTGTCCGTGACCGGGTATACCGGCGCAGATCTGTTTCAGAGCGAGCTGCTCCTGCAAAAGGCGCAGGAAGCCCTCCTGCAAATTGCCGAGGCAACGAAGCCGGCGGGTTTGACGGCAGTGGTCGGAGCGCCCGTCCGCTTCGGGAACAGCCTGTATAACTGCGGGGCGGTTCTTTCCCAGGGAAAGGTGAAAGCGCTGATCCCCAAGGCATACCTGCCCAATTATTCGGAGTTCTACGAATGCAGGTGGTTCGCATCCGGGCGGGGGCTGAACGGGAAAACCGTCCGTATGGGGGAAGAGGACATTCCTTTCGGCATGGATATCCTGGCTGCGGACGACGCTACAGGCGCCGTGCTCGGCGTGGAACTGTGCGAGGACCTGTGGGTGCCGGATAAACCGAGCACCCACCTGGCGCTGGCCGGAGCCAATATCATCGGGAATCTTTCCGCATCGGATGAACTGATCGGCAAGCAGGAGTACCGGTCTCAGTTGGTAGGGCAGCAAAGCGGGAGCTGCTATTGCGCTTATGTCTATGCGTCTGCCGGGACGCAGGAGAGCAGTACGGACCTGGTATTCTCCGGGCATGCGATCATTGCCCAGAGCGGGAGCATCCTGGGGGAGACGATATTTCCCGGCGAAGAGCATATCGAAAAGGCCTTGATCGATCTGGGCTGTATGATGCACGACCGGAGAAGGCAGAATACCTTCGAAAACACGGGCGGTTCAGATTATCGAAGGATCCCCGTAAGGATTCAGACCGCCGGTGCGCAGGAAACCGACATCGAGGAACTGGCGGGGATCCTGAATCGGCATCAGTATCCCGTTGCCAGGAATCCTTTTGTGCCGGCGGACGACAGTGCAAGAGACTCGCGGTGCCGCAGGATCCTGCAGATCCAGGCGAATGGCCTTGCAACACGGGTGCGGGCAACGGGGATCGCCAATCTGGTCATCGGGATCTCGGGAGGCCTGGATTCAACGCTGGCATTGCTGGTGTGTGCAGAAGCCAAAAAGCTGGTCCCGGATATCCGCGTCATCGCCTACACTATGCCGAACCGAGGGAACACATCTGAACGCACGCATGAGAACGCCCGTCGGCTGATGGCGCTCCTTGCGGATGAGGCCCATGAGATCCCGATCCGGGAAGGCGTCGAGCTTCATCTGAGACAGTTGGGGCATGAGCTGATCTATCAGGGAGAAGGCGATGTGGCCTATGAGAATGCGCAGGCGCGGATGCGGACGTATCTGCTGATGGACGCCGCAAATATGAGTAACGGTTTGGTGGTAGGAACAGGCGATCTGTCCGAACTGGCCCTGGGATGGTGTACCTATAATGGAGACCACATGTCCATGTATGCGGTGAATGCTTCCGTGCCGAAGACATTGGTGCGTTTCATATGTCAGGCCTATGCAGAGATCTGCGGGAACCGGGAACTCAGAAAAGTCCTGCTGTCTGTCTGCAATACGCCGATCACACCCGAACTTACGCCGAATAACGATGGGAAGATCGCCCAGAAAACGGAAGAAAAGATCGGGAAATATGACCTGAATGATTTTTTCCTGTTCTATACGCTGCGGTACGGATTTGAACCCGCACGGACGGCGGCTTATGCGCTCCGGGCATATCCGGAGCTGTCCCCTGAAGAGGTGAGGACGGCGGCCCGAAACTTCTTCAGGCGGTTCTTTACGCAGCAATTCAAGCGAAGCTGTCTGCCGGATGGCCCGAAAGTCGGCTCCGTCTCCCTTTCTCCGAGAGGGGACTGGCGCATGCCCAGCGATGCTTCGGCATCCCTGTGGCTGAGCGATTTAAGGCAGCAAGTGCCGGATTGCCATGAGAAGGACTAATTCGGCTGCCAGAGGCGGGGACTACCCAGCTCTGGCAGCCCCTCGCTGCTTGGCAGGAAATCCGGGTAAATTCTTATGCGTTGCAGGAGACCCCCGCATCAGTTACAGGGTAATCATAAGAACTGAAAACAAAAATGCCCTCTGTCTCCGCCTAGGTCTGCGAGAGATCCGTGTCAACGGAATACAGAGCCCCTTTTACAAGAGAAGGGAATAAAAAGCGATACCGCCTGGAGCCTTGTATTTCAAGGAATCAGGCGGTATCGCTGTTATATGGGGTCGTCTGTGTGTTCAGATACTCCTCCACCATTTGAACGACCTCAGCGGCGGTATCAATTTGTTCTTTCGTCTCACTGATAGAAACCATGTAGAAATCACTGTAATCGCTCTCGTGCCTGACCTCCTGCGCACGGCTGATCTTCCTGGCGATATCCTTCGGGAAGATGCCGGTATGAGTTCTTTAATGCTTCAGATGAGAGCAACGAAACGCAGGACACGGCAACCGGAGCAGCAGAACAGCTGATGCAGATGTTGAAGGGTTCGCCGGAG
>JBGUJG010000003.1:0-7440 GCA_045113695.1 Christensenellales bacterium
CACCTACATCCGCCCCGACCACGGCCGGATGATCTGGGACGAAAAGGGCCGCCCCGGCTACGGCCTGTACGACCGCGCCCTGGGCGCGGCCTATATCAACGGACTTTGGGAAGCCATCGACAAGGAAAACAGGAGGAAATGACCGCTATGACAGAAATGATGCTTCAGCTCAAAAAAACCGGGATTGTGCCGGTGGTCGTGCTCAACGATGTGAACGACGCCCTGCCCCTGGGAGAATGCCTGATGAAGGGCGGCCTGCCCTGCGCGGAAGTGACTTTCCGCACCGCGGCGGCGGAAGAATCCATCCGCCGGATGGCCAAGGCCTATCCGGATATGATCATCGGCGCGGGCACGGTGCTGACCTGTGAGCAGGCGGACCGGGCAATCGACGCCGGAGCGAAATTCATCGTCAGCCCCGGGTTCAATCCCAAGGTAACGGAGTATGTACTGAAAAAGGGCATGCCCATGACCCCTGGCGTCTGCACGCCGACCGAAATCGAAGCGGCCATGAGTCTGGGTCTGGACGTGCTCAAATTCTTCCCGGCCGAGCCCAGCGGCGGACTCAAAATGATCAAGGCTGTCTGCGCCGCTTATGTCAATCTCCAGTTCATGCCCACCGGCGGCATCAACGCCGAGAACGTGAAGGACTATCTCAAATATGACCGCATCGTCGCCTGCGGCGGCAGCTGGATGGTCAGCGGCGCGCTCGTAAAGGAAGGAAAGTTTGACGAAATCGAAAAGCTCGTCCGCGAAGCCGCGGGTATCGTGAAAGAAATAAGGGGGTAATACCATGCTGAATCTGAATGTGAAGCCTGCCAATGAATGCCGTTATGACGCCGTATCCCTGGGAGAAATCATGCTGCGCCTGGATCCCGGCGAGGGCCGGATCCGCACTGCCCGCGAATTCAAAGCCTGGGAAGGCGGCGGCGAATACAACGTGGTGCGCGGCCTGCACAAGTGCTTCGGCCTGCGCACCGGCGTGCTGACCGCTTTTGCGGACAACGAAGTCGGCAGGCTGCTCAAGGACCTGATCGAGCAGGGCGGCGTGGATACCAGCCTGATCTGCTGGAAAAAGACGGACGGCATCGGCCGCCTGTGCCGCAACGGCCTCAACTTCACCGAGCGGGGCTTCGGCATCCGCGGGGCCGTTGGCTGCTCCGACCGCGCCAACACCGCCATTTCCCAGGCCAAGCCGGAAGACTTCGATTTTGAATATGTGTTCGGCACCCTGGGCGTACGCTGGCTGCATACCGGCGGCATCTACGCCGCGCTTTCCGAGCAGAGCTGCGAGACGGTCATCGAAGCGTGCAAGACTGCCAAGAAATACGGCACCCTGATCTCCTACGACCTCAACTACCGTCCTTCCATGTGGTCCGCCATCGGCGGCCTTGAAAAGGCACGGGAGGTCAACAAGGAAGTCGCGAAATATGTGGACGTGATGATCGGCAACGAGGAAGACTTCACCGCCTGCCTGGGGCTCCAGGTCGAGGGCAACGATGAAAACCTCAAGGAACTGAACCTGGACGGCTACTATAAGATGATCGCCGAAGCCGCAAAGCAGTATCCCAACTTCAAGGCCATCGCAACCACCCTGCGCACCGTGAAGACCGCCACCGTCAACGACTGGAAGGCCATCTGCTGGGCGGACGGCCAGGTGCATATGTCCAAAGCCTATGACGGGCTGGAGATCCTCGACCGCGTGGGCGGCGGCGACTCCTTCGCTTCCGGCCTGGTGTACGGGCTGATGACCACCGGTGACCCGGAGCTGGCGGTCAATTACGGGGCCGCCCACGGCGCGCTGGCGATGACCACCCCCGGCGATACCAGCATGGCCAGCAAGGAAGAAGTGGAATCCATCATGAAGAACGGCAGCGCCCGCGTGAAGCGCTGAGCAGCCGCAGATACAGGATATGCCGTCTGCATCGGCTGGCTCACCCGGCACATTGTGGAAGAATGATTAAAGAAGGGATACGCCATGAGAAGGAGTGAAACCCTGAACCGGGACTGGCTCTTCATCGGCCCGGACAAGAAGGAAGTGCCTGTCAGCCTGCCCCACACCTGGAACGCCAAAGACGGCCAGGACGGCGGCAACGATTACTGGCGCGGCAGCTGCGTCTATACCAAAACGTTCGACGCCCCGGCCTTCGACCGGGAAACGGAGTGCGTATACCTGGAATTCCGTGGTGTGAACGCGTCGGCCGACGTGACGCTGAACGGGGAAAAGTGCATCCATCATGACGGCGGGTATTCCACCTTCCGCAAAGACGTGACCGCCCTGCTGCATGACAGAGAGAATACGCTCGTGGTCATCGCGGATAACGGCGTCAACGACCGGGTGTATCCCCAGAAAGCGGACTTTACCTTTTACGGCGGCATCTACCGGGACGTCAGCCTGATCGTCGTAAACAAAAAACATTTCGATCTGGATTATTTTGCCGGTCCGGGCATGCAGATTACGGCAAAACCCTGCGAAGGCTACAGGCGCGGGGATGTGGAGATCAGAACCTGGACCAGCTGTGAAGAAGGAACCGTTTCCGTCCGCATCCTGGACGCGGACGGAAAGCAGGTGGCGCAGGGGGAGGGGACGGAGCTTCATCTGGATATTCCGGACGTGCATCTGTGGGACGGCCTGGAAAGCCCGTATCTCTATACCGCCGTGGCGGCTCTGACCGTCAGCGGCGAAACGGTGGATGAAATCAGCGCCCGCTTCGGCGTAAGGGATTTCAGTTATGATTCCAGGACCGGTTTCTGTCTGAACGGGAAATCCTACCCCCTCCGCGGCGTTTCCCGCCATCAGGACAGGAAGGGCGTCGGCAACGCCCTGACCCGGGAAATGCACCGGGAGGATATGGACCTCATCTGCGAAGTCGGGGCCAACACCATCCGCCTGGCCCACTACCAGCATGACCAGTATTTCTACGACCTGTGCGACGAGCGCGGCATGGTGGTCTGGGCGGAAATCCCCTATATCTCCGAGCATATGCCGAACGGGCGCGAAAACACCGTCAGCCAGATGAAGGAACTGATCGTTCAGAACTATAATCATCCCTCCATCGTGTGCTGGGGCATTTCCAACGAGATCACCATTTCCACCAAAGACAAGGCGGACATGCTGGACAACCACCGGGTCCTGAACGATCTGGTGCATGAGATGGACAAAACCCGCTTTACCACCCTGGCCTGCTATGCGGTGTGCGGCCCGTTCAACAAGGCGGCGCACATCACCGACGTGGTCAGCTGGAACCTGTATCTGGGCTGGTATGTGCCGGGCCTGTGGCTGAACGACGTATGGATGCGGTTTTTCCACATGGTGTATCCGAGCCGGTGCCTGGGGTATTCCGAGTACGGCTGCGAGGGCATGCCGAACCTGCATTCCAGCCGCCCCCGCCGCGGCGACCACACGGAAGAGTATCAGGCCGTTTACCACGAATACCTGCTCAGATGCTTTGAGCGCAACCCTTACCTCTGGGCAACCCACGTATGGAATATGTTCGACTTTGCCGCCGACGCGCGAAACCAGGGCGGGGAGCCCGGCATGAACCATAAGGGCCTGATCACCTTCGACCGCAGAACGAAAAAGGACAGCTTCTACCTGTACAAAGCCTGGTGGAGCAAAGAACCCTTCGTCCACATCTGCTCCAAACGGTTCACAGACCGTACGGAAAAAGAAATCACCGTCAAGGTGTACTCCAACCAGAAGGAAGTCACCCTGTTTCTGAACGGCCGGAAGCAGGAAACAAAATACGGTGAAAAAGTATTCACCTTCCGTGTGCCGCTGGACGGCAGGGCCGACATCCGCGCCGTCAGCGGGGAATGCAGCGACGAAGCGCAGTTCCGCCATGCGGACAGGCCCAATCCGGCCTACAGCCTGAAAGATTCAGGCGATAAGGGCGCGAACTGGACGAAATAACCGATCAAAAAAAGGGGGATGTCCCATGGCCACAGAAAAGAGCGCGGCCCCGGCTGGGGTCAACCGCGCGAAAATGTACCAGCTGGCGCTGTTCCCGCTGAACAACGGCGCCACCAACGTATACTTCGTACTGATCCTTTCTTATGTCGCCCAGTTCGGGTCCAGCGTCCTGCAGCTGGGCATCTTCGCCTCGCTGATGGTGACGCTGATGCGTGTGTTCGACGCCATTACCGACCCCATCATCGGGGCGCTGATGGACCGCACCAGCACCAGAATCGGCAAATTCCGCCCCTTTATGATCATCGGCAGCGTGATCATGGCCGTCAGCGTCATCTGCCTGTATGTGCTGCTGCCGCTGGTCCCGGAGACGATGATGTGGGCCCGGTATGCCGGCTTTGTGGTCATCTACGCTATTTGGGTCATCGGCTACACGTTCCAGACCTCCTGCACCCGCGCGGGGACGACGGTGCTGACCAACGACCCCAACCAGCGCCCCCTGTTCACCATTTTCAACACCGTAGGCTCCATGCTGGGCATGGGCGTGATGCAGTTCCTGATCCCCATGATCAAGAACAACTACAACATCCTGGACGAGGCCGGAAAGGTCGCGGTGTCCGGCTACGCAAGGCCCGAGCTGTACCGGATCATCACCCCCATCGGCATCGGCCTGTCCGTGCTGCTTACCGTCCTGGCCATCATCGGCATCGCGGAAAAAGACCGGCCAGAATTCTACGGCCTGGGCGGCGGCGCACAGGAAAAGGTGAAGCTCTCCGAGTATGCGGAAATCATCAGGAAAAACAAACCCATGCAGCGCCTGATGGTGGCCGGCGCGGGCTGCAAGCTGGCCCTGGCCATCGCCACGAACACCACCGTGCTGCTGGCTCTCTACGGCATCATGATGGGCAATTACGACAGCCTGTACCTGCCGCTGATGATCCTGGGCTATGTGTTCGCCGTGCCGTTCTTCCTGCTTTCCGTTCGCACCAGCCAGAAAAAGGGCCAGAAAGCTTCGCTCACACGCTATGTATCCGTGGCCCTCGTCAGCTATATCGGCGTGCTGGCCCTGCTGATCTTCTCCAACCGTGAAAATCCCGCTACGATGCTTTCCTTCCCCTTCAACGGCGGTGGGGCGATCAACCTGTACACCATCCTGTTCATCCTGTTCTTCGGCATCGGCTACGGGGCGTACTATGCCACAGCGGACATGCCGATCCCCATGGTGGCCGACTGCTCGGACTATGAAACCTACCGCAGCGGCAAGTACATCCCCGGCATCATGGGCACGCTGTTTTCCCTTGTGGACAAGCTGGTGTCTTCCCTGGCGCCGACGCTGGTGGCCTTCCTGTTCATGGCGTTCGCCGGCCTGTCCGACCTGCCGACCGACGCTACGCCTTACTCATCCGGCATCAAGATTGCCGTGATCGTGATGTTCTGCGTGATCCCGATGATCGCCTGGCTGGCGACCCTCTGGGCCATGCACGGCTACAGCCTCACGGGCGCCAAGATGAAGGAAATCCAGGAAGTCAACAGCGCCCGCAAGCAGGGCATTGCTGAGGGCATGACCGTGGAACAGGCCATGGAAAAGTGGCCGGGCAAAGAATGATCTCGGATTAATTTTGAAAGGAGCAATCCATATGAATCTTCCCCTGAATGTGGACTTTTCCGGCAAAGTGGTCGTGGTGACCGGCGCGGGCGGCGTACTGTGCGGCGACATGGCCAGGGCCTACGCCCAGGCAGGCGCGAAAGTGGCGGCGCTGGACCTGAACGAAGAAGCGGTCAAAAAGCTGGCCGATGAGCTGAAGAACCAGGGCTTTATCTGCGAAGGCTACAAAGCCAACGTGCTGGATCCTGAAGCCCTCGAACAGGTGCATCAGCAGGTGCTCAGGGACCTCGGCCCCTGCGACATCCTGGTCAACGGGGCCGGCGGCAACAACCCCCGGGCCACGACCGACAACGAATACCAGCATGAAGCCAAAGAGGGCCAAAAGACCTTCTTCGACCTGGATGCCTCCGGGGTGGACTTCGTGTTCAAGCTCAACTTCCAGGGCACCCTCCTGCCCACCCAGACCTTCGCCAAAGACATGGTCGCCCGGAAGCACGGCTGCATCCTCAACATCTCTTCCATGAACGCCTACATCCCGCTGACCAAGATCCCCGCCTATTCCGGCGCCAAGGCCGCCGTCAGCAACTTTACCCAGTGGCTGGCGACCCACTTTGCCGGCAGCGGCATCCGCGCCAACGCGATCGCCCCCGGCTTCCTGGTGTCCAACCAGAACCGCGCCCTGCTCTTTAACCCCGACGGAACCCCCACCGCCCGTTCCGCCAAGATCCTGAACGGCACCCCGATGGGCCGCTTTGTGGACAGCGAGGAGCTGCTGGGCGGCGTGTTCTTCCTGACCGACGACAGGGCCGCCTCCGCCATCACCGGCGTCGTGCTGCCGATCGACTGCGGGTTCGCCGCGTATTCCGGGGTCTGATGCAAAATCCCTTTCATTTCAGCGGGATTTGTGGTATAATCTTTTTACCAGACAACAAAGAAAGGAAGTACTGAACATGAAAAAGATCCTGTCTGTCCTTCTCGCCGCCGTCATGATGGTTTCCTGCGCCGCTTTTGCCGGGAGCATTCTGGAAGCTGATCCGGAAGAAGTGATGACCTTCAACCGCAAAGCCCCCGTGACCGACTGGGAAGGCGAATGGGTGCTGGCCGCCGCTTACATCGGCGAAGACTTTGCCGAGGAAAACGACATTGAGACCACCGGCCTCATCGCCGTGCCCGAAAAGGCCGTCACCATGTCCGTCAAGGCCGTGCTGGACGGCAGCGCCACCGGTTCCGATGCCGGCGTCATGGTAGACCAGGCCGCTTACATCCACTCCCATGTGCACGACATCGAGGCCAAACTGGCATTTGACGCTTCCATCACCGATGACGAAGCGACCCTCAAGCTGCCCTGGGACGGCTGGGACTGGACCAAGGATGAAGAATGGACCGGCTGGACCGAAGGTTCCACCTACATCTGCAAGGGCGTCGGCAAGCTTAGCAAGGTCGGCGCGGACGACAAGAGCCTGTATTTCTGCAAGGTGACCGGCGTAGAGAACGAGGCCATCTATGACGAGAACATGAAATACATGGGCATGAACGAAGCCGGCCAGCTGATCGTCTGTTACAGCGACGACAACATGGTCAAGAAAAACGGCGACGTGGCGTTTGCGTATATCTTTGTAAAAGCTGAGTAAACCCCTGCCGCTTTTCCGCAGCACAAAAAAACCTGCCTTTCCCGGTTCTTCCGGCGGAAGGCAGGTTTTTTATCCGCTGATCGGGCAGATTCACGATGCGAAACCGCCCAGTTACGATGTATGTATTGAAACGGAGAATAGGTTCTGTTACAATCGGCGGAGCTTAAGCGGATATTCGGTTGTCCCTGCTTTCTGCCCGCTGAGATATAATACTACTTTGCATCTAAAACATAGATATTATCCAATCACGAGCCGTGATGCTGTGAATAACCTGTTTTGAGAGAGCACGGATCACA
>JBGUJG010000004.1:0-11591 GCA_045113695.1 Christensenellales bacterium
CACCTACATCCGCCCCGACCACGGCCGGATGATCTGGGACGAAAAGGGCCGCCCCGGCTACGGCCTGTACGACCGCGCCCTGGGCGCCGCGTACCTGAACGGGCTGTGGGAAGCGATCTGCAGGGGGTAAGGGAACAGAGACGGGGGAATAGGGAACAGGGAATAGGCAGCAGGCAGCAGGAACGAGTTAGGAGTGAGGAGTTAGGAGTTGAAATTGGCTCTTGAATCCTGTTCACGACCATTCACTCCTCACTAAGCGACCGCAGGGAGCGGTCACTCCTAACTCCTCACTTTATGAAGACTGCTGCCTGACCCTCAATACGAAAGACATAAATGGAGGCTGCACACATGAAACTGAGTTACAAAGGCATCCAGGACCGGCAGGCCTGGGAAGCGGCGGGCGTGGCCCTGCCCGGGTACGACTGGGCGGCCATGGCGGAGCGGACGGAGAAGAACCCCGTCTGGGTGCACTTCGGCGCGGGCAACATCTTCCGCGGGTTTATCGCCGGGCTTCAGCAGAAGCTGCTGAACGCGGGCCTCGCCGACCGCGGCATCCTGGCCGCCGAAACGTTCGACGGCGAGATCATCGACAGGATTTACGATCCGCATGATTCCATGACCCTGATGGTCACCCTGAAGGCGGACGGGTCTACGGACAAGGAAGTGATCGCCTCCATCGCCCGGGGCATCCGCGCCCAGCGGTCCAGCGAAGCGGAATGGAGCCGGCTGACGGCCGCCTTCCGGAATCCTTCCCTGCAGATGGCGTCCTTCACCATCACCGAAAAGGGCTACGCCCTGCGCGACATGAAGGGAGACCTGATCCCCGTCGCCAAAGCGGACATGGAGGAAGGGCCGGCGCACGCCCGCCACGCGATGAGCGCCGTCGCCGCCCTGATGCTGGAGCGGTATCAGGCCGGGAAATACCCCATCGCCCTGGTCAGCATGGACAACTGCTCCCACAACGGCGAAAAGCTGCGCGCCGCCGTGCTGGAAATGGCGCAGGCCTGGGCCAAGAACGGCTTTGTGCCGGAGGATTTCGTCTGCTGGCTGAGCGATGAAAGCGCCGTATCCTTCCCCTGGTCGATGATCGACAAGATCACCCCCCGCCCCGCCCCGGAGATCGAAAAGGAGCTGGCTGCCCTGGGCATTGAGGACATGGCCCCGGTGGAGACTTCGAAGCACACCTTCATCGCCCCCTTCGTCAACGCTGAAGGACCGCAGTACCTGGTGGTGGAGGACCGGTTCCCGAACGGACGGCCGGCGCTGGAGAAGGCAGGGGTCTACATGACCGACCGGGACACCGTCAACCAGACCGAGCGGATGAAGGTGACCACGTGCCTCAACCCCCTGCATACCGCCCTGGCCGTGTACGGCTGCCTGCTGGGATACAAAAAGATCGCCGATGAAATGAAGGATCCGGAGCTGTCCGCCCTGGTCCGCCTGATCGGCTATCGGGAAGGACTGCCGGTGGTGACGGACCCTGGCATCATCAGCCCGAAGGGCTTCATCGACGAGGTCGTGACCGAGCGCCTGCCCAACGCCTTCCTGCCCGATACCCCCCAGCGGATCGCCACCGATACCAGCCAGAAGATCCCCGTGCGCTTCGGCGAGACGCTCAAGAGCTACGCCGCTTCTGCCTCTCTGGCCGCCGATGCCCTGACCGGTATCCCGCTGGCCCTGGCCGGATGGCTGCGCTACCTGCTCGGCGTGGACGACGAAGGAAAGGAAATGCCCGTCAGCCCCGACCCGATGCTCCCGATGCTCAGCCAGGAGCTGGAGGGCGTCCGCCTGGGCGACCCCGCCTCGGCTGAAGGGAAACTGACGCCCATCCTCAAAAACCCGGTCCTCTTCGGGCTGGATCTGAACGGGATCGGCCTGGCCGCCAGGGTGGAGCAGATGTTCGGCGAAATGCTGGCCGGCCCCGGCGCGGTGCGCAGGACGCTGAAAAAGTATCTGTAACAGGAAACATTTTATAAGATGTTCTGTTCCTTAAGGGTAATCGTGTAAACTGAATAAAAACAGGAGGGGTCTGCCATACTTCCGTACAGCAGACCCCGTTTTCATTCCGGAGTTTATCCTGTGCATCTCCGGGCTTTTTTCAGTGCAGCACCACGCCTGTCGTGTCGCCAAGCACATCCCGCACAAAGGCGTTCAGATCGGCATAGCCGCTGGTGTAAATCGGCTTATAAGTTCCGTCGTCGAAGAGCCAGTAAGCAAACGGCGTTCCCTCATACTGCGCATACGTATTGCCCTCATAGACCGCAGCATATTCTTTGGGCATGCCGCTCAGGATCAGTGCGCCCTTCGCGCAGTAGAACACGTTGTTCCGGATCACCAGGTTTTCGTTCGCGCAGGGCAGGGGTTCCCAGTTATCGGAAAAAACCAGAGCGCCGGTGACCTTCTCGGCCTTTGTCGCGGTCAGGTCGCCTGCCGAGGCAGAATACATCAGGTAATTGCCCTCGATCGTGATGTTCTTGTACATGTGGTTGGTGTTGACCTCTGTTTCCCAGTTGATCAGCACGATGCCCGCTGTCCGTTCCAGCAGATTGTCCCTGATCAGGTTGTTTCCCTGGATTTCCACAGTGTAAGCATAGTCCGGGGAAGGGTTATAACTGAGTTCTCCGGGTGCTATGCCGCCGTTGAACACGTCGTGAACATAGTTGTTCTGAACGATCATGCCGGTTCCATGGTTGATCCCGTCGCCGGAGTAACTGGTAAAATTGTCATAGAAGGTATGAGTCATTGCCCCGATATACCCGACTTCGCAGTTCTGCACGGTGCAGCCGGTCCCATAGAATTCCATGGCGTGCCCGCCGTAGAGGACGCACAGGTTATCGAGCACCGCGCCATGAGCGCCTCTGGCGTCAATGACGTTTCCATGATTCGGGTCACAGCAGAATTCGAACGAACTCCAGAGCGTGCCGGGGTTTCCTTCATCGCAGCGGACGTACAGAGTGCCCGAACGATTGACATCATTGAAAACGGCGATGGGATAGACAGAACTGATTCCGCTCCAATTGATATCGATGAAATACTCATGATTCTTCAGGTTCGCGGCAGGATTGAACGCTTGTTTTGCCATCAGCGTGTCGTGGCTGTCGCCTGAATTCAGCTGGACATGGCGGTTCCCTGCCCACCAGACGGGCGCTTTGTCGAAAACCGTCATGCTGCCGTCCACCACAAAGTCGCCGCATTCCATCATGGGTTTGTAGAAAACCCAGATGTTGCTGGTCCCGCTGAGCTTTTGCCACTTGGAACTGCCGACCCCGCTTTCGGGAGAACCCAGAATTTTCGGCTTATCCCCCGTACCGTAAGCGGAATAGATGACACCCGGTTTCAGCGTCAGCGCGCCGCGCCAGACACCGCCGCGTTTGAAGAAGACAGCGTCGCCCGGCTGCAGATTCGCGCTGTTTACCTTTGCAAGCGTTGCCCAGGCTGTACTGGTGCTCTTCCCGCTGCTGCTGTCGTTTCCGGCATTGGAAACATAATATCTGGTGCCGGTCACAGTCACAGCTGTCTGACTGTTGAGGATAGCTTCCCGCATTTCATCAGCGGTCTGCTGGATCTGCTGATCCGCAGCGGTTTGGGGTCTCGGTTTTTCTTCCATATAAGAATCGCGCAGACGGATGGCTGCCAGGAGCGCTTCCCTGTAGGTGAAAGCATCTGCCGGCCGCATCGTTTTGTTGGTTCGGTCATAATCAAAGATCGTGCAGCCGCTCATGGAAGTGCGCCGCATCGAATAGAAATAGCCTGCGTTGATATAACTGTCTTCCCCGTTCAGCGTACTGCTCCACACATTGGCGAACAGGCTGTAATCGCCCTGGTTCATTTCGTCCCAGAAGCCCCAGCTGTCAACGGAAGCAATCTCGTTGTAGATGGCAATTCCTTCATTCAGGTTATTGTATTCATAGAAATGCTCTCCCAGGGATTCGGACGCCAGATAAACCGCGACCATTCCCTCGCGGCGGCTCATCGGCTGAGCGGAAGCGCAGGCATTTTCATAAAAAACGTTCCAGTTTTCTCTGGGCGCGGCCCCGGCATTCACAAGGACCCTGTTCAGCATTTCGGCAAATTCACCGAAGGTGACGACCCGCTCCAGATTGCCGTTGCTGCCAAAGCCGAACGATATGGCCCGCTGCAGCTCCAGGTCGTCCGGCAGCCAGTCTGCCGTGACCTGTGCGCGGCGTCCGGGGCCGTATTCCCCTTCAGCGCAGACCCATATGCTGACCAGGCCTGTCAGGGACAGGCTGTCAAAGCCTGAGACCGCGTTCTGCCAGGGCGTATCCGGTGTCCAGCGAAGATATTCTTCGCCGTCTTCCTGCGCATAGCGCCAGTAGACTCTGTATCTGGCGGCGCCTTCCACATCCGTCCATGTCAGATGAATTTGGTTCTCCCCATCGACCGTGGCGGCACAGGATTCCGGCGCGTCCAGCGCAGGCAGCGGTTCCGCCGTGACAGGCCCGATCACAGCGCCGCCCGCTTCTCCGGTGAACCAGAAACGGATGCCGGCATCCGTTTCCATAGATACGCAATGATTCTCCGGAACAGCTGTCACAGCGCTGAACTGTTCGCTGCAATCCGGGTCAGAATAAGCGCGAACGGTCACAGGCATATCAGCCTGTCCATCCTGTCCTGAGAAAAGATAGAGGTTATACCGGTTTGTCGCGGCGGGAACCGCCAGAATCGGACAGGTCTCATCCAGGACGATGACCGTCGTACGGATATCGCTGACCAGGCCGTTGCTGCGGAGCAGGCCGCCCAGTTCAAAAATGCCGGTATTGGCTGCCTCAATGAACGCGTCAGTACCTTCCGTCCGGATATTGATTTCACTTTCGTCCATGCTCCAGAGGCCAAAATCACGCATGTTTTCATTCGGAGCCGCCCAGCCGGCAGGAGAAAAATCAGCATGCAGCTGCAAAGTATCCCCTGGCCGCATCACATAATACCGCTCAATGGAGACGCCTGTCGGACAGCTTGGGTAGGCGACGCAGCGCAGCGTGACATCCAGGGAACAGAAGGCCGGACCCCATTGACAGGTCAGGCGGTATACGGAATCACCGGCTGTATCGGGAGAACGGCCGAGCATCAGGGATAAGCACCCGTTTTCCTTTGGAAAAAGATATGCTCCGAGTTCTTCTCCGCTCAGAAGCTCCAGTGACCAGACGGGCTCCTCCCCATAAGCATTTGTCAGCGTTTCCGCATTTTCGATGGCATATTCAGCAACCCAGTCATCGCACCGGATGCCCGGAGCCGCATCCGCAGGAACGGCCGCCAGCTCACGCAGCGTCACAGGGTCCTCGGTGAAGCGCGGCGCAAGATCAGAAGACGCCCCGTTTTCCTCCACAATGAAAACCGTTTCCCGCATCAGCCGGATATTGCTGTCTGAAACAGCAAGGCGGACTGTGAATATTCCCGTCCTGAGCGGCGTAATGGTGACCCGGTTTCCATCCGTTTCAAACATCCAGTCCGATTCGTCATCCGGGAAAAATTCGGCATGAAGATTCTCCGAAAAAGGATTCCCGGCATAGAGGGGATGAAACGCCAGACGGGCGGCTGTGTTTGTCTGCAGATACAGCTGTCCGGGAATGTCCGCCCCGATGGGAAGCTCTTCCGCAGGCACAAAATCAAGCGTCCGGTATTCTTCACAGGTCTGTCCGTCCCAGCTACAGGATATACAGTAGACAGCACGGGAAGCGGTTTGCGGATAGCGGATCACCTCAAGCCAGCCGCCGGAGCCCCAGTCATGAAAGGCCATTTCAGCGTCTCCGCTGACGACGTGGACACTCCAGGAGGGCTCCCCGTCCATAAACTGCTTCAGATTGGCATAATCTGGAATGCTGCCGATGAATGCTGCCTGATAATGCCCGACCGTCATATCATAATCAGGAAGATAGCTGTCTTCAAACAGGGCAAATCTCGGAATATACATTTCTTCCGCAATCCCGAACTCGCTGTTTTCCCGGATCCATGTGCTGGCATACGTTCCGTCGTCCGCGCCGAAAACGACCCCTTTGTCAAAGGCGTCGGGAGCGATATATGTCAGAGAGGACGGCAGATAAATCCATTCAACAGATGTTCCGGCGAAAGCTCTGGATTCTATGCGCCGGAGATTTCCGGGGAGAGTCACATCGCTGATTTTCTGATCTCCACAGAATGCTTCCTGCTCAATGACACTCAGAGAAGCCGGCAGGATGAGCGGATCCGCCGCTGCTCCATGAAGCGGCAAAAGAAAAAAGAGACAGGCAAACAGCACAAACGCGGTGACGCTTTTGGTTCTCATGACCTTGAACCCCCTTGGAAAATCATCAGGATCCACACTGTACGGGAAGCGCTTCCGGATGTTCTGAAAGAAAAATGCCGGTTTATGATATAAAACATCATCCCGCCGTCCTGCAAAAACCCGGGGACCGCATGCATGCTGTTTCGGGCCGGCTGGCGGTTATAGACCATATCAGCCGGCGTCCTTCCCTCCCCGGGAACGGACGCCGGCTGATTTTGCTTCTATTCTTTTCAGGCTTTCTGTTTTCTCTGCCCGATCCACTGGATCAGCACGACCAGGGCGATCAGGCCGACGCCGCCCAGGTCGGTCGCCAGGCCGGGGACGATCAGCATCAGGCCGCCGGCGATGCACAGGACCCTTTCGGCGATGTTCATGTTTTTGAGCAGGTACCCGCTCAGGCCGGCGGCGACGCCGACCATGCCCAGCGCGGCGGTGACGGAGATCACGATGACCTCCGTCCAGACCGTGTTGATCAGCAGCAGGGCGGGGCTGACGGCGAACACGAACGGGATGATGAACGCGCCGATGGCCAGGCGCGTGGCCGTGACGCCCGTCTGCATCGGCTTTCCCTTGGCAATGGCGGCGCCCGCGTAGGCGGCCAGGGCCACCGGGGGCGTGATGTCCGCCACGATGCCGTAATAGAAGACGAAGAAATGCGCGGCGACCGCCGGGACGTTCATGCTGATCAGGATTGGGGCGCAGGTGGAAGCCATGATGCAGTAGGTGGCTGTGGTCGGCACGCCCATGCCCAGCACGATGCAGCAGAACATCGTCAGCACCAGGCCCAGCAGCATCGAGGTGCCGGAGACGCTGACGATCGCGGCGATCAGCTTGTTGGCCAGGCCGGTGACCGTGATGCAGCCGCAGATGACGCCGGCGATGCCGCAGGCGACGGCGACCGTCACGGAGGAGCGGCCGCCCGCTTCGAGGGCGTCAAAGACGGATTTGACGGTAAAACCGCCCTTCAGGCCCGCGGCGGCCTTCACGGTATCCCCGGCAGAAGGTTTCTGCCCCCGGGCTTTCTCTTTGTCCAGGAAGCCCAGGATGTTGCTGACGACGCCCACCAGGATCGCCGCCAGGATGGAGACCGCGGCGGAGAACTGCATCGTGCGGGTGTTGGAGCATACCAGCCAGATCAGCACGATCAGCGGCAGCAGCAGATAGGTATCCCGGATCAGGGAACGGATGCGGGGCAGGGTTTCCCGGCTGATGCCCCTGAGGCCCAGCTTCTTGGCCTCCAGGTGGACGGCGATGAAAATGCCCAGGAAGTAGAGCACCGCCGGCAGGATGGCCTTGACGATGATGCTGGAATACGGAACGCCCAGATAGTCCGCCATCAGGAAGGCAGCGGCGCCCATGATCGGGGGCATGATCTGCCCGCCGGTGGACGCGGCGGCCTCGACGGCCCCGGCAAACTCCGGCTTGTAGCCGGTCTTTTTCATCATCGGGATCGTCACGGAACCGGTGGTCACGGTGTTGCCGACCGAAGAGCCGGACACCATGCCGCACAGCGCCGAGGAAATGACCGCCACCTTGGCGGGGCCGCCGGCAAACCGGCCGGTCAGCGCGTTCGCCAGATTGATAAAGAAGCCCGACACGCCCGACCGCTCCAGGAAAGCGCCGAAGATGATGAACACCACGATGTACTTAGAGCATACGCTGACCGGGGTGCCGAGGATCCCGTTGTCGCCGTAGAACATCTCGTAGCAGGTGCGGGGCAGGGTCTTGCCGCTCAGGAAGGTATAGGCGACGAAGAATACCGCCACGCACAGGATCGGGAGACCGACGCTGCGGCGGCACAGCTCCGCCAGCACCAGGATGCCGATGATGGCGATGACCGTATACTGCGGCGTGGTCAGCAGCACCTTGATGCGCATGGTCAGGATGGTTTCGGCGTTGAAGGTGTAATAGAAGAACGCCGCCGCGCCCAGCGTCATCAGGACGATGTCATACCAGGGCATGTAGTTGGGGCGGACATGGCCCTTTCTGGCCGGGAAGGTCAGGAAGCCCATCAGGATCACCAGGCCCATGAAGCTGGTCATCCGCACCTGCTCCAGAAAGTTGGCAAACAGCGTCACATAAATGCAGAACAGCGAAAACAGCACCAGGATCACGCCGACGGCGATCTTGGCCTTCCCGGTCCAGATGCGCGTGTTGCTTTCCCGGTCAAACTTCCGCATGACCTGTTCGACATCGGCCGCCGCGTTTGCCTGCTGCTGTTCCATGCCGATCCTGTCTTCCGTATTGTTATCTGCCATACCGGAATCTCCTTACATTTTAAAAACGGAGGCCGCGGTTCTGCGCCGCAGCCCCCGGATATCCGTTGGTTGAACCGGTTTCCCGTTACTCGGCCAGCAGGACGTTCAGGCCCTTTTCGGCAAAGTACTTCGCGGCGCCGGGATGATAGGGAATGCCGCATTCCGCGCCGTAGGCCAGATCCAGATCCGCCCCTTTGGCGTGGGCCTGGGTGATCTCCGCCGCGTTTTCAAACAGGGTGGACACGATGGTGTAGGCTTCTTCGTCGGTCACGTCTTCGCCGGCGATGATGATGGCCTTGACGCCGACCGTCAGTTTGTCTTCATCGATGCCCGCATAGGTGCCGGCTGGAATGACGCTGGGGGTATAAGCGGAAGAGATTTCCTGGAGCTTCGCCACGTGCTCGTCATCCAGCGGCACCAGGTAAGCGCCCTTGGTGGTGCACAGGTCGGTCACGGCGGGGGTCGGCGCGCCGGCCACGACGAAGGCCGCGTCGATTTTGAGGTCTTTCAGTGCTTCCGCGGAATCGCCGAAGCTCAGGTACTGGGGGTTGATGTCGGCAAGGCCCAGGCCGTAGGCGGCCAGGAAGTCCAGGGCGTTGAAGTACACGCCGCTGCCCTGGGAGCCGATGGAAACGTTCTTGCCCTTCAGGTCCGCCACGGAGGTGATGGACGGGTCGCAGGTGATCAGCTGCACGGTTTCGGTGTACAGGGCGGCCAGGGCGGTGAAGGAATCGACCGGCTGGCCCTCGTACTGCGCGAAGCGGATGCCGTTATGGGCGTAATAGGCGACGTCGTTCTGCACGAAGCCCAGCTGGGCCTCGCCCAGATCCAGCAGGTCGATGTTCGCGGCGGAACCGTTGCCGGCGACGGCGGTCACCGCGACGTCAGAATGATTGGTGATGTACTGCGCCAGCACGTTGCCGTAGGCGTAATAGGTGCCGGACGTGCCGCCGGTGGTGAACGTGAGCTCCGCCATCGCGGCGGCGCACGAAAGGATCAGGGTCAGCGCGGTCAGCAAAGCGATCAGCTTTTTCATAACAGTTGAGTCCTCCTGTTCAGAATAAAAATGAATATTCTGTATGAGTATATGACATTTTTATCCGGCAGGCAACGCAAAAAGACCATTGAGGCCCTGGTTTTCTGCATTTTTTCTGTCTTTTTCATTCGTTTTGCCGGTAGGCTGTTTGTCTTGCGGACCGGCCCGGAGCGGATCGCCGGAACCTTTGCCAAATCACTCTTTTCACGCCGTCCGCCCCGTGCTATAATCAGGAAAAGACCAAAGGCGGCCCGGGACATACGGCCGGACCGCGACATCTGTATGAAAGGAAATGATCCGATGAAAAAGCTGCTGATTCTGGTTCTCACGCTGCTGCTTGTCCTGCCTGCCGCGCAGGCGGAAACCGTCAGCCCGTTTGAGGTCATGACGCTGGACGCCGCCGCTGAAACGGCTGCGGCGGACCATCCCCTCATCCTGCGCGGGGTGGATTTCGGCGAAGGCGCGGCCATCCTGCGGTTCAAAGCCGTCACGGACAGCGAGCTGACCGTCCGCGTCTGTCTGGACAGCGCGGAAGAAAAGCCCATCGCCACCGCCCTGTTCCGCCCGATGATGAAGGAAAACCGGCGGAACATCGCCGTCAGCGGGATCCATGACCTGTATATTGTTCTGGAAGGGTCCGGTACGCTGACCACCCTGCAGGCCTTCAACACCGCGCAGGAAATCGAGGCGGCCATCCGCATGGAGCAGGGCGGGCACTATGAGGACGCCATCCCCGTCCGCTATACGCGGGACTGTGAACACGCCGGCACGGTCGAAAAATTCACCTACCAGGCCCATGATTATTTCCATGACGGGGCGCTGTATGAGAAAGCCGCCTATGTCTACCTGCCCTTCGGCTACGATCCGCAGAACACCTACGATCTGCTGATCCTCTGCCACGGCATCGGCGGCAGCGAGGCGGAATGGGGCCTGCCGTCCAAACCCTCCCGTGTCCGCCAGATCATGGATAACCTGATCGACAGCGGGGAGATCCGCCCGTTCATTGTCGTCACGCCCAACGGCCGGGCCGGGAAGACGGACGATTATTCATCCTTCTATTCTTTTGATAAGGAGCTCCGGGAAGACCTGCTGCCCGCGCTGGCGAAAGCGTACGCCGTGGACATCACGGACCGGAACCGCTGCGCGATGGCCGGCCTTTCGATGGGCGGCATGCAGACGATCAACCTGGGCATCGGCAGCTGCCTGGACCTGTTCAGCGCCTTCGGGGCGTTTTCCGCCGCGCCGACCTCCAACGGTGCCGCCGCGACCGCCGCGGTGCTGAACGCCCATCCGGACCTGCCGGTGCGGGTGTTCTACAACATCTGCGGTACGGAAGACAGCATCGCCCTGGTCAGCGCCGCCTCCGCCTTTCAGAACCTGGATACGATGACAGACCGGCTGAACGATCAGAACTTCTTCGTCCAGCTCGTCCCCGGCGGCCATGACTTCACCGTCTGGTACCTGGGCTTTTACAACTTCGCCCGGATGATCGGCGCGCCGGAGGCGGCCAGGTAAAGGACAGCGGATCATATGATTCTGATTTGCGCCTGACCCAGGGACGCGGTCAGGCATTTGATCATCGGCAGACCGGTTGAACGGATTGATATTAAGGAAGGCAGCAGGATCACGATCAGGTACCGGGTTTCCTTCTGGCAGTTCATGAATAAGGAACAGGCCGGCACCTGAGCAGGGCAGCACTCCCCGCAGAATCCGGATTGATGGGCTTTGCGGGGGATTTTTTGCTTTTGGAATAGTCGGTTATATACAGATGCAAAGACAGAGTATATCTCCAGATGGACGGCAGAAGCACGAAAGGAATATGGAGACCGATACTGACATATTCCAGTTTGTTGGGAAATTGATGGAACAATCATCCGGAAGCTGTTTTCCAGACGTAGAGTTCCCATCCCTGAATTTAATGAACTATCGACAAATGAGTAGCGAATTATACGCAGTGCGGCAGAAAAAAAGCAGCAGGAAGGAGACCTACTGCCATCTGCCGCAGTGCGTATAATTT
>JBGUJG010000005.1:0-5270 GCA_045113695.1 Christensenellales bacterium
AACCATGGTGCTTCCGGAGAACATTTCCCGGTTCAGTGGCTGTCTTCCTTCGGCAAAGGGCATCTCGGCCCGCATGGGCACAAAACCGGCGGCAGGCGTTTCTTCTCTTCCATCGAGGTAAAAGTCCAGCATTCCCGAGGTGCCCGACACGCCGTACTTCTCCTGGTCAAAGGAAAACTCAACCGGCACCTGGACATGTTCCGGATTGCCGGGGTCGGTCCGGATCTGGACGATGGCAGTGTTTCCGGCGGCGTCCTTCAGCACATACCAGTTCCCGTCATACAGGCCGATTTCCAGCGCTGTCTGGTTTCCGTAAACCAGGCGGTAGAAGTCCCCGCCGTTCTCCCGCGTGAACAGCGCGGGCATCAGCAGGTCGGCGGACAGGCTTCCGGCCAGGTACCGGTTCCCGAAGGCCGCATATTCTTCCGAATAATCATGGATTTTTTTGTCGAAAGGATAATTCGCCTTGATCTTCGCGCGCATGTACAGCCCGTCCAGCTGCCGGGCGGAAAGCTTTCCGGACACAAGCCGGTAGCTGCCGGCGGCATTCTGCTCCTTCCCGGATTCCCTGCGGCGGACGGTGATCTCCTCCGCCTTCATGATCTCTGCCGCCTGCTGCGCGGCGATCTTCTCCAGCCAGGGATCCACATCAAATCCCGAAGCTTTGACGATCTCATAAATATCCTTCAGGCCGGTGTCCGGGAACAGGCCGTTCGTGTAAGCGTTGTCCCACACGGCAATCCCAGGCTTTTCCCAGGCGGACATCAGGTCATTGACGGTCAGGCCTTCTTTCCCGCCCAGCTCGTACACTGCCCGGCCGGATCCCTGGATCAGGGCATAGAGCATCATGGTGTCCCGACAGTACTTCAGGTAGTTCACGCAGGCTTCGTCCAGGTCCCCCAGGGCAGCGCATCCGTCCACCGCGCTGCTGAAGGTGACGGGATACCAGGTCTGGGTCCGGTCAAAGAAAACGCTCAGGCCGTGCGTTTTCAGGAAGCCGGTTTCGTCGGTGGCCAGCTTTCCTTCCGCGTCCCGCGCATAGAAGGTGCCGGCCGCCTTGTGCATACTGTCCGTGTCCCGGCTGTAAAGCACGTCGTCCACGATGCGCCGGCCAATGGCGAAGCTGTCCGCCCGGGGATCCTCCCGGAGCATCTCCAGCATGCCGTTTAACTCAATGCCGGTCTGGTTCAGGTTTTCTTCTGACAGGACCAGGGTGTCCGCGTAGGGGGAGAACATCACCGCGTCCTCCGCGTTGCCCATCAGGCAGGCGTAGAAGCACAGGAGGTCAAAGTGTTCCACGGCGCTTTCCTTCAGCGCGCTGCAGACCTCGTCGACGCTCATCATTGCCTTTCCGTCTTCCCGGCGGAACATGTCGTCCTTGCCCCATCCGGACGCCGGCCCGCCGCCGTGCTGGATCAGAATCATGTCGTTTTTTCCGCCGGATAATTCGCGGCGCCGTAGTCGATGAAGGCTTTCAAAGTCGCCGGATCCGCCATGGACCGCTGTTCAAATCCCGGAAGCCCGTCCGCTTCCAGCAGGACCAGGGCGCCCTGCTGCCCGTCGTGCGTGCCTTTCATCTTCCACACCTGGTTGCAGTCCGTGCGTACGGAATCCGCGCCTTCCAGGGAAATGTCCTCCCACCAGCCCATGTTGGTGCCGCCGGTCAGGACGATGATGTTGATGTTGTCCGGGATCTCCTCCTCCATCATCCGGTTCAGCCGCTTTGAGACCGGGCCGCTATAGGGATCTTCCATTCCGGCTCCGCCCGCCCAGAGCAGGATCGTCCGCACCGCGGGTTCCTTCCCGTCTTCCGCCGCGCAGGCACCGCCGAAAACGGAAACGGTCAGCAGGACCGCCGTCATTGCAAAAAGGATAAATGCCTGTTTTTTCATTTTCCCAGCCTTCTTTACGTCTTTGCTGAAGTATAACACAGGACATACAAAACCAAAAGAGAAAAAAACACCGCAGAACCTGCAACAATACTTCTTTCGTAAGCCTGTCTGGGAACTTCTTCCATGTCCGGGATGAGCGGGATATCCGCTCCCTGCCCAGTGAGATTGCCCCTTACCCGCAGTCAGCAGCGCGGAAAAGGACCGTGGCTGGCATGATTCAAAATATTTTTCTTTTTTCAGGTTATTTTTAAGTTTCGGGTGTAGAATAAAAACATGATATCGAGCAGCGAAAGCATAAGACCAGATATCTGAATCAGGTACAGGAGGACGTTCCTTATGAAAAAGTTTATCTCAATGGTTCTTGCCATTTCGCTTCTCTGCATGGTCGGCGGTGCTTTCGCTGAAGGGCGCGGCGGCAATGGCGGCCCCGGCGGCCGTCAAGGCGGCATGCGCGGCGGGAACGGCGGCGGTACAGATAAATCCGGTGATGCCGAGCTCCAATCCATGATCGCCGAAGTGGCTCCCAGGTTCCGGCTGCTTACTTTTGAAGATGCTGAGACCGGCACCAGCCTGCAGTATCAGCTGTATATCCCCGAGAACTATGATGAAGCCCAGCGCTATCCCATGATCCAGTTTATTCCTGATTCAAGCGCTGTCGGGCGCGGCACGGATTATGTGCTGACCCAGGGCTGGGGCGGACTGATCTGGGCAACAGAGGAAGAGCAGGCCAAGCATCCCGCTTTTGTAGTCGTGCCCATCTTTACCGAAACCGTGGTGGATGACAATTTCAACCATTCCGGCCAGATTGATGTGGCCATGCGCCTGCTTCAGTCACTGATGGAAACCTACTCCATTGATACGGACAGGATTTATACAACCGGCCAGTCCATGGGCGGCATGACCTCATTCCATCTGAGCATTGCCTATCCGGACTTCTTCGCCGCCTGTCTGTTTGTCGGGAGCCAGTGGAATGTCAGCCAGCTGAGCGGACTTGAACAGAAAAAATTCTTCTATGTTGTTTCCGCCGGTGACCCGAAGGCCTCCGCCGGTCAGGCCGAACTGCTCGCCCTGTTCGATGCGGACGGCGCTGCGTACAGCCATTCGGAATGGAGCGCGCAGGATGACGCCGAAACCCAGAAGGCCGCAGTCGCTGCCATGCTGGCAGAAGGAAACTGCGCGAACTTCGTGACCTTCACCCTGGGAACGACACTTGCGGAAGGTCAGACGGCCGGAGGCGGTGCCGGGGAACATATGACTTCTTTTGACTATGCGTACAAACTGGAAGCAGTCCGCGACTGGCTCTTTGAGCAGAGCAAATGAGGAGGATGATTTCTATGAAGAAATTTCTTGCCTGCGTAATGGCACTGGCACTTGTCCTGTCCTGCGCATCATGTTTTGCGGAAGGTGATAATATTCCTTCAAAGATCGACATGACCAAATGGCAGTATGAAGCCGCGGATGATGTTTACTGGCAGGCAGGCCTTTCCTACGCTGCGATCCCGGCTGACGGCAATTATGAAACCATGGGCATCTTTGTGCCCGGCGCCTATTTCAACGCAGCCGACAACGGCGACGGAACCTATACCTGCACCGTCAACGAATCCGGCACTGCCGGACAGTATACCGCTCTGACGGCTCCGCTGATCCTTCCGGTGAACACGCCCGGATATTCCGCGATGGCTGCGCCGACAGGATATTCGAATTCCATGGGGTACGGCAGCATTTCGGATTACACCGGCGAGGGGATGATCGTCCTCTTTGCCGGCGCCCGCGGCCGGGATGCCGGCGCTCCCGCCAGTGTGACGGATTTCAAGGCGGCCATTCGCTATGCCCGGTATAACAAAGACCTGCTGCCCGGCGATACGGACAGCATCTTCTCCCTGGGCATGAGCGGCGGCGGCGCGCAGAGCGCCCTGATCGGGGCCAGCGGCAACAGCGGCCTGTATACGCCCTATCTGGAAGCCATCGGCGCGGTCATGACAGAAAGCGATGCCGTAAAGGGCAGCATGTGCTGGTGTCCCATTACCAACCTGGATATTGCCGACGAGGCTTATGAGTGGAACATGGGCAATACCCGCTCCGGCCTGAGCGAGGAGGAACAGGCCTGTTCCGACGGTATGGCGCTGGCTTTCGCTCAGTATATCAACAGTCTCGGCCTGACCGATGAAAACGGCAGCGTTCTGGTGCTGACAGAGAGTGAAGAAGGCATCTGGCAGAGCGGCAGCTACTATGACTATGTGAAAGATGTCATCGAAACTTCTCTGGAGCATTTCCTGAGCGATACCGAATTCCCCTACACCGCTTCTTCCTCCCGCGGTTTCGGCGGCGGACGCGGCGGACGCGGCGTGAGGGGAGGCAATCCGGGCAACGGAACGGCAGGCGGTTTTGCCGTTCCTGGCAGCGGAGAAAAGCCTGACTTTGCAGGCGGCGGGATGCCGGACCCCGAACATCCCGGCGCTCCTGATGGAGATCAGGGAACCGCTTATGAAGAAATGGATGGCATCACCCGTACGGAGACAGCCTCCGCTGCCCTTTCACTCAGCGGCACTTATGAAACCAGGCAGGATTATATCAACGCACTGAATGCCAGCGGCGAGTGGGTCACCTGGGATGAAAGCACCAACACCGTTACCGTTTCCGGCATTGCCGCCTTTACTCAGGCGCTGAAGAACGCTTCCAAGGGCATCGCGGCATTTGACCAGCTGGATGCCGGTCAGGGTGAAAACATTTTGTTTGGTTACGGCGACGGCAGCGGCGCACATTTCGATGCAATTCTTGCCGGCCTGGTGCAGGGCAGCGAATATGAAACCGCCTTTGCCGAAGACCTGGCAAGGCAGGACGCGCTGGGCAATACCGTAGATGTGCGTATGAACATGTACAACCCCATGTACTACCTCTCCCCCGCTTATGAAGGTTATCAGACCGCAGAACCTGCTGTTTACTGGCGCATCCGGACCGGTATCACCCAGGGAGACACCGCCCTGTGCACGGAGATCGACCTGGCTTTGGCTGCGGATGCCTACAGCGAAGAGACGCAGGTTGACTTTGAAACCGTATGGGGACAGGGCCATACGATGGCGGAGCGTACGGGTTCCTCTGCCGCCAACTTCATTGCCTGGGTTCAGGCATGCATGCAATAAGCAAAGATCCGGACCAAAGGAGAAGGGGCTGCTGCACAGCCCTCGAAAGGGGGACACGTCCCCCTTTCGTTAACCCCCTCGCCTTTGCCTCTCGTCCCTTCGGGACTCCCGGGCGGCAAAGGCGCAATGTATGAATTTTTGCTCCCGCGGGGCAAGCTCCGCTCCGCAAAAATTCTCCTCGCACCGCGCATGTCGCTGCTGCGGATTTAAAATGGAGGGGCTGCGGCCCCTCCAAACC
>JBGUJG010000006.1:0-17164 GCA_045113695.1 Christensenellales bacterium
TTGCGGTTGCTAAACCTTTCGGTGCGTCTTTAGACGTACGCCGGAGATATGCCTTGAAGGCACGGTGCATACCACCGGCTTAGCCGGTGGTTTTGATTTCTGTATGCTCCGCCGGGCTGCCGGACGGATGGTTTTTCCGATCTTTCTAAACGATGTCTTCAGTCAAGCTCCGCTATCCGGGGAATGGACGCAGAAGCTCCCGGGCGGGTAACGCTGATCGCCGCGGCGCGGGCTGCCCGTTCCATACAGGCTTTCAGCGGCATGTCTTCCATCAGTCCGGCGATAAAGAAACCGGTGTACGTATCGCCGGCGGCTGTGGTATCCACCGCCCGCACACGGAATGCCTCCTGGCGGACAAGTTCCGGCCCGTCCGCCCGGAAGGCGATGCTTCCCTTTTCCCCCAGGGTGATCATGGCGGATATACGGGGATAACGGGCCCTGAGCGCCAGCGCCGCCCGTTCCGGTTCGGATTCTCCGGTCATCTGTTCCGCTTCGATCTCATTGACCATCAGCCAGGCCAGTTTCTGAAAATCCACCTCCCGCAGCGCTTTGTCAAAAGGGGAAGGATTCAGTACGATCCTCATCCCGCGCTCCGCTGCCCTGTCCACGATTTCGGGAAGCAGATTGATCTCGTTCTGCAGCGCCAGATAATCCCCGGGACCGAAGCGGCGCAGCGTATCTGTTATCTGCTGCGGCGTGACGCAGCGGTTCGAACCGCCGTAAAGCAGAATGCAGTTTTCCCCCTCCGGGGTCACCTGGATCACCGTGTGGCCCTGTGTTTCCGGCACGGATATCACGCAGTCCGTATTCACCCCGTTTTCTTTGAGCAGGGCTTTCAGGCTTTCGCCGCCCGTTCCGATGCAGCCGGCATGGCTGACCTGCGCGCCGGCCCGGGCCAGGGCGATGGACTGGTTCAGCCCCTTCCCCCCGCATTTTTCCTCCCGGGACCGGGCGGCAAGCGTTTCCCCCGGACGGACAAAGCGGTCCACCTGATACACATAATCCAGGTTCAGGGAACCGAAATTCAGCACTTTCACAAACTTGTTTCACACCTTCCGGAAGTTGATTCACTGCCCGTCACGCTTGTCCGGTCAGTCCAGCGACGCGTACATGGACGCCATCAGCTTCGGGATGAAGCGGTAATGATCGCCGGGCAGATTGGTGGTCAGGTACACGCAGGTCAGGCGTTCCTTCGGGTCCACGCAGAACCAGTTGCCGAAGGCGCCGTCCCAGCCCCATTCCCCGGCCGAGCCGTTGATATCGGCCACTTCAGGGTTCGTCATGACCCGGACGCCCAGGCCGTAGCCGTAGCCGCGCTGGGTGTCCCAGCTGTGGGTGGCCTGCTGCTGAGGGGTCAGGTGATCCATGGCGATCAGGTCGACCGTCTTGCGGCCGAGGATCCGGACGCCGTCCAGCGTCCCGCCGTGCAGCAGCATCTGGGCAAAGCGCGAATAATCCTGCACAGTTGAGAACAGGCCTCCCCCGCCGCTTTCAAACATGGGTTTCTCCATCGGATATTTTCGTTCATCCGGTTTCATCCCGTTCCGGATCTGGTAAAGCGTAGCGATCCTGTCATGCTTTTCGGCCGGCACAAAGAAGCCGGTGTCCTTCATGCCGAGGGGATCAAAGATGTTTTCTTTCAGATATTCCCCCAGCGTCCGTCCGGTCAGGGCTTCGATCACGCCGCCCAGGATATCGATGGAAAAGCCGTACATCCATTTTTCGCCGGGTTCAAAGGCAAGCGGCAGCCGGCCGACCAGATTGCATACCTCCTGCGTTCCGGGAAGCGCTTTTCCCGCCTGCACGCGGGCGGAGAACTCTTTTTCAAATTCCTTCTCCTTTTCCATGCGGATCTTCGCCGCAGCCGTGTCGTTTCCGGGATACGGGACGCCGCTGGTCATCGTGAACAGCTGTCGCATGGTGACTTCCCCTTTGGCGTCCGTGATCTCGACCGAGCCGTCTGCTTTCTCTCTGGCGATTTTCGGGTTTTTGAAGCCCGGCAGGTATTCGCTGACAGGATCCCAGAGCTTGAACAGCCCCTGCTCGTAAAGCTGCATGATCCCGGCCACAGTGACCACTTTGGACATGGAAGCGATCGGGAAGATCGTATTCTCCGAAGACATTCCGACCTGCTTTTCAATGTCCGCATACCCGAAGCTGCCCTCGAACCAGGTTTCATCATCCCGGACGATCTTCACCGCGCATCCGGCAATCTGGCCGGAATCAACAAAGCGGCTGAGTGTGTTCTGAATCAGGTGTTTCATGCGGTATCCGTCCTTTCTCATTCTGTGATTGAATGGATCTGCTGAGTAGGCCCGGTTTCTTCCTCCAGCTCCTTCAGAAACGTTTCCATGAAGGCGTGTCTTTGTTCGGCAATCTGCCTGGCCGTTTCCGTATTCATTTCATCCTTCAGGAGCAGGAGCTTTTCATCAAAATGCCTGACAGACGCCTCCATCGGCCGGCCGTGCTCCCCGCCGTAGGCAAAGGCCCGGGCAATCCCGACCGCTCCGATCGCGTCGAGCCGGTCCGCGTCCTGGACGATTTTCCCCTCGATCGTGGCTGGTTTCTTTCCCCGGTTCCGGCTGAAAGAAACTGTATTGACCGCCGCACAGATCTTTTCGATCTTCTCCGGTTCCGCGCCCTGTTCTTCCAGGAACGCCCTCGCGTTCGCGTTGTCAACGGTCCTGAACAGCTTGTGATCATCCGCGTCGTGCAGCAGGGCAGCCAGTGCGGTGATCTCTGGATCGCAGCCGGGTTCCCGCCCGGCGATCATCATGGCGGTGCGGTAGACCCGCATCGTATGATCTGCGCCGTGGCCGCCGGCATTGTCCGCAAAAAGCGACTGTATGTATTGGATCGCCGCTTCTGTGATGTTCATCCGGTACGCTCCCTTCCGTCAGCCGCTCCTGATCCATGCACGCTCCGGCTGTCCTGCTTTCAGGGATCCCGGTTCCGGGTGCGAGCGGTCAGCCGTCTTCTTCGTCGTCCTGTCCGAGTGCGCCGGACCAGCGCATGTAGTTGAAATTTGCCTGCGCTTCCTGGCTGGCTTTCCGTTCCCGCCAGGCGTCGATCTCCGCGCAGATGGCCAGCATCTCGTCGGCCAGCATTTCCTCTGTGTGCGGATGGGCCTGATAAATGTAAGACGTCATCCGGTCGATCGCCCTGGGGCTTCCCAGCTGACGGACCATGAGTTCCCCAAACTCAGCCGGAAATCCGGCGGATTGGACGGCCTCCACCAGCCTGTCCTTAGCCTGTGACCAGATTCTTTGATTCAGCGTCATAAAACCTCCCGAAGCCCTCCAGGTACATCCTGCGGCGGCTGCCAGACAAACAGCCCTTCCGCCGCGGCCAAGCGTTCCGCCCGCCGGAGCAGTTTTTCCGGCGGATTGTAGAGGGTCATGCAGAGTTCGTCCCGGTTCAGGGTGATCAGGGCATTTTCATCCGGAAGAAGGACGCACAGGTCCTGCCGGTTCTGCGTCACCCGCCGGTACAGATCTTCCGGGGCAGGATTGCGCTCCATTGCTTTATCATCCGGCGTACCGACTTCCAGATCGTCATAGCAGTTAAGCTTCAGCAGGATATCCGCAAAGCGGCGCCGGAGAGCAGGCTGGTATTCCTCCGATAAAAAGAACCGCTCCGCCTCAAAAAAACGGCCGGGGCTTTCAGCCGGCACCTGCTCCGGCAGAAAGTCGATTACCCAGTAAGGTCCGGTGAGCAGCGATTCGATCATGCAATTCCTCCCGAATCATAAACTGACAGATCAGACATCTTTTTTCTGATTATAGCACAGTCCGCGGGGACAGAAAAGGCTGATGATCCGCAAAAACGATCAGAAACCGGAAAAAACAAAAATAGCGCTTGATCAGAAGGCCCGGACGGTGTATCCTGTTCCCGAACGGCAAGGGCGCGCCCTGTGTTATCCGGAATACGGATGGACCGCAGCAGGCTAAAACCATTTCATCCACGGGCGGTCCTGAGCACAGATCCGCGGGCAGATCGAAAACCGAGATCATTTTCTGCCTGATTCTGTTCAGGATTGGTTCTGAAACAGGCAGACAGTCAGGAGGAAGCATCCATGACAAATGAAAACAAAACCCTGGGAGAACTGCTGAGCGACCCGCGCATCGCAGCGATTGCGAAAGACGCGATCCGCTGCCGGGATCTCTCACAGGAGCCGCTCTGGAACAAAACCCCGGCTGAGCTTCGGGATGAACATTTCTTTTCCGGCAATATCAGCCGCGGGATCGGCCGGCTTGTGCAGGCGGCGGAAACGGGCAGCTGGTATTATCCCCTCTACGGTGAGGAAGAATGCGCTGAGATCCCTGCCCGCAGAGGTGTCAGCCTAGTCTGGTTCCCGTCGGATCAAGACGGGGCCGATGACCGGCCCTTTATTTTTCTGGTTCCCGGCGGCGGTTTTGTCAACGTCTGGAACCTGACGGAAGGCTGGCCGGTCGCGGAACAGTTCAACCGTCTGGGATATCACGTCTTTATCCTGACCTATCAGGTGGAGGGCGAAAAAGGACTTCTGGAAAACAACATGGAGGATTTCGCCCGGGCGCTCCGGCTGATCCGCGCGAACGAAAGCATCTTTCATGTCCGCTCCGGCAAGTATATCACCTGCGGTTTCTCCGCTGGCGGATACCTGGTATGCCTCTGGAATACAAAAAAAGGCTGGCCAGCCTTTGACCTGCCGAAGCCGCAGGCCGTATTTCCTGTTTATCCGGTGACCACCCTCCGGGAAGAAATCCGCTACGGCTCCCCGGATCCTGCCGAGGCGATCCGCCTGTACGGCTGTCTGCTGGAAGAAGCGGTGCAGACCGAATTTGAAATTCCTGATCACGCCGAAGGTTTCCCGCCCTGCGCCCTGTTCCTGGCCGGGGACGACGTGCTGGTCAGCCCGGAAAACTCCAGGGTGCTGGCTGAAGCGCTGGAAAAATATGAAATTCCCTGCCGACTGGAAATCGGTCCGGAGGGTGGACACGGATTCGCGGATGGGTCCGGCATGTGCATGGCCGGATGGACGGAACGTGCCGTCCGGTGGTTTGAGTCGCTGCAGCCCGGATCAGGCAGCTGATTCAAGTGAAGCCGCCGTTCCGCAGAACCTGCCGGAACTTCTTTGTCAGTTGACAGGGCGGACGCTGTCCGCCAGCTGCAGAATCGCTTTCTCACAGTCCTCCGGGCTGTAATACAGCTCGTTCTCACTGACGCACATCAGCAGAACGGCCCCCTTGCTTTCGACATAGTAGCGGCGCTCCGGGGCTCCCGAATAATCAACAAATCCGCGTACCATCCGGACGCCCTGCGGATTCACGTACAGTTCCGCTTCCGAAAGCAGATTTTTGTCATTCAGAACGTCTTCCACGGTGCTGAAATTGTTCGCCTTGTCATCCCGGATATCGGCGTCCAGGATCAGGTTGCCGGGCCGTTTGTCCTTTCCTCTGTATTCCCAGACAGCATAGCGCGTGTCCGAGTACCGTGCGGCATAGTGCTCCGGAAACTGAAACTCCATGCCGCTCATCACACGGACATTGCCGTCTTTCTTGCCACCGGGGGGAAACATAAAAAACAGGAGTGTCAGCACCGCCAGGCCGGGCAGCAGCAGACGGCGGGCCTGACGTGCAGACTGTTTGCCCCATCTGAGAACGTTCTGAGCGCTTGCCGGATGGGGCTCATCTGCCGCCCCTGTTTCTGCCGCTCTTTTTTCACTTTGCTTTTCCCGCCCTTCACGGTGCTTCCCGGAAGGGCTTTTTTTGATTCCGCCATCTCTTCCCGTGATCAGACGGACTGTACGCTGCCAGAGCCACTGAAACAGGATGGCTGCCGCAACCGAACACGCCAGAACCGCTGCGCTATACAGCGGTACGTTTTTGATGTAATACAGACTCTTCCGGATGTCCAGGAAATTGTAACCGAACAGTTCCACAAAGACGCCGTGCATCAGGTAGAACGAAAGCGTTCTGCCGCCCAGCCAGAAAAGCGCCCGGTTGCCCAGCCTGACCTTCATCAGCAGCAGGAAGCAGCAGGCCGTATAAGCCAGACACACCATCCACTGAAGCCCCGCGCTCATCAGCCTGTGCTGCACTTTCAGCCGGTCGCCCCACTCGCCGTAATATCCCCATACACTGCCGTTGACCCGCTCCGACAGGAAAAACAGCAGGAAAGCTGACGCAAGAGAAAGCAGCAGCCAGAACGGGTAAGCCTTTTGAAGGCGCCGGGTCACCGGCTTTTCATATTTGCCGAACAGCAGGCCAAGCGGGAACAGCATCACGCTGTTATACCACCATTCCCCGCACATCCACCAGTCGTCCTGATGGTCAATGAAAGCGCCCAGCACGGTATACCCGGCTGTAAACAGGAACACCAGGAAAATCGCCGTTCCTTCTTTTTTGCCGAACCGGAACGCCAGCCAAAAAACAAGGTAGAAAAACGGGATCACCGCCAGGTACCAGGCGTTAAAGTTGGCCATGTGCAGGCCGGACAGATACCACAGAATGGTTTTCAGGTCCATCTTCTGACCCATCGCCAGGCGGATCAGGGTATAGATCCATTCCGACAGGTAAAATGCAATGACCATGGGAATGATTCTGTTCCGGACAAAACCTTTCAGATATTCCTGTTTTGTATGGAGGCTTCTGTACAGGCCCAGACCGCTGCAGAAGAAAAAGACACCGACAAACAGGTACCCGATCGGAACAAATACATCCAGCCCGTGCACGGTGTATATCCGCGGATGCCATGGGGCGCAGGTTTTCTGGGCCATATGGTGCAGCGCGATCAGCAGCGCCGTGACGCCCTGGAGAGCCTTGGTCTGCTGCAGAGACGTATATGCTTCATTCCACTGCCGGACACCGGCAAACCGTGCGCCGAAAAAAACCAGTACGCCCAGCAGAAAGTAAAACAGATACATCCAGTCCATCCGCCGTCCTCCTTTCGTTCCGCCGTCATCTGGTCATCCTATAAGGACACAGCCGGGCTGTTTGGCTCGGCTGTGTCTCTCTTCCTGTATCGTAGTCTTCTTCAGTTTTATCCGGCTGCAACATCGCTTACCAGCTGTCCACCCATTGCATATCGGGCGTTTCCTGTTCTTCGCCGGTCCACCAGCTGTCGATCGGTGTCGGATCGACCCACTCCTGAGTCACATTGTTTTCCTCCGGAGCAGGTTGGGAAGGTTCCTCGAAGGGAACCCATTCCTCGCTGACGGCAGGCGTCTGCGGGGCAGCTTCCGGAGTTGTCTGCGCTTCCGGCAGGGTAAAACCGTCATAATCCACCCATTCCTGCTGCATGACGCCTTCCGGCTCGGACGTCGGCTGGGGGACAAACCCGGCTTTGACGATGCCGGTCATGGCTTCCACCACGGTTCCGCTGTAAGAACCCGTCCCGGTCACGCGAACGTAAAGGACATGGCCGACGTCGGTCGCCTGAACCGTGTAACGATTGCCGGTCGTCAGCAGGACGTTGTCGTCCCGATACCAGACAGCGGTGAACGTGGCCGTATTCGGAGCGACGATCACCGTCACCATTTCACCGACCTTCGGGTTGTTCGAAGTCAGCCGCACAGAGGTGATGCCATAACCCGGGAACTGGTTTCCGCCGGTGGGAGACGGATAGGAACCGGGATCCGGATCCACGTAGAAAGGTTCCGCGCTCGGATCGGGGTAATAGACGGTCCCGGGATTCGAGGGCACAGCCGTAGGCTTCCTGGTGGTGACGTACACAGACTGTACGTAGCCTTCCAGACCGTCCACCAGAATCCTGGCCCAGCCGCTTTCCATGCCCAGCACAGTGACCCGGGTACCGACCGGATACGAAGCAATATACTGGAAATTCATGCTGGCGTCCCGGCGCAGGTAGATATCCCGCCCGTTGTCCGTCACCAGATAAGCGGTGTACTGAGACGGCCTGACCGTCGGCACCGGTACGAAAGGCCCGGCTGTCGGAATTACGGGAGAATAGGAAGTGGTGATGTATTGACTCATCATGTAGCCTTCCTGGCTGCCGATCCGCACATAGGACCACCCGCTGTTGCTGCGTTTCAGCACGGTGAGCCGGCGGCCGACCGGATAAAGGCCCAGGACGTTGTAGCTGTTGACGACCGGATTGCGGCGCAGCCGGACGCCCTTTCCGTTGGCGCTGGTCACATAGGCGGTATAATTCACATCATACCAGCTCCCAGAAGTCGGATAAGTCGGATAAACCGGACGGGTCGGGACGATATAGCCCGGAGAAGCGGACCCAGAGATATTCAGATACCGCTGATCCATATAACCCAGGCGCTGGTCCGGCGTGATCACCTGGCACCACCCGCCGGACTGCGACAGGATGGTAACGACCGTACCGTTCGGATAGCTGGTGATGACATAAGCCTGGTAGCTGGGCTGTGCCCTGAGCCGAAGCCAGCCCCCCCTCACCGTGCCGTATTTAGCCGCGGACGCAGGACTGACCCAGAGCAGGCAGACCAGAATTACCGCGAGTGTGAATGAAAATAACCGTTTCATGCCGAATGACCGCTGCCCGGCGGCAGCGTTCCTCCTCCTCTTCAGGCAGACGAAATCATGAACAAAGAAGGAAAGAAGTCTCCTGAAGCATTTTCCGGTTTTATTATACACAGTTTTTTTCTTTTTGTGGAGGGGTGTTTTCTAACATTTACATAAATCTTTTCAAAAAATGCTCACAATTTGTTCACAATTGTAAAAACCGTGCCACCACGAAAAACGCCATGCCGGCTTTGCCGGCATGGCGCTGAGTTGTTTAATTCGGATTATTCCTGAGCGGCCAGCTTCTTGTAGGAAGCGAGACGGACCTTGGCGTCCTCTTCCTGCTGCACGAAGAGCTTCGCGGCAGCATCCGGGAACTGCTGGGCCAGAGAAGTGTAGCGCACTTCGCCCTTCAGGAACTCCTGATAATCGCCGGTCGGATCCTTGCTGTCGACAGTCATCGGGTTCTTGCCGGCTTCCGCCAGTTCGGGGTTGTAGCGGTACAGCTGCCAGTAGCCGCACTCCACAGCCTTCTTGATTTCAGCCTGGGCTTTGCCCATGCCGCCCTTGGCCCTGAGGCCGTGGTTGATGCAGGGAGCGTAAGCAATGATCAGGGACGGGCCGTGATAGGCTTCGGCTTCGATCATGGCTTTCAGTACCTGGGCCGGGTTGGACATGGCGACCTGCGCGACGTACACGTAGCCGTAGCTCATGGCCATCATGCCGAGGTCCTTCTTCTTGGTGCGCTTGCCGGCGGCGGCGAACTTCGCCACGGAGCCGGTGGGCGTCGCCTTGGAGGCCTGGCCGCCGGTGTTGGAGTACACTTCGGTGTCGAGTACCAGAATGTTGACATCCTGGTTCTGGGCCAGCACATGGTCCACACCGCCGTATCCGATATCATAGGCCCAGCCGTCGCCACCGAAGATCCAGATGGACTTCTTGGTCAGCAGGTCCTTGTTCGCCAGGATGTAGGCGCGGTATTCGCAGCCGTCCGTCTTGGGCTCCAGCAGGGCAACCAGCTTATCGCCGGCCTTGCGGCTGCCTTCGGCGTCGTCCATGTTCTCCAGCCATTCCTTGCAGGCGGCAACGATTTCTTCGTTCTTGCCCACTTCGGTCACCTTGGTGATGACTTCAGCCAGCTTGGCGCGGCGCTGGGTCACGGCCAGATTCATACCGAAGCCAAACTCGGCGTTGTCTTCGAACAGGGAGTTGGACCAGGCGGGACCGAAGCCCTTTTCGTTGGTGGTGTAGGGGCAGGTCGGAGCGGAGCCGCCGTAGATGGAAGAGCAGCCGGTGGCGTTCGCGATGATCATCCTGTCGCCGAACAACTGGGTGACCAGCTTGACGTACGGGGTCTCGCCGCAGCCCGCGCAGGCGCCGGAGAACTCGAAGAGAGGCTTGAGGGCCTGGCTGTTCTTGACGGTGGACTTGTTGGTGATCTTGTCAGCCACTTCGGGTACGGTCATCGCATACTCCCAGTTGGCTTCCTGGCCGCGCTGGCTGTCCAGCGGCTTGAGGATCAGGGCTTCCTTGCCCTCTTTGCCCTTGAGCGGGCAGACGTCGACGCAGTTGCCGCAGCCGGTGCAGTCGAGCGGACTGATCTGCAGGCGGTACTTCATGCCCTTGAACTCGGCACCCGTGGCCGCCTTAGTCTCAAAGGAAGCGGGGGTTTCGGCGTCGCCGGCCACGTAAATGGGACGGATCGCGGCGTGCGGGCAGACGATGGAGCAGGTTCCGCACTGGATGCAGTTAGCAATCTGCCACTCGGGCACAGACACGGCGATACCGCGCTTTTCGAACTTGGTGGTTCCGGTGGGCACGATGCCGCGCGGGTCGAGCATGCTGACGGGCAGGTTGTTGCCTTCCTGCTTGAGCACGGGATCAATGAAGGTGTTGAAATATTCGGTCGCGCCGGCAACCTTGACCGGTACGGCGCCTTCCGTGGTGGTGGCCCAGGATTCGGGGATCTTCACTTCCACCAGGCCCTCCAGCGCGGCGTCGATGGCGGCAAAGTTCATGTTGACGACATCCTGACCCTTCTTGCCGTAGGAAGCAACGACCTTTTCCTTCATGTACTTGTCGGCATCCTCGTAGGGGATGATGTTGGCGAGCTTGAAGAAGGCAGCCTGCATGGTGGTGTTGGTGCGGCCGCGCATGCCGACCTTGATGGCCAGGTCGATCGCGTTGATGATGTAGAACTTCGCGTGCTTCTTCGCCAGCTGGTTCTTCATCTTCGCGGGCAGGCGCTCGTCAAGCTCTTCGGGAGTCCACTGGCAGTTCAGCAGGAAGGTGCCGCCGTCGCGCAGATCCTTGGCCATGTCGTACATGGTGACATAGGCGGGGTTGGAACAGGCGATAAAGTCCGCCACATCGATCAGATACGGGCTCTGGATCGGGGTATCGCCGAAGCGCAGATGGCTGACGGTCAGACCGCCGGACTTCTTGGAATCATAGAAGAAGTAAGCCTGCGCATACTTATCGGTATGGTCGCCGATGATCTTGATGGAGTTCTTGTTGGCGCCGACGGTGCCGTCGGAACCAAGGCCGTAGAACATGCAGGCGGAGGTGCCGGCAGGAGCGGCGGCAAAGGTTTCGCCCAGCTTCAGGGAGGTGTTCGTCACATCATCCACGATGCCGACGGTGAAGTGGTTCTTCATTTCGCCGTCCAGGTTGTCAAACACAGCCTTGACCATGGTGGGCGTGAATTCCTTGCTGCCCAGACCATAACGGCCGCCGACCACCTTGACATCGCTGCGGCCGCCCTCGACGAGCGCGGACACGATATCCAGGTACAGGGGCTCGCCCAGGGAGCCGGATTCCTTCACGCGGTCCAGCACGGCGACCTTCTTGACGGAAGCGGGCAGGGCCTTGATGAAATACTCGACGGAGAAGGGGCGGTACAGGCGGACCTTCAGGACGCCGACCTTTTCGCCCATCTCGCGGAGCTTGTTGACTGTCTCGTGCGCGACGTCGCAGCCGGAGCCCATGGCGATGATGACCTTTTCGGCATCCGGAGCGCCTTCGTACTGGAAGGGCTCATAGTGGCGGCCGGTCAGTTTCTCCACGTCGGCCATGGTTTCAGCGACGATGCGCGGAACTTCGAGATAGAACTTGTTGGCGGCTTCACGGCCCTGGAAGTAAATGTCGCTGTTCTGCGCGGTACCGGCCTGATGCGGATGTTCGGGGTTCAGGGCGCGGGCGCGGAACTCGTCGATCTTGTCCCACGGCACGATGGACTTGAGTTCTTCGTAGCAGTTCTTGTCGTTGACGGCGTCGATCTTCTGAATTTCGTGGCTGGTGCGGAAGCCGTCGAAGAAATGCAGGAAGGGAACGGAGCTCTTGAGGGTAGCCAGGTGGGCCACCAGCGCAAGGTCATGCGCTTCCTGTACGGAGTTGCTGGCCAGCATCGCAAAGCCGGTCTGACGGCAGGCCATGACGTCGCTGTGATCACCGAAAATGTTCAGCGCGTGATAGGCCAGGGCGCGGGCGCTCACATGGAAAACGGAAGGAGTCAGCTCGCCCGAAATCTTGTACATATTCGGGATCATCAGCAGCAGACCCTGGGAAGCCGTGAAGGTGGTGGTCAGGGCGCCGGCGGACAGAGAGCCGTGCACAGCGCCGGCCGCACCGGCTTCAGACTGCATTTCCTGAATCCTGACGGTCTGGCCAAAGAGATTCTGGCGGTTTTCCGCCGCCCAGACGTCCGCCACTTCCGCCATCGGGGAAGAAGGCGTGATCGGGTAGATCGCTGCCACGTCGCTGAACGCATATGCGACGTGGCTGACGGCAGTGTTGCCATCAACGGTGATCTTCTTCATTGGGGTTCCTCCTTTGAAACACTCAGTTCCTTGCGTATGAAACGCCGAAGGGATGTTAAAAAACGATCCCCATTTCAGCGCTGTCTCCAGTTATTTATTATACAAACCATAGGTGATGTTTGTCAAGCTTCATTCAGCGGAAAAACGCGGCCCCGGTTTTTCCGCAATCAAGGGTATTTCCGGATTCTTTCCAGCAAAGCGAGATACCCGTATCCGACGGCCAGCAGGAAGACAAAGATCGCCAGGATCCACCAGACGCAGCCCATATACGGCAGGCCTTCGGTAAAGCCGAACGCGCCGGCTGGGCTCCCCCAGTTCAGGAAGAAATACGGGTATTGGACGCCGTCCGAGAATTCCCAGCCGGCGGCGTATCCGATGCCGGCATAGACGGCATAGGCAAGCGGCGGCAGGAGGCCCAGGAAAACGGTTTTCCTTTTGAGGCTGACGCCTGCCCCCGACACGAAGAAATCTGCGACGGCGGCAATCGGAACGACGACATGGGTCAGCACGTTGGCAGGCGACCAGGCGTGTCCGCCCAGCACCGGAGCGAGCACCAGGCAGAACACCAGCCCCGTCAGGGTGATCGAAACAGCCCCCATAAACTGTACCGTCAGCCACCGTCCCTGCGCTTTTCCACGGTTCATCAGCCATGCGCCGATGACGGAAATGATTGCGACGGCGATGTTCGACTGGATCGTAAAATACATGAACACCCGGCTGCCGCCCATGAAAGATCGTCTGCCGGCGACGGCGCTCATAACGATCCCGACGGCGGCCGAAACCGCCACAATGCATTTGAGAAGATAAGAGACCGCACGAAGGCCGGAAGACGGTCCGGCTGACTGCCGGTTATGCTGGCGATTCATCATAACATCCCCAGAATCCGAATGATTCAGTTTCCCAAACCCGTTTACTGCTCTGCCGGGGACACGATGGACAGAATGTCCGTCCACTCATATCCATGAGCTGACGCAACGTTCCGGTTGGTCAGCTTTCCTTCGTAGCAGTTGACACCCAGGCAGATGGCGCTGCTGTTTCTGCAGGCTTCTTCCAGCCCGGCGCGGGCGATCTGCAGGCCGTAGCGGAGCGTGGCGTTGGTCAGCGCGATGGTGCTCGTACGCGGCACCGCGCCGGGCATATTGCCGACGCAGTAATGGACGACGCCTTCCTCGATGTACACCGGATCGTCGTGCGTCGTCACCCGGCTGCTTTCCCCGCAACCGCCCTGGTCGATCGCGACGTCCACGAAAACCGCGCCGTTTTTCATTTCCGGCAGATACTTCCGCTTGAACAGCTTCGGGGTGGAACCGCCGGGGATCAGGACGGAGCCGATCACCAGATCCGCCTCCCGGACGGATTTTTCGATGTTGGAATCCGAGGAATACAGGGTCTGGATATGGGCGCCGAACATATTGTCCAATTCTTCGAGGCGCTTGAGGTTCACGTCCAGGATGGTCACGTTCGCGCCCATGCCGACGGCGATCTTGCAGGCGTTCATGCCCACCGTGCCGCCGCCCAGGATAACCACGTTGGCTTTCGGCGTACCCGGAACGCCTGCCAGCAGGATGCCTTCCCCGCCGAAGCGCTTTTCCAGGTATTTCGCGCCCTCCTGGATGGAGAGCCGGCCGGCAATCTGGGACATCGGGGCCAGGCAGGGAAGGGAACGGTCCGCTTCCTGGATCGTCTCATAGGCGACCGCCTTGACTTTCCCAGCCAGCAGAGCGTCCATCTGCTGCTTGTCCGCCGCCAGATGGAGGTAGGTATACAGGATCAGCCCGTCATGGAACAGCGGGTATTCCTCTTCGAGCGGTTCCTTGACCTTGATCATCATGTCCACCAGGTGCCAGACGTCCGCCGCGTTGTCGATCAGGCTGGCCCCGGCGTCCACATACTCATTATCCGTAAATCCGGAGCCCAGGCCGGCGCCCTTTTCCATGTACACATGATGGCCGGCAGCCACATAAGCGCGCACGTTGTCCGGTGTCAGACCCACACGGTACTCGTTGTTCTTGATCTCTTTGACACAGCCGATTTTCATGTTCAATTCCTCCAAATCATTTATCGCTCAGATAAGGCCCGGCAGTGCTTCCTTTTCAGCCGGCTTATCTTTCAAACAGAACAAAGCTGTCGGACCCGAAAGTGGAAGTGATCTGATCATAGGCATGATAGTAGAAATCATACTTTGCCTCAAAAAAACCATCATCACCATCGTACCGGGCATAGTATTTTCCGTTAAAATAATGGCTTTCATTCCAGTTCGTTTTCCAGTCTTCATACAACTGATCATGGTTCGTTTCCAGCTCATTCTGCTTGTAAGCCTTTCTGAGCTCAACCCGGTACGTGATGTATGTCCGGGCTTCGGCCAGTGTCAGGCGAGAGTCTTCGGGTGTCTTGTCCCCTGTGAAGCTTCCTCCATACATTCCGTCCGGATAAGTGCATCCGAGCGCTTTGATCAGCTCGTACGTCATCAGCCCGTACGAATATCCTAATGACGATGTCAGTTCGGCAGAAGTCTGGTCTTTTGCGCAGGCCGTCAGCACACAGAATTTTTCCTGCCTCAGTTCGCCGGTTCTCAGCGTGATGCCTTCCGGGATGACAGACGATTCCGGTTGCAGAGTATATCCACTGAATGCGCTGATCACGGCGGCGTTAAATGCTGCCAGCGGATCCGCCGCCGAGCGGCCTTTCGCCAGAACCGGCGTACCGTCTTCCGCAATCATTGAACCGCCGTAACAGCAGTCCAGGAGAACGATTACTTTTCCCTTGGCGGCCTGGTTCAGCCTCTCGGCCAGATCCTGCGGAGCCACATTGTGCCAGTTGTCCACACAGCTGAGATATCCTCCTGCCGAACCATGGCCGCTGTAATAGAACAGGCAGGTGTCATAAGGCCTTGAATCGCCGAAAGCATTGTCGATCGCCGCCAGCAGGCCGCTGGCTGACAGATCTGTCAGACTGGTCACTTCCCAGGCGGGATTCAGGCCTGCCAGCGTCGGTTCAAATGCGTTGACGTCAAAATGCGGCCCTTTCAGGTCCCCCGGATCCGTGATGTCCCCGTCCCCGTTATAGTCTCCGTTGCCGATCAGCAGCGCGATATATCTGGGCGTATGCTCAAAGCTCAGGCCTTCCGCGGCATCAAAAAACTCAGATGCGTATGTCCGATCCGGCCCGTACCCGCTCACCGGTCCGCACTGATCGAACGCGTCCGGCGCAATATAGGCAAGCGATTCCGGCAGATAGATGCGCGTGACGCTGCTGCCGGCGAAAGCCTTTGATTCAATCCTCGTTATTCCTTCCGGCAAAACGACCTCATCCAGCGACGTATCTCCAAAGAAAGCTTCCTCTTCGATGTCCGTCAGACTGGCCGGCAGAATCAGTTCATTCGCTGAAGCACACAGCGTCATGGCAAGAAGTATGGCCGGAATCAGCGCAACCATCATCCGTTTTTTCATCATTTCATCCTTTCAGGATAAGCCAGTGCCGTTCTACGGCAGTTTTCTCGCTATCTCCAGCGCAGCGTCAATCACCTGATCCATATCGTAATATTTATACTCGCCCAGCCGGCCGCCGAAAGTGACTCCGGCTTCCTTGTCCGCCAGTTCCCTGTATTGTGTGTAAAGGCGGCTGTTCTTTTCGTCATTGACAGGATAATACGGCTCGTCCCCCGGTTTCCATTCGGAGCTGTATTCCCGGCTGATCACGGTTTTCGGCAGATCATTTCCGTTTTCATCCTTCCCGAACTCGAACCATTTATGCTCGATAATCCGTGTCCAGGGCGTTTCGGCATCCGTGTAGTTGACAGCCGCGTTCCCCTGGAAATTCGGGATATCCAGTGTTTCCGTCTCAAACCGGACAGACCGGTATTCCAGATTCCCAAGGCAATCATTGAAATAGGCGTCAATCGGGCCGGTATAGATGATATGTTCTGCGATGCTGTCCAATGCTTCTTTCTGCTTTAGATAGTCGACAGACAGCCGGACTTCGATGCCGTCCAGCATCTTCTCCACCATCGCCGTATAGCCGCCTATGGGAATTCCCTGATAGAGGGCATTGAAATAATTATTATCGAAAGTGAAGCGTACGGGAAGCCTTCTGATAATGAAGGACGGAAGTTCCCTGCAGGGTCTTCCCCACTGCTTCTGTGTGTATCCTTTGACAAGCTTTTCGTAAAGATCCGTGCCGATCAGAGAAATGGCCTGCTCTTCCAGATTCCTGGGCTCTGTGATCCCGGCAGCCTTCCTTTGATCATTGATCTTTGCTTTTGCTTCAGCAGGCGACACGACACCCCACATTCTGTTGAATGTATACATATTAAATGGTAAGGAATACAATTCCCCTTTATAGTTCGCGACGGGAGAATTGGTAAAACGGTTGAACCTGGCAAAGCGCTGAACATACTGCCAGACTTTTTCGTTATTCGTGTGGAATATATGCGCGCCATAAACATGGACGTGAATACCTTCTGTTTTCCGGGTATATACATTCCCCGCAATGTGATCGCGTTTATCGATCACAAGGACTTTTTTCCCGGCGTCTTTTAGTTCGCGTGCGCATACTGACCCATAAAGACCGGCGCCGACAATAAGATAATCGTACATCATTTCGCCTTTCGATTTGGTAAATGAAATCAGAATAAAAACCAGAATACAGAATTCCGAAAGCGTTTTCCGCAGTTTTTCGTACTTTTTCGTCATAGAAAGGATACAGGTAAAAAAATACCCTTCAATTCATTATACGGATACCTGTACATTCATGCAAGATGTTTATTCTGTAAAAATTTATGAAAAAACACTCACCTTTTCAGATGAGTGTCTATTGGAATCCGGCAACGATCTACTCTCCCGGGCCGTCTCCAGCCAAGTACCATCGACGCTG
>JBGUJG010000007.1:0-27476 GCA_045113695.1 Christensenellales bacterium
ATCGCCGCCGAAGCAGGGCTGTCCGGACATTTTGTTCAAGTCCTGATGCCATTCGCGTTTTTCTGCCGGATTTTTTTCTGTTTCCAAAAAACTGTCCAACGCTATCGATGGCAGCCGGTTTCACGGAAGCCTTTATTTTTCCATAAGTGAAGGCCCCCTGAAATCCAGACTGTCCAATCAAACAGTTCAGATTTCAAGGGGCCTTTCACACGTGCGGGAAACAGGACTTGAACCTGCAAGTACGTACGTACACATGAACCTGAATCATGCGCGTCTGCCAATTCCGCCATTCCCGCAGAATACATGGTGGGCAGGGGTGGATTCGAACCACCGAAGTCAGTGACGGCAGATTTACAGTCTGCTCCCTTTGGCCACTCGGGAACCTACCCATAAGAATCAGGAACTTGCTTTCGCAATGTTCTGACAGAAGAAAACTGGAGCTGGCGAAGGGACTTGAACCCGCAACCTGCTGATTACAAATCAGCTGCTCTACCGATTGAGCTACGCCAGCAGAACACCCAACCAGCGAAAAAGATTGGCGACCCGAATGGGGCTCGAACCCATGACCTCCAGCGTGACAGGCTGGCGTTCTAACCAACTGAACTACCGGGCCAAATGGTGGGCCTTCAGGGACTCGAACCCGGGACCAATCGGTTATGAGCCGACCGCTCTGACCAACTGAGCTAAAGGCCCATGGCCGTATCCGAAAGCCGCAAAACTGGTGACTCTGCCGGGATTCGAACCCGGGTTACCGCCGTGAAAGGGCGGTGTCTTAGGCCTCTTGACCACAGAGCCACATCGATTGCCTTCGCCGCGACCGAGAAATGGTCGGGGTGAAGGGACTCGAACCCCCGGCCCCATGCTCCCAAAGCACGTGCGCTACCAACTGCGCTACACCCCGAGATTTCGTGGCTGTTCGGGCGACATATGGGATAATACTACAGAACCCGGAAATTGTCAATACCTTTTTTGAAAAAAACATCTTTCTCCGGCATGCGTTTACAGGTTTCCTCCTGACCACCGAGGCCATTGACAGTCAGATCGGCATGGGGCCGGACCCGAGCCGGAAGCGGAGCAACCTGCACAGTTCACAGAGGGAATATCATGCAGGACATTTCCCTTCATCAGAATCCGCGCCGCGAGCGCAGGCTGCAGGAAAGATTCCGGGCAGGAACAGGATTCGCAGCCTGATCACCACACGGAAAACCCGGGCGGAAACAGGATTCCGCCTGGCAAGCCGAAAACCGGACAGGGAACGCGTAGCAGCGTCGCCCATTCCGAATCCGGGTAATCCCGGTTCAGGAACCTTTTCCGGGGTCCTGCTTAAGGGCCCGCCACAGGGTGGCGCGGCTGATCCCCAGGGCCCTGGCAGCGCGGCTCTGGTTGCCGTCCAGATCAGCCAGGACGGTCTGAATCGCATCCTGCGTGATCTCCTCCAGGGTCCTGTCTTTCCAGGCCAGGCCGGCAGCATCACCGGACGGAAGACCCCGGAATTTATGGCTGTAGATCTGGAGAAGTTCGGATACCGCCCCGCTGCGGATATAGGAACCGGATGCCGTAGCGGCCAGCTGTTCCAGCGCCTGGATGAACTGTTCCATGTTGTTGGGCCAGTCGTACTGGCGGAGCTGTTCCGCCGCCCGGCTGTCCAGGCCGCTGATCCGGAAACCGTTTTCCAGGTTCAGGTGATTCAGGCACAGCGTCGCCAGGAAAGGGATTTCCTCCGCCCGGGCCCGGAGGGCCGGGAGAATGACGGTCAGGCAGGAAAGCTGGGACAGCAGGGGGGAAAAATAGGCCGGCGGCGTCTTGCCGCGCCGGATGGCCAGAGTGAACAGCAGCCGCGACCTTCGCGACACAGCCGTTTGGAAGAGTATGCCGAACAGGTCCTCTGCCCGGTCCTGGGAAAGTTCCTCCAGATGATCGATCCACAGCGTGATGCCGGAACGGTTCAGCGGGGACATCGAATGGCGGAACAGAAAATCCCACCCCCGTTCTGTCAGCCTCGGGCAGTCGATCAGGATCAGCAGCCGGTTTTTCAGGGAGGAATCCAGATACAGCTGCCGGGCGGCCTGGGGCAGCCCGCAGCCGTTCTCCCCCACCAGAACCGCAGGCCGGGGCGAAGCGGCAGCCTGGCGGATCCTGGCGCGGACATCATCCATCAGGCCGGGAATGTTCAGGAACTGGCCCCGGAGAAATTCCTCGCATTCCGCGCGCTGGAAGGTATGGATCCCGTTGTGCGTCCCCCTGGGCGGGGCCGTTCCGCCGACGGACTCAAACAGATATGCAGGCCGGCCATCCGCCCGGATCTCCTTGCCGGAAACCCAGGACAGCCCGTCTTTTCCCTGATAATAAAAGGAAACGGAGCCGGCGCGGGAAAGCTCGGCCAGGCGGGCGGAACAGGCGGCAGCCATCTCCTCGTCAGGCTGATTCCCGCCCTTCGGATACAGGAGTTTTCCGTCCCGGCTGAGCACGAACGGCTTCGTCTCGCTGCCGGCGATCATAGCCTCCTGCAGCGCCAGCTTTTCGCGCAGCCGGTGAAAACGGCCGCCCCGGACTTCCGCTTCCGCCAGCGCTTCGCGGGCGCTCTCCACGCCGGACGTGATCAGGTAGGCGTCCAGCCCCAGCTCCAGCGCGTGATGATAGGTGACCATGTCGCAGATGACCAGCCTGCAGCCCTCCGCACGCAGCCCGGTCAGCACCGATTCCACCTCGCTGCGGCTGCGCAGGGTGATGATCTTCATGCTCTTCTGCAGCAAGTCGCACAGGACGTGGGCGGATTCCGTGATATTCTCAAACCCGACGATGGCATAGCCGTGCTGGTAGTTTTCAGCCAGCTTGATGCTGCGCAGCATATCATAGACGGAGATTTTTACCTCCACCACCGGCAGTGACGTATAGTCCTGCAGCATTTTCGCCGTGCCGCCCCGGGAAATGATGACGTCATACTGCTCCTGGTCCAGTAGGTTGACCAGGTGGATGGCTTCCTCCAGATCCCCCTCGCGGACATCCAGGCTGATGCCGGGCATGGTGTCCGACGCCTGGGCAAGGATGATGCCCATGCCGGGATAAGGAGCCACGGTCAGGGCATGAACCGGCACTGTATCGCTCATCAGGTTTTCCTCCATGGATGGTCTGTCAGGACGATTGTATCATACTGAAACAGTTTTGTCATCCCAAATGATACAAATGTTTATATTTGAAACACTTACTCCGGAAAAATTTCTCCCAATTTATATAAATGTTTCAAATTGAGACAGTTTTTAGTATAAAAACTGTTTTCATTCGGGGCAGAAATTGTTATGATAAATACAGCAACAAATCCTCCACATCTTTCCGGAAAGGAAGGGATGTTTCGTGATCAGGCTGCTGATCATCGCGGATGATTTTACCGGCGCATTGGACACCGGCGTTCAGCTGGCCAAGCAGGGTGTCCCGACCCGTGTCACGACAGCCCGTGACGCAGACATGAGCGAAGCCGGGGAAGGCTGTACCGTGCTGGTGGTCGACTCCGAAACCCGCCATCTTCCCCCGCAGGAGGCCTACCGGATCGTGTATGACCTGACTGCCCGGGCCAAAGCGCTTTCGATCCCCCATATCATGAAAAAGACCGACTCCGCCCTGCGCGGCAACATCGGCGCGGAGCTGAGCGCCGTGCTGGACGCCTCCGGATCCTCCTTCCTGCCTTTTTTCCCCGCCCTGCCGGAAATGGGCCGGGTGACGGTGGGCGGCATCCACTATATCGGGGAGACGCCGGTGGCGCAGAGCCCCTTCGGCCGGGATCCCTTTGAGCCGGTCCTGAGCTCGAGCGTGCCGGAGATCGTCGCCGGGCAGACGGATCTGCCGGTATCCGTCATACCGGAAGGCCGGCAGTTTTCCGCCGGGGGAGCCCGGGGCATCGCCGTGTTCGACGCAGAGAGCCAGGAATCCCTGGCCAGAGCCGCCGGCTGTCTGGCAGAAGAAGGCGTCCTGTCCGTGATGGCCGGCTGCGCGGGCCTGGGCGGGACTCTGAAAAAGATCCTTTCCCTGACGGGCAGCAGGCCGGAGATGCCTCCTCTTTCCAAAGGCCTGCTGATGCTGTGCGGCAGCGTGAACCCCATCACCCTGGCCCAGCTGCGGCAGGCAGACCTGGCCGGCTTTTCCCACATCCACCTGAGCCCGGAAGAAAAGCTGACGGAAGGCTTCTTCGGAACGGAAGCGGGTGAAACGCGGATCGCCGATTTCCGGCAGGCACTTGCCGAAAACCCCTTCCTGATCATTGACGCCAACGACGAAGCGGAGGACAACGGGCCGACCAAAGCGTACGCTCAGGCACACGGCCTGACTACGGACGACCTCAGGGTGCTGATTTCCGGAGCGCTGGGCGACATCATGAAGCAGCTGATGAAGGGGAAAATCCCGGGAAGCCTTTTGATCACCGGCGGAGATACCCTGATGGAGTGCATGAAGCGCCTGGGCGTCTCTCAGATGGAGCCGATCGGCGAGCTGAGCGCGGGCGTCGTCTATTCCCGTTTCAAATATCATCAGTCAGACTACTGCGTCATTTCCAAATCCGGCGGCTTCGGTGCTGAGACCCTGCTGAGCGATCTTAAAAACAAGATGGAACAAGGGAGGTAACACGGATGGAGTACAGGACATTGCCCGGCCTGACCTGGGACGGACAGATCTACCGCAATGACGACATGGGGACCCTGGAAGCCCTGCTGCCGACCGGCGGCTACCCCACGGCCCACGCCCCCGCCCTGCTGACCCTGCCGGACGGCAGCCTGCTGTGCGCCTGGTTCGCCGGCACCTACGAGGGCAGCGCGGACATTCACATCATCTGCTCCAAACTCACCGCCGGGACGGACAAATGGACCGAGCCGACCGAAGTATCCGGTGACCCGCTCAAGAGCGAACAGAATCCTTCCCTTTTCTACGGGCCGGACGGCAAAGTCTGGGCCATCTATACCGCCCAGGATGACCGGCAGGCCGGCAAGGACAACATGCAGTTCACCTCCCAGATCCGGGTGCAGAAGAGCGCGGACGGGGGATTGACCTGGAGCCCGTACGAGACCCTGTTTCCCCGCCTGGGCAGTTTCTGCCGCCAGCCCATCCAGGTGCTCAAAAACGGCCGGTGGATCTTCGCCAACTGGCTGTGCACCGATTCCGTGGACGGCCTGTCCGGCGATCCGACCGCTTTCCAGATTTCGGACGACCAGGGCAAAACCTGGCGCCAGGTCGACATGCCCCGCAGCAACGGCCGGGTGCACGCCAACGTGGTGGAGCTGGACGGCGGCCACCTGCTGGCCTTCATGCGCAGCCGCGAAGCGGATTACATCTACCGCTCCGAGTCCCTGGACTACGGCGACAGCTGGTCCGAGCCCCGGCCGACGCCCCTACCCAACAACAACTCGTCGATCAGCGCCCTGCGCCTGAAGTCCGGGCGGATCGCCATCGCCTACAATCCCACCCAGACGCCGGAACCGGTTCACGGCAAGGCTGCCTGGCCGGGCCTGCGCTGCCCGGTCTCCGTCGCCCTGTCCGAGGACTTCGGCGAAACCTTCCCGATCATCCGCTGGATGGAGCGGGGCGAGGGCTTCATGGGGGCGGAAAACCGCACCAACAACCGCCAGTACGAATATCCCTACCTGATGCAGAGCCCGGACGGACGGCTGCACCTGGCCTACGCGTCCCACACCCGCAAGGGGATCAAATATGTCAGCTTCACCGAGGAGGACGTCCTCGGCGCCAAGCGGGAAAAAGTCGGACTGTACAACCCCACAGCCGCGCAACTCAAATAAGGAGGAAGCCATGCTCGAAAAGTACAACCTGAAAATGCCCCACGCCGTGTACAGCGGCGAAAACGCCATGGACAATGTGACCGACATCATCCGTGCCCGGGGCGCCAAAAAAGTCGCCATCTTTACCGACAAGGGCATTGAGGCCGTCGGCCTGTTCGCCCTGCCCGAAGCGGCGGTCAAGGCTTCCGGCGCTGAATACTATGTGCTGGACGACCTGCGGCCCGAACCCTCCTACATGGAAGTGCAGAAGCTAATCGACCAGTTCAAGGCGGACGGGGCCGACCTGATCGTCGCCTGCGGCGGCGGCAGCGTGCTGGATACCGCCAAGCTGGCCAGCGTGCTGGTGACCGACGAATACGGCGTCAAAGAGCTGCTGGACGATCCCGGCCGGGCGAAAAAGTGCGTGCCCATCGTGCTGATCCCGACCACCGCCGGCACCGGGGCGGAAGTCACCCCCAACGCCATCGTGGCCGTACCGGAGAAAGAACTCAAGGTCGGCATCGTCAACGAGAACATGATCGCGGACTACGTGATCCTGGACGCCCGGCTGATCAAAAACCTGCCCGTCAAGATCGCCGCGGCCACCGGTGTGGACGCCATGGCCCACTGCATCGAGTGCTTCACCTCCAACAAGAAAAACCCCCTGTCCGATACCTTCGCCCTGGAAGGCCTCGACATGATCATCAACAACATCGAGGAAGCCTGCCTGAACCCGGACGCCATGGAAGCCAAGAAGAAGATGCAGATCGCCGCGTTCTACGGCGGCCTGGCCATCACCGCCTCCGGCACCACCGGCGTACACGCCCTGTCCTATCCCCTGGGCGGCAAATACCACATCGCTCACGGCGTTTCCAACGCGATCCTCCTGGTGCCGGTGATGAAGTTCAACGAGCCGGTGATCCGCCCCCTGCTGGCCCAGGCCTACGACCGCTGCGCCCATGACGGCAGCGCCTGCGCGACGGTCGAGGAAAAGTCCGCCTGGATGATCAGCCGCATGGACGAGATCGTCAAAAAGCTCCACATCCCGACCAGCCTGCAGGAGTTCGGCGTGCCGAAGGAAGACCTGGAAGGCCTGGTGGAAGCCGGCATGCAGGTCAAGCGCCTGCTGGTCAACAACATGCGGGAAATCACTCCGGACGACGCAAGGAACATCTATCTCCAGGTCATGTAATGAAATAATAAATTGATCATAAACAGAGGAGGAAAAACGCCATGAAACACGTCGACATCAAAGGCATCATCCCGCCGATCCTGACCCCCATGCATGAGGACGAATCCCTGAACCTGCCCGAGCTGCGCAACCAGATCGAACGCCTGCTGGCAGGCGGCGTTCACGGCCTGTTCGCCTTCGGCACCAACGGCGAAGGCTACATCCTGAGCGAAAACGAAAAATACGAAGTCCTCGAAGTCATGATCGACCAGGTCAAGGGCCGCGTGCCCGTCTACGCCGGCACAGGCTGCATCGGCACCAGGGACACCATCCGTCAGTCCGTACAGGCGGAAAAGCTGGGCGCGGACGTGCTTTCCATCATCACCCCGAGCTTCGGCGCGGCTTCCCAGAAAGAGCTGTATGACCACTATGTGGCCGTGGCCAAGCACGTGAACATCCCGATCATCCTGTACAATATCCCGCCCCGCACCGGCAACAAGCTGGCCCCGGAAACCGTCCGCGACCTGATCCGCGACGTGGACGTCATCGTCGGCGCGAAGGACTCCAGCGGCGACATCGAGAACCTCAAGGCCTACATCCGCCTGACCAAGGAACTGGACAAAGACGTCGCGATCCTCGCCGGCAACGACGGCGCGATCCTGACCTGCCTCAAGGAAGGCGGCGCCGGCGGCATCGCGGGCCGCGCCAATATCTGGCCCAAGACCGTCGCTTCCATTTACGACAAATTCGTCGCGGGCGACCTGGAAGGCGCGCAGAAAGCCCAGGACGCCATCGCCGTGCTGCAGGCCGCTTTCAAGTTCGGCAACCCCAACACCATCATCAAGCGCGCCGTCGAAATGCTGGGCTACCCGGTCGGCCGCTGCCGCGCGCCGTTCAACTATGTGCCGGAAGAAGGCATCGCCGCCGTACAGAAGATCCTGGACGAAAACAAGGCCAGCGGCCTTTGCTGATTTCCCGCTTCCCGAAAGCCGCCGGGAGGGCCTTCGCTCCTCCCGCGGCCATCCCGTGAAGCCGATTGGCTGAGTAACAAAGGGAGGACTGATTCATGATCAAACCTGTTATCGGTATCACCATGGGCGATCCCGCTTCCATCGGCCCGGAAATCACCATCAAGGCGCTGGCCGGACATCAGGACCTGTATGACGCCTGCCGGCCGCTGGTCATCGGCGACGCGGAGATCATGCGCAGGGCCCGCAGAATGGTCGGGCGGGAGGACATCGAGATCCATCCGGTCACCTCCGTTTCCGAAGCGCGCTTCACCCCCGGCGTGATCGACGTGTACGACATGAAGATGGTGGACGCCGATACGATGAAAATCGGCCAGGTCTCCGTGGAAGCCGGCAACGCCGCTTTCCAGTACGTCAAGAAGGTCATCGAAATGGCGATGGCGGACGAGGTGGACGGGACCGTCACCAACGCCCTGAACAAGGAAGCCATGAACCTGGCCGGCCATCATTTTTCCGGCCACACCGAGATCTACGCCCACTACACGGGCACGAAAAAATACTGCATGATGCTGGCCCACGGCAATATGCGCGTGACCCACGTATCCACCCACGTCTCCCTGCGCGAGGCCTGCGACCGGGTCAAAAAGGACCGGGTGCTGGAAGTGATCCGCCTGTCCAACGAAGCCTGCAAGGACCTGGGGATCGAAAAGCCCCGCGTGGCTGTGGCGGGCCTCAACCCGCACTGCGGCGAAGGCGGCCTGTTCGGCGACGAGGAGATCAAAGAGATCACCCCGGCCATCGAAGCGGCCCGGGCGGAAGGCATCGACGCTTCCGGTCCCTACCCGCCGGATTCCGTGTTTTCGAAGCTCCGCGGCGGCTGGTACGACATCGTGGTCTGCATGTACCACGACCAGGGCCATATCCCGCTCAAGGTGGTCGGCTTCGTCTACAATCAGAAGGAAGGCAAGTGGGACGCCGTCGAGGGCATCAACCTGACCTTGGGTCTGCCCATCATCCGCGTCTCCGTCGACCACGGCACCGCTTTTGACCAGGCCGGCACCGGCATGGCCAACGAGCTGAGTCTGCTCAACTCCATCGACTACGCCATCCGTCTGGCCAGGGCCAGGGTGGCGAAGAAAGGATGACAGCGATGAAATTTGTACTGTCCCACAGCGTGGTGCCGGAAGCCATGGCCCTGCTGGAAGGCGCTGAGGTGCAGGTGCTGAACACCCGCGACATGGCGGAAAACAAGGCGCAGATCGCCGATGCGGACGCCATGATCGCCCGGATCTCACACGTAACGGCCGAAGCCATCGACGCAGCCAGGGAGCTCAAGGTCATCGGCCGGACGGGCGTGGGCTTTGACATGGTGGATGTCGCCGCCGCCACGGCCCGGGGCATCCCGGTGGTCCTGACCCCGGGAGCCAACAACCGCTCCGTCGCCGAGCACACCATCGCCATGCTCTATGCCTTAAGCAAAAACCTGGTCGAAAGCCACAACGAGCAGATGAAGGGCAATTACGGCATCCGCTCCAAAGGCGTGACCTTTGAGCTGCTGGACAAGACCATCCTGGTGCTGGGCCTGGGCGCCATCGGCGGGGAAGTGGCCCGCCTGTGCAGGGCCAACGGCATGCGCGTCATCGGCTACGACCCCTTCATGCCGGAAGAAAAGGTCGTCGCCCTGGGCGCCGAACCGGTCAAAGACTTCCATACCGCCCTGCCGGAATGCGACTTTGTGACCCTCCACATGCCGCTGCTTGACAGCACGCGCAACATGATCGACGAAAAAGAAATCGCCGTCATGAAGCCGACCGCCATGATCGTCAACTGCGCCCGCGGCGGCATCGTCAACGAAAAAGCCCTGACCGCGGCCCTCAACGAAGGCCGTCTGGCCGGCGCCGGCATCGACTGCTTCGAGCAGGATCCGCCCGCCGCGGACGACCCGCTGCTGAACGCGAAAAACGTCATCGCCAGCCCCCACAGCGCCGCGCAAACCAAAGAAGCCGTCATCCGCATGCACAAAATGTGCGTGGAAGGCTGCCTGACCGTTCTGCGGGGCGAAAAATGGCCTTATGTGGCCGACAAGAAGGTCTACGATCATCCCGTCTGGAAAGACAAATAAGCATCTGTCGCTTCAACGTCAGCCGGCAGCCGGAACGCTGCCGGGAAAGAAAGAAGGGGTGTTGTGAAACCAAAGTATAAAATGAATATGTTCGCAGGCGGTTTGCTGTTCGCCTTCGCCGCGGCATATTTCATTCTGGCCTTCCAGATCCCGAACTTCAAGGGCCTCGGCGCTCCGCCCATTGACGCCAAGTTTGTCCCCAAGCTCTGGGGCGGGCTGCTGATGGGATTAAGCCTCATCGTCTTCCTGCGGGGCCTCCTTGAATACCTGAAGCTCAAAAAGGAAGGAAAGCTCCCCAGGAGCGGAATCAGCCTGAAGGACAGGATCATCGAAAACCGCGAGGTCATCCTGACCTTCCTGTGCCTGCTGATCTACATCTGGCTGCTGCAGCCGGTGGGCTTCATCATCATGTCGGCCCTCTACATCTTCGCCGAGTCCATGATCCTGACGCCCAAGGGCAAACGCAAGCCCCTGATCGCCGCCATCGTCGGCGTCGTGGCCGCCGTCGTGGTGGACTACGCCTTCGTCAATCTGCTGCACGTACTTCTGCCCGCAGGCATCCTGGGCTGGTAAGGAGGGAACACGATGAATCCAGATATTATGGCTGGCATCAGCAGTGTCCTGACGAGCCCGATGACGCTGCTGTTTATCCTGATCGGCACGATGGTCGGCATCGTGTTCGGCGCCATTCCCGGCCTGACGGCGACGATGGCCATCGTCATGTTCCTGCCGGTCACCTACGCCATGACGGCGACGGAGGGCATTTCCACCCTGGTCGCCCTGTACATCGGCGGCATCTCCGGCGGCCTGGTATCCGCCATCCTGCTCAACATCCCCGGCACGCCCTCGTCGGTGGCCACCTGCTTTGACGGGCGGCCCCTGGCCAACAAGGGCCAGGCGGCCAAGGCCCTGGGCGTCGGCATCTTCTTCAGCTTCCTGGGCACGATCTTCGGCGTGATCATGCTGATCTTCATCAGCCCCATGCTGGCAAGCGTGGCCATCAAATTCGGCGCGTACGAATACTGCGCCCTGTCGATCTTCTCGCTGTCCCTGGTCATCACCCTGACCGGAAAGGACATGGTGAAGGGCATCATCTCCGCCGTGGTCGGCGCAATGTTCGCCACCGTCGGCCTCTCCCCCATCGACTCGCGCATGCGCTACACCTTCGGCTCGGTCGATATGCAGGCGGGCTTTAAGCTCCTGGTCTTCCTGATCGGTCTGTTCGCGATCACCGAGGTCGTCAAGGAAGCGCAGAACGTGCGCAAGGACCAGGGCTTTACGGCGGAAGAAAACGTCCATATCAGGGGCCTGGGCTTTACCTTCAAAGAGTTCACCGGCCAGATCGTCAACACGATCCGCTCGGCCGTCATCGGCCTGGGGATCGGCATCCTGCCGGGCATCGGCGGCGGCGTCAGCTGCATGCTGAGCTACACGGTGGCCAAGAACACCAGCAAGCACCCGGAGAAATTCGGCACCGGCATCATCGACGGCGTCGTCGCCTCCGAAACGGCGAACAACGCCGGCATCGGCGGCGCGATGATTCCCCTGCTCTCCCTGGGCATCCCGGGCGACCCGGCGACCGCCATGCTGCTGGGCGGGTTCATGGTGCATGACATCGCCCCGGGTCCGCTGATTTTCCAGAAAAACGGCCCGGTCATGTACGGCATCTTTACCGCGATGATCCTGTCCTCGATCGTCATGTGCCTGTTCATGTTCGGCGGTCTGCGCGGCATCGTCAAGGTGCTGAAGATCCCGAAGTACTACCTGCTTCCCGTCATCGTGATGCTCTGCTGCGTCGGCGCGATCGGCGACAGCAACCGGATGTTCGACGTCTGGGGCGTGCTGATCTTCGGCCTGATCGGCTACTTCTTCGCCAAGGTGGAGATCCCGACGACCCCGATGATCCTGGGCTTTATCCTGGGCCCGATGTTCGAGGAAAACCTGCGGCGCGCCTCCAAGCTCGCCCAGAGCGACCCGATCACCAACCACCCGATCTCCGTCGTGTTCCTGGTCATCACCGTGGTCGCCGTCGCCCTCTCCGTCCGCAGCAACATGAAACAGAAGAAAAAGGCTGAGCTCAAAGAGTGATTCTGATCCGGCCCTGCCGGTATGAATAACAACAAAAGAAAGAGGTGTCACACATGAAGAAACTGTTAGCCCTGCTCATGGCGGCCGCCCTGCTGACCGCCGCCTTCGGCGCTGTCGCCGACGGCTGGCCCACCAAGGACATCACCATCATCTGCACCCACGGCGCCGGCGGCGATACGGACTACAACGCCCGCATGATCTCCCGCTACCTGGAAAAGAAACTGGGCGTCTCCGTGACCGTCACCAACGTGACCGGCTCCAACGGCAACATTGCCATGAACCAGTACAAAGACGGCGATAACAGCGGTTACACCTTCGTGATGACCAACACCGCCGCCCTGGTGGGCAACGAAGTGACCGGCGTGTCCGACTTCAGCTATGAAGCCTTCGAGCCCGTCGCCATCTACGGCCGTCAGTCCGGCGAAAACATCATCGTCATGGCCGACTCTCCCTACAACACCCTGCAGGACCTGATCGACGCCTCCAAGGCCGCTCCTGAGACCATCTCCTTCGGCATCTCCACCGGCGGCGGCGTCTACATCGCCGCGACCATCCTGAACGCCAACGGCCTGGCCTGCAACTTCGTCGACCAGGGCGACGCCAACAGCCGTCTGGTCGCTCTGCTGGGCGGCAACTCCCAGGTGACCGACGCCCCCTACGCCACCGTCAAGGAATACATCGAAGCCGGCCAGGTCAAATCCCTGTGCACCCTGCTGGGCGAGCGCCCGACCCTGATCCCGGATATCCCCACCGCCAGCGAGACCGTTCCGGACTGCGTGATCAACACCCTGTACGCCTGCCTGGCCCCCAAGGGCACTGATCCCGCCATCGTGGCTGCGCTGAACGCCGCCATCCTGGACATCATCACCAACGACGCCGAGTACGCCGAAGAGTGCCTGTCCTACAACCTGCAGGCGCCCTGGGCCCTGTCCGTGGAAGACACCATGAACGAACTCAAGAACCAGCGCGAAACCTTCCTCAAGTACCTCGAGCTGTTCTGATCCATCCTGAGCAGGCAGGAGGCCTTCCATCCTCCTGCCGCCTCCCCGGAGGCAGACGCATCCTTTCCCTGTGCTTTGTGAGCAAACGCGCTCATAGCAATATCGTTTGGTCCCCAAACGGACCAGAAAGGAAGAAACACCATGAAGAAAATCCTGTCTCTCGTCCTGGTATCCGCCATGCTGCTGTTCTCCGTTGCCGCGATGGCTGACGTCGAACTCCTGATCGGCACCCAGGAAACCGGCACCGCCGGTTACACCTACGCCACCGCCATCATGCAGTGCATCCAGACCATCCCCGGCTACTCTGTCTCCCTGGTTTCCAACTCCTCCGGCAACGTCACCTCCCCCGTCCTGATCCAGGAAGGCGAAGCTGACATCACCGTGTCCAACTCCGCTCCCGCCCTGTGGGCCACCACCACCGGTGTTGAGTCCGCTTCCCTGCCCGTTTGTCCCGACGTCCGCTGCATCGCCGGCGGCCTGGGCAAGGACTTCATCAACGTCATGTTCACCCAGAGCTTCGTGGACCGCACCGGCATCAAAACCATCGAAGAGCTGGTTGAAAAGCAGCAGCCCGTCCGCATGATCATCAAGAAGAACGGTTCCTTCGGCGAGCTGGCCGCGGAGCGCGTCTTCGGCGTCTTCGGCATCGACATCAACAACGCCCCCGAATGGCTGACCGTGGAAAAGACCTCCGGCGGCGCCATCAAGGACGGCCTGTCTGACGACCTGTATGACCTCACCATCGACCACATCGGCTCCGGCCAGGCCAACACCACCGAGCTGTGCCTGAACCACGCGATGTATGACGTCCAGCTGGCTGACTCCACCCTCGAAGCGCTGTGCGCTCAGGGCTATGACTATGTCACCGTCCCCGCCGGCACCTGGAACGGCCAGAATGTCGACATCAAGACCGTCGGCTCCCAGCAGTGCATCATCGTGTCCGCTGACATGGATGAAGAAGTTGCCTACAACATCACCAAGGCCCTGTGCGAGAACCGCGACATCCTCGTGAACACCTCCGCCGTGCTGGCCAACTTCAACCCCGAAATCTCCGGCTCCAAGGCCCTCACCGGCTGCGAGCTCCATCCCGGCGCCGCCCGTTACTATCAGGAAATGGGCTATGCCTTCAACTGATGACTCCTCAATCAAAGCAACTGATGTCTGAATGACGGCCGGGGCGCAGGCTCTGCCTGTGCCCCGCGCCTCTTTCCGCCGCACTGTCCATCCGAAACGCCAGCCCTCGGGCTCGGTTTCGTGTGCAATGATCCTGTCATGAAAGGAGAGTCCGAAGGATGAGCAAACAAATCCGCAGGACATGCGTCATCGGGGTCACGATCATTTTCGTGCTCTTCCAGATGTACCTGGCGCTGGTCAAACAGTTTACCCTGATGCTCCAGACGCCGATCCACATGTGCTTTGCCCTGGCCCTCGTATTCCTCTATAATCCCACCGACAAAAACTACCAGAAAAAACTCCGCAAAAAGTGCGAAGCCGAAAAGCGCCAGGCCACCGACAGCGAAAAAAACAAATATGCCTGGTCCCACTGGATTGACATTCTGTTTTATGCGGCCATCGTCTATGTGGTCTGGTACACGGTCAACAACATCGACCGTCTGGCCAGCTATGACATGGCGGTTCATAAGCCGATGACCGTGGACTATGTTGCCCTGGTCTGCGTCGTCGTCCTGCTGCTGGAAGCGGTCCGCCGCACGCTGGGCTACATCCTGTTCTTCTTTATCATCGCCTTTATCGCCTATTCCTGGGCTTCCCCCTTCCTGCCGCAGGGCGTGTTCCGCACCGTTGCCACCGCCAAGAACAAGACCTTCGAAAAGATGCTGGAAAAGTTCACCGAAGGCATGGTCATGGCGGAGCAGGGCGTTTACGGCACCCCGCTGCAGACCTCCTGCACCAGCCTGTTCTACTTCATCCTCTTCGGCGCGTTCTTCTCTGAATGCGGCGGCGGCCAGCTGCTGATCGACGTAGGCATGAAGTTTTCCAACAAATCCTCCGGCGGCCCCGCGAAAGCGGCCGTCATTTCCTCCGGCCTGATGGGCATGGTCTCCGGCTCCGCGGTCGCCAACGTGGCCACCACCGGCGTCATGACCATCCCGATGATGAAGAAGATCGGCTACGCGCCGGAAGAAGCCGGCGCCATTGAAGCCGTCGCTTCCACCGGCGGCCAGATTATGCCCCCCATCATGGGCATCGGCGCCTTCATCATGGCCGAGCAGCTGGGTATCAACTACCTGACCGTTGCGGCGGACGCCATCATCCCCGCCGTGGCCTACTACTTCGGCGTTTTCGTCCTGGTGGACCGCCTGGCCAAAAAACGCGCCAGCCGCTCCTCCGCCGCTGAAAACGTGGAAATCAAGGTGGACCGCAAGATCCTCCCGCGGCTTTATCTGCTGCTGCCCATCGTGGTGCTGATCGTCGCCATCCTGAACGGCTTTTCCCTGATGCGCTCCGGCATGTTCGGCATTTTTGCCTGCCTGCTGTGCAACCTGGTCAGCCTGCTCATCGGCCTCAAAAAGGGCGGCAATCTCAAGAAGGACGTCGTTGAGGGCAACAAGGAATCGAACTTCGCCGGCCTCAAACAGCTGTGGCAGTGCTGCATCGACGGCGCCAAGTCCGCCGCTGAAATCGCTATTCCGACGGCTGCCTGCGGCATCATCATCAACGTCATGACCGCACAGACCTCCCTGGCCACCAACCTGTCCGGCGTCATCGCCAGCCTCGGTATGACCAACCTCTTCCTGGCGATGATGATCGCCATGATCGGCTGCATGCTGCTGGGCATGGCCCTGCCGACGGTCGCCGCCTACCTGGTCGGCGTGACCCTGTTCGTTCCCACGATGCAGAAGCTCGGCATCACCCCCCTGGTCGCCAACATGTTCGTGTTCTACTACGGCATCATGGCCCAGATCACCCCGCCCGTCTGCGTGGCCTCCTACACGGCCGCCGGCATCGCGGACGCGGACGCCATGAAGACAGGCCTGCGCGGCATGCTGTTCGCCCTGGTCGGCTTCCTGGTCCCGTTCGTATTCGTGTACAACCCCGCCATCCTGCTGCAGGGTCCCATTCTGGATATCGTTTGGGGCGGCGCGCAGGTGCTGGCTGCGACCTTCTTCCTGGCCATCACCGTATCCGGCTTCTTCAAGCGCCAGATGTCCTGGTGGGAGCGCGCGGTGACCTTCGCCGCGGCCATCCTGCTGATGACGCCCGAACTGATCACCTCAATCATCGGCATCGTACTGGGCGTCGGCGTCCTGGCCCTGGATATGATCATGGGCAAGACCAAGAAAGCGGCCGTCTGACAGGACCGGCCTGACAGACAGAACAAGCATCGTTTCCAAAAACATTTCCCCGCGCGTTCCGGCTTTCCGGAGCGCGCGGGGTTTTTCTTGTGACCGGTATATGTTTTTATGCGGCCTGAGAATAATCCACAATGCAAAGTACCTGCATCATCTGCTTTGCTTCACTGATAATGGCCTCCAGTTTCAGTACCACATCTCCTGTATAAAAGATTTCATCGCATTCATTGCATTTGTAACACGGAATATTCCGGATCACCAGCAGACCGAAACCCAGTTCAATCGCTTCCGTGGTTGTGCTTTTGTATGCCGGCTTTCCGCATCTGGAGCATTTCATCGGTTCTCCTCCTTCCTCGTCCTCCAATCGGTTTCCCATCTTGCCATATCCGGAGAATATGCTGTTATCAGATAAATCCGGTCTTCGTCGATACTCGCGCATATGTGAAGCACCCGCTCCCCTGCAAAGCCCAGTATCAGACAACTGGGAAACGGAGTATCCTCCGGATAATCTTCTATCACTTCTCCGGTCCGGATGGCGTCCATAATATCCATCAATCGGATACCGCGCTCGGCAAGCCGTTTGCGGCAATGCTGCGTCATGATCAGATGTTCCGGTTGATTCAGGGCTTGAAACTGTTCTATCAGCATCAATGTTCCTCACAGCTTTAGTCAGTTTTATTTTAACACAAACAGGTAAAGCAATCAATCTTTCCATGTGGAAATCTTTCGGAAATATAATTGTAAATCTTTTGTCATAAATCCGTAAAAAAGAATTGACAAACGGGCGTAAAAGGCTTTTAATGGTATCAGGCGGACAGACCGCCTGATCAACCGCGGCACAATCCGGCGCACCGGAACGGCAGCCGCGAAAGAGGCTTCAGATGAAAACGGATGTCATCATCGTCGGCGCCGGGCCGGCGGGGATTTTTACTGCCCTGGAAATGATCCGGCAGGGGTGCAAAAAGCAGATCGTCATGATCGAAAAAGGCGCGTCCATCGAGCACCGTGCCTGCCCCAAAGCGAAAACCGGCCGCTGCATGAACTGCAAACCCTACTGCCACATCACTACCGGCTTTTCCGGGGCCGGCGCATTTTCGGACGGGAAGCTGTCCCTGAGCGCTGAGGTCGGCGGCATGCTGCCGGAGCTGATCGGCCCGGAATACGCCCAGCAGATGATCCGGTATACGGACCGGATCTACCTGGACTTCGGAGCGGACACTCATGTGGAAGGCGCGGAGGAAACGGAAGAAATCAGGCAGATCCGCCTGCGTGCCATCCGGGCGGGGCTCAAGCTGGTGGACTGCCCGATCCGCCACCTGGGCACGGAAAAAGCCCATGACCTCTACGGGGAGATCGAGCGCTTTCTCCTGGAACACGGGGTGGAGATCCGCTTCGGCGTTTCCTGTTCGAACCTCGTGCTGCATGAGGGCCGCTGCCTGGGCGTATGCCTGGAAAACGCCCAAGGGGAAAGCCTGGGCGAGCTCCGGGCGGATACCGTGGTGGTCGCCACGGGGCGGCGCGGGGCGGACTGGCTGGAACAGCTGTGCATCGAACACGGCATCGCCCATCAGCCCGGCACGGTGGACATCGGCGTCCGGGTCGAAACCCGCAACGAGGTCATGGACGTCGTCAACCGCGCCCTGTACGAAAGCAAGCTGGTCGGCTATCCCCCGCCCTTCCGCGACAAGGTCAGGACCTTCTGCCAGAACCCGGGCGGCTTTGTCGCCCAGGAGAATTACGACAACAATCTGGCCGTCGTCAACGGCCACAGCTATAAGGACCTGAAGAGCCCGAACACCAACGTTTCGATCCTCTGTTCGCACAACTTTACCTTCCCCTTCAATCAGCCCATCGCCTACGCCCAGAAGGTGGGCGAGCTGACCAACATGCTGGCTGACGGGAAGATCCTGGTGCAGCGCTTCGGCGATATCCTGGCCGGCAAACGGACCTGGGAAAAGGAACTTTCCCGCACCAACGTCCGCCCCACCCTGCCGGACGCCGTCGCGGGAGACATTACCGCCGCCATGCCCTTCCGGGCGATGACCAACATCATCCATTTCATGCAGGCGATGGACCAGGTGGTGCCCGGCTTTGCGGGGAACGAAACCCTCCTGTATTCCCCGGAACTCAAGTTCTACTCCAACCGGGTCAAAATGGACGACCGCCTGACCACCAATATCGAAGGCCTCTTCTGCCTGGGCGATTCCAGCGGATGGACCCGCGGGCTGATGATGGCCTCCGTGATGGGCGTCATCATGGGGCAAAGGCTGGCCTGTCCGGAGGATGCCTGAAAGCCGCCGGCAAAGAAGTCTGCCTGCTCCGCAGCGGACATCCGTTCCGGAGGAGCTGTATTACTTTCAAAAAGTGAGGAACGCTGACATGCGCAACAGAATCAAATGGCCGGCCGCTTTGGCCGCCGTCCTGCTGCTGGCCCTGGGCGCCGCCCTGGCGGAAGAAGCCGTCCCGGTGGACTTTCAGACCCTGAACCCCCAGGATACCGGGGAACAGGTGACCCTTCTGCAGGAGAAGCTGGCGGAGGCCGGATATCTGACGGAAATTACCGGCGTCTATGACGAAGCCACGGAGCAGGCGATCCTCCGCCTGCAGCAGAATTACGGCCTGGAAGAGACCGGCGCGGCAGACATCGAAACGCAGGAGGTCATCTTCGGCGGATGCTACCTGGTGCTGGAAGAGGGCATGACCGGCCCGCAGGTCAGCCGGCTGCAGGAACGCCTGAAGAGCATGTCCCTGTTTTCCGATGAGGCGGACGGCAGCTTCGGCCTGACCACGAAGCAGTCCGTACAGATCTTCCAGCAGCTGTACGGCATTCCCGTCACCGGCATTGCGGACGTGGAAACGCTGACGCAGCTTTATTCCGACCTGGAGGACCGGGACATTCTGGCCGCCCCGACCCCGTCCCCCACGCCGGGCATCTCCGCGCAGAACGAGCCGTTCAGGAAAAAGCTCTCCTACGGCTCTACCGGGGCGAACGTCAAAAAGCTCCAGGAGCGGCTGATGGAGCTGGGCTTTTTCACTTACAAAAAAACAACCACCGGGTTTTACAAAAACACCCAGCAGGCCGTGAAGGATTTCCAGCAGCACAACGGCCTCAAGGTGACCGGCGTGGTGGACAAGGCGACCTGGGACGCCATCTTCAACGACGACGGCGTCGTGACCGCTGCCCAGACCCCGCGTCCCTCGCCCACCCCCGCGCCGCAGCAGTATTATATGGACGTGGACGTGGCCAACCAGGTCGTCCGGGTCTTTACCTATGACGAAAACCATGAGTACAACCAGCTGGTGCGGGTGATGATCTGCTCCACCGGCAGGGCCAAATATCCGAGCCCCACCGGCGTTATCACCCTGCCCGGCCGGAAGGCCCGCTGGTGCACCTTCCCCAACTGGGGCGGCGGCACGGCGATGTACTGGACGAAGATCGACGAGAATGTCGCCTTCCACTCCATTCTGTACGCCAATTATGACCCGGACAGGCCCAACATGTCCTCTTTCAACAGCCTGGGCAAGCGGGCTTCCCACGGCTGCATCCGCCTGCACACGCTGGACGCCAAATGGGTCTACGACAACATCGGCGGCGGGACGAAGGTCTATATCCACAACGATTCCACCACCGACAAGGAACTGGCCGCTTTCGCCAGATACCGCAAAGGGAACGTGGAAAACACCGTGATCCCGGCCGGCGAGTATGACCCAAACGCCGTTCCGTCCCTGTCCCGCACCCTTAATTCCGGCAAGTACGGCCGGGATGTGTTCTGGGTGCAGATGACCCTGCAGAAACTGGGCTATCTGACCGATACCTGGGCCACCGGCTATTACGGCCCGCTCACTGCGGCAGCCGTCAAACAGTTTCAGAAGGCCAGCGGCCTCAAGCAGGACGGCACGGTCAGCAGCAAGACGATGACAGCCCTGGTGTCGGGACTGAACACAGTCCTTCATCCTACGCCCGCCCCGACCGCCGTGCCAACGCCGACCCCGAAGCCTACCCCGGAACCCACGCCGGTTCCCACACCGGAACCCACACCGGAACCCACTTTGACGCCCGGGGCAGAAGCCATCGGCGAACCGACGCAGGAACCCACAGAAGCGCCGGCTGAACAGCCGAAGCATTTCACTTTCTCAGGAATGGATGAAACCTGATCATACGGCATCGGGGCCGGATCTTCCGATCCGGCCCCGATGTCTGCAAACCGGTCAGCCCGCGCTGGCTTCGTCCGGTACGGCCGGGTAATCCCCGGTCCGCACGAAGCGCATGCCTTCCCCGGCGTTGTCTTTCCGGTCCTGCCAGATCAGGCAGCCGTCCCCGTCCAGGGAGAAAACCGCCTCGCCGTCCTCGTATACGACGGTGAAGGAAGTCTGCTCGCCCTGGTCGTCGAACACCAGCTCCGTGCGGACGCCGGAAGGCATGGATACCATCGTGCGGTCGTTCTCACGGTAATCGCAGCTGTATTCCCATTCGGTGGCTTCCCAGGCGCTGCTGCCCCAGTGAATCAGGACGCGGTACCCCTCTTCTTCCCAGACGATCTCGGCGGTCGCACGGTCGCACTGCCAGATGCCGGAATACGGATCCGGGCTGGGCGCAGGCCGCGCGTTTTCGCTTTCCGCCAGACAGATGCCCGTCAGGCCGAGGGCCAGGACCAGCGCCAGACATACAGAGATGATTTTCTTCATGTTTTTTCTCCTTTACGTTTTTTGTCTTTTTTTCTTCGCAGGGTTTTACAGTCCCTGCACTGATTGATACGCCCGATCAGAGAACCTGGCATCCGGAACTCCGGAAACGGGACTGATCGGACCGAAAAATCCCCGGTCTTTGTGATCTCAGGCATGATATGGTTGACTTCCCGACCGTTCCGCGATAAAATACCGCCTGTGTACCGGCAGGTACGCATTTTCCCGAAAAACCGGAACCTGCTGTCATCCGGGCTCAGCTCGGGTACAAATAACGGAGCTGCTTTGGTGATCCTGTACGGACACCGTCCTCCGGCCGGAAAGAGAGGTTATCAATGGAGTATATCCTCGAAACAAAAGGGCTCACGAAGGTCTACGGGCGGAAAGAAGCCGCCAGGGACGTGAACCTGCACATCCGGGAAGGCCAGATCTACGGCCTGATCGGCCGGAACGGCGCGGGCAAGACCACAATCATGCGGATGATCAGCGGCCTGTCCACCCCGACCAGGGGAAGCTATTCCCTGTTCGGCAAGACCGGCTACCAGATGGAAAAAATGCTCAAGTACGTCGGCGTGCTGATTGAGCATCCGGGTCTTTATCCCCGGCTGTCCGCGTATGAAAACCTGAAGATCAAATGCCTGGCCATGGGCATCAGGCCGGAAGGCTATGTGGAAAAGCTGATGGAGCTCATCGGCCTGGAAAACACCGACAGGAAGAAGCCTGCCGGCGCCTATTCCCTGGGCATGCGCCAGCGCCTGGGCATCGGCCTGGCCCTGGTGGGCGACCCCAAGATCATCATCCTGGACGAGCCCATCAACGGGCTGGACCCGCAGGGCATCGTCGAGGTGCGCCAGACCCTGGTGCGCCTGAGGAACGAAAAGGGCATCACCATCATGATCTCCAGCCACATCCTGGACGAACTGAGCAAGGTGGCCGACGCCTACGGCATCATCAACGAGGGCACCCTGCTGGACGAGTTCAGCGCGGACGAGCTGCACAAGCGCAGCGGCCAGTACGTACTCATCCGGACGGACAACACCGCCAAAGCCCTCCAGGCCCTGAAGGCAATGGGCATTCAGAAAGTCGAAACGGAGCCGGACGGGGCTATCCGGGTCAGCGAAAGGATCGACAATACCGCCGCCATGGCCAAAGCCATCGTCCTGGCGGACGCGGGCCTGAAGGAAATCTACCTTAACACCATCTCCCTGGAAGATTACTACCTGGGCGTCACGGGAGGAGGGAAGCACAATGGGTAATCTGCTGAGAATGGATCTTTACCGCATGACCAAGGCAAAGTCCTTCTGGGTCTGCCTGAGCATTGCGTTCGCGCTCGCCCTGCTGCAAACTCCCTTTGCCTGGGGTATTTCTCTGATCGCCCGTATGTTTACAACGGAAACGGTCGAATTCCCGAAAACCGCGCTGCTTTCCAACATCATCGCCGATCCCTTCCCCCTGCTGAACGGCATGCTGTGCCTGCTGTCCGCCTGCGCGTTCTTCTATGCGGACGTGGAGAACGGCTACATCAAGAACATCGCCGGGCAGATGCCCAAGCGGGGCTTCACCATCCTGTCCAAATTTATGGCGGCTATCCCCCACACCCTGCTGTTCATGCTCGCCGGCGTCGTCGGCAACCTGATTGGCACCGTCATTTTCCAGCGCATCATCGCGGACGGGGAAGTCATGAACGGCGTGCTTTTCTTTGTGATGAGGCTTCTGCTGATGCAGAGCGTCTGCGCCATCCTGCTGCTGGTCACGGCCAGCTTCCAGAACAAATCCCTCGGCACGGTGCTCGCCGTCCTGATGGGGCTTGGCCTGCTGTACGTGGTTTACTCGATGATTGACTCCGGTATCAACCAGCTGTGGCACAACAAGGGCTTCGCCATCGCCGATTATATGCCGGACCAGCTGCTGGGCCGGCCAAAGCCCCCGGTCCTTGATTCCATCCTCGTTTCCGCTGTCACGACCGCCGTTTTCCTGCCCCTGAGCATCCGGGTCTTCGACCGCAGGGACGTCAAATAACGCGCCCGGCCTGACAGCCGTCACATACAGTACCCATCTACATTTATGGAGGTCGTTATCATGAGCACGAATGAAAACAGCTACAAATCCGGTCATCCTGTTCTGGCCCTTGTTCTGGGCATTATCGGCATCGTCGCCGCTCTGCCGATCTGCATGCTGGGCTGCATCATCGGCGGCGCCATCGCCGGCGCGTTCGGCCTGGCCGCCCTGCTGATCGGCATCAGCTCCCGCAAGTACGGCAAGGGCATGGGCGGCATCGTCACCGGTGTGATCGCCATCCTGCTCGCCGTCACCCTCACCTCCGCTTTCGTCAACGTCTACAGGGACCTTCAGAAGAAGGCCGAAGAAGCGTCCGACGTTGCCCCGCTGATGTCCAAATACCTGAACAAGCCGGAACTGGGCTTTGTCGGGCTGCTCCTCAACATCCCGAAGGACGAGGCTTCCCTGGACGCTCTGTCCAAAGAGCTGGACGCGCTCAGAAAGCTGGAGAGCAGCGATACCGCCGCTACGGCCGTGCCAACTGAAACTGCGGTTCCCGCTGAAACCGCGGCGCCCGCCCCATCCCCGGCCCAGTAACAAAGCATACAGCAGCCAAAAACCGCCGCGGCCTTCATGGAACCGCGGCGGTTTCATATTGTGTTTTCCTGTCCGCTCAGCCCAGGGAACGGACGGCGATGATTTCGGCGAACAGGGTGTTCGGATATTCCGGCACAACGAGCTGGCTGAGCAGGGCTTCGTCGGTGACCAGCTTCAGCGTCATGCGGGCGCCGGTGACGGCGTAAGGCATTCCGGAAGCGGGATCGGGCGCGGCGGCGTACATCGCCGCGGCTTCCCCGGTGCGCAGGACGTTCACGCGGGTCTGGTTTTCGGCAATGCCCAGGGAGATATAGTACTTGTCTTCCACCTTGACACAGCCGAAGACGAAGTAGGCCACGTTGGGCGTGCCGTCTTCATTGACGGTCGCCACGGCGTACGAGCCGGAATAGCTGTTGATGGCGTTCATCAGGCCGTATGCGCCGTAGAAATCCGCCACGGAAGCGGAGGTGCCGGCGTCGATGATTTCGGCCGGGGGAATCTCGGCCGCTTCGCCGAAAGCGGAGCAGGCGCACAGCAGGCTCAGACACAGCAGGAGAGCAATCATTTATTTCATGGGATAAACTCCTTTCATTCCGCCCTTTCAAAGCGGAAATATGCTTTATTATCCTATATCATACAATAAAACCGGCATTTCCGCAACCGATCATGCGAACAAAAACGTGCAGCCCGTTTTGCAATGGGCTGCACGATTGTCTTTATTCAGGCTTGCCAGTGTCTGAGCCGGCTCAGGTGGCTGCGGTAATAGGGCCGGGCCTGCTCGGGCGGGAAAGCTTCGCTGCTGAAGTGCTCCACCAGGAAATCAATCAGCGAGTCCATGTCAGGATAGACGAAATGCCCGTCCGTGTAGCACCATTTGCAGTAATCCTCGTTGTATCCGCCGTCCGGCTCGCGGCTGATGTTCCCGTCTTCCTCCAGGGGCATGCCGCAGCACTGGCAGAACAGTCTCCTGGGCGAGCCCAGCAGGGTGTTGATGGAAACGTCATAAAGCTTTGAAAGCAGCTTGAGCGTTTCGGTATTGGGCACGGTTTCGCCGGTTTCCCAGCGGGATACGGCCTGGCGGGTCACAAATACAGCCTGCGCGAGCTCCTCCTGGGAAAGCCCTTTCCGGGTGCGCAGATCCAGCAGAACATTCCTGGGTTCCATGCTGTTCACCTCCGGAAACAGGATACCATATCCAGCGGAAACGCACAAGCAACGGGCGGTTGCCCCGGCGGTTCCGGAACCGCCCGGAGAAGGTTTCTCACAAGCGGATCAGCCGCATTTTTATGAGCCTGACCCGGTATCGGCGGGAAAGAAGTCCGCGTAACGCCGGAGCAGCACATAGCAGGTCCTGATGGAGGCGTCATAGCTCAGGAGGATCACCTTATCCTCATCGACCAGCCAGCCCATGTATTCGCCGTCGCCGCTGGTGACAGCCTGGTTCAGCCCGGCAAAGACCACGGCGGCGGGATCCTCTTCTCCGTCCTCCGGCTCCGTCATGGGCTCGCCGTACAGTTCGGTGTTTTCGTCCAGAACCATCTCAAAGAATTCCCTGTCGGTATCATCCGCGGTCACGTCGACGCTGTACAGCCGTCCATCCGTAAGAAAACCGTACTGAACCGTGCAGTCGACTCCTTCGAGCTTTGTCTGATAAATCAGCAGGGAAGGGCCGCCCAGCACTTCGGGCTCCTGCGCCCGCTGGCCGCCCATCAGCCAGCGCACCTGGGTTTTGCCCATGCCCCACGCGATTTTGTTGAAGCAGAAGGACGCCGCGGACTGTTCAGCCGGCGCGCTCAGGCAGAGAGAAAGACCAATGACCGTCAGCAGGCACCAGGAAACCAGTTTTTTCATGATGAAATCTCCTTCCTCGTATCAGGCATACTGTGTATTCTGTTCAGCCCCGGGCCGCTGTCAGGGCATACGGAGCCGGACTTTTGTTTCCGATGCTATTATATCGGACAGAGCGGGCATATGTCAATCGCGGAACCGCGCAGGTACACGGCTCACGCATGAATGCGTGAGCCATGTTGGCGGGGAAATCCTTCCCCCGCCAATACCACCCCCTGAGCGGATTTGCCTCTCGCCCCTTCAGGGCTCCCGGGCGGCAAATCCGTAAGGAATGCATTTTTGCTCCCGCAGGGCAAGCTCTGCTCCACAAAAATGCTCCTCGCGACGTACATGTGAAGTGGTAAGATAAAACTGGACACGGAGGGGGTAGAAAATGGACACAGACCTGTAGTAAGCTGAACAGGCAGAAACAGGAAGGTGGACAGGGGTACCCAGGAGCATGGACAGGAGATTACTACATGAAGTACACACGCGAAGAAAGACTGGACATAGGCAGACGCGTATATGAGGGGGAAATCAACAAATATCAGGCTGCAGAAGAATATGGGATAAGTGATCACACAGCCCGGAACTATATGCGGCAATATCGGTTTGCCAACGGGCTGCCACCTAAAGAACAAGGGTTCCGAAAGCCTCGGGAGGATGGCCAGCCAAAGCCAATCGTTCTGGAACCGGGCCTGGAAGAATACGAAGCCATGAGCAAGGAGGAACTGATACAGGAACTGGTAAGAGCCAGAATCCGGGAAGCACGGCTAAAAAAAGGATACGAGGTGGAGGGAGTTGGTTCGGAGAAGGCCTTTATTCTGTTAAGCAGCAAGAATACCAAGTAATACTCGAACTTAGCGGAAAGATTCCTGTCAACAAGCTGTGTGAGGAAATGAGAATTAACCGGAGCAGTTTCTACTACTGGAAGGAACACCTGTCAAACCCGGCGCCGCGAACAAAGAGCCTGGTGAGCAGCATTGTCCTGTTTCAGGAATATCATCTGAAGTTTCCTTCACATGGATACCGGTGGCTGAATGCGAAGATCCGGCTGGACACAGGGCAGATCATGTCAGATCCTTATGCGCATAAGTGCTGTAAAATGGCAGGCATAAAAAGCAAGGCAAAACACTATAAGTATAAGAAGCCTGGCGATCCCTTCCGGATATTCCCGAATCTGCTGGTAGCGGAGCTTGTAATCAAAGGTCCTCTGGAATGTATTGTTAGTGATATGACGGTGTTCTGGGTACACGGTGTCTATTATGAATTGACGCTGTACATGGATCTTTGGAATAACGAGATCGTTGCCCATGCATTATCATCAAAGCGCGGAGACCGTATGACGTATATCAGCGGATTGAACGACCTGATCGAGCTGAAGAAAGAGCATCCGGAATATAGGATGATTCTTCATTCAGATCAAGGCAGCGTCTATGCATCCAAGGCGTTCAATGAACTGCTGCCGATGTACAACATCGACCATTCCATGTCACGAGCCGGGACTCCGACAGATAATGCCGCAATGGAAGCAATCAATGGTTGGATCAAGGCAGAGCTGTTTATGGACTTCCATGTTACAGGTGAAAAACCCGTTGATCAAGAAATTGATGAATATATTGTATTCTTCAATGATCAGCGACCGGCTTATTCCCTTGGCTATCTGACCCCGAAGCAGTACAAGGATCGCTTTGCTAAGGAAGCCTGACGATTGTCAGACTGCTGTCATCCCTATCGAAGAGACGGAGCAGGAAATTTTCCGGCGCGGGATTTACGTTGGGAAGTCGGCGTGGTAGCCTTGCCGTAGGCGCCAGCTCAGTGAACGCCTATACGAATGGCGGTCGCGGGGATGGCCCTTAAGGCTGGCTATCCGCGCCGACAGGGTCCCGACGTCAATCCCCAGAGGAAAACTTCCGACGGTGTCCAGCATTTATTGCTGAATGATCAATTCTCA
>JBGUJG010000008.1:0-7257 GCA_045113695.1 Christensenellales bacterium
ACCCGTAGGTACGGTGAGGACGGCTGACACAGAGATGGCGCAAAAGGCGCCCGCAGATGTGCATGGGTTAGGTGAAAATCAGTATAAGGCCCAGGCAACCTGTCTCTGATATCGTTCTTTTCCGGTTCAGCTGTATTCCATCACAGGGAGAAGCCGCCTCCCTGAGAATACCCGGAGTGCCCTTTTTGGGGAGACGGACAGACAACAGGGGAAAACACCGATGATCAATAAAACAGAATTGAATAACATATAATAATTATTGACAAACGATAAATCCGGTGGTATGATATGCATGATTCTGAAAGGGAGGAACTGCGGGATGAACAACCGGAAACTGACTCTGGTCCTGTACGCCGCCGGAGGAATGGCAGTCCTGGGCCTGCTGGCAGCATTCTTTGGGGGATTTTACGGGGTTTACCCCGGGCTGGCGGCGGAAAACCGGCCCCTGACTTTTTGCCTGTGGATGATCCTGCTGCTCTACCTGGCCGCAATGTGCCTGTACTTCATGATCTGCCGCCGGATCGGGGAAGACCGCTCCTTTTCCCGGGAAAACGGGCGGGACCTGCTTTGGATCGCCCGGACGCTCTGGGCGGCGGCGGCGCTGTGGCTGGGCGGGCTTGCCCTTCGGCTGGTCCCCGGGCTGGTTTTTCCGGTGCTCTGGACGGGGGATACGATCCTGCTGTGCGGGGCCAGCGCGGCGCTGGGCGCCCTGGCCTGGGTACTGTCCCGGCTGGTTCAGCGGGCTGCTGAGCTGCAGGCTGAAAACGACCTGACGGTATAAGGAGGACGGCGGATGATTCGCGTGGATCTGGACGTCATGCTGGCCAGGAGGAAGATGAGCCTGACCGAGCTCAGCGCCAAAGTGAATATCACGATGGCCAACCTTTCCGTTCTCAAGACAGGCAAGGCCCGCGCCGTGCGGTTCAGTACGCTCGATGCCCTGTGCCGGGCCCTTCACTGCCAGCCGGGAGACATTCTCGTCTATGAGGAAGGGCCTGAGGAGGAAACGGAACATGAGTGAACAGACGCTGTCTTTGGTACCCTGCAAAACCGAGCGGCTGAGCGGCCGGGAAGCGGCGGTCCTGTTTTCGTCCCTGGCCGCGGGCCTCTGGTACGCTTATGGGCATACGTTTTTCGCAGAGTCGCTCCCCATGCCGGGCATCGGCCTGACGCTCAGCTGGATGGCTGTCATGGCCGTCTTCCTGACAGGCAGCCGAAAAAGGTTCCGGCCTGGCCGGGAAGGGATTCTGCTGCTGTCTGTGTCCTTTCTGCTGGCGGTGTGCGGAGGGCTTTATGCGGTGAATGTCCTGCGGCTGATGAACCTGCCGCTGATTGCCCTGACGGCGGCGGCCGGCCTGGGCTGCTGTACAGGCCGGTGGCCGGGTTCGCCGCTGAGTGCGCGGGGGATGAAGGCGGTGCTTTCTGTCTTCGTGCCGGACCTGTTCCGCTGCTGGGGAAAAGCATTCCGCCTGTCCGGCGGGCGCAGGACCCGTCAGCGCCTGGCGGACGGGTTCATCGGACTGCTCGCTTCCATCCCGCTGATTACGGTGATCCTGATGCTGCTGCTCAGCGCGGACAGCGCCTTCAGCGCTTTTTTGACCAGAAGGGCGGATGAGGCGCTGCGGTTTGACGGTACGTTCTTCCTGCGCCTGCTGCTGGGGCTGGCGGCCGGGCTCGGCTGTTTTTCCATGCTGCAGTCTGCCCGCCGCAGGGAAGAGCCGGAGCGGATTTATGTGACGGCCGTTCCCGCGGCTGGCGTCCTGCCCGGACTTTTCTGCCTGTGTGCGCTGTACGTTCTCTTTATCGCCGTACGGCTGAAGGCCCTGAACGGGACGGGGGAAGGCTCCCTGGCCGGGTATGCCCGGAGCGGGTTTTTCCAGCTGACGGCGGTTTCCCTGATCACGCTGACCTTTGTCACCCTGGTGCTCCGGTGGACGGAACACAAGGCGGTCCGCTCGCTTTCCGGCCTGCTGTGCCTGCTGACGGAAGGCCTGCTCGGCCTGGCCGCCGCTTCGATGATCCGCTATATGGAAGCCTTCGGCCTGTCTCTGCTGAGGGCGCTGACCATCTGGGGCATGGTCATGATCTTCCTGGCGGCGCTGGCGGTTTTGACGCGGTGCCTGAGGCCGGGCTTCCGCTCCTGGAAAAAGCTGGCCGTCCTTGCCCTGGTCAGCTGGACGGCGCTGAACCTCTCCTGCCCGGCCCGGTGGATCGCCGGTTTCAATGTGGACCGGTTCAACCGTTTTCCGGCGGTGATGACGCTGGACCATCGGTACCTGGTGAAGCTGTCCCCGGCGGTGCTGCCGGCGATCCGGGGAATCGCCGATCCTTCCGTCCGGACGGAAGCGCTCCGGTTCGCTCAGGAATGGCTGAGCGAAAACCGGCCGTCCCTGTATGACTGGTCCGTGGACTGGCTGCTTTCCGGCCTGTCCGGGGAAGCCGGGCAGACAGCTGGCGGACAGACTGGGGCCGGGCAGGCTCCGTAACGGCGGCGCCTGCTTTGGCCATGAACGGATTCCCGCAGGGGATGTTGCAAAATCAGAACTGCAACATCCCCGCTGTTATCAAAAGACTCGCAACCCTACCAACCCACCCCAAGATTGTTGATTTCCAGAGGGATGCGCGGAGACGCGCATCCCCCTTTTTCTGCGATTCCCTGATCGACAAAGGCGGCCGTTCATGATATGATAAGCAGCGGGCAGGGGATGCTGCCCGGCAGTTCAGGCGCGGCGGCCGGCCGCGGGAAAGGACAGATCATGGAAATGACGCAGGCGCGGGCGGATCTGCTCGCATTGCAGGAAAAAATGAGCGCGTACAACCACGCGCTGAGCCTTCTGAGCTATGACGGGGAAACCACGGCGCCCCGGGGGACGGCCGGGAACAGGGCCCACGCGATGGGCATCCTGTCGGAGGAAGTGTATAAGCTCTCCACCGGGGCGGAGACCGTTTCCCTGCTGGAATACCTGGACGGCCGGAAGGAAGAACTGACGGAGAAGGAACAGCGGATGGTGTACCTGCTGCTCAAGGACATCCGCTTCATGCAGAAGATCCCGATGGCGGAATATACCGAGTACCAGAAGCTGCTGGTGACTTCCCAGGACCTTTGGGTGCGGGCCAAGGAAGCCTCCGATTTTTCGATGTTCGAGCCGTACCTGACAAAAGTGGTGGAGATGACCAGGCGCTTTGCCGGCTACGCCGCGCCGGATAAGGACCCTTACGATTACTGGCTGAACGAATATGAGGAAGGGGCCAGCCGGGAAACCTGCGACGCGTTTTTCAGCCGGCTGCGCACCCGGCTGGTGCCGCTGATCGAAGCGGTCAAAAGCAGGCCCCAGGTGGACGACGCCTGCCTGCACGGCGATTTCCCGGACGGCGACCAGGAAGCCCTGGCGATCTACCTGATGGACCTGATGGGGCTGGACCCGGACCATGTGGGGCTTTCGACCACCGAGCACCCGTTCACCACCAGCCTTGGGTCCCACCTGGACGAGCGGATCACCACCCATTACATCGGGGACGACTGGTCCTGCTCGATGTTCAGCGTGATCCACGAGGGCGGCCACGCCCTGTACGACACGGGCTCGGCGGAGGACCTGGCCTACACCGCGCTGGACGGCGGGGTGTCGATGGGCATCCACGAGAGCCAGAGCCGCTTCTGCGAAAACATCCTGGCCCGGAGCAAGCCCTTCATCCGCTTCCTGTTCCCGAAGCTGAAGGAGTTCTTCCCCGGCCAGTTCGACAGGTATACCTGGGAAGACGTATACAGGGCCGTCAACCGGGTGCAGCCCTCCCTGATCCGCACCGAGGCGGACGAGGTGACCTACAGCCTGCACGTGATGATCCGCTACGAGCTGGAAAAGCAGCTGATGGCCGGCACCCTGGCCGTGCACGACCTGCCGCAGGCCTGGAACAGACTTTATCAGGAATACCTCGGCGTCACCGTGCCGGACGACCGCCGCGGCGTTCTGCAGGACAGCCACTGGTCCTTCGGGGCGATCGGTTATTTCCCGTCTTACGCCCTGGGCAGCGCCTACGGCGCCCAGTTCCTGAAAAAGATGAAGGAGACCGTCGATGTGGACGGGGCCCTTGCCCGCGGCGATTTTGCCCCGATGAACGAATGGAACCGGGAGCACATCTGGCAGTACGGCAGCGGAAAGAGCCCGAAGGAAATCCTCAATATCGCCCTTTCCGGCGAAGCCTTCGATCCGGACGTGTACCTGGATTACCTGGAAGCGAAAGTGAAAGACGTATACGGGATCTGATGAGTTCACCCCCTCCGGCACGGCCGGAGGGGGTGATGTGCTGAGCACTTTTATTGTCTGAAAGAGAAATGCTGTTCACCGGAGACACAGGCAGTCGTACCAGTGCACATAAGTCTGCCCGTTGACGGTGATCCGCTCGTTTTCGGGCAGGAGCTCGGACCAGCGCTTTCCGTAGCGGTCCAGCGCCCAGTCGTCCCGGTTGAAGCGGCGCCACAGGACGGTATGGCCGTCCCGGTCCAGGTACTGTTCGCTCACCATGCCCGCTTCGTACATCCCAAGGTCCATCAGGCAGACGGTGTCGTGAACGGCGCCGTCCAGCGTCAGGCGGCAGCGGCCGGCGATGTCGATGCAGCCGCCGTCCCCGGCCGCGGTAACGGCGGAGCCCGTCCTCCGGATCTTTCCCTGCGGTTCCAGGTGAACGGGCATACCGCGGTTGTCCTCGCCGAAGCCCCAGCTGTTCATGAACGCCTCCCCGTCCAGGAAGGTGGTCAGCGTCCGGACGCCGTTTTCCGTGTGTTCGGCGGACAGGAAGCGGGTGTACCCGTCCTGCTCCTGGGCGGTGAAGGTCCATTCCTCCTGACCGCCGGTGGAGGCGGCCACGGCGTCTTTCATCGGATCGTCTTCGGCGATACCGGCTTTCGGCGGCAGGACCCGGGCCCGGATGGCCACGCCGTCCAGCCCGTGCACCCGGGCCGGGCCCAGGACGGCCATCTCGTAAGATACGTCCAGCTTCCGGGATGGCAGGTCGTACATGCCCCAGATCAGCTTTTCCCCGACCTGCGGGACGATGAACCAGCCCATGAGTTCCCGGCAGTCGACGGGGAAGGCGGGTTCGTCCCGCCAGACGATGGCATATTCCGGCAGCCGGTCCGGCAGGGCCGGTTTTTCTGTGTTTTTCATGAGGTTTCCTCCTTTGGGCGGATACGGGTACGCGGCGCGGAAGCGGTTTCTCGCCGCGTTCATGCGGCTCTTGACCGTGCCTTCGGGGATCCGGAGACGGCCGGCAATCTGCTTCTGGGACAGCATGTCCAGGTAGAACAGCCGCAGCATCAGCCGGTCCCGTTCGGGAAGATGCTCCAGCGTTTCTTCCACGGCGTTATCTTCCGGGATCTCTTCCGCGCGTTCCGGAAGTCTGTCCGTGAAAATGATCCTCCCGGCCGCCTGCGAGCGGTAATAATCCGCGCATTTCCTCCGGGCAATGCCCAGGATCCAGGGAAGGAAGGCGTCTCGGTTCCGGAGCCCCGCAAAGCCCCGGAACGCGGCCAGGTACGTTTCCTGCAGGATGTCCTCCGCGTCCGCGTGACTGCTGATCTTCGCCTTGATCCACCGCTCCACGGCGGTCCTGCAGGAAGCGAGCAGGGCTTCATAGCCGTCCATGGCCTTCCCTCCTTTCCGAAGCGTCTGAAAACCGGTTTTCACTGATATAGTCGTTTTCCGGGAGGAAAAGGTTCATTCGGCAGAAAATATTTGGAATTTCATACATTCTGTTCTGCCAAAAACAGCCGCGCTTTCTGCAGCCCGGCTGTTTTCTTTGTGGGACATTGTTGTCAATATATCCGATTTCAGAAAATCTGTTGAGAAAACAAGCGAAGGATCTGGTCTTCCTGGACCGACTGACATTGGGCAATGGTGACGGGATCAGGGCGGTCAGCGCGACCGACTGGCTGCTTTCAGCATGAGAAGCCGTCTGTGAAGGAGTTTCCGCTTACTTCTCCCTCCCCAGCCGGAAGGTGACGGAGCGCTTGAGGTATTCCAGGTATTCTTCGTCCCGGCACATGGCCTTGCCCGGGGAGTCGGAGAGCTTGGCCACCGCGCGGCCGTTGACGGTCTGCAGCTTGATGACGATGTTCAGGGCTTCCTCGCTGGTGTCGTTGGAGCAGAAGGTGCCGATGCCGAAGGAGACCTTCGCCCGGTCCTTGAAGTGTTCGTAGAGGGCCTGGGCCTTGTCAAAGTTCAGGCTGTCGCTGAACAGCAGGAGCTTGGTCCTTGGGTCCACGCCGTAGCTTTCGTAGTGGCGGATGATCTTTTCGCCCCACTCGTAGGGGTCGCCGCTGTCATGGCGGACGCCGTTGAAGTTGTTGACCATGGCGCGGTTGAAGTCCTTGAGGAAGAGGTCGGTGGTGATGGTGTCGGTCAGGGCGGTGCCGTTGTCGCCGCGGTATTCGTCGTACCAGTCCTCCAGGGCGTAGTGGTTGGTGTAAGCCAGGGGGATCGAGTCGATGCCCTGGTACATCTGGACGAACTCGTGGGCGTAGGTGCCGATGGGCTTTAAGTTGTATTTCATCGCCAGGTAGACGTTGGACGTGCCGATGAGGTTTTTCGTTTCCGCGCTCAGGCGGCGTACGACCACGTCCTCCCACTCCCGGGAAAGCCTCCTGCGGCAGCCGAACTCGGCGAAGGTGAAGGTGTACTTGCCGCTCTGGAAGTCCTGTATTTTCTGATCCAGCCGCTCCTTCGCGGATACGAGGAGGGCGTCGTAGTCATATTTCATCCGGAAATAGACTTCGTTCACGATCTCCAGCAGGTAGATTTCAAACTGCATGGCGGAAAAGAGGGGGCCTTTGACCACGATGCACAGCTGGCCGTCGTCGCTCAGCCTGGTTTCCACATAGTCCCGGATGGGCCGCCAGAGCCGCAGGAACTCCACATAGTCGTTTTTGATGAAGCGGATGGAGCGCAGGTAGTCAAGCTCCTCCTTTGTGAACTTGAGCATGCACAGGTGGTCGATCTGGGCGTTGATTTCGTCGAACATCTCCCGCGTGAACGTCACGCCCTCGTTGCGGCAGCGGAAGTAGTATTCGCCGCTCAGGTCGGTGTGCTTGTGGAAGATCACCTGGTCCATGTTGAACTTATACAGGTCGGTATCCAGGAGGGAGAGGATGATGGGATCGAGTTTCATGGCTTTTCTCCTTCTTCAGGGGTCTGGAATCAGGGGTTAAAGGTCAGGGAGCAGCATCGGGAGGATCTCCTCCGGCACCATGCGGGCCAGGTCTTC
>JBGUJG010000009.1:0-88716 GCA_045113695.1 Christensenellales bacterium
CCGCTGTTCCGTATGCGTCAGCGTCAGCAGGTCCGCCCTGCCGGAGGCTTCGCGTTCGCCTTCGCCTGTATCATCACCCGTTACTCCGGCCGGAGGTTCCGTTTTCCAGGGAACGGCGCCGAAAAAAACCCGGACGACGTCCGCCAGGTCGTTGGCAAACTGCGGCCAGTCCGTCCGGATCACAAGTTCCATAGATTCCTTCTTTCCCGCAGCACCGAGGTCGTGCGGCCGTGGCCGGGATAAACCGGCACGTCTTTGTCGAGGGTCAGGATCCGCTTCAGCGATTTCCAGAGCATCCGTTCATTCCCTCCGTACAGATCCGTGCGGCCGAAGCCCGCCTCAAACAGGGTGTCCCCCGTAAAAAGCGCCTGCCCGTCCACAAGATAGCAGACGCTCCCCTTCGTATGGCCGGGGGTATGCAGCACAGAAACGCCCATCCCGCAGAGGGAGAGCGTGTCCCCGTCCCGGACGGGCAGGGTCTCCTCCGGACGGGGCCTGCGGTCGCCCGCCAGGAAGCCGGCGTTCCGCTCCGGGTCGTTCAGGATTTCCTGATCTTCCGGGTGAAGGTACACCGGCACGCCGGAAAAAGCCGGGAGGCCGCCCGTGTGGTCAAAATGGCCGTGGGTCAGCAGCACCGCCCCGGGGTTCAGGCCCTGCTCTCGGGTTTTCCCGAGGATCCTGTCCCCGTCGTCGCCCGGGTCGATCACCAGGGCGCTGGTCCCGCCTTCCGGCCATACGATATAGCAGTTTTCCGCCGCCGGCCCCACCGTCAGCCGCGTGATATTCAAAGACCGTTTCTCCATCTTTTCCGCGCATGAAGAGTCTCTTCCACTCCTCATTCCTCACTCCTCACTCCTCACTGATCAGAAAAGTTTCCTCGAGTCCAGCAGGATCGTCACCGGCCCGTCGTTGACCAGGGACACCTCCATGTGGGTGCGGAACACCCCGGTTTCCACCGGTACGCCGCCTTCCCGGAGCGTTTCGGCCGTCAGCAGGTATAGCTCGTCCGCCCTTTCCGGCGCTTCCGCCCGGGTAAAGCCGGGCCGGTTCTGGCCCCGGGCGTCCCCCAGCAGGGTAAACTGGCTGACCAGCAGCACCGCCCCGCCGACCTGGGCAAGGCTCAGGTTCATTTTGTCGTTTTCATCCTCGAAGACGCGGAGCTTGCGGATCTTGTCGGCCATATAGACGGCGTCCTTCTCCGTATCCCCCGCTTCGACCCCGAGCAGGACGCAGAACCCCTTCCCGATGGCCCCGCTCTCCTGTCCTTCTGAAATCACCCGGGCCTGACTGACCCGCTGCACCACTGCGCGCATAATAGTATGCCTCCAACTGAATCATCTGATTCATCTTACTTTTTATACAAAAAGGGGGTGATCAGGGGGAAGTTCCCCCTGATGATAATCCACAGCGGCGGCATGTACGCCGCGAGGAGTATTTTTGCGGAGCAGAGCTTGCCCTGCGGGAGCAAAAATACATTCCTTGCGGATTTGCCGCCCGGGAGCCCTGAAAGGGCGAGAGGCAAATCCGTTGGGGGGTCCCGCAGGGGGGTCGCAAGACCCCACTACGAGCTATTTCGCGCTTCTGTACGCCTCGATCACATCCGACCGGTTCTGCAGCTTCTTGATCGCCTCGTCCACCTGGGAGCGGCTCTTGACCTTCAGCGTCATGATGATCGAGCAGGTCTTGTTCTTGTTGACCTTGACCGCCACGGCTGTGATCGGCAGCTTCATGTCGTCCACAAAGCCGGTGATCTCGCCCAGGAGGCTCGGATGGTCGTAGCAGATGATGTTGATGCTGGCGCTGAAATCGCCGATGTCCTCGTCCGCCCAGGAGACCTGGATCGTCCGCTCCGGCTCGATGTGCAGGGCGTTGATGCAGTCCGCCTTGTGAACGGTGACGCCGCGGCCCCGGGTGATGTAGCCGACGATATCGTCGCCCGGCACGGGGTTGCAGCAGTGGGCGAAGCGGACCAGCATGTCCGGCTCGCCCTGGACGTAGATGCCCTGGGTCGGCTTGCCCGAGGGCTTCTGGGGCGGGGGCGTTTCCGTGAAGGGGACCACGGGAATGGGCTTTTTCGGCTCTTCCTGCCTGGTCTTTTCGTCGATCAGGCGGCTCATCACGTAAACGGCCGCCACGCCGCCGTACCCGATCGCCCCGTACAGGTCGTCCAGGTCGTTGAACATGTATTTGCGCAGGATCGGCTCGTAATACTCGGGTTTGGTGTAATCCGTCAGCTTGACGCCGCGGCGCTTGGCCTCGTGCTCCAGCATTTCGTGGCCGCGGGTCACATTTTCCCCGTGCAGCTCCCGCTTGAAGAACTGGCGGATCTTCGCCTTGGCCTGCTGGGTCCGGACGATCTTGAGCCAGTCCATCGAGGGGCCCTTCGAATTGGCGGAGGTCATGACCTCGACCCGGTCGCCGGTCTGCAGCTCGGTATCCAGGGGCACCATCTTGCCGTTTACCCGGGCGCCGACGCACTGGTTGCCCACGTGGCTGTGGATGCGGTACGCAAAATCCAGCGGGGTCGCCCCGCGCTGCATGGTGATGATGTCCCCCTTGGGGGTAAAGAGGAAGACCTCTTCCGAAAACAGGTCCGTTTTCAGGCTGTCGATGAACTCATGGCTGTCCCTGGTTTCGGACTGCCAGTCCAGGATCTGGCGGAGCCAGTAGAGCTTCTTGTCCAGCTGGGCGTCCTTGCTGCCCTCCTTGTAGCGCCAGTGGGCGGCGATGCCGTATTCTGCGATGCGGTGCATCTCCTGGGTGCGGATCTGCACCTCGAACGGGAACGGAATCTCCCGCCCGCCCATCACCGTCGTGTGGAGGGACTGGTACATGTTGGCCTTGGGCACGGAGATATAATCCTTGAAGCGGCCCGGCACCTGATTCCACAGCGTATGGACGATGCCGAGCACGAGGTAGCATTCCGGCACCGTGTCCACGATCACGCGGATGGCAATCAGGTCGTAGATCTGGTCGAAGGGCTTGTTGCGGATGACCATCTTGTTGTAGATGGAGTACAGGTGCTTGGGCCGTCCGTCGATGGTGAAATGGAGCTTGGCCTCCTTCAGCTTTTCGGACAGCTTTTCCTTGATCTGGCGGATGCTTTCCTCCCGCTCGGCGCGCTTCATGCCGACCTTGCGGGCGACCTCCTGGAAGCCTTCCGGGTCGATGTAGCGCAGCGACAGGTCTTCCAGCTCCTGCTTGATGGCGTACACGCCCAGGCGGTGGGCCAGCGGGGCATAAATGTCCAGGGTCTCCCGGGCGATGGCGATCTGCCGCTCGGGGGACTGGTATTTGAGCGTCAGCATGTTGTGCAGGCGGTCCGCCAGCTTGATCAGCACCACCCGGATGTCCTTGCTCATCGCCAGGATCATCTTGCGCAGGCTCTCCGCCTGCTGCTCTTCCCGGTCGGTGAAATTGAGGCGGCCGAGCTTGGTCACGCCGTCCACCAGCTGGGCGATCTCGGGGCTGAACTCCTTCTCGATGGTGTCCAGCGTCACGTCCGGGCAGTCCTCCACCGTGTCGTGGAGGAAGCCGGCCGCGATAGTCGGCGGGTCGATCATGATCTCGGTCAGGATGCTGGCGACATAGACCGGATGAATGATGTAAGGCTCGCCGCTCTTGCGCTTCTGATCCGCGTGCACCCGGGCGGCGAAATCATACGCCTTCCGGCACAGCAGGGCGCCCTCATGGTCGTAGGATTTTTCCACCCTGGCCGCGATCTGGTCAATCGTCAGGCTTTCGTAGGCTGAATACGGCATGGCTCACTCTCCTTTCCATCCGGCCAGCAGACGGTACGCCGGGTCCTGTGAAGGGTCCGCTTTGCGCAGGCCGCTGACGGCGGCCAGAAACGGCTGCTCAGTCCATTCGATCAGTCCCAGGCGGTGCAGGACGCTCAGGGACAGGAACACTTTTCCGCACTCCCGGTTCAGCTCCTGCGCCAGGTGCTGCAGGGAACGGAACGGCGGGCGCCCGCGCAGCGCCGTGTAGGTCCCGCGCATATCGTCCAGCGACGGCACCGTTTCTTCCATCCAGCGGCGCAGGGCCGCGCTGACCGGGGCGGTCAGAAATGCCCGTCCCTCCAGGGGCGCAAACAGGGCGGCGTCCTTCCCGGTCAGGTCCCCGTCCGCCAGAATCACCCGGGCGTACGGGGCGCTGATGTCCCCCGCAGGAACCCCGCAGACGATCGTGCTGTACGCCCGCCGGTCCGACAGCGGGGCAAACGCCATGTCCAGCTGCGGGCAGCGGCGGTGCCAGCGCAGGGCCGTTTCCCGCGTGCGGCAGAAAATGAGGGTTCCCTGCGTTTCGCCCGCCCATCTTCCGGCGGTCTCCTCCGACCAGCAGGCCGGTGCGGAAAGAGTATTATTCTCCAGGGAGAGGCAAAAATCCTGCCAGAGGGCCGCGGCGATCTTTTCCCCCGGCACCTCTACGGATTCCGGGTCTCCCTGAATGGCGCTGACCCTGCACTCGTAGGATACCCGGTCGCGGAACCGGTTTTCGACCGGCGTAAAGAGGATGTCCGCCCGGTGGGGCAGATGGTCCGCCAGGTCCCCCATCCGGAAGGCGATGCCGTCGCGGCTGTCGCTGCCCTCGATCAGGGAAAGCTTTAAGTGGGCGTACCCGCTGCCCACCGCCCGGGCCGACAGGATGCCGACGCCCCGGAGCAGGAAGACCGGCTCCGGGTTGCCCATTCCATAAGGCTCCAGCAGGTTCATCCGCCGGACGGTTTCCGCGCTGACGTCCGACAGGCTGAGCGGGGCGTCGTAATACCGGACCGGGATCAGCGCCCTTCCGTCCAGCTGAGCGCGGACGGCTTCGTTCAGGGCCTCCCGGAAAGCGGGAACGTCTTCATAGGGCAGGGTCATGCCGGCCGCCTGCTTATGGCCGCCGAAGCGCAGGAAAAACCGGCGGCAGGCAAACAGGGCCTGATAGATATCGACATCCCCGGCGCTCCGGGCGCTGCCGACCGCCACGTCTCCCTGGTGGGAGAGGATGACGACCGGGTAGCCAGTCTTTTCGGCCAGCCGGCCGGCCGCCAGACCGACGACGCCGCTTTCGTACCCTTCGCCGCAGATCACAATGACCCGGTCGCGGCTCAGGTCAAAGGCGGCCAGCTGGTCTTCCGCGTCGTCCTGCACCTGTTTTTCGAGGGTCTTTCTTTCCTCGTTCAGCCGCTGCAGCTCCAGGGCCTGCCGCATCGCCCGGTCTTCGTCGCCCTCCTGGATCAGCGACAGGGCGGTCAGTGCGCTCTGCAGCCGGCCGCAGGCGTTGAGCCGCGGGGCCAGGCCGAAGGCGATGTGCTCGCTGCGCAGTTTGTCCGGCACGCCGGACACCTGCTTTAAGGCCCGGAGCCCGGGCCGGACGGTTCTGTCCAGGGCTTTTAAGCCCTTCTGCACGATCAGGCGGTTTTCGGAAAGCAGGGGCACCAGGTCCGCCACGGTGGCCAGGGCCGCCAGGTCCAGGCAGTCTTCGGCCGCTTTTTCCCCCAGCAGGGCCGCGCACAGCTTGTACGCCACCCCCGCCCCGCACAGATACGGGACAGGGCAGGGCGGCATCAGCGGGTCGACCACCGCGTCCGCCTCCGGGATCTCCGGCGGCAGGGTGTGGTGATCGGTAATGATCACCTGCATGCCCAGGGCCTTGGCCAGCCTGACCTCGTCCGCCCCGGTGATCCCGCAGTCCACCGTCACCAGCAGCCCGGCCTTTTTGCTGATCGCCCGGATCGCTTCGGCGTTCAGACCGTAGCCCTCCTCGTGCCGGTCCGGGATGTAGACCGCGGCGTCCAGCCCGAAAGAGCACAGCGTCTGGTGCATGATGGCGCAGGCGCAGATGCCGTCCACGTCGTAATCCCCGTAGACGACGGCCCGGACGCCCGCTTCCTTCGCCCCGCGGATCAGGGCGACGGCCCTGTCCATGTCGTGCAGGAGGAAGGGATCAAAGAAGCCCTTTTTCTCCGGATACAGGAAGGCCTCCGCCTTTTCCGGGGTATCGATCCCCCGGGCGAGCAGCAGCTCGCTCAGCCAGGCCGGCAGGCCGGGCAGGGAACCCACGGCAAACCCCGCGCTCCGTTTGAGCAGTTTCTGCATGGAAGCGCCTCCTTTCCGGAAAAATCCGTCCTGAAAAAATATGGAAAGAGGCTGCTGCAGCGTTTGTACTGCAACAGCCCCTGAAATCGGTTGATTATGCCTTGGCAGCCTTCTTCTGGGCGGCGCGGCTGGCGCGCAGCTCGGTCAGGGCGGCCCAGATGTAGCCGTTGATCAGGTTGGCGCTGTATACGCCGGCCAGGATGCCGATGATGATGGGCAGCGCGAATTCCTTGATGCTGGCGACGCCCAGGATATACAGGCACAGGATGGTGACCACGGTGGTCAGGGTCGTGTTGATGGTGCGGCCCAGGCTCTCCTTCACGGAGATGCTGACGACCTCCTGCCGGGGCAGGTTCGCGTAAACGGCCTTGCGGTGATTCTCGCGGATGCGGTCGAAGATGATGATGGTGTTGTTGATGGAGTAGCCGACGATGGTCAGCATCGCGGCGATGAAGGTGGAGTTCATCTGCATGAAGTTGCGCAGGAACACCATGAAGGCCAGCATGATCAGCACGTCGTGCACGATGCCGAACACGGCGGCGACGCCCATGTTGAAGTCAAAGCGCAGGGCGATGTAGACCAGCATCGCGGCCGCGGCGGCCAGCACGCTCAGGATGGCGTTGCGCAGCAGGGTGCCGCTGGCCACGCCGCCCACGTAGGACACGGTGGCTTCGTTGGTCTTCATATCCGGATATTTGGCGGAGAGCTCTTCTTCCAGCTTGGCGCGCAGCTCATGGACGGCGGTTTCACCTTCCAGGGCCTTGACGCGGATCTGCAGTTCGGACTGGCCGGCGCCGGCCTTGGCAATCTGGAACTCGCTGATGCCGGCGTTTCTCAGGGCCGTTTCCACGTCGGCGTTGTCAAAGGCGGAGCCCATCTTGTATACGATCGAAAGGCCGCCGGCAAAGTCGATACCCTGGTTGATGCCCAGGCCGAAGATGGACAGCACGCCGGCCAGCACGATCAGGGCAAGGGAGATACAGAGGCATTTCTTGGCGCGATCTTGAAGTTTCATCTTACTGCGCCTCCTTCTTCAGAGCCTTGGCGGAAAACAGCTCGGGTTTCCCGGGAATGACGTTGATCATGTTCATCAGCAGGATCCGGCTGATGATGATGGCGGTGAACATGGAGCACACGACGCTCAGGGCCAGCATGTTGGCAAAGCCGCGGACGGAGCCGGTGCCGAACATCATCAGCACGATGGCCGCGATCAGGGTGGTCACGTTGGCGTCGAGAATGGCGGAGAAGGCGTTCTTGAAGCCCATCTTCGCAGCAGCCTTGGTGTTGCGGCCGAGGGCCAGTTCTTCACCGAAGCGCTCGAAGATGACGACGTTGGCGTCCACCGCCATACCGATGCCCAGGATGACGCCGGCGATGCCGGGCAGGGTCAGCTGGAAGCCGGGCAGCATGGCCACGAACCAGAACAGGAGGATGATGTACAGAACCAGCGCCCAGGAGGCGACAAGGCCGCTTAAGCGGTAGCGGATGATCATGATCAGCATGACCAGCAGGATGCCGATGGCGGCAGCCGTGAGCGAGGTCTGCAGGGCGTCCACGCCCAGGGTGGCGGAAATGGTGTCCACCTTCTGCTGGGTCAGCGTCAGGGGAAGGGCGCCGCTCTGGATCTGGATGGCCAGGGACTGGGCCTGCTCCTGGGAGAAGTTGCCCTCAATGACGCCGCGGCCTTCCGTGATGGCGGAGTTGACGGTCGGGCTCATGATTTCCTGGCCGTCCAGGTGGATGGCGATGCGTTTGCCGATGTTGGCGCTGGTCATGTCGCCGAAGAGCTTCGTGCCTTCGCCGTCCAGCTCAAAGGCCACGACGTAATTGTTGTTGATGCTGTTATTGTCGGACTGGGTGGTCGCGTAGGCGTTGCGGACATGCTCGCCGGTCATGAAGGTTTCGCCCTCGGGAGACTTGAACTCCAGCAGCGCGGGAGAACCGATCAGGTCCAGCACGGCGTTCGGGTCCGTCACGGAAGGAATCTCGACACGGATGCCGTCGCCGCCCAGCTGGGTGACGGTGGCTTCGGTGAAGCCCTTGTCGGTCAGACGCTTGCGGATGACGTCCATCGTGCTGCTGACCAGGTAGGAATACATGCCGTCATCCATGCCGTCGGGCCGGGTCGCCTGATATTCGACATAGACGCCGCCCTGCAGGTCCAGGCCCAGGCTGATGGCCTCAGGCCAGTGCTGGGCGCTGGTGGGCACCCAGGGCAGGAGCTTGTACAGACCCTCCGGCGGCAGCGCCATGCCGGTCACGGACAGAACGCCGAGGATCACGGTAATGCACAGCATCACGCACAGCACGATCGCGCCCTTGGTGCGGGAAGCCATCGGCTTGCGCGTTTTTTGAGGTTTTGACATGTTGGTTGTCCTTCTTTCGTTATTTCATTTTGCTGATCAATCCGGCTCGGAAAGGCCGCCGCCCGGCCTGCCGGGAAACGGGACGGCGCAGGCTCCCTTCCCTACCCGGCCTCATCCGGATAGTGGAAGGCCCGGAAATTGGCGCGGCGGTAGGTCTGCCGGAGCAGCGGCACGCCGTTGGCGTCCGCGCTGGGACATTCCGGCTCAGCCTGCCGGATCGTCACCGGAACGGATTCTTCCCGGACGGACGGACGTTTCCTGACGGCCGCGTCTTCCTGCGGTTCCGTCCGGGTCATCGGCTGCATCCCGCACACCGGCATGGGCCTGGGCGGGGCGGGCGTCTCTTCCTCGGCAGGGGCGGAGACCATGGCGGCCAGCATCAGCAGCATCAGCAGCACGCCGAAGCTGAGCCCAAAGAGGCTCTTTTTCATCCGCCCGTCTCCCCCTTTCTCCGCTGAAGTGAGAACGCATTCCGTCCATGCCCCGTTCCGCGGGGCGAAAATACTGCATTATTATAGCGTTTTCACCTGAAATCGTCAACCGGAATTTCGGTTTTCCGCGTGTTTCACGGTTTTATGAGCAGACAGGGGCGCCCAAGCCGGACCGATTCCGCCCTTTTCCCGCCGCCGCATATTGCACCGGATTCCGCCGGCCCGCCGAAATTTACAAAAGACCCGGAAGGAAATCCGCCGGGGCAGGGAGAATAAACACGATGAATCCGAATACGGTCCTTCAGAAGGTGAACATCATGCCTGTTTCCGGCATATCCGCCAAAAAACACAAAAAAATGACCCCCGTCAGCGTCCTGCACTATGCCAGGCTCGTCTACCGGTCGGCCCTGTTTCTGCTGCTGCTGATCAGCAATGTCCGTTCCCGTGTCATCGGCGCGGGGGACGTCACCGCCCAGCTGGAAAGCCGGCCCGTGATCCTGGTCATCACCTGGGCGGTCTTCGTCGTGGAAATGGTGCTGCGCTTTTTCCCCTCCCGCTACGAAAGCCCGGGCTGCCAGAAGCAGTTCGCCCGGAACTACATCAAAACCGGCAAAACGGACATCGTGATCCCGGACAACAACGCCACCGTGCTGGTGGCGCTGGTATGGATCATTTTCAACGGGATTTTCGGCGCCCTCAGGATGACCGGGTTGCTGGACGACGGCATCATGATCCTGCTGTGCGTGGCCTACTCCGTCTGCGACATGATCTGCATCCTGTTCTTCTGCCCGTTTGAGACCTGGTTCCTGAAAAACAAGTGCTGCAGCGCCTGCCGGATCTACAACTGGGATTACGCGATGATGTTCACGCCCCTGTTTTTCGTGCGCCGGACCTACTCCTGGAGCCTGCTGATCCTGTCCGTCGCCCTGCTGCTCCGGTGGGAGATCACCTTCTACCGCCACCCGGAACGCTTTTCCGAGCAGACCAACGACTACCTGCGCTGCGCGAACTGCACGGAAAAGCTGTGCGCCCACAAAAAACAGCTGAAAACCCTGTGGCGGCAGGTCGAGGAGTACACTGCAGACAGAATCCGGAGATTAAGGAAAGAGTGAAGAGTGGAGATTAGATTTTGTCCGCGATCCATCGGGACACTATCTGATCTCCACTCTTCACTTTCCACTCTTCACTCTGAAGACCTTATGCCGCTTCTTCCCTGACCTGCGCGGTATAAAGCTGCCAGTACAGGCCCTTCTTTTCCATCAGCTCTTCGTGGCTGCCCATTTCGGCGATGCCTTTATCGCTGATGTAGAGGATGCGGTCGCAGTTTTTGATCGTGCTCAGGCGGTGGGCCACGATGATGCTGGTGCGGCCCTTCAGCATCTCCCGGATGCCCTCCTGCAGAAGCTTTTCGGTCTGCGTATCGATCGAAGAGGTCGCTTCGTCCAGGATCAGGATGGCCGGGTCCGAAAGCAGGGTGCGGGCAAAGGCCACCAGCTGCTTTTCGCCCTGGCTGAGGTTGCTGCCGCGCTCCCGGATCTCGGTTTTGTAGCCCATCGGCATTTTCCTGATGAAGTCGTCCGCACGCACCCGGCGGGCGGCTTCTTTCACCTCGCTGTCGGCCGCGTCCAGGCGGCCGTAGCGGATGTTGTCCATCAGCGTCCCGCTGAAAATAAAGCTGTCCTGCAGCATGATACCCAGCTGGCTGCGCAGGGAATGCAGGGTCACCCGGCTGATATCGTGGACGCCGCCAGCCCGGTCGTGCAGGAGGATCCGGCCGCCGTTCAGGTTGTAAAAACGGCACAGCAGGTTGATCACCGTGCTCTTGCCCGCGCCGGTCGGCCCCACCAGGGCGATGCTCTCTCCCGCTTTCACGTGCAGGTTCATGTGCTCCAGCACGTTGATCCCTTCCTCATAGGCGAAGGTCACGTCCTCAAAGTCCGCCTCCCCGCTGATCGGCGGGAGGGTTTCGGCCCCTTCGGCGTCGTCCACGGTCACCGGCTCGTCCATGGTTTCAAAGATCCGCTCGAGGTACGCGATGTTGTTGACAAAGGAATTGTAGATGTTCGCCAGGTTCGTGATCGGCTGCCAGAAACGGCTGACATACTGGCCCATGGCCAGAATCACGCCGAAGGAGACCATCTTTCCCCCGCCCATCCAGTACACGCCGGCGATATACAGGAAGGTCAGCACGATCTGGGTCATCGTTTCGCTGGACAGCCAGACCAGGTTGCTGATGCGGACCGCGCGCATCCAGGCCGCCCGGCAGGCGGTGGCCAGGCGGACCATGATGGAGATGTTGACCTCCTGGCGGACAAACAGCTGGCTGACCCGCACGCCGTCGATGGACTCGGCCAGGTAGGCGTTGTAGTTGCTGTTCTTGTTGCTCTGGTTCTGCCAGGCTTTCCGCTGGCGGGGCTTGATCAGGACGATGACGGCGATGAAGAACGGCAGGCCGGATACGATCACCGTGGCCAGGGTGGCGTCGGTCGAATACATGAACGCCACAATGAACACCAGGTTCACGATCTCCAGGATCATGTTGATGATCCCGTTGGACAGGATGTCGGACACCGAGTTCACATAGTTGATCACCCGGACCAGGATCTTGCCGGCCGGCCGGCTGTCATAGAAGCTGAAGGGCAGCTTCTGCAGGTGGGCAAACAGGTCGCTGCGGATATCGTGGATGATCCGCTGGCTGACGTGGGCCATCGTGCGGGAGCGGATCGTGGTAAAGACGATGCTCAGCGCGATGATGCCGACAAACAGCAGGGCCATCCGGCCGATCATGGCGGTGTCCCTGTTCGGGACCGCCTCGTCCAGCACCCACTGGGTAATCTTGGGGATGAACAGGGTCGCCGCGCTGGCCAGGGCGCTCATCAGCAGGGCGGCGATCATCTTGTATTTGTGGCGGGCGATGTATTTGCCCGCCCGTTTCAGGTGCTTCCACTGAAAGGGCGATTCCAGCCGCTCGTCGACGTCAAATTTATTCCGGGCCATCTTACACCGCCTCCTGTGCCTGAACGCCGTACTGCAGGCAGTACGTCTGCCAGTAGTAGCCCCGCTTTTCCAGCAGCTCCCGGTGGGTGCCGCTTTCGGCGATCCGCCCGTCCCGGAGCACCAGGATCAGGTCGGCGTCGCGCATGGAGGAAATGCGCTGGGCGATGATGAATTTCGTACAGTCAAACGGCAGATGCCAAAGCTGCTTCTGGATATACTGCTCGGTTTCGCTGTCCACGGCCGAGGTGGTGTCATCCATGACCAGGATGCCCGGCCGGACTGCCAGGGCCCGGGCCAGGGCGATGCGCTGGCGCTGGCCGCCGGACAGGCCCACGCCCCTTTCGCCGATGATCGTATCATATCCTTCCGGCAGATGGCCGATGAACTCGTCGGCATCCGCCATGCGGGCAAAATCACGTACCTCATCGATCGTCAGGTCCTGCGCGCCGAAGGCCACGTTCCCCTCCACCGTATCGGAAAACAGGAAGACGTCCTGGGTGGCCGTGCCGATCCCGCCGCGCAGCTGAGAAAGCTTCCACTGCTTTACGTCGCAGCCGTCCACGCGGACGGCCCCTTCGGTCACATCGTAAAAGCGGGCCAGCAGATGGATCAGGGTGGTCTTTCCGCCGCCGGTCGGGCCCATGACGGCCACGGTCTGCCCCGGCCCGACGGAAAAACTGACGTCCGTCAGGATCGGCTTTCCGTCGATCCGGAAGGACACATGGTCAAACTCGATCTTTCCTTCCACCCGTCCGTGGTCGGCCGCATCCGGGGCGTCGACGATTGCCGGCCTGCCCAGGGACAGCTCCATCACCTTGGCGGCGGAGGTCGAAAAGCGCTGCAGGTCGTTGATCAGGTTGCCCAGCTCCCGCATGGGGTTGGAGACCGCCCAGCTCAGGCCGGTAAAGATCGCCAGCTCGCCCGGCGTCAGCTCCCCGCTGATGATGAACAGACCGCCCACGAACACCGTCACCAGCTGGATGGCGTTCACCAGCAGCTCGATCATCGGGAAGAAGGTCAGCCACAGCTTGTTGATCCTGAGATGGCTTTCCATGAAGGCCCTGTTTTTTTCTTCAAAGCGCTCTTTTTCATAGTCTTCCCGGGCGAAGGCCTTGACCACGCGGTTGCCGGCGATGTTCTCCTGGGCGGCGGTGTTCATCTCGCTGAGCTTTTCGCGCATGAACACAAAGCGCGGGCGCACGTGCTTGGAAAAAAACTTGGTGATCAGCAGGAGCACCGGGGTGATCACGATCAGCAGCAGGGTCAGCCGCCAGCTGACAATGGCCAGGTATACCGTGGCGAACAGGAAGGTGCACACGGCGTCGACGATGCGGTAATCGATATAGCTCAGGAAATGCCTGCACCAGTCCAGGTCGGCGCTCATCCGGGTCATCAGGTCGCCGGTGCGGTGGCCGTCGAAAAAGCTCAGGTCGTTGTACTGCAGCTTTTCAAACAGGCGGCGGCGCAGGTTGAAGATCACGTTCTGGCTGTCCGTTTCCAGAAAGATCACCATCAGGTAGCGCAGCCCTTCCCGGCTCAGCTTGACCGCCAGCATGACGGCGAGGATGGCAAGCAGGGGCTCCGGATTCTGCGCCACGATCACATCGTCGATCAGCCTTTGGCTCAGCGCCGGGTTTACGAGCAGCATCAGGCAGGTCAGCACGCTGATGCACAGGGCGGCCACGTGCCGGACACGGCAGGGCGCGTCCATGTTTTCCCATAACCATCGGATCTGTTTCAGCATGAGTCGGGTACTCCTCCATCCGTTCCTTAGGACAGCGAAAAAAACATCTCACCGCGGCAGCTCATGCATTATAGAATAATTTTACTTGTTTTTCTGCTGAAAAACCGTTATAATTTGATCATAATACTGAATTCCCACCATTTGGAGGACAAAATGGATCCCTCACAGCGCGAGCTTATCCACATCGACGACGGCATCCACGCCGATATCAGGACACGGGACGCCTCCTTCGTCATGAAGGGGCATCACTGCCATGCCTGCTGTGAGCTGTACTACACGGAAAGCGGCTCCTGCCGGTTCCTGATCGACGAAAGCATCTACGATCTGCACGCCGGGGACTTTATCCTCATTCCGCCGAGGACCCTGCATTACACCCGGTACGTGTCCGGGGCCTGCAGGCGGGACATTGTTTTTTTCCGTCCGGAGGACATCCCGGAAAACATCCGCGGCGTCATGCCCGGCGGAGAACGGTTTTTCACGGAGACGTCGGTGTTTCAGGTGCCGGAGGCTTTCCGGGGCCGGGTCACGGAATGCTTCCGGCTGATCAGCGCCGAAGAAACCCTGCAGGACAGCCGCTCTCCCATCCTGCTCAGCCTGTACCTGCAGATGCTGCTGACCGGGTGCTCCCGCGTCTGCCGTTTCCCGGCAGAGCTGCCCGCCGATCTCCATACCACAGACCAGCAGATCCTGAAGGCTGCGTACTACATCAACGAGCACTACATGCAGCCCCTCGCCACGCAGGACGTGGCCCGGGCCGTCAGCTTCAGCCCCAACCACCTGAGCCGCAAATTCCGCCAGGCGACCGGGATCGGCCTGCACGAATACCTGGTGTTCATCCGCCTGCACCACGCCGCCCAGGAGCTGGTGGCAACGGAGGACTCCATCACCACCATCGCGCTTCGGTGCGGGTTTTCGGACAGCAATTATTTCAAGGACTCCTTCAAGAAAAAATACGGCGTCACGCCCAGGAAATACAGGCAGATCAAATAGACACGCCTGGCGGCGCCGGATCCTTGCCGGCATCAGAGGCGCTTTGGTTGCTTTCCCGATATATAAAAATATAGAAGGAGGTTATGACCCATGAAGGAACTCAGACCAGACGAACTGGCGCAGGCGGGCGGAGGCTCCAGCGTCGACGAATTCATCAACACCAAAGAAGAACTGGCGGCCAGCGGCGACGCCAAATGGATCCGGACCGTGGCCGAATCGTTCCGGAAGATCAACGACAGGGAAATGTGCCTCGACGTACTGATCCGGGCCCTGCAGGACCACGTGAACCCACGGGCCATACGGGAATATCTGCTGGAACTGTGGCCGTGAAAAGAACATAAAAAAGAACATCCTGTTCCATTGCCGGCCGGATGTTCTTTTGATTTGTCTGCGGGTATTTCAGAAAACCTCCGTCACGCCTCATCCTTCCAAATCAGCCCCGGCAGTTCGTCCGCCCGGTCGATCAGGAAGCGGGCGTGGTTTTCGATCAGCTCTTCCCGGTCCCGGAAGCCCCAGGTGACGCCGACGGTGACCATGCCGGCCTGACCGCCGCAGAGCATGTCCATTTTGGAATCGCCCACGTACAGCGTGCGCTCCGGCGCCGTCCCCAGCTCCCGGGCGATCAGCAGGGCGCCGTCCGGGGCGGGCTTGAGCGGCACGCCTTCCTGCCGGCCCCGGATGCAGGCAAAGTGAATGTCCGGGAAATAATGGCGCATCACCAGCTCCACGTCCCCCTGGTCCTTGTTGCTGAAGACGGACAAGGAAAGCCCGGCTTCCGCCATCCGGGCCAGGGCTTCGGTAATCCCCGGATAGACAAAGGAATCCACGCAGCAGTTTTCCGCGTAATCTTTCATATAGTATTCCAGCACCTGCGGCATCAGATCGACCCTGTCCCCGACGGAGCGTTCGGCGATCTTGAATACCCCGTTGCCGACCTTCAGGCGGTACTCTTCCACCCGGAAACCCGGGAGCCCGCATTTGGCCAGGCTCCGGTTCATCGCCCCGGCGATGTCCGGCAGGGAATTGATCAGCGTACCGTCCAGGTCAAAAATCGCGCTCTGAAACATAAAACCCCCAGGATGAATTCATAATTCATAATGATACATGCTGCCGATTGTCTGCCGGAAAAGGCAGTTCCGCGCCGTCAGGCGCGAATTATGCATTATGCATTATGCATTATGCATGATGCATGATTCTCTCCGCCCAGTCCGTAATCCGTTTTTTCTCTTTTTCCGTTTCCACGTCCGCCCCGTGAACGGCCAGGCCGGGCAGGACCTCCGCGCCTTTGCACAGGCGGCCCATCTCCCTTTCGCCCATGCCCATGCTGCCGCCCTCGTTGGTGCAGAAGGGGGCCAGGCGCCTGCCGTTCCAGTCATAGCCGGAAAGAAAGGTGAACACCGGGCCGGGCATGGTGTTCCACCAGTTGGGATAGCCGATGAAGATCAGGTCATATTCGTCCAGGCCGGCCGGGTATTCCGCCAGCTCCGGCCGCAGGCCGTTTTCAAACTCTTCCTTGGTGCGGGCCACCAGGGCCTGGTAATCGTCCGGATAGGGCTCCTTCGCGCGGACCTCGAACAGATCCCCGCCGACCGCGTCCCGGATGATTTCCGCCGCCCGGAAGGTATTGCCCTTTTCCAGCCGGACCACCTGGCCGTTGACCCAGTTTTCCCCCGCGTGGGAAAAATATACGATCAGATTTGCCATCTTTCCTGCCTCCTTGCCCCGAAAGCGTCGCACAGGCCCGGAACAGCCGGCCCCGGCGCGCCCTGATGCGATCATTATACCTTGTTTTATCCGGTTGCGCAAATAAAAAAACCCGTCTCATGATATCCACAAGAACGGGTTTCCCTTTACAGGTGTGGTTCGCTATGTCAGTCCTTCGCCCACTCGTCGGCCTTGGCCGCGGACATGCGCTTGATGGTCTCTTCCGCGTACACGGATTCGGGACCGCCGTTGCCGTACAGGAACAGTTTCCCGTCGGGCGTTTTAAAGAGGCATTCTTCATAGCCGGCTGGATCACCGTAGCTGCCGAAAGTGCGCTTTTTCAGCAATTCGGCGTTTTCGGTATCATATTCCACTTTGCAGATAACCTTCTTCATGCTTCCTACGCTCCTTTCTGTATGCCGTAAAACAGCTATTTCCCGGCAAAACATCTCGTACGGGGGACGGTTTTCCCCCACGGCGACGATGATAGCACAGTTTTGAGGAAAAATCAACGTTTTTTCCAAAAACATGCTCATTTTCATAGAAAATCGGGGATTTATTCCGGACCGGATCAGCCATGGTATTCCGGTTTGTCGGTTCCGGCAGAATACCTGCCGGAAACCACCCGGCGGTCCAGCCAGACCAGCAGCTGAGGCAGGAGGAGGAGAACCAGCAGCACGGACACGATCGCGCCCCGGCCGAGCATCTTGCCGATTTCAGAGATGTAAAAGACGCTGGAAATGATGCCGACCGCAAAGCCTGCCGTGATCAGGGCCAGCCCGCTGGTGAAAATCGTCTGCACGCTGCACCGGAGGGCTTCCCCGGCCGCGGCCAGCGGCGGCATGGTCTGCCGGCATTCCCGGTAATGGCTGGTCATCAGGATCCCGTAATCGATCGTCGCCCCCATCTGCAGGGCCATGCAGATCAGGTAGCACATGAAAAACACGCTGCCGTCCGCACGGCCCGAGAACGCCATATTGATCCAGACCGCTCCCTGGATCACGCAGACCAGGATCAGCGGCACCCAGACGGAGCGGAAGGAGATCATCACGATCAGGAAGACCGCCAGGATCGTGATCAGGCTGACCCGCTGCACGTCGCCGGAAAAGGAGGTCGCGATATCGTCCGTGGCGGTCAGGCTGCCGGCCATGGCCCACCGGTCCCCGTAAGCGTCCGCCATCACAAGCTTCAGCTCATGCAGGGCTTCCGGCGCGCCGGGATCCATATAGCTGATATCCATCTCCAGAATCGCGCGGGACCAGTTTTCCCCGTCAAACGTCTCCCGGGCCAGGGCCAGAAGGCCCTCCGCCTCCGTCAGCTTCTCCCGGACGGCCTGGGGGATGAAAAGCGAAACCAGCGGCGGCGCGTTCAGCACTTTCTGAATCAGCATGTCGCCCCGGACGGGCGGTTCCGCGCCCAGGACCTTCAGCAGGGCGGCGGCGGATTCCGGCGGGACGCCCAGGAGCTCCCCGACGCTCCGGTCATCGTAATAGCGCAGGGCCGTTTCCCCCGTCACCGGCATCGCGTAGACGGAGCGGACGGCCGGCTTCCCACCGTTCCGCACCCGGTCGATCCGGTCCAAGGTTTCTTTGAGATGCGCGTAATCCCCGTCGTCCCGGCAGGCGGGCACCAGCAGGACCGCCTGGTTGGACCGGCCGAACATGGCGGCGATCCTGGCGGAGTCGCTGTCGATGTCCCGCACGGTATAGGTATAGACGTTGCCGGTCTGGATCACCGCGCCCGCGGCGATCAGCAAAAGCAGACTCAGGCTGACCCCCGTCCGGACCTTTGCCGGCAGCCGGGTCAGCGCGTCCGCCCGGATCCTAAGCCGGCGGTGCCTGGTCTTTTTGAGAAGCGGGGTCAGCAGCACCAGCAGCCCCGGCATCAGCAGGAAAACGGCCAGCATGCTCAGCACGATGCCCTTGGCCAGCACCATGCCGATGTCATAGCCGATGGTGAAGCTCATGAAGACCAGGGAGATCATCCCCGCGACCGTCGTCAGCGCGCTGGACGCGACCGGCATGAAGGACGCGGCCAGGGCTTCCCGCATGGCCTGTTCCGGCGCCAGCCCCTGATCGAGCTGGACGTCGTAGGCGTTGATCAGCATGATGGAATAGTCCATCGACAGGGCCAGCTGGAGGATGGCCGCCACGGCGAACGTGATAAAGGAAATGGCGGGAAAGATGAAATTGGTGCCCATGTTCAGCACGATGGACACGGCGATCACCGTCATAAAGATCAGCGGCTCCAGGAACGAGCGGCTCATCAGCAGCAGGACCGCCAGGACAATCAGGCAGGAAACCCCCATCACCAGCGGCATCTCGCCGTTCAGGGATTTCTGGATCACGCGGCTGTCCCGCACACCGCCGGCGGACAAATGGGGAATATCCCTGAGATACGCCTCCGTCCGGTCGTAGGCTTCCTCCGCGTTTTCCTCGGCCACGATCATGGACACCCGGGTATACCGCGCGTCCCCTTCCCGGGCCGTACCGTCCGCATCCGCGCGCATCATGCCCGGCAGCTCCCGGGCAAACGACAGAAAGGCTTCCAGCGCCTCCCCTTCCCCCGCCTCGTCCCGCAGGGCCACCGTCATGCCCGCCGTGGCCCCGAACTCCCGGTTCATGATGTCCAGGCCGCGCCTGGTCAGCGTGCGCTCGTCCAGATAGTCGGTCAGACTGTAGTTGATCCTGGTTTTGAGGATATTCGGCGAGGCCGCCACGGCCAGCGCCAGCACCAGCACCAGAAGCAGATAACGGAGACGCACGATCCATCCGGCCAGTTTTTCCGTTCCCATGCGCGCCTCCGATCCTTCAGAAATACCGGTCCATTATACGTGATTTGTCCGCTTTCCGCAAGGAGCGCCGGCCTGCGTTTTCCGCCGTTTATCACCCATTTTTTCCCGCTTATATGGAAAAATTGGTGGACATCCCGCCGGAACGGTGATATAATTGACAAAAAACTGAAGGCAGCAGCCCGGAATCATTTTTGGAGAGGATGAGGAGCAGCGTGAGCGTAGCAATCCGGATCAAGGACGCCGTCAAAAAATACGGCAGCAATACCGTCATCCAGGACCTGAACCTGAACATCCGCGGAGGAGAGTTCTTTACCCTTCTGGGCCCTTCCGGCTGCGGAAAGACCACCCTGCTGCGGATGATTGCCGGCTTCAACAGCATCGAAGGCGGGGATTTTTACTTCAATGACACCCGCATCAACGACCTGGACCCGGCCAAGCGCAACATCGGCATGGTGTTCCAGAACTACGCGATCTTCCCCCACCTGACGGTGCGCAAGAACGTGGAGTTCGGCCTGAAGAACCGCGCCTTCCCCAAGGACAGAATCCATGACCAGGCGGACAAATTCCTGAAGCTGATGCAGATCGACCAGCTGGCCGACCGCATGCCGGACCGCCTTTCCGGTGGCCAGCAGCAGCGCGTGGCCCTGGCCCGCGCCCTGTGCATCGAGCCGGACGTGCTGCTGATGGACGAGCCCCTGTCCAACCTGGACGCCAAGCTGCGCGTGGAGATGCGCAGCGTGATCAAGGAGATCCAGAACAACATCGGCATCACCACCGTCTACGTCACCCATGACCAGGAGGAGGCCATGGCCGTCTCCGACCGGATCGCCGTCATGAACGGAGGCGTCATCCAGCACGTGGGCAGTCCCAAGAACATCTACCAGCGGCCGGCGAACGTGTTTGTCGCCACCTTCATCGGCCGGTCGAACATGCTGCCCGGCACCCTGTCCGTGCAGGACGGCCGGGCCGCCGTCACCCTCCCGACCGGCTATCAGGCCGAATTCGATACCGTCCGGGCCGGCTGCCTGAAAGACGGCCTGCCGGTGAAGCTCTGCGCCCGGCCGGAAGAGCTGATCGTCCAGTCCAAGGACAGGCCCGGCATCCGCGCCGTGGTGGACGACTGCGTCTTCCTGGGCCTCAACACCCACTATTTCGTCCACCTGCTGACCGGCGAAAAAGCCGAGATCATCCAGGAGTCCACCATCGACTCCGTCATCCCCCAGGGCACGGAGATCAGCCTGCGCCTGAACACCGAAAAGGCCAACCTGTTCGAAGCGGACACCGAGCGCAGCATCATGACAGGCGTGGAAAACGACCTGGAAACGATGGGCTGAGGGGGGATGAATCGTGCGGATGAAACGAAAGTTCGAGGTGTGGCACGTCATCACCCTGATCTTCCTGGCGCTGTTCGCGCTGTTCCTGGTCTACCCGATGTTCGGCATCCTGCGCCAGGCTGTCTTTAATTCGGACGGGCAGTTTTCTTTCGCCCAGTTTGAAAAGTTCTTTTCGACCCCGTACTATTCCTCCACCATTTTAAACAGCTTCAAGGTCACCATCATGGTGACGGCGGTCACCCTGCTGCTGGGCATCCCGTTTGCTTACTTTTATTCCTTCTTCCAGCTCAAAGGGGCCAAGTTCCTCTTCGTGGTATCGATCCTGTGCTGCATGTCCGCCCCCTTCATCGGGGCCTACAGCTGGATCATGCTGCTGGGCCGCAACGGCGTCATCACCGTGTTCCTCAAAAACAGCTTCGGCATCCGCCTGGGCAGCATCTACGGCTTCGGCGGCATCCTGATGGTGCAGGCGCTCAAATTCTTCCCCCTGGTGTTCGTGTACATGAACGGCGCCTTCAAATCCATCGACAACACCCTGCTGGAAGCCTCCGCCAACATGGGCTGCACCGGCGTCAAACGGTTCTTTACCGTCATCATGCAGCTGTCGATGCCGACCATCCTGGCAGCCTCCCTGCTGGTGTTCATGCGGGCGTTCGCCGATTTCGGTACCCCGCTGCTGATCGGCGAGGGCTACCGGACCTTCCCGGTCGAAATCTACAACCAGTACCTGGGCGAAAACGGGACGGACCATAACTTCGCCGCCGCCATCTCCGTGATCGCCATCGTGGTGACCGCCGCCGTGTTCTTCCTGCAGCAGTGGGCCACCAACAAGTTCAGCTTTTCCATCAACGCCCTGCACCCGGTGCAGAAGCGCAAACCGAAGGGCCTGTCCGGCATCCTGATGTACATCTACTGCTACGGCCTGATCGCCCTGGCCTTCCTGCCGCAGATCTACATCGTCTACCTTTCCTTCCGCAACTGCGACGGCGCGGTCTTCAAGCCCGGTTTTTCCCTGGGCAATTATGAAAAGGCCGTCAAAAAGCTGCTGGTCCGCTCCATCGAAAACACGATGATCTTCGGCGTGGTGTCCCTGGCGCTGATCATCCTCTTCGCCATCCTGATCGCCTACCTGGTCGTCCGCCGGCCGAACCCGCTGAACCACACCATCGACACGATGAGCATGCTGCCCTACATCATGCCGGGCTCCATCATCGGCATCGCCCTGGTCATCGCCTTCGGCAAGCAGCCCTTCGCCCTGACGGGCACGATGGCCATCATGATCATTTCCCTGGTTATCCGAAGGATGCCCTACACGATCCGCTCCGCCACGGCGACCCTGCAGTCCATCCCCATCAGCACGGAGGAAGCATCCATTTCCCTCGGCACCGGCAAGCTCAAGACCTTCCTGACGGTCACCGCCCCGATGATGGGCAACGGCATCCTGTCCGGCGCGGTCCTGAGCTGGGTGGCCATCGTGACGGAGCTGTCCAGCGCGATCATCCTGTACAACAACAAGACGATCACCCTGACCATGTCCACCTACGCGGCCATCTCCCGCGGCAACGACGGCCTGGCGTGCGCCTTCGCCGCCATCCTGACCGTCCTGACCGCCCTTTCGCTGATCCTGTACCTCAAATTCACGAAGTCGGAAGACATCAGACTCTAAGAACATAGTTAGGAGTTAGGAATGAGGAGTGAGGAGTTAAAAATGGTCATGATGAGCGGCCAAAGGCCGCGATCACTATAAATTTCTCACTTAGTGAAAGAATGGCTATCAACTCCTCACTCCTCACTGTTTTCCCGTTCTCCCCGGGCCAAGGCCCGCGGCGATAGATCATCATTACTTATGAAGGAGGTCCCCGTTCTATGAAGAAACTGCTTTCTGTCCTGCTGGCAGCTGCCATGCTGCTGTGCGCTGTGTCCGCGCTGGCCGATGTTTCCGGTCCCCTGGTGCTGTACAGCTCCATGACGGACAACGACATCGACAACCTGATCGAAGCCTTCAACGAGAAATATCCGGATGTCGAGGTGGAAGTGGTCAACGGTTCCGCTGGCGAGCTGGAAGCCCGCGCCCGCGCCGAAAAAGACAATCCCCAGGGCGACCTGCAGTGGGGCGGCCTGTCCCCGTCCGACGGCAGCGCCAACGATGATATCTTCGCCCTGTACTTAAGCCCTTATGAAGACGACCTGCCGGACGATTACAAGTCCCACAACGGCCGCTACAACCAGGACCACCTGAGCACCATCGTCTTTTGCGTGAACGTGGAACTGGAAAAGGAACTGGGCTTTGAGATCAAGACCTACGAAGACCTGCTCCGCCCCGAACTCAAGGGCAAGGTCGTTCTGTCCGACCCCAACAGCTCCTCCGCCGCCTGGAACAACCTGTGCAACATCTTCGCCGTCTACGGCTATGATTCCGACGAAGCCTGGGCCATCCTCCGCGGCATGCTGGAAAACGGCCTGGTGATTTCGACCTCTTCCTCCGTCTGCTTCAAGGCCGTCGATTCCGGCGAATACGTCGTAGGCCTGACCTATGAAGACGGCGCGGACACCCTGCTCAAGTCCGGCTCCGACCGCATCCGCCTGCAGTATCCGGAAAACGGCGCTTCCGCCACTTCCATGGGCTGCGCGATGATCGAAGGCTGCCCGCATCCCGAAGCCGCGAAGGCCATGATCGACTTCCTGATGAGCCCCGAAGGCCAGGAAGCCCTCGCCACCCGGCTGGAAACCCTGCGCTTCACCAACCCCAAGGCCGTCTATGACATCCCCTACCTGCCGGCCAACGACACCATCAACTGGGTCTCCCGCGACGTCGCCTGGCTGACCGAGCACAAGGCCGAGCTGCTGGCCAAGTGGAACGCCATTTACGCCGAAACCCATTGATCTGACCGGACCAAACGGGGCGCCGCGGCTGGCGGCGCCCCTTCTTTGTTACAAATGAACGGAGAATCGGTATGATCTGTTTTCTGACCGGCAGCCCAGTGATTCCGGGCACGGAGGTCCTGAATCCCGCCAACGGCCTGATTGATGAGCTGCGGAGCTGTTTCCCGGAAAACTGCCGCGGGCTTTTTATCTGTTCCGATCCGGACGACACGGAGAAAGCGGATTTTTACGCCGGCTGTATCAAAAAAAGCCTGGAAAACGAAGGCTTCCGCTTCCGAAGATATCAGATTCTGGACGGCAGGAACGAAGCGCGGGCCGGCAAGCTGATCGGGCAGTCGGACCTGATCATCCTGGCCGGCGGCCATGTGCCGACGCAGAACCTGTTCTTCCGGAAGATCGGGCTGAAGGATCTCCTGCATGGGTATGAGGGGATCGTCCTGGGCATCAGCGCCGGCACCATGAACTGCGCGGAAACGGTGTACGCCCAGCCGGAAGCGGAGGGGGAAGCCGTCGACCCCGCCTATCAGCGTTTCCTGCCCGGACTGGGGCTGACAAAGACCATGATCCTGCCTCACTACCAGATGATTAAGGACGACGTGCTGGACGGCCTGCGCGTGTTTGAGGACATCGCGTATCCGGACAGCATGGGCCGGACCTTCTGGGCCATCCCGGACGGGAGCTTTCTGCTGATCCGGGACGGGCGGGAGGAACTGCGGGGAGAGGCGTACCGGATCAGCGGCGGAGCAATCGCCCAAGCCGCCGGGGAAGGGGATGTCATTCATCCCTGCTGAAAGATCCGGACAGCCTGCCCATCCGCTTTTCGTGTGCAAACCGCGCTTCATCCGGCAGGGTCAGAGGGATGAAGCGCGGTTTTTTTCGTAAAACAGCATCTTGACAAGCCCCGCCGGTCTGTGGTTATACTGACGGGGACGCGCAAATCTGACGACGGAGAAGACAAAGATGGAATACCGGAAGACATGCGTCCTGAAGGACGGCAGAACCTGCACCGTGCGCAGCGGCGGCCCGGAGGACGCGCAGGCCGTGCTGGACAATTTCATCCTGACCCACGCGCAGACGGATTTCCTGACGACTTACCCGGAAGAATCTTCCTTTACCACGGAACAGGAACGGGCATACCTGCAGGAAAAAAGAGACAGCGGTCGGGAGGCTGAGCTGGTGGCCGAAATCGGCGGGCAGATCGTCGGGACGGCCGGAATCGAAACGGTCCGGGCAGCGGAAAAGACCCGGCACCGGGCGTCCTTCGGCATCAGCATCGACAGGGCCTGGTGGGGCCTTGGGATCGGGCGCGCGCTGACGGAAGCCTGCATCGAATGTGCCCGGCACGCTGGCTACAGCCAGCTGGAGCTGGAAGTCGCCGCGGAGAACAAAAGGGCGGTATCTTTATACCGGAGCGCGGGCTTTGCCGAGTACGGCAGGAACCCCAGAGCATTCCGCTCCCGGGTCAGCGGCTGGCAGGAAAATATCCTGATGCGGCTGGACCTTGAAAAGGAACGGACCGAGCGGGTCACCCTGACCAACATGTGCATGATCGTGAACGGCACAAAGGTCCTGGTGGAAGAGAAGACCGGGAAAGACGCCGGCGGGATCACCTTTCCCGGCGGCCACGTGGAGACCCGGGAGCCGGTCGTGGACTCCGTCATCCGCGAGATCAGGGAGGAAACCGGTCTCACCGTCCGCAGCCCGCGCCTGTGCGGGGTCAAGGACTGGATCAATGAGGACGGATCCCGGTATGTGGTCTTCCTGTTCACGGCGGATCAGTTTTCCGGAGAGCTTGCGTCCTCCGCGGAGGGACGGGTTTTCTGGCTGGAAAAGGACGAACTGCTTCAATCCGAATGGATCTGGCATATGGACAGCCTGATGCGGATCCTGGCGGACGGGGAATTTTCCGAGCTGTTTCTGGACCGGGCGGACGGCTGGAAGCCCATACTGAAATAAACAGGAGGACAAACCATGAGCAAAGTGACAGTGTTTATCACCGACGGGACCGAAGAAGCCGAATGCATCATCGCGGTGGACCTGCTGCGGCGGGCGGGGATCGAAACGGAGCTCGTATCCTGCAGCGGTTCCCGCGAGGTACTGACTTCGCATCAGCTCCGGATCACGGCGGACAAAACCTTTGAAGAAGCTTCCTTTGACGACAGCGACATGCTCTTCATTCCCGGCGGGAAAGCCGGGGTGGAAAATTTCCTGGCCCACGCCGGGCTGGCGGAAGCGCTCAGACAGCAGGCTGCCCGGGGCAGGTACATCGCCGCCGTCTGCGCCGGGCCTTCCGTTCCAGGGAGCCTGGGCCTCCTGGCGGGCAGAAACGTGACCTGCTTCCCCGGCTGGGAAAGCCATCTTGCGGGCGCCCATGCGACCGGCGAAGGGGTCGTTGCGGACGGACCCTTTCTGACCGGCCGGGGGCTCGGGTTCTCCGTCGATCTCGCGCTCAGAATGATCGAAGCGCTGGAAGGCGAAGCGGCGGCGCTGGATATCAAAAAAAGGATCCAGCACCCGGAAACCGTATGACGCACAGCAGGAGGAGAAAACCGTGAAGCGGAAGATCAGAAACATCGCCGTCGTCAGCCTGTCCAGCGGCATCCTGGGGGAGCCTTTCATTCAGTTTGAAGCGGACATCGGGCTCAGACGGCTGCAGGCATACGGGCTGAACGTCCGGTTCATGCCGCACGCCCTCAAAGGGCTCGATTACGTCAAAGCCCACCCGGAGAAACGGGCGGAAGACCTGCTGGCGGCCTTCCGGGATCCGGATATCGACATGATCCTGTGCGCCATCGGCGGGGACGATACCTACCGCCTGCTCCCGACCCTGTTTGACCATGGGGAACTGGCACAGGCGGTGACGGACAAGGTGTTCCTCGGCTTTTCCGATACGACGGTCAACCACCTGATGCTGCACAAGGTTGGGCTGCGCACCTTCTACGGCCAGGCCTTTCTGCCGGATCTGTGCGAACTGGGGCCGGAAATGCACCCCTACACCCGGAAGTATTTTGAGGAGCTGATCGGAACCGGCACGATCCGGGAAATCACCCCCAGCGATGTCTGGTACAGGGAACGGGAAAGCTTCGCGCCTGACCAGGCCGGCGTACAGCTGCCTGCCCTGCCGGATCACGGCTTTGAGCTGCTGCAGGGGCCGCCCGTGTTTTCGGGGAAGATCCTCGGGGGCTGCATCGATACGCTGTATGACTTCTTTGACAGCGAACGCTACGCGGACATGCCGGATCTGTGCCGGAAATATCATCTGTTCCCGGACAGGGAGGACTGGCAGGGGCGGATCCTGCTGCTGGAATCCAGCGAGGAGCAGCCCTCGCCCGAAAAGTACCGGCAGACGCTCCTGTACCTGAAAGAAACCGGCGTGTTTGACGCGGTGTCCGGCGTGCTGGCCGGAAAGCCCATGGATGAAACCTACGCCGAAGAGTACAAACGCCTCCTGACCGAAGTGATCGCAAAGCCCTCCCTGCCCATCCTGTTCAACCTGAACATCGGCCACGCGATGCCCCGCTGCATCATGCCCTTCGGCCGGGAAGCAATGGTGGACGCGGAAAAGCAAATCATCCGGTTTGCCGAATGACAGATTCCCGCAGCATGAAGCCCGCCGGTATTCCGCCGGCGGGCTTCATGCATTTACTGCCTTCTTTCCCTGATATACTGTTTCACGAATTCCACGTCTTCTTTGGGCACATAGACCGTATAGGTGGTGATGCCCTCTTTGATGGTGAACGCCTCTCCGCGGACCTGCAGCCACTGGATCTTATCGAAGCGGATCACCGCATCCCCGCCCCTGGTCGCGTGTTTGTGGCGGATGCAGGTTTCATCCATCTCGTAGCTCCTCGTGTCCCAGCCGAGGGTCAGCCAGCCGATCACGGCCGCCAGGACAAACACTCCCCCGATAATCCCCAGCACATACAGCCACGCTCCCCCGTACCTGCGCAGCAGGATCAGCATGATCAGGGAGATCGCGCCGGTGATGAGGCCGCTGATCTTCAGCATGAAACGGTAGTGCACCAGCGCCTGTTCCTTTGACAGGGTATAGCTCCAGCGGTACACGCCGTCCGTCTGCTCCAGCCTGCTCATTCCGGCTCCTCCGGAAATCGGTAATCGCAGGCAGGCATGCTGTCCCAGTCCGTCTCCACGGCTTTTTCCATCACATCCACGAACAGGGTAACCAGAGTATCCTTCTTTTTCGCTGTATAGCCGTTGCCGATCACCACCACCGTCAGGTCCAGCTCCGGCTGGTAGAACACGTTGGACGTCAGGCCGAAAGCACGTCCCTGATGGCCGTACCAGGTGTTGCCCCGGCTGTCCTGCACCCGCTCCAGGCAAAGGCCGTACGGCCCGTGAACATGAACGGAGCTTCCTTCGATCTGCTCCTGATCTGTCTCCATCAGTTCCACGGTTTCAGGCCGCAGGAAGGTTTCCCCCTGCCATTCTCCCCTTTGGCAGAGCATCGCGCCGATCTTCGAAAGGTCCGGCGCACTGATCACCAGGGCGCCGATCGTGGTTCCCTGATGGGCGGCCGGGCTGCAGGTATCGTCGTAGTTTCTGCCGTTTTTGATCAGCGTTTCGTCCGAAGCCATCGGGGTGCCGTCGGCATTGAGCCGGAAGGAGATGTTTGACTGATCCGCAAGCAGATGGGCGCTGTAGGCAGCGTCAATCCCCAGCGGGGCGAACAGGTTCTGCGTCATATAGCTGTTGACCGAAAGCCCGCTGACCGCTTCCATCAACGAGCCGATCAGCCCGCCGTTGCGGTTGGAATATTCAAAGGCCGTGCCGGGCGGGGTATTGGGTTCAAAATAATAGGCGCTCGACGTGGCGGACAGGACCGCCCAGTTGCCCTTGTACGTATTGCCCTGCTTGAGCCCCGTCGTATGGGAAAGCAGCTGGCGGACCGTTACCTTCTGGTCCTTATACTGGGTGTTGACCACCGGGTAGGGGAGGACTTCCCCCAGCGCGTCATCCAGCCCGAACCAGCCCTGGTCATACAGGCGCATCAGCCCCACCGCGCTGACCATTTTGGTGACGGACGCGATTGCGTATTTGGTATCGATGGTGACAGGCTTCGTCTTTCTGGCGTCCCGCCAGCCGTAACACCGCGCATAGACCGGCCGGCCCCCGCGGACGATAAACACCTGCCCGCTGACCGCCCTGACAGACTGAAACAGCCTGTCCGTCCAGGCGTCGCTGATATTTTCAGAAAATGCCGGCAGAATGCCGGAAAAAACCAGCATGACGGCTATCGCGACTGAAAAACCAAAGCGGAATACCTTTTTATTCATGAAAAAACCTCGGTTTCACAGATCTGCCGGCCGGACCAATCTTTCCGGCAGATCAGACAGATTCGTCATCCTCCGCAGCTTCCATGACCGGAACGGAAACGGAGACTCCCTTTTCCTCCAGCGCTTCCCCGATGCGTTTGGCATAATCATCCACGACGATCAGAACGGTCCGCTTCGGGATATGGCTGTAGATCCACCAGGCAGTCAGGTCCTCTCCGCTGCCGCCGGGATGTTCCGCCAGGCGGATGCAGCCGTGGGACGCCCGGGCGCCCAGGGTCTTCCGCTGCTCTTCAAAAGAAGCTTCCGGGCCGTAGCGGTAGCCGACCTGGTGCAGCAGATTGCTCCCGTCAATCCGGATCGCGTAGTCGTACTGAAACCCTTCCTCCCGGAAATTGCCCATCCTCAGTCCGGTCAGGAAGACGCCGCAGCAGGTTTCCACCTTCAGCCCCTCCAGCGAAGAAGAAAACCGGAGGCTGCCGATCATCTCCCCGTCGAGAAACACATACATCGTCTGGGAAGCCAGATCCGCGATCAGCCCGTAACGGCCCGAAGGATATACCATCGCCAGCTTCTCCGTGCGGATATATCCTTCCTGATAAGTCCCGTCCCCGTAGCGGTAAAAACCGGCTTTTGTCCATCCGTTGGGGATTTTCAGTTTCAGGATTTTTACGGAAACAGTGGATCCGTGTACGGAACCCAGCTTCCGGGAATTATACGAGGGTGATTCGTAAACGGGAATTCCGCTTCCCTCCAGCGCGTCCACCGCAGGGACGGGGGAAGCAAAAAAAGCGGCGCGTTCTTCTTGGGTCAGGGGAATCCGGTCCGCCCAGAAGACGCTCGTTTCAAGCGGCAGCACGGCGGCCTTCTCCCCGGAAACCTCGATCAGGAAAGATACCGCCTGATCCTTTTGTCCGTCCGGCCAGCAGGTGAACCGGTACTTTCCCGCAGGAGCGTTCTTCCCGCCGGCCAGCGTTCCGCGCCACCGGATCACTTCCACCAGATCCGGGTCTTTCACCGTTCTGGTTCCACTGACGATCTGCTTTTCCGGATCGTCTTCCGGGCAGATGGCATAATGCAGCTTTCCCGCGGCGCTGAGCTTGATGTCGATCTGGAACAGCGGGTCCGGCGCGCGGAGAACGTCCCGGTACGGCAGGGCAAACTGAATGCGGCATTCCGGCTGACCGACGGAGAACGGGGCGCTGGTTTTCATCCGGTTTCCCGCTTCGTCCGTCAGTTCCGCGGTCAGTTCGGCGGCCGGCCCGATCCTCAGCATTTCCCCGTAGGCCAGCAGCCCGTCCCAGTCAAAGGATACTTCTCCCCCGTCCGCAGGGCCGGACCAGATCGCCGTTTCATCTCCCAGTTGCCGCGCCCGGACGGTCAGGAAGCCTTTCACGGGAACCGCCACCCGGACATGATTCAGCGAATAGGATGATACCAGCGCAGGCGGATCGATCCAGAAATCCGGGACGGTCTCCGCAGCGGAAAGACGCCCCGAAAAAAACAGAAACACCATGAGAGCCGGGAGAAGAACACGTTTTTTGTCAGACATGATCACAATCCTTAAAAATGTCAAGAAAGAAACAATCAGGCAGGCCCCTCGTTCCGGTCAAACCGGAGCCTCATCTGAACCCACGCGGCCCCGCCGTGCACGGAGGAAGACGGCCCTTCCGAACGGAAACCGAAACCTGCGTACCAGGGGATCAGCTTTTCCTTGCATGTCAGCACCAGGCCCCGGCGTCCCTGGGCCAGGGCGTCCTGAACAGCACGCCGGATCAGCGCCCCCGCGCAGCCCCGGCGCCTGTATTCCGGCAGGGTATTGACCCCGAAGATCATCTGCCAGGCGCCGCGTTCATCGTGCAGGGCGGCATTTTCATACATTTCATCCGTCAGGTCGGGCAAATCGGTCACCATCCCGTCCACGAAGGAGATGATCCGGCCGTTTTCCTCCATCAGCCAGAAATGGGCCGCGTAATGCGCAAGCCTTTCCCGGAACTGGGACAGCGGGGCCGCTTCCGCGGGCGGAAAGCAGGCGGCCTCCACCCGGGCCAGGGCCTCCGCGTCGGCCGGCGAGCCCAGCCGGATCAGCCGTTTTCCTTCCATGTTCCGCCCCGTTTCCCGATGTCCTCAAGCAGCGTCAGTCCCTTTTCACGCGCAAGCTTTTCCTGCCGGTCAAAATCGCACAGCAGGGTGTCCTTCCGGTGGCTGTCGCTGCCCAATAAAAAGCGCGCCCCGCGGGCGGCCAGGTAATCGATGATTTCCGCGTCCGGATAGGGGTCCGTCTGGTAGCCCCGGCTGATGGCCCCGGTATTGATCTCAAAGGGAAGGCCGCTTACAAGCAGCCTGTCCGCCGCTTTCCGCCAGGCGGCCCGGTAGCGCGGGTGATGCTGGTCAAAGAGGCTCCCGTCCCGGTTGAGCTTGCGGAAAAGGTCAAAATGGGCGATCACCGAGCAGCCGGGGATCTCCGCCACCCGGGACACTTCGTCATAATACAGTTCGGCGGCCGCGTAGATGTCCCCCAGCAGGTCTGCCGCCTGAAGCAGCAACTCCGGCTTCCAGTCCACGGTCAGGTATTTTCCGCCGATCGTCAGGTAGTGCACCGCGCCGATCACGTAGTCATATCCGTCGGTCGGCTCGTCTGAAAACAGATCCTGCTCGACGCCGCAGCGGATGTCCATCTTTCCCCGGTACTGTTCCCGCAGCCGGCCCACCTCCTGCTGGTAAGCGGCCCGCGAGCCGGGTTTCATACAGCAGTCTATGTCGTAAGGGGCATAGACATGGTCGGAAAAGCCCAGCGTCCGGATGCCTAGGGCGCAGGCTTCCTCAGCAATCTCGGAAAGGGTGTTTTTCCCGTCCGACCAGGTGGAATGGACGTGCAGGTCGGTCAGGATCATTTCATCCCGTCCCCCGCCATCTTTTCCTGCTTGACCTTGTGGTCGATCACATGGCGGCTGGCCAGCTCCCGGTGGATATCCTCCAGGGAAATCCCGGCCTGCACCATCAGCACCATCACATGGTAGGCCAGGTCCGCGATCTCATAGACGGTCTCTTTTTTGTCCTGCGCCTTGCCGGCGATGATGACCTCGGTGCATTCTTCGCCGACCTTCTTTAAGATCTTGTCCAGGCCCTTTTCGAACAGATAGGTGGTGTAGGAGCCGGTCGGCATCTGTTCCTTCCGGCCTTTGAGCAGTTCCATCAGCCCTTCCAGGGAAAACTCGCTGCGGTTTCCGGACTGATAGACGGGCGTTTCAAAGCAGGAGTCCGTCCCCAGATGGCAGGCCGGACCGTCTTTTTCAACCATGACGACCAGGGCGTCGCGGTCACAGTCGGCGGTGACGGAAACGACGTGCTGATAGTTTCCGCTCGTCTCCCCTTTGAGCCAGAGCTCCTGCCGGGAGCGGGACCAGAAGCAGGTCAGCTCCTTTTCCATGGTAATCTTCAGGCTTTCCCGGTTCATATAGGCCAGCGTCAGCACCTTTTTGCTGACGGCGTCCACGACGATCGCCGGGATCAGGCCTTTTTCGTCAAACTTGAGCTCATCGATATTCAGCATCCTCAAACCTCCCGGGCCGGTATCCCGTTTTCGATCATCAGTTTTTTGACATCCGGTATTTTTACTTCTCCGTAATGGAAAATGGAGGCGGCCAGGCCGGCGTCCGCTTTGGGGCAGCGCCGGAACAGCTCCACAAAGTCTTCCGCCTTTCCGGCCCCGCCGGAGGCGATCACCGGCACGGCGGAAAAGGCGCAGACCGCCTGCAGCATTTCGATGTCGAACCCTTCCCGGACCCCGTCGGTATCCATGGAGTTCAGCACGATCTCCCCGGCCCCGCGGTCAATTCCTTCCCGCAGCCAGGCAAGGGCGTCGATCCCGGTATCCTCCCGGCCGCCGCGGACGAACACATGAAAGCTGCCGTTCACCCGCTTGACGTCGGCGGAGAGAACGACGCACTGGCTGCCGTAGCGCCGGGCCGCTTCGTCGATCAGGCCGGGATTCCGGACCGCCCCGGAATTGACGCTGACCTTGTCCGCCCCGCACTTGAGCACGCGGTCGAAATCGTCCAGGGTGTTGATGCCCCCGCCCACCGTCAGGGGGATAAAGACCTTCCGGGCCACCTCGCGCAGGCACTCGGTAAACAGGCCGCGGCCCTCGGCGGAGGCGGTGATGTCGTAAAACACGAGCTCGTCCGCCCCGTTTTCCGAATAGAAGGAGCCAAGCTCCACCGGGGAGGACACGTCGCGCAGGCCTTCGAAACGGACGCCTTTGACCACCCGGCCGTCTTTGACGTCCAGGCAGGGGATAATCCGCTTGGAGATCATGAAGCGACCTCCACGGCCACGCGCAGGTCGATCGCCCCGGTATAATAAGCCTTCCCGATGATCGCCCCGTACAGGCCTGCTGCCTTCAGCGCCACCACGTCTTCCAGGCCCGAAACCCCGCCGGAAGCGATCAGGCGGAGGGAAGAGAGCTTCCCGATCATTTCCTCATAGAGCCCGCGGTTCGCCCCTTCGAGCATCCCGTCGCGCGAAATATCGGTGACCACGACGGTCGTCACGCCGATCTCCTCCATCCGGCGGCAGAAGGAAAACGCGTCCAGACTGGACTGCTCGGTCCAGCCGCGGATGGCGACCTTCCCGTCCCGGATGTCGACGCCCACGGCGATCCGGTCGCCCCAGCGGCGGACGGCTTCCTCGGCGAAGGCAGGGTCCGTCACCGCAGCCGTGCCCAGGATCACCCGGTCCACCCCGGCGTCCTCCAGATAGACGCGCACCGTTTCCATCGTGCGGATGCCGCCGCCGACCTCCATCAGCAGGGAAGAACCCTGCTTGAGCTTGCGGATCAGCGGGAAGTTCGCGGTATTGCCGTCCCGGGCCCCTTCCAGGTCCACCACGTGCACGGCCTTCGCCCCCTGAGCAGCAAAGGCGTCCATCAGTTCCCGGGGGCGCTCGGAATACACGGTCATGTCCCGGTAGTCCCCGCGTTTAAGCCTGACGGCTTTTCCTTCATACAGATCGATTGCCGGCATGATCAGCATACAAAATCCTCCGTTTCCGCAAACGCTTTCAGTATTTTCAGACCGATTTTTCCGCTCTTTTCGGGATGGAACTGGCAGCCCATGACGGAACCCCGGCCAACGGCGGCGGTGATGTCCGCCCCGTATTCCGTTGTCGCCAGCAGGCTGTCCCCGCAGTCCGTCCCGTGAAACGAATGCACGAAATAGACCTGGTCCCCGTTCCGTATCTCCCGGAAAAGGGGGTGGGGACGGACCAGGCGCAGACCGTTCCAGCCGATCTGGGGCAGCTTGAGGGATTCCGGCACGGCCGGCCGCATCGAGACCACCCTGCCCGGGATCAGCCCGAGCCCTTCATGGCGGCCGAACTCTTCCCCTTCGTCAAACAGAAGCTGCATCCCCAGGCAGATGCCCAGCAGGGGCTTTCCCCGGCGGGCGGCTTCCTGGACCGTCCGGTCAAGCCCGGTCGCCCGGAGCTTGTCCGCCGCGTCGCCGAACGCGCCGACGCCCGGCAGCACCACCCGGTCCGCCGAGAGGATCTCGTCGCTCCTGCCCGTCACGCGGGCTTCATGGCCGATAAAGGCAAAGGAGCTCTGCAGGGAAAAAAGGTTGCCGACCCCGTAATCCACGATGGCGATCATGACAGTACTCCTTTGGTGGAGGGGATCTCCCCGGCAAATGCCGGGTCGATGGCCGCAGCCTGGCGGAGCGCCCGGGCCACGGCCTTGAAAACCCCTTCGATGATGTGGTGGGAATTGCTGCCGGCCAGCTGGCGGACGTGCAGGGTGATCCCGCCGTTCCGGGCCAGGGCGATCAGGAATTCCTCCGCGAGCTCGGTATCGAACGTGCCGACCTTCTGGGCGGGGATCCGCAGGTCCCCGTAAAAGCCGCCCCGGCCGGACAGATCCGCCGCGGCCAGGATCAGGGCCTCGTCCATCGGCAGGGTGATGTCCCCGTAGCGGCGCACGCCCCGCTTATCGCCCAGGGCTTCCCGCAGGGCGTCCCCCAGGGCGATGCCGATGTCCTCGACGCTGTGGTGGTCGTCCACCTCCGTGTCACCCCGGCAGGCCACCGTCAGGTCAAAGGCCCCGTGTCGGGCGAACAGGGTCAGCATATGGTCGAGAAACCCGACGCCGGTCCTGATGTCGCTCTGCCCGGTTCCGTCCAGGTCGATGGTCAGGCGGATGTCCGTCTCCGCCGTTTTCCGCTCGATACAGCTCTTCCGCATGGCTTTTACTCCTTCAGCTCAGAATGTCTGTCAGGGCGGCCTTCAGGGCCTCCATCTGCTCCGTCGTTCCGATGCTGATCCGATTATAATCCCTGATCCGCGGGCTGTCAAAGTGCCGCACCAGAATTCCTTTTTCACGCAGGGCCCGCCAGACCGCCTCCCCGCTCATTTTTCCCGAGCGGGCAAAGACAAAGTTGGTCTTCGACGGCAGGACGTCAAAGCCCAGCCCCCGGAGCATCTCCGCGGTCCACGCCCTGGTCTCCCCGACCGCGCGGCAGTGTTCCTTCATCTCGTCCTGCCGGCGGATCACCTCGATGCCCAGGGCCTGGGTAAAGCTGTTGACGTTGTAGGGGCTGACCGCGTTGCGCAGGGTGTTCATGTCCCGGATGAGGTCCGCGCAGCCGAAGGCGAAGCCGAGCCTCGCTCCCGCCAGGGAGCGGGATTTTGAAAAGGTCTGCACGACCAGCAGGTTCGGATACTTTTTGACCAGCGGGGCGCAGCTCTGGGACCCAAAGTCCACATAGGCTTCGTCCACCACCGTCACCTGATCGGGATGGGCGCTCAGCCAGCCCTCGATCTCCTCCCGCGGGATGGCCATGCCGGTCGGCGCATTGGGATTGGCCAGGAACAGGGTCCCGGCCTTCCCCTCGTAATCCGGAAGGCAGAGCGAAAAGTCCTCCCGGAGGGGAACCTCCTCAAAGGGCAGGCGGTTGGCGTCCGCCGCCACGCGGTAAAACCCGTAGGTCACATCAGGGAACAGCGCCGGCGTCTCCTCGTCGCAGAAGGCCATGAACGCAAAGTTCAGCGCCTCGTCCGAGCCGTTGCAGGCCAGGGTTTCATCGGCCGTCAGGCCGTAGACTTCCCCCATCGCCTGCCGAAGGTCGGCGCTTTCCGGGTCCGAATACAGGTGGATCGGCCGGACCGCCGCAACTGCGCGGGCCAGGGCTTCCGGGCTGACCGGGAAAGGGGATTCGTTGGTATTCAGCTTGATGAACTGCCTGCCTTTGGGCTGTTCCCCGGGCACGTACGGCACCAGGTCCCGGTAGCGGGCGGAAAGAAACCGGCTCATTCCACATCCTCCGTTCGGATCATGGCACTGCGGGCGTGACCGGTCAGGCCCTCGGTTCCGGCAAACAGGGCAACGTCCTTCGCCACTTTGGCCAGCGCGTCACGGGTAAAATAGGTGTATTGGGTCTTTTTGACAAAATCGTCCACGGACAGGGGGCTGGAAAAACGAGCCGTCCCGCTGGTGGGCAGGGTATGGTTCGGCCCGGCCAGGTAATCCCCCAGGGCTTCGGGACAGTTGCGGCCCAGGAAAACGGAACCGGCGTGGCGCACCTCATCCAGCCAGTCAAAGGGATGCTCGACGCAGAGCTCCAGGTGCTCCGGGGCGATCTCGTTGGCGATGTCGATCGCGGTGTGCAGGTCCTCCGCCACGATGATCTTCCCGTTGTCCTCGACGGAGACGCGGGCGATATCCGCCCGGAGGAGGAGCGGCAGCTGGCGCTCGATCTCCGCCTGGACGGCGAGGGCCAGTTTCATGCTGTCCGTCACCAGAACGGCCGTGGCCAGTTTGTCATGCTCGGCCTGTGACAAAAGGTCGGCCGCCACGTAACGGGGGTCCGCCGTTCCGTCCGCGACCGCCAGAATCTCGCTGGGGCCGGCGATCATGTCGATCGAAACGGTCCCGAACACCTGCTTCTTGGCTTCCGCCACATAGGCGTTGCCGGGGCCGACGATCTTGTCGACCTTCGGGACGGTCTGGGTGCCGTACGCCAGGGCCGCGACGGCCTGGGCCCCGCCGATCCGGAACACCCGGTCCACCCCGGCCTCCCGGGCGGCGCACAGGACCGCCGCGTTCACCGTCCCGTCCGGGCCGGGCGGGGTCGTCATGAAGACCTCCGGGCAGCCGGCGATCTTCGCCGGGATACAGTCCATCAGCACGGTAGAGGCCAGCGGGGCCGTGCCGCCGGGCACGTAAATGCCGACCCGGTCGATCGGGATCACCTTCTGGCCCATCACGACGCCGGGGCGGTCGTTGATGATGAAAGAATTGCGCTTCTGGCAGGAGTGGAAGGCGCGGATGTTTTCCGCCGCTTCCCGGAGCACCCGGAGCAGTTCCGGGTCCGCCGCGCGGACGGCCTCGTCGATCTCCTCCGCGGAAACCTCCAGGGCTGTCAGCCGCACTTTATCATACCGCTCCGTCAGGCGGAACAGGGCTTCATCCCCGTCCCGGCGCACCTGGGCGATGATCTCGGACACCGCGGCGGCAACGTCCGTTTTGGGCTCCATGCGGCGGAAGATTTCGCTGTTTGGGACTTCCCCGTATTTGAGAATCCGGATCATGGTTCACTCTTCCTTTCCGGCCAGCTTCCTGACCAGCTCGTCCACCTGTTCCCTGCGGAAAAAATAGCTGGCCCGGTTGGCGATCAGCCTGGCGCTCAAGGGAACGATGGTCTCCAGGATCTCCAGGTTGTTTTCCCTGAGGGTCGACCCGGTCTCCACGATGTCCACGATCACGTCGCTCAGGCCGATGATCGGGGCGATCTCGATGGAGCCGTTCAGGTGGATGATGTCGATGTCCCGGCCCTTTTTCGCGTAATGGGCCCGGGCGATGTTGCTGAACTTGGTCGCCACCCGCAGGGTCTTTTTGTCGTCCTGATAGACGCCCGCAGGGCCCGCTACGCACATACGGCATTTGCCCGTGTCCAGGTCGGCCAGCTCGTAGACGTCCGGCCCGTATTCCAGCAGGATGTCCTTGCCGGCCACGCCGATGTCCGCCGCGCCGCGTTCCACATAGATCGGGACGTCCGACGGCTTGGCCCAGAAATACCGGACGGACAGTTCGCTGTTTTCAAAGATCAGTTTCCTGCTTTCCGAAAGCACTTCCGGGCAGGGATAGCCTGCCGCGGCAAAGCGCCCGTATACCTTTTCCCCCAGCCTTCCCTTGGGCAGGGCAATGCTAAGCGTCATAACGGATCTCCCCGCTTTCCGTAAGAATCGCCGTGCGGCCGAAGCGGCGTTTGTCCGGCCTGCTCAGCTGCGCGCTGACGGACAGTCCCTCCTTTTGCAGGGACGAAACCGCCCGGAACACGAGCCCGGCGTCCATCCCCTCCGGATAGAGCAGCAGCACGTCCGCGTCCGGCGGGCTGGGCTCCTCCAGCCGCTCCAGCGTGTCCAGGTAGACCGCAAAGCCCACGGCCCGGGAGGTTCGGCCCATTTTCCGCATAAGCTGGTCGTACTGGCCCCCGGCGATCACCCGCTCCGGGATGCCGCCCACATAGCCCTGGAACACCAGGCCGTTGTAGTACGCCGGATCGTTGACGACGGAAAAGTCCAGCCGGATCATTTGAGCTGCCTGCGTGCCGGACAGGGCGTCCGTCACCAGGCGCAGCTCCTCCGCCTCCTCAGGGCAGCCCAGGGCAGACAAACGGGGCAGCACTTCGTCCGGGGTGCCGGACAGGGCGGTCAGGGCGGCCAGACGGTCCGCCGCGCCGTCGGGGGCCCCTTCGCGAGCGCACAGGGCCCGGAGCTCGTGGGCGCTCTTTCTGGCCAGGAAGGCCAAGGCTTCCTTTTCCGCTTCGCCGGAAAGGCCGGCGGCCCGGATCAGCCGCCCCGCCGCCCCCAGATGGGACAGGGCCAGCACGCTGTCCGCGCTCACGCGCCGGAGGCTTTCCGCCGCCAGCGTCACCACCTCGGCCAACTGGTAATGATCCACCGCGCCGATGCACTCGACCCCGGCCTGCATGATCTCCCGGAAGGAGCGGGAATAGCCCGCCACCCGGTAGACGTTCTCCTGATAATAGACCTTCTGGACCGCCCCGGGCTCGTCCCGGCCGGAGCGGACGATGGATAATGTCACGTCCGGCTTTAAGGCCAGGAGCTTCCCGTCCGTATCCTGGAAGGTGATGACCCGGCCGGACACCAAGAAATCCTTGTTGCCGGCGTACAGGTCGTATTCCTCGAACTTGCGCATCCGGAACTGGGCGTAGCCGTACTGCCGGTACAGGGCGCGCAGCCCGAAGAGGATTTTTTCCTCATTTTTGAGGATCCCGCTGTCCCAGTTCATGCCTGCTGTTCCGCCTTCTTTCTTTTTTCAATGGCCCTGCGGTAGCCTCCGGCCCCGTACAGCAGGCACTTGTTGACCCTGCTGATCGTGGCCGAGCTGACCCCGGTCCGGGCGGCGACCTCCTGATATTTCATCCCTTCGTCCAACAGCGTGGCCACCTCCAGCCGCTGGGCCATGTCCTGCAGTTCCTTGATCGTGCACAGGTCCTCAAACAGGTCGTAGCATTCTTCCAGGCTGTCCAGGCGCAGCAACGTCTCAAACAGCCTGTCCGTCATCTCGTTCCGAATCACACTCATGCCTTCCCGTTCCTCCCGTGCGTGATAACGTTTCACATTGTATCACGTTAGCGCAGTAAAGTAAATGGAGGATATGTATGTGTTCCGACCAGATCAGGCAGAAAAAAGCCTCAGGATCACTTCATCAATCCTGAGGCCGTTTTATTTTTCAGCAGGTTCAGCTTTCGCTGCTTTCCAAAGCCTTTTCTTCCGGCGCTTCCTCTTTTTGCTCCGCCGGCTGTTCTTCGGGCGCTTTCGCGTCTTCTTCCTTTTTCTGCTTTTCCAGCTTCCGGTTCAGCTTGTCGCTCCGGGCGGTCATGACCATGGCGGCGATATCCACCAGGCCTTCGACGATCAGGGCGATGCCGATAAAGAGGGCGGAATTGGTCCGGATGACCTCCGTGAGAATCAGGATGCCGAACACCAGCGATACGGCGCACGGAATCATGAACAGCCACCAGCGCCGGTGGCCCAGGCGGCCCATGTCCATCCCCGTCTGGAACTTCATGTAGCCGCCCGCCAGCAGCAGCACGCCCCAGATGTGCTCCATCGGAATGGTTACTTCGAACAGGGCCAGCACAGACAGCGTGGCGGCGATCATCGCCCCGGTCAAGCCATAGCCTTTGGCCGCCTCCTCGGCGGGGGTATTCAGGTATTTGCGGAAGGAGAGGGCGGCATAGCCCATCAGCGCGGCGCACAGGGCAAATCGGGTGAAGTCCATCATCCATTCCGGCTTGACGAGCAGCAGCACGCCCGTCACCAGATACAGGACGATGGCCAGGATCCCGGTCAGTTTTTCTTTCTTCGGCGGCTGGAACGCTGTGTTCGGCATAAAAGCATCTCTCCCTTGGCTTTCATTCTGATGGTTTCATTATAGCATACCGACCGCGGCACATACAAGCGCCGCAGAAAATAAAGTTTTCCGTTCCCATTGAAAGCGCAGCGATTTTGGGCCTTGTCCTTGCAAATCCGGAGAAAATACAGTAAAATATTTTCAACATCAGACGGAAGGACGGCCCTCAGCGATGAATTCCTTTGCACAGAACCTGACGGAGGCGCGGCAGGCAGCCGGATTGACCCAGGCCGAGCTGGCGGACGCCATCCATGTGGCCCGCAACACCATCAGCGGCTGGGAGCACGGGCGCTCCGTCCCCGGGGTCGAAGTCATCCGGCAGCTGAGCGGCGTCCTGCACCGCGACCTGCTGCAGGGCATTACGCTCCCGCAGCAGCTTCCCGGAAACGCCGGAGACGATGCGGACACAGAAGCTCCGGAAGACGGAAAAGACGGGCGCGCCTCCGGGCAGGCTGCCGCTTTTCCCGAAGTGAATTCTGCCGCTCAGACAAACAGCAGGCTGCTCGTCTGGAAAATCCTGGTTCCCGTGCTGCTCCTTGCAGCTGTGGTCATCGCGGCCATTGTATTTCCAAAGTCCGCTCCGAACGGCGGAAACAGGGAATACCGGGATGCACAGGGCGTCGTGTACCGCACCGAAGACTATGCCGCTGTCAAACCCCGGCAGGAAGGCAGACCTTATTTTTCTGTCAGCCGGCGGCTGGACACCAATGAGAGCGTCCAGAAGTACACGTTTCTCTTTACGGAAGATCAGGGTTTTCCGGCGGCTGTCCAGCGGGTGGATTACGTCTATTTTAAAGGAGACCACACGGCCGAAAAATCCACCATGACAGCAAAGCAGCTGGCCGAACAGGGCGAACTGACTGACATTCCCGCCTATGGCACGTTCGACTTTGTCGGCGGCTTTCCCGTCAAAACCAGCATCACGGGCGTCGGCATCGAGCTGTATGTATCGGATGAAAAGGGCGATATGCTGTCCTTCACCAGTTACCAGAAGATCGGGAACGATTGACTGGCTTACGGTTTCGTGATGCCGATTCCGGCCATAATGATATACCGTTTTTTACAGCGTCGCGAACCGCGACGTTTTTTTGTGCGGATGTCGCGAATCGCGACGTTACTTTTCCGGTGACTTCTGCTATGATAAAAACAGAAGTCATACTGCACAAAACGGAGGAACTGCATCATGACGCGGACCGGAAAGAAATTCATTTGGGCGCTGATCATCCTGACCCTGACCCTGGCTCTTTTCTGCGGCGCGGCAAGCGCGGCGGACAGCGGAACTTGGGGAGAACTGACCTGGACGCTCGACAACGATGGTTTGCTGACCATCAGCGGGACTGGCAAGATGGATTCATTAGAAAGTGAATTCTCTGAGGCTTGGCTTGTTTTCAATAATGAGATCTCTTCCATTGACATACGGCCCGGTGTAACCAGTATTGGCAGTTATGCTTTCGATGGATGCTACAATTTAGCAAGCATCGTCATTCCGGATAGCGTGACCGACATTGGCGACAATGCATTTGACAATTGCGGCAGTCTGACAAGCATCAGTTTTCCAGATCATTTAGCCAGTATTGGCGACAATGCATTTATGTTCTGCAGCAGTTTATCGGATATCAGGATTCCAGGCAGCGTGACCGACATAGGCAGTAATGTCTTTGCCTACTGTACCGATTTGACAACCGTCATCATTTCAGACGGAGTCACCGCCATCAACAAAGGCGCTTTCATTTACTGCAGCAGTCTGACAAGCGTCAGTCTGCCAGAAAGTGTCACCGCCATTGGCAGAGATGCTTTTTCCTACTGTAACAATCTGGCAGCCATCAACATTCCGGATGGCGTCACAAGTATTGGCAGCAATGCTTTCCGCGACTGCAAAAAACTGTCAAGTATAACTATACCGGATGGAGTCATCGTGATTGGTGATTACGCTTTCTCCGGTTGTACGAGTTTGGACAATATTATCATTCCAAGCAAAATAACCGGTATAAACAACGGTGTTTTCAGTTCTTGTACCGGTCTGAGTCGTATTGTTATTCCAAATGGTGTTACGAGCATTGGTTATGGCAGCTTTATAAACTGCATCAGTTTGACAAGCATCAGCATCCCGGAAACCGTCAGCAGCATTGATGAATTAGCCTTTTACGGCTGCAGCGGGTTGACATGTATCACCATCCCGGAGGGTGTCAGCTGCATTGGCGCAACCCTCTTTTTTGGCTGCAGTGGATTAACAAGTGTGACCATTCCGGAAACCGTCAGCAGCATTGGAGATTATTCCTTCTATGGCTGCAGCAGCCTGACAAGCATCAACATCCCGGAAGGCCTCAGCAGCATTGGAGACTATGCCTTCTATGGCTGCAGCAGCCTGACAAGTATCAGCATCCCGGAAACCGTCAGCAGTATTGGCGAATACGTTTTTTACGACTGCATCAGCCTGACAAGCATCAGCATCCCGGAAACCGTCAGCAGCATTGATGAATATGCCTTTTACGGCTGCAGTGGGCTGATAAACGTCAGCATTTCAGAAGGTGTCAGCTGCATTGAAGACTATGCCTTCTGGGGTTGCAGCGCCTTGACTGACATTATCATCCCGGAGGGCGTCATCAGCGTTGGGGACTATGCCTTCTGGGGCTGCAGCGCCTTGACTGACATCATCATCCCGGAAACCGTCAGCAGCATTGGCAGCAACGCCTTTAATGGCTGCAGCAGTCTGACAAGCGTCATCATTCCGGACGGTGTAACCATTATCGGAGTCTCGGCTTTTTCAGATTGCAGCAGTCTGACAAGTATCATCATTCCGGACGGCATTTCAGCCATCAGCAGTTCCGCTTTTTACAATTGCAGCAATCTAACCAGTATCAATCTACAGAACAGTGCTGTTGCCAGTATTGGCTGTGATGCCTTCTATAACTGCAGCAATCTGATCAGTATCATGCTCCCTGACAACGTCACCTTCATTGATGACCGGGCTTTCTGCAATTGCAGCAAGCTGACAGATTTCCGTATTCCGCAGGGAATAACCAGCATTGGGGAGCGGGTTTTCCACAACTGCAGCAGTCTGACAAGCATCATTATTCCGGAAAATGTTACCAGCATCGGCAATGGCGCCTTCTCCTATTGCAGCCAGTTGACGACCATTAATATTCCGGATGGCGTGATCAGCATCGGAGAGGCCTCCTTCTCCCACTGCAGAAGTCTGGCAAGCATCAGTATTCCGCGTATGATAACGCAAATCAGCAATTCGCTCTTTTCATATTGCAGGAGACTGACCAGCATGATCATTCCAAAAGGTGTTTCTGTCATTGGCAGTGCCGCTTTTGCCGGATGCAGCAGTCTGACAAATATCAGTATTCCGGATAGTGTTAACAGAATTGATGAATCTGCATTCTCAGGCTGTGGCAGTCTGACAAATATCGGCATTCCGGAAGGTGTGATCAGCATCAGCGATTACACTTTCTCAGGATGTTATAATTTGAAAAGCATCCATATACCAAACAGCGTGACTTCCTTTGGAGATGGCGCTTTCAGAGGTTGTTCCAAACTGAAAATGATCTTTCTTCCTGATGGCCTGACCACAATCGGCATAGGTGCATTTTCTGAATGCAGCAGCCTGACCAGCATCACAGTACCTGCAAGCGTTACAAGCGTTGGCAGCGAAACATTCGCGGGATGCGATAGCCTCCAAAAAGTGGCTTTTCTTCATCCTGATGCATCTGCCAGCATTGTCTTTAACCCGGATGACGGCCTCAGTATTCTTGACGGTGAAACAGCAGTTTACTGTTACCAATTTACTCAGGTTGACAGATGGGCGAAGAATCATGTTAATCATATTGTTTATTTTGATGATACAGATATAAACAGCATCCGTACCATAACATTGCCAGATGATTTCAGACTGGCGTGCGGTCATAGCCATACTCTTCCATATACTATTTTTCCGGAAGATCGCGCAGCAATAGCCTGGAGCACCAGCAATCCCGATGTTGTGTCCATCGATGATGGTACGGTTACAGCTCTTCAGCCCGGTACATGTATCATCACCGCAACTACGGGGACAGCCTCCACTAGCGTAAAGATAACAGCATTCATCGAATCGACTGATTTCGAGATTTCCGCCAGCGAAATATGGATGTTAGCGAGCGACAGCATGCAGTTTTCAGTGGTTTCTTATATTCCGGAAGGTTCCAGCACCAATATAACCTGGAGCTGTTCTGACACGAATAAAGCAGTAATTGATGAAAACGGATTATTGACAACCTACATGCCTGGCGACGTAAGCATTTATGCAGACAGTACAAATGATATTCACCGGGAATGCCTGTTACATCTTTTTTACCCGGTTACTGCTGTTTCCTTCAGCGAAAACAGAGTATCTGTTCCGGTCGGAGGATCACTGACGCTTAAAGCGAACGTAACTGCTCGTTCGCAAAGCTGTGTGAATCATCTTGTCACTTTTGCCAGCAGTAATGATTCCATTGCAACCGTGGATGAACAAGGAGTAATTCAGGGGATTCGAAAGGGCATAGTGACTGTCACAGCTGTCTCAAAGAGCGGGAAAACAGCCGCCTGTAAGGTGATTGTTGGGGACATAAGTAATTTCACTCTCCCTTTTGCTGCAACAGCGATCGAAAGTGAAGCCTTTGCCAATCTGGCAAACGTGGTTATCATCGTGATTCCCGCCAGCGTTACGTCTATCGCCGACGACGCCTTTTCAGGCAGCGATGTCATCATCAAAGCACCTGCCGACAGTTTCGCCTATCATTGGGCGGAAAGTCACGGATTCTGCACAGAGGCGCTGTAATTCTCAAAAAATGCGCATGAAAAGGCTGCTGCACCAAATCGTCAGCAGTCTTTTCATGTGTATATATGTTTACCTCTCCGCAGTCCTCATTTTCAGGATGCTCTCCCGCGCGTTCTGCACGTGCTCGATGGTGAGCCGTTCCGCCTCCGCCCCGTTGTGGGCGGCGATGGCCTCGCAGATGGCCCGGTGCTCGGCCAGGGACAGCTGGGCGCGGCTCTTGGCGGAAACGGAGACGCGGCGGTATTTGAGGAGCTTTCTGTGCAGGGGCTCCAGGGTGTCCCGCATGGCGTTGCTGCCGCAGAGGGAGTAGATGGTCTGGTGGAAGCGGCTGTCCTGGTTTTTGATGCTGTCGGCGTCGGCCTTGGCCGTGTAGAACTCCTGCAGCTCCACGATTTCCCGGAGGGTGCGGATGTCTTCCTCATTCGCCCGCTCGGCGGCCCAGCGGGCGGCCAGGCCTTCCAGGCGCAGGCGGATCTCGCTGATGTCCGCGATGTCCTGGCGGGTGATGCCGACCACCCGGATGCCCTTGCTGGTCAGCTCTACCAGGTGCTCCTGGTTGAGCCGGCGCACCGCCTCCCGGATGGGCGTGCGGCTGACGCCCAGCTGCTCGGACAGCTTGCTCTCCGTCAGCATCTCGTCCCGCTCGAACACGCCGGACAGGATGTCCATCTCCAGCCGCTCAAACACCTGATCCGCGATCGAAATCATCTTATGTTCCATATGATCGTTCCTTTCAGGACCTGCGGAGCTTTCCGCCGGTCAGTTCGTCGATTTTGCGCTCCATCTCGCCCGCGGACATAGCGGCCTGGCGGCCTTCGTCGTACAGCCCGTCGATCCATTCCTTCAGGGACACGACCAGGGGATCCTGCTTGGACACCGAGTCTTCGCCCGTCAGGCGGTAATTCTCGTTGATCCAGTAGGCGATGCCGGCCAGGCCGGAGGTCTTGGAAATCATGACGGAGGCCGGACGGTTCAGGATCTTCTTGGTGTTGAAGATGTTGTAGATTTCCTCATCCTTGAGCAGGCCGTCGGCGTGGATGCCGGCGCGGGTGACGTTGAAGTTCCGCCCGACGAAGGGGGTCATCGGGGGGATCTGGTAGCCGATCTTCCGCTGGAAGAACTCGGCGATTTCCGTGATGACGGTGGGATCCATCCCGTCCATGCTGCCGCGCAGGGACGCGTACTCAAAGACCATCGCCTCCAGCGGGATGTTGCCGGTGCGCTCCCCGATGCCCAGCAGGGAACAGTTGACGGCGCAGGCCCCGTACAGCCAAGCGGTCGACGCGTTGGCGACGGCCTTGTAAAAGTCGTTGTGGCCGTGCCATTCGAGGTATTCGCTCTGCACGTCCGAATAGTGCTGCAGGCCGTAGATGATGCCCGGCACGCTGCGTGGCAGGGCGACCTCCGGATACGGCACACCGTAGCCCATCGTGTCGCACGCGCGGATGCGGACGGGGATGCCGGCGTCCTGGCTCATCTTCATCAGCTCGTTGACGAAGGGCACGACGAAGCCGTAAAAGTCCGCCCGGGTGATGTCCTCCAGGTGGCAGCGGGGCATGACGTCCGCCTCAAAGGCCATGGCGACGGTTTCCAGGTACTTTTCCATCGCCTGCTTGCGGGTCAGCTTCATCTTTTTGAAGATATGATAGTCGCTGCAGCTGACCAGGATGCCCGTTTCCCGGATGCCCATGTCCTTGACGAGCTTGAAATCTTCCTTGGTCGCGCGGATCCAGGTGGTGATCTCCGGAAACTTGAGGCCCAGTTCCTGACAGCGGCGGACCGCCTCCCGGTCCTTCTGGCTGTAGATAAAAAACTCGGTCTGCCGGATGATGCCGTACGGCCCGCCCAGCCGGCTCATCAGCTTGTACAGCTCCACGATCTCGTCCACCGTGTAGGGGTCGACGGACTGCTGGCCGTCCCGGAAAGATGTATCGCTGATCCAGATTTCCTCCGGCATGCTCATGGGGGAACGGCGGTGGTTGAACTGCACCTTCGGCACGCTTTCATAATCATAAAGATCCCGGTACAGGTTCGGTTCCGCGACGTCCTGCAGGGGATAACGGAAATTCTTCTCTTCCAACAGGTTTGTTTTCGGGCTGATCTCAAGCATACAGGTCTTCCTTTCCATCGGATGAATGTATACAATTATACGCGTTTGTGTTTTTTTGTAAAGCCCTGAACAGGAAAAAAACAAAGGGGCTGTTGCAGTGATGACTCTGCAACACCCCCGGGGTGGATGGATCAGCAGTATTTCTCTGTTTTTTTGTTTCTTCACGTTTTCTTAAGGAACCGGCTTCTCCCTGTGATTGAATACATGCTTCTGCGCTGAGAATGATAGGAGAGATATGTATCCAGGGCCTGACAAATCTTCCTCTGTGGCTGGAAATCTGTAGTGAAGCCTGTTGTTTGGTAACCCCCTGGATGTCATCCCGAGCGATGAGAAAGAACCGCCATCCTGTCATTCTGAAGGCCAAAGGCCTGAAGAAACAGCGGTTCGCATCGCGAGGGATCCCGACGGCCAGGTCGGGAAGAACAGACGGACCCGTGCGCGGGAACTGTCTGCTGCGGTTGGAGTTGATGATGGTCTCTTTCGGATACGCCGGCCCCGCGCCGATGCTGCAGCCGCTTCCGATCCTGGCTGTCGGGATCCTTCGCATCGGTTCCGGCTCAATAAGAGCCGGAACTTTTCGATGCTCAGGATGACAAAACAACTTGAATGATCAGGTGATTTTGTTATTTGTGCTTCTTCGTTCCTTCCTTGAAAAACCGATTCTTCATGTTGGGCAAAGTTTGATACGGGAAAAATGTATGCCATTAACTCGGGGATTCTGGCTCCACGACAAGAGATATTCCTCCTATCTTTCCGTGAAGAGCGTTTTTTCACGGGAGCCGCGCGGCGAATAGCCCGCCTGCTCCGCCCGAATGCAGGAAGAGGACGTTCTCATTTGCGCGGAACAGGCCTTCCCGGGCCATCTTCAGCAGGCCCGCGAAAGCCTTGCCGGTATAGACCGGGTCCAGAAAAAGTCCTTCTTCCTTCGCCATCAGGGAGATGGCCGCGTTTCCTTCTTCCGAAGGGACAGCGTAGCCCGGCCCGCACATGTCCGTCAGATGATAATCTTCCGGCGTGACGGCGATATCCGCCTCCAGAAGGGCGGCGGCTTCCCGCATCAGGGCGGGCGTGATCTGATCGAAGGGATCTGTATCCACCATCATGCCGTGTACCTTCGTTCCCGGCAGGAAGAGCTTCGCCCCCAGGGCCAGGCCGGCCATCGTGCCGCCGCTGCCTTCGGCGCAGACCAGATGATCGAAACGGATACCCTGGCCGCTGATCTCCCGGGCGCAGTCCGCATAGCCCAGGGTGCCCAGGGCGTTGGAGCCTCCGCAGGGGATTTTGTAGTACGGGACGTTCAGCTGCTGCCCGATCCGGTCCATCTCCGCGTAGATGTCCGCGTAATCGTCCGTATCCATGAAGTGGACTTCAGTGCCCATCAGGTGCTCCAGCAGCAGGTTGCCCAGGCGCTCCGTGACGCCGCGCTTTTTGAGGATGAGGATCGGCTTCATGCCCAGTTTCCCGGCCGCGGCGGCCGTCAGCATCGCGTGGTTGGACTGGGCGCCGCCGGTGGTAAAGACCACCTGCGCTCCCTTTTCCCGGGCGTCCGCCAGGAGGAACTCCAGCTTGCGCACCTTGTTGCCGCCCAGCCCCAGGCCGGTCAGGTCGTCCCGTTTGATCCAGACGTTCGTATGCAGCAGGCCGCTGATGTTTTCCAGCTTCTGAATGGGCGTGGGGAAACAGCCGAGTTTTACCCTCGGGAAACTGTCCAGTGATTTCATGCGGATCATCCTTTCCTCTTTGCAGATGATGGAGCGCCGGCGTATCCGGCATTCGGTTATTCCTGCCCGGCGTCAGGTGCAGTTTTAAACACAACAGACGCCCCGGTCAGGCATTCGTTGCCTTCCCCGATTGAAACAGCCGCCCATTGTTCCTCTGTGCCGGCATAGACGACTTCGCACAGGCTCTCACAGCCGTAAAACGCATCCTCCCCAATAGACGTCACGCTGACAGGGATTTCAACCCTTGTCAGGGCCGCGCATTCAAGGAAGCAAGCCCATGCAACATCGGTAACTCCCTCTTCAATCCGCACCGTCCTGATCACAGGTGCGAATAACAGCCAGATCAGATACTGCCCAGTCGGTCCGTCTCCGGAGATCGTCAGCGTCCGGTCAGGCGTCAATGTCCATTGAATATGTTCTCCCTCATTCGTTCCCAGCGTAAAAAGGAATTCACCGTCAGAACAGATCCACGGCGCAGTCAGCAGCCTGACTGTATCTGACCAGGAAAAGTCGATCTTTCTTGCCTGTTCGAGCGTTCCGGAATAATGCACCCTTTCCAGCCTGGAGCTCCAGCCGAAATTCCCAAGGTCAACTGCCGCAACGCTGAGAGGAATGCTGATATCAGTCAGCTGATTTTCCCCGGAAAAAGCGTATGCCCCGATTCTCCGGACCGTTGAGGGAACGGCATAGGAAGAACCTTCCTTTCCGCCCGGATAGAAGATCAGCTTCTCCATCTTCCGGTCAAAAAGGACCCCGTCTTCAGAGCGGTAAACGGCATTGTCCGGGGCCACCTCGAAACTGACAAGGCCCGGACAGCGAATAAACGCACTGTAGTCAATATCAGACAGGGAAGCGGGAAGTGTCACTCGGCTCAGATGCGTGCAGTCCGTAAAAGCGCAGGAACCGATCCTGGTGACGCCTTCCCGGACGATCACCGTGTTGATGCTGTCCCGTCTGTCATACCACGGGGCAGGCTGTTCCAGGGCGTAGTTCAGGAAGAAACCTTCGCCGGTATAATCATACGTCTTTCCCCATCCGCTGATCGTCATCGTCCCGGAGCTGTCCAGCGTCCATGTCATCAGAAAGCCGCAGAAACCGGACGACGCCGATTCCGCCCGCGCCGGAGCAGCGGAAAGCGCAAACAGAAAAACCATCAGCATCATTGCCGTCATCGCTTTTTTCATTTCGGTCTTCCTCCCTATTCAGGTTTTTCATGCTCAGCAGCTGCTGCCGTATCAATTATAGGCCATTTCCCGCAGGCTTGTCAAATATCCGTGAGCGGCAGCCGGAAGGGTCACCTGCGCTCCGGCCAAAAATCCACCAAAACAGCAGGGTTGACAAACGGGCCGGTTTTTAGTAAATTATGCATAATTTCACATGGATGCGTTGACGGCGCCATGTGGGCTGTCCACCGCGACAGAGAGCCGGCGGCCGGTGTGAGCCGGCGCGAGTGCAGCCCGCAGTCTCCCGCCCGAGCAGGTTTCCGGAAGGCAGGTTCACAGCCCGCTGCGTATGGAAACCCGGCAGACCCCGTAACCATGGTCAGGCGCTTGACACGAGCGCCGCTGAGCGGCCGCTTTCTGCGGCAAACCGGGTGGTACCGCGAGTATTGATTCGTCCCGGAGGCATAAGCCTCCGGGACTTGTTTGTTCCGCTCCACGTATCCCGGAAGCGCTGAGCGCCCGGGCCTCCGGCCAGATCATTACGCATTACGCATTACGAATTACGAATTCAACATGATGGGGGGATTTAACCAACATGAAAAAGCTTCAGGTCATCGACATGTCGCTGCGCCGGGCCGATAAAGACACCGGCAGGGAAATGTCCTTCAAGGAAAAGCTGGAGATTGCCCGGAGCCTCGACCGGCTGCGCACGGACGCCATCGAACTGGCCCCGATTTCCGGCTCCAAGGCAGACCAGCTGGCCAACCGCACCATCGCCTCGATGGTGTCCTGCCGGATCAGCGCGGCGGTGGATCTTTCGAACCCCCTGATCGAGGAGACCTGGGAGTCGATCCGCACCGCCAAATCCCCGGCGCTCAACCTGCTGGCCCCGGTGTCCACCGTGCTGATGGAGTACGAAGCCCACAAGAAGGCGCCGGTGCTGCTGGAAACCGTATCCGCCCTGGTCAGCCACGCCCGCTTCTGCTCTGAGCACGTGGAATTCACCGCCGTGGACGCCACGCGGGCCGAGCCTGATTTCCTCTGCAAAGTCCTGAATGCCGCACTGGACGCCGGGGCGGACCGGGTGACGGTCTGCGATACGGCCGGCGTCATGCTGCCGGACGAGTTCGGCGCCTTTATCGCCAATATCAAACAGCAGGTCCCCCGCCTTTCTGAAACCGAGTTCTTCGTCGAGCTCAGCGACGGGCTGGGCATGGCCCTGGCCTGCGCCGCCGCCGCCGTCCGAGAGGGCGCCTGCGGGGTCAAATGCGTGGCGCTCGGCGGCGGCGTGATCTCCCTGGAAGCCCTGGCCCACTTCATCCAGGTCAAGGGAAACGACCTGGACATCAGCACGGGCCTGCGGCTGACCGAGCTCAACCGCGGGGTCAGCCAGATCCGCAAGATCGCCGAACCGCAGCAGGAGATCTCCCGTTTCACCAACATCGGGCTGGAAGACGTTTCCGGCGTCTGCCTGGACGCCAGCGATTCCATCTCCGAGGTCACCCAGGTGGTCCGCCAGCTGGGATACGACCTGAGCGACGAAGACAACCTGCGGGTCTATGAGGCCTTCCGGCAGGTCGCCGAAAAGAAGCATTTTGTCGGCACCAAGGAGCTGGACGCCATCATTGCCAGCGCCGCCATGCAGGTGCCGGCCACGTACAAGCTGGTCAACTACGTCACCAACAGCGGCAGCATCATCACGGCCACCGCCAACATCCTGATCGAAAAGGACGGCCAGCAGATCCGCGGGGTCGGCATCGGCGACGGCCCGATCGACGCGGCCTTCCAGGCCATCGAGCAGATCATCGGCCACCATTACGAGCTGGACGATTTCCAGATCCAGACCGTCACCGAGGGCCGCGACGCCATGGGCAGCGCCCTGGTCAAGCTCCGCTCCGGCGGCCGGGTGTATTCCGGCAACGGCATCTCCACCGATATCATCGGAGCCGCCATCCGCGCGTATGTCAGCGCGCTGAACAAGATCCTGTACGAGGAAGCCTGAACGGGGAGGTGCCAAGCGTGAAACTTTCTTTCTCCATCCAATACTGGGACGGCCTTTCATGGGACGATTTCTGCGCCGCCGCCGTCAGCGCCCGGATGCAGGGCATCGACATCCACGACCTGCAGGGCCCGGTTTTTTCCGGGAAAGGGAGCCCGACCAACCCGGAGCGGGCCGCTTCCGTCCGCCGCAGCCTGCTCGGGCAGGGGCTTTCGATCCCCTGCGCCGGGGTTTCCAGGGACCTGACCGACCCGCTGTTTGACGGCGAGTTTGACGAGTGCCTGGAAACCGCCGTCAACCTTGGCATTCCCTGCCTGAGCGTCCGCGCCGCCTGCCCGGACGACGAAAAAAACGCCGGCATCCTGCGGGCCCTGCTGGAAAAAACGGGATCCGCTCCGGTCACCATCCTGGTGGAAACAGCCGGCGCGTACGCGGACAGCGCGCGCCTGCGCGGCCTGCTCAACCGCTTTTCGGACGACCGGCTGGCCGCCCTGTGGGACATGGCGCTGACCTGCTTTGAAGCCGGTGAGGACGCCGAAAAGACCATCACCGAGCTCGGAGCCTATGTGCGGCATGTGAGGATCCACGACGGCCGGACCGAAGACGGTCAGGTCCGCCCGGAACTCCTGGGGGACGGGACCCTGCCCCTCAAGGACCTGATGAACGCCCTGCGCTCGGTCAACTACGACGGCTATGTGTCCCTCGAATGGAATCCCGGCTGGATCGAGGGGCTGGAAGATATCGAAATCATCCTGACCCACTTTGAAAACGTCATCCGGCCCTATCTGAACACCAAGCGGGGCCACCGCCACCTGTACTGGTCGAACCGGCACAACGGCCGCTATGTCTGGAAAAAAGGCCTGCTGATCGACAAGACCTTCCCCCAGGTGCTGGACACCATGGTGGAAGAGTTCCCGGACCAGCTGGCCATCCGCTATACCACGCTGGACTATACCCGCACCTACAGCCAGTTCCGCGACGACGTGGACGAGTTCGCCCGCGCCCTGGTGTCCCTGGGCGTCAGACCGGGCTCCAAGGTGACCATCTGGGCCACCAACGTGCCCCAGTGGTTCCTGACCTTCTGGGCCGCCACGAAGATCGGCGCGGTCCTGGTGACGATGAACACGGCCTACAAGATCCATGAGGCCGAATACCTGCTCCGCCAGTCGGACACCCACACCCTGGTCATGATTGAGGGCTACCGGGATTCCGACTACAGGAGCATCATCAACGAGCTCTGCCCCGAGCTTCAGGACAAGAAGCCGGATGAACCGCTGCACAGCCGGCGGCTGCCCTTCCTGCGCAACGTCATTACAGTCGGCTTCCGGATGAACGGCGGCATTACCTGGGAGGAAGCCCTCGCCTGCGCGCCCCGGACGCCGATGGAGGAAATCCACCGCCTGGCCGCCGCCGTGAACGTCAACGACGTGTGCAACATGCAGTACACCTCCGGAACGACCGGTTTCCCCAAGGGTGTCATGCTGACCCATTACAACATCGTCAACGACGGCAAATCCATCGGCGACGGCATGGACCTGTCCACCGAGGACCGGATGATGATCCAGGTGCCGATGTTCCACTGCTTCGGCATGGTGCTGGCCATGACGGCCACGATGACGCACGGCGGGACGATCCTGCCGATCCCCTATTTCTCGCCCAAATCCTCCCTGGCCTGCATCCACAACGAGCACATCACCGCTTTCCACGGCGTGCCGACGATGTTCATCGCGATGCTCTCACACCCGGACTTTGAAAAGACCAGCTTTGCCTCCATGCGCACCGGCATCATGGCCGGCAGCCCCTGCCCCATCGCCGTGATGCGGGACGTGGTCGAAAAGATGCACATGCCGGAGATCGTCATCGTCTACGGACAGACGGAAGCATCCCCCGGCTGTACGATGAGCCGGACGACCGACCCCCTCGAGGTCCGCGTGACGACCGTCGGCAGCGCCTTCCCCGAGGTCGAGTGCAAGATCGTCGACCCGGAGACCGGCAAAGACTGCCCGGACGAGGTGATCGGCGAGTTTGTCGCCCGGGGCTACAACATCATGAAGGGCTACTACAAGATGCCCAAGGCGACCGCCGCCGCCATCGACAAGGACGGCTGGCTCCACACCGGCGACCTGGCCTGCCGCACGAAGGAAGGCAACTACCGCATCACCGGCCGCCTCAAGGACATGATCATCCGCGGGGGCGAGAACATCTACCCCAAGGAGATCGAGGAATTCATCTATACCCACCCCAAGGTCAGCGACGTGCAGGTGATCGGCGTGCCCGACCAGGCGATGGGCGAGGAGATCATGGCCTGCATCATCCTGAAAGAGGGGATGACGATGACGGCCGACGAGATGAAAAAGTATGTCCTGGACCACATGGCCAAGCACAAGGTGCCCAAGTACATCGAATTCGTCACCGGTTTCCCGATGAACGACGCCGGCAAGATCCAGAAATACAAGATGCGCGAACAGGCCATCCAGAAACTGGGCCTGCAGAAGGCCGCGGGGATTGAGACGGCGTAAAACAGTGAGGAGTGACCGCTCCCTGCGATCGCTTAGTGAGGAGTTAATAGTCATGACTATCAACTCCTCACTCCTCATTCCTAACTCCTCACTTTCCTTTATCCTGTTTTCCATCGGTGAATACACATGATCATTGATTCACACTGCCACATCTATCCGGATAAAATCGCCCTGAAGGCGGTTGCCTCCGTGGACCGGTTTTATGACGGGCTGCCGGCCGAGCCCCATGACGGGACGACCGGGACCCTGCTCAGGTCCGGCAAAGAGGCCGGGATTACCCGCTTCGTCGTCCATTCCGTCGCCACCTCCCCGGAACAGGTGAGCCACATCAACCGCTTTATCGCCGCTTCCGTCCGGGACGCCGGGGGAGTCTTCATCGGCCTAGGCGCTCTGCATCCGGATTCGGAAAGGCTTCCGCAGGATCTGGAAGAGCTCCGGGCCCTTGGGCTCCGCGGCATCAAGATCCATCCGGATTTCCAGCGCTTTGAGGCGGACAGCATAAAAGCGTTCCGCCTGTATGAACTGGCGGAAGCATCCGGGCTGCCCATCCTGATCCACACCGGGGATCACCGCTATGATTACTCGAACCCCGAGCGGATGGTCAGGGTGCTGCGCGCCTTTCCCTCGCTCCGGATCATCGGGGCGCATTTCGGCGGCTGGAGCGTCTGGGACCGGGCGGAGGCCCTGCTGCCAGGATACCCGAACTTCTGGGTGGATACGTCCTCCTCTTTCCACTGGATGGACCCGGAACGGGCGCACCGCATCATCCGCGCCTTCGGGGCGGACCGGGTCCTGTTCGGGACCGACTACCCGATGTGGCCGCAGAAGCCGGAGCTTGATTTCCTGCGGTCCCTCCCGCTGACGGAAGAGGAACAGGAACTGATCCTATGGAAAAATGCCGATGCCCTGTACCGGGCGGATCCGTCCGGCCTGTCCCAAAACGGCTGAACAGCTTTGCTTCTGCCTGTCCCCGCCGGTGAAATTCATGGATGACAAACAGAGGGTTTCATAGTATAATACAGGCAGAACCATGATTTCATGGCAGTCTTTTCAATCATTTTGAAATGAGCTTCAGGGAGGTACATATGAAAAAACTATTCTGTATTCTGCTGGCCGGTATTTTTCTGCTGAGCGGCCTTGTTCTTCCCCTGTCTTCATCCGTTTCCGGCTATGCCGAAACGCTCGATGAAGAAGAATTCATGCCGGAAGAAGGCCTGGATCCGGAAGAGGAAGCTGAACCGGCGGAAGCCGCTCCCGCGGCGCCCAAACCCGCCGCCGCGTTCAAAAAAGGATATGTCAAAGTCACCTCCGGCACCTATGCGTACCGCGATGTGGGCCTGACCGTTCCGGCCGGCTTCTTTGTCACCAGCGGCAACGTATACGCGCAGGCCGAAACCGACACCGTCCTGCGGATCGTGATCCCGAACAGCGACCAGAAAGCCGTCATGTCCGTATTTGTGGCATTGGATCAGGTCAGCCCGATGCCCACCGGCGCCATCGTCTCCATGAGAAACGCGCTGAGCGGATCCAATCTTCCAACCTATAACGGATATCCGCTGATCAAGATCGTCTTTAAGCGCGTGGAAGCTTCGGATGAAGACGTCCGGCCCGCCCCTGCCGCGCAGGAAACGCCCGCTGAACCGGCTGTGGAGCCTGCCGGCGAAGCGGAAACCGCCGTCGCGGAGGAAGAAGCGGCAGAAGAACCCGCTGCCGAAACCGGCGAGCCCGCTCCGGAAGCGGATTGGACAGCCGCCCCGGCGGACATCAGCATTGCCCTTTCCGAGAATCAGCAGAGCGCCGTGCTGACCTGGACCGGCAACGGGGCGGCGGAACAGTACGCCGTTTTCGAAAAGATGGACGGATATGATCAGCTGGTCGACGTCGTGACCGGCGCCGAAACCTATACGACAGGCGTTCTCTCCGGCGGCGAGCATATCTTCTATGTCATCCCGCAGAACGGCATCGCCCTGGGCATGGCTTCCGAACAGGCGGCGGTCCTGGTTCCGACTTCCTGGCAGACCGCTGTCACCGATGTAGCGGCGGCTCTTTCGGAGGACGGCACCAAAGCCGTCCTGACCTGGACCGGCAACGGCGCCGCGGCCGAATACTGCGTCTATGAACAGCAGACCGACACCAACGACTTGCTGGGCACTGTGGCGGACGGCAGTACCTTTACCACGGAAACGCTGACGCCCGGCGAACACACTTTCCTGATCCGGCCCTATCACGAAGACGCTTACGGCACGCCGTCCGAGCCGGTCACGGTTGCCGTCCCCATGCACTGGAAGGCTGCCCCGGCCAACCTGACCGCTGCGCTTTCCGAGGACGGCTCCCAGGTCATCCTGACCTGGACCGGCAACGGCGTCGCCAAAGACTACCGCGTGTATGAGCAGCTTGAGGAATCCAATAAAGCACTGGGTACCGCGGCTGACGCCGAGACCTTTACCACCAAGGCCCTCATACCGGGCGAGCACACCTTCTTCGTCGTGCCCCGCCAGGACAAATCAAACGGCATGGCTTCCGAGCCTGTCACCGTCACCGTGCCCCTGCACTGGAAGGTCGCTCCGACCGGTCTGAGCGCGGAGCTTTCCGAAGACGGTTCCCAGGTCATCCTGACCTGGACCGGCAACGGCATCGCCACAATCTACCGCGTTTATGAAAAGCTTGAGGAATCCAACAAGTATGTTGGCACCGCGGTTGACGCCGAGACTTTTTCCACCAAGGCCCTCACGCCGGGTGAGCACACCTTCTTTGTTGTAGCTCACCAGGACAAAGCCAACGGGTTACGTTCCGAGCCTGTTACCGTCACTATGCCCATGCACTGGAAGGTTGCCCCGACGGAACTGACTGCGGAACTTTCCGAAGACGGCACGCAGGCCGTTCTGACCTGGACCGGCAACGGCCTTTCCACTGCCTACCGTGTATACGAAAAGCTTGAGAAATCGAACAAAGCCCTGGGAACCGTGACAGACGCTGAAACCTTTACGACTAAGGCGCTCGCCCCCGGTGAACACACCTTCTTTGTCACCCCCCGCCTGGACAATACCAACGGCCTTTATTCCGAAACCATCAACGTCACCGTGCCCATGCACTGGAAGGCCGCCCCGACTGACGTGAACGCAGAGCTTTCCGAAGACGGTACCAGGGTGACCCTGACCTGGAAAGGCAACGGTATCGCCACAACCTACCGCGTATACGAAAAGCTCGCAGATTCCAACAAGCGCCTGGGGACCGTGACCGACGCGGAAACCTTTACCACGGAAGAACTGGAGCCCGGCGAGCATACCTTCTTCGTGCTGGCCTATATGAATAAGGCAAACGGCCTGTATTCCGAGACGGTCTCCGTGCTGGTTCCGGAAAAATAACGCAAGCCAGCCCCACAGCCTGCAAAAATATTGCCAGGCCGCCGCGCCGGGAACGGCGCGGCGGCCCTTTTGGAACAGACGCAGCGAAACAGCAGGCTCCTCCCCGCCGGCAGACCGGCCTGATCCGCTGCGTATCCCATTAAAAAGGAGGCCCTCCGCCTTGTCCGAACATCAACCGACTTATATGACCCTGGACGGCAACGAAGCCGCGGCATACGTCGCCTACGCTTTCACGGAAATCGCCGCCATCTATCCCATCACCCCCTCTTCCCCGATGGCGGGCAAGACTGATCTCTGGTCCGCGAAGGGAAGAAAGAACCTCTTCGGGCAGACCGTCCGTCTGGTGGAAATGCAGGCGGAATCCGGCGCGATCGCCGCGGTGCACGGTGCCCTGCAGACCGGCGCGCTGGCTACCTCGTTTACCTCCTCTCAGGGCCTGATGCTGATGATCCCGGTGCTGCACCGGATCGCCGGCGAGCGCCTGCCGGGCGTGCTGCACGTGGCGGCCCGCACGGTCGGGGCCCACGCCCTGTCCATTTTCGGCGATCATTCCGACGTGATGAGTTGCCGGAACACCGGCTTTGCCATGCTCGCCAGCGGCAGCGTCCAGGAGGTCATGGACCTGGCCGGCGCCGCGCATGCCGCCGCCCTGAAAGCCAGGATTCCCTTCATGCATTTCTTTGACGGCTTCCGCACCAGCCATGAGATCGACAAAGTGGAAGCGGTCAGTTACGATGATCTGCGCACCCTGGTCGACTGGGACGCGCTGAACGCCTTCCGGGCACAGGCGCTGAACCCCGAGCACCCGATGGTCCGCGCCACCGTGCAGAATCCGGATATTTTCTTCCAGATCCGCGAAGCAAGCAACACCGACTATGACGCCCTGCCGGACACCGTCGAAGATATCCTGTCCCGGATCAGCGCAATGACCGGGCGGGAATACCACTGCTTCAACTATTACGGTGCGCCGGACGCCGAACGGGTCGTCGTGGCGATGGGGTCCGTTTCCGGATGCGCGGAGGAAGTGGTCGATGCCCTGAATGCCGCCGGCGAAAAGGTGGGCTTTGTCCAGGTGCACCTCTTCCGGCCGTTCGATGTCCGGCGTTTCTGCGATGCCCTGCCGCCCACGGTCCGGGCCGTCGCGGTGCTCGACCGCACGAAGGAACCCGGCAGCGCCGGGGAACCGCTGTACCAGGACGTCTGCACCGCCCTGCGCGGCCGGGCGGACGTCACCGTGGTCGGCGGACGGTACGGCCTGTCCAGCAAGGACACAACCCCCGGACAGATCGCCGCGGCATTCCGGAACCTGAAGGCGGACAGACCGCTGAACAGCTTTACCCTCGGCATCACGGACGATGTGACCCACCTCTCCCTCCCGGACGCCGATGTGCCTCAAAGCGGCGCCGCCGGCGGCGTCATCAGCTGCAAGTTCTGGGGCCTGGGCGGAGACGGCACCGTCGGGGCCAACAAGAACACGGTCGAGATCATCAACAGCCATACGGCCGGGTTCGCCCAGGCGTATTTTGAGTATGACGCCAAAAAGAGCTTCGGGGTGACCAAGAGCCACCTGCGCTTCGGAAGCGCGCCGATCCGTTCTTCCTATTATGTCAAATCGGCCGATTTTATCGCCTGCCACAATCCGACCTATATCGAGCGCTATGACATCGTGACGGAGCTCAAGCAGGGCGGCGTATTCCTGCTGAACTGCCCCTGGAGCGATGAAGAGCTGGAGCGCCGCCTGCCGGCCAAAGCGAAAAGGGAACTGGCCCAAAAGGGCATCCGCTTTTACGTGATCGACGCCGGCCGCGCCGCGGCTGAGCTGGGCCTGGGTAGCCACACCAACACCGTGCTCCAGGCGGCCTTCTTCCACCTGATGCCCGTCATTCCCGAAGCGGAGGCCATCGGCTATATGAAGGACGCCGCCGCCAGGACCTATTTTGCCAAAGGGGAAGAGGTCGTTCAGAAGAATCTGGCGGCCATCGACGCCGGCGTCCGTTCCGTCCGTCAGGTCAGCATCCCGGAACGCTGGAAAAACGCTGCCGATGCCCCTGCCCCAAAGCGCGATGTGCCGGCCGTCGTCACCGACATCCTCGAACCGCTGAACGCCCAGAAAGGCGACGAGCTGCCGGTCAGCCGTCTGCTCAAATACAAGGACGGCGTGATGGACATGGGGCTGACCGCCTATGAAAAGCGCGGCATCGCCGTCCGCGTGCCGGTGTGGGACGCCGAAAAATGCATTCAGTGCAACCGCTGCAGCTATGTCTGCCCGCACGCGGTCATCCGTCCTTATCTGCTGACCCAAGCGGAAGCGGCGGCCGCCCCCGAAACGCTCCGCCGGGTCCCCGCCAAAGGAAAGCAGGCCGAAGGCCTGTGGTTCACCATGCAGGTCAGCGCCCTGGACTGCACCGGCTGCGGCAGCTGCGAAAACGTATGCCCTGCCAGGGAAAAGGCGCTGACGATGGTGCCGGCGGCCCAGGCCACGGATACTTTGGACGCCTGGAACTACGCCCTGAACCTGCCGGACAAGGAAGACCGCTTCGATCCGTATACGGTCAAAGGCAGCCAGTTCAGAAGGCCCCTGCTGGAATTCTCCGCCGCCTGCGCAGGCTGCGGGGAAACCCCGTACGCCAAGCTTCTGACCCAGCTGTACGGCGACCGGGTGTACTGGGCGAACGCCACCGGCTGTTCCCAGGCCTGGGGCTCCGCCATGCCCGGCATCCCCTATACGGTCAACCGGCAGGGCCGGGGGCCTGCCTGGTCCAATTCCCTGTTTGAAAACAACGCCGAGTTCAGCCTCGGCATGGCCCTGTCCGTCCGCCAGCAGCGGGAAGCCGTGCGGGAGATGGTAAAGGCCGCCCGCGAACGCGCTCAGGCACCGGAGCTTGCCGCCGCCATGGACGACTGGCTGAATGGGTTTGACGATTTCGACCGTTCCCCCGCCCTGAGCAGGCGGCTGATCCAGACGCTCACCGCCCATCCTTCCGCCGACTCGGAGGCCATCCTGCGCCGCCGGGATCAGCTGGTCAAAAAGACCTTCTGGATGTACGGCGGAGACGGCTGGGCCTATGACATCGGTTTCGGCGGGCTGGACCACGTGGTCGCCAGCGGAGAGAACGTCAACGTCCTGGTGGTTGACACGGAGGTTTACTCCAACACCGGCGGTCAGTCTTCGAAGGCAACGCCGATCGGCGCGGTGGCGCAGTTCGCCGCCTCCGGCAAGCGAACCCCCAAGAAAGACCTCGGCTCCATCCTGATGACCTACGGCCGGGTCTACGTCGCCCAGGTGGCGATGGGCGCGGACTTTAACCAGCTGCTCACGGCCATCCGGGAGGCGCAGGAATTCGACGGCCCGAGCGTGATCATCGCCTATGCGCCGTGCCAGGAGCACGGCCTGCGCTGCGGGGCTGCCAAAGTGCAGGACGAAATGAAAAAGGCCGTCGACGCCGGATACTGGTTCCTGTACCGGTATCATCCGGACCAGACGCCCCGCTTCCACCTTGATTCCAAAGAACCTGCCCTCGCCTATGAGGACTTCCTGGACGGCGAGGTACGCTACAGCGCGCTCCGCCGCACCTTCCCGGACAACGCCAGCGGGCTGTTCGCCCAGGGCGCGGAGCTGGCCCGGGAACGGTATGAAAAATACCGCCGGATGGCGGAAAACGGAGTGCTTTAACCGGCGCCCGGCCTCAGGGCGGGATCTCTCTCCTGCCCGGAGCACACCCACAGCGGCCTGTAAATCCAGATCTTTGTATAAAGGATGTCCGGCGGTTCCGCCGGGCGTCCTTTTTGATGGATCATGATCTTTTATTACTGATGCATCAATTCAAAATGCTGCTGAGCGCGCTTTTCTCCTGTCCGGGCAAACCGACGGAAATTCATTGACGGCAGGTCAAAACCGTGCTATGATATGCGAAAAGGAAACAGCGGAAAGGCCGCTTTCCCGCACCAGCAGCGACCCACAGAACAGGAGGAGCCGTTCCATGATCACCACCATCACGCTGAACCCCTGTATCGACAAGACGGTTCACGTCGCCAGCCTGATCCGGGGTGGCACCAGCCTGATCACGGAAAGCCGCCGGGACATCGGCGGCCGGGGCATCAACGTCTGCGTGACGCTGCAGAACCTGGGGGTCAGCACGGTTGCCCTCTGCCTGGCGCCCCGGGAAAACAAGGAAGAATTAAAGCGCCTGCTGGACGAGCTGAACGTTCCCTGCGTGCCGGTTACCGTCCCCGGCAGGCTCCGCGAAAACCTGAAAATCTATGACGACTTCAGCGGGGAGCTGACCGAAGTGAATGAAAGCGGCAGCCCGGTTTCGGAGGAAGCGCTGACCAATTTCCTGAGCTTCGTTTCCAGCGCCCTGCCCAAGACGAGCGTGCTGGTCGTCGGCGGCAGCGTTCCGCCCGGGACCCCGAAAGATATCTACGCCCGGGTCATCCGCATAGCCCAGGGCAGGAATGTGCCGACGGTGCTGGACGCCTCCGGCGAGCTGCTGAAAGAGGGTCTGACCGCCCATCCGACCCTGATCAAGCCCAACCGGGAGGATATGGAGCAGCTCTGCGGCAGACGGATCGATTCCGTCCAAACCGCACAGGAGGAAGCGCAGAAGCTCGTCCGGGACAGCGGCATCCACGCGGTCTGCCTGTCGCTGGACGAGGACGGGGCGGTTTACGCCAACCGCGAAGGCGTCTGGTATTCCCGCGGCGTGCCGATCCAGGTGCGCGGCCAGCAGGGCGCGGGCGACGCGATGGTCGCCGGCCTGTGCGACGCGTTCATCACCGGGAAAACGCCGGACCAGGTGCTGGCCTCCGGCATCGCCGCCGCGGAGGGCTCCCTGCTGCGGGAAGGCACACTGCTGTGCACGAAGGAGCAGTATGATATCCTCCTCCCCCGCATCCGGGTGGAGAGGCTGGCATAAACGCCGAAAACAACGGGGCTGCCGCGGGATAACCTGCGGCAGCCTCATTATTCATCACGGAAAGGAGGAGGACGGTTTTTTGTCCGTCCATGCCTGTATGCGATTTCGTCCTTTCAAACTGAAAGCTCTGCTCCCCTATCTCTCCATTGCCATAATCTATCCGGTCATTTCCCTGATCACAGCGGATCAGAAGCTGCTCAAGTTCATCGACGCGATGACGATCACCGGCGCCGTTTTTCTGATCCTGGGCATCATCGGGAACCTCACCCGCCACGGGGATTTCGACATCACGGAATACGTCGCCAGACGCAGCCTGCGGCGCGGCGGGATGAAGTCTTTTTCCGCCTTCCGGGAAGATAAGGAAGAAAAAAGAAAGGACAGCGCGAACTATCCTTTCCTGACCGGTCTGATATTGCTGGCAGTTTCCGCAGTGATGTCTGTGCTGTTTTATTAAGAGCGGACCTGCTTCAGGTATTCGGCGCCCTGTTCGGGCGTACAGTAGACAAAGTGCCCCGGCATCAGTTCCCGCAGGGTATAATCCGGGCCGGTCTTTTCTTCCGTGGTCTCGGTATAAACGATCGGCTCCCGCTGCTTTTCGATGATCGGATCCGGCATCGGGACCGCGCTGAGCAGGGAGACGGTGTACGGATGCATCGGGTGGGCAAACAGGTCTTCCGTCTCGGCGATCTCGACGATTCGGCCCAGATGGATGACGGCGATACGGTCCGCGATGAAGCGCACTACGGACAGGTCATGGGCGATGAACAGGTAGGTCAGAGCTTTTTCGTTCTTGAGCTTGTTCATCAGGTTCAGCACCTGCGCGCGGATGGAAACGTCCAGGGCGGAAATCGGCTCGTCCGCCACCACCAGCTTGGGCTCCATGATCAGCGCGCGGGCGATCCCGACGCGCTGGCGCTGGCCGCCGGAAAACTCGTGCGGGTACCTGGACTTGTGCTCCGGCAGCAGGCCGACCTCCTGAAGCGCGCGGTCCACCTTGGCGATCCGCTCTTCCTCGTTTTTATACAGATGGAAGTTGTACAGGCCTTCCGAGATGCAGTATTCGATGGTCGCCCGCTCATTCAGGGAAGCGGCGGGATCCTGGAAGATCATCTGGATGCTGCGGATGACGTTCATGTCTTCCTGCTTGCTGAGCCTGCCGGAAATCCGCTTGCCCTCAAACAGGATTTCGCCGGCGCTCAGCGGATTGATACGCATGATGGCGCGGCCGATGGTCGTCTTGCCGCTGCCGGACTCGCCGACCAGGGCAAAGGTCTCGCCCCGGTAGATATCGAAGGAAGCGTCCTGCACTGCCTTGAACTTCTGTTTTCCGCCGACGTCGAAGGATATTTCCACATTTTTAAGGCTCAGCAATGCTTCCCGCTCAGTCTGTCCGGACATGGAAAGCCCCTCCTTTCGCGGTCATCCTGACGATTTTTTCGTGCAGGTTCTGAATCACGGCCGGTTTCTCGGTCTTCGGCGCCCGCGGGTCCAGCAGCCACGTCTTGGCGAAATGCGTGGGGCTGACCTGGAAGAACGGGGGCTCTTTCACAAAATCGATCTTCAGCGCGTGCGGATTGCGGGGGGCGAAGGCGTCCCCCTTGATTTCGTTGTACAGGGACGGCGGCGTGCCGGTGATATAGTACAGGTCCTGCCCTTTTTCGCTCAGCTGCGGCAGGGCGGACAGAAGCGCCCAGGTATAGGGATGCTGCGGGTCGTAGAAGATCTCGTTGACCGTGCCGTACTCGATGATCTGGCCGCCGTACATGACGCCCACGCGGTCCGCCACGTTGGCGACGACGCCCAGGTCGTGGGTGATATACAGGGTGGTAAATCCAAGCTCTTTCTGAAGGCTCCGGATCAGGGCGATGATCTGAGCCTGGATCGTCACGTCCAGGGCGGTGGTCGGCTCATCGCAGATCAGGATCTCCGGATGGCAAGCCAGGGCGATCGCGATGACGATACGCTGCCGCATGCCGCCGGAATACTGGAACGGATACTCGTCAAAGCGGTTCCTCGCGTTGGGGATCCCGACGCGTTCCATCATCTGGATGGCCTGTTCCTTGGCTTCCCCTTTGGAGACGCCCTGGTGCTTTTCGATCACCTCGGTGATCTGGGAGCCGATGGTCCGGATCGGGTTCAGGGAGGTCATCGGGTCCTGAAAGATCGTGGAGATTTTCGCGCCGCGGATTCCTTCCCAGTCCTTGTCGGTTTTGAGCTTGGTCAGATCCTTGCCGTGAAACATGACGGAGCCTTTGGTGATCATGCCGTTGGTTTCGAGCATGCCGGTGAATGTCTTGGTAAAAACGGATTTGCCCGAGCCGCTCTCGCCGACGATGGCAAAGGTCTCCCCGTCATACAGGTCCAGGGAAACGCCGCGGATGGCCGTCAGGTATTTCTCACGGACGCGGAACTTGACCTCGATATCCTTGGCGGAGAGAACGACTTTTCTTTCTTCAGACATCTGCATTCCCTCCTTAAATATGCGTCCGCGGATCGGCAGCGTCCGCGAGCTTCTGCCCCACGATGTACAGGGAAATGGAGATGACCGCCAGCACCCCGACCGGGATCCAGAACAGATGCGGATACCCGTTCATGTAGGAGGTATACAGCGAGATCGTCCGGCCCAGGGAGGCGTTGGTCGTGCCGAGGCCCAGGCCCATGTAGGACAGGAATACCTCGTAGGAGATCAGCGACGGGATCTGCCGGGAGACGTACGTCATGATGACGGAGATCAGGTACGGCAGGATGTTCTTGATGATCATCGTCCAGGTTTTCGTGCCCAGGCACTTGGACGCCATATTGTATTCGCGGTCGCGGATGATCATGACCTGGGTGCGGATGAAATAGGCCACGAAAATCCACTCGGTGCAGGTCATCGTAATGATCAGGGACCGCATGCCGGCGCCCAGCACGTAGGACAGGATCATCGCCAGCAGCAGGAAGGGGACGTTGGAGATGATGTTGTACACCTCGATCATCCACTTGTCCATCTTCTTGGAAAAGCCCCACAGCGCCCCGATCGGGATGCCGATCAGCATGTTGAGCGCCGTGCAGACGAAGCTGATGATGATGGAGTTCCTCGCCCCGGCCCAGACCGCGTCGAAAACCTCGTTGCCGACATGGTCGGTGCCGAAAATATGCTCCGCGCTGGGCTTCAGAAACTTCATCTCGGCATTGTTGATGTTGGGCGTCAGGATGGGGCTGTAGCCGGAGCTCAGCGGCTGGATCAGGGCAAACGCGATGATCAGCAGCAGCAGGACGGCAACGGCCACAGTAAATTTATTTTTGAAGAAGGTCTTCCAGACGGATTTCCAGTAGGAATATCTGGGCGCCGCGATGCGCTCTGATTCGAGCTCGTCAAAATCGGCCCGTTCAAACAGATTGTCCAGGTTTTCTTCCTGAACAGCGTTATTCTGCGTATCCATCATGACCTCCCTGCTTTCTCGCTCAGCGAAATACGCGGATCCACCTTCGTCAGCACGATGTCCCCCGCCAGGACGGACAGGACGGAAACGCTGGAGAAGATAAACGCCAGCGCCACGATCATGACGTTGTTGTACTGGTTGATGGCGTTGGGAAGCATTTTGCCCATGCCGCCGACGGAATAGATCGACTCGGTGATGATCGCGCCGGTGATGCAGCCCGCCAGGGATGCGGGGATGCCCTGGGCGATCGGGATGATCGCGTTCTTGAAAATATGGTGGTTGAAAATCTCCCGCTGGTTCAGGCCCTTCGATTTGGCGAACTTCACATAGTCGGAGTTCATCTGGTCCACCACGTACCGCCTGGTCCACAGCATCAGGCTGGCAATGGAGGGAAGGGCGAGGGAGATGATCGGCAGGATCCAGCTGCGAATGTCTTCCGGCCCGTAGGTGGTGAAGACGGAGGGAAGATTGAACAGGTTGGTGCCGATATAGCGGAACAGGTAAATATAGGCCAGGGACGGCACGGCGATGATGAAAATAATGTAGACCATGCCGAGTTTGTCCGCCAGCTTGTCCTTGCGGCGGGCCATCAGCACGCCCATCGACAGGCCGATCGTATAGGCCAGGAGCATAGCCAGAATGCCCATGATGAAGGAAGTGCCGATCATGGAGGGCTGATTTCTGGCGACGTCGTAATTCGCGTAGTGATCGGTAAATTTCTTTTTGTCCATGCGGTCCAGCACGGGCTTGTAGCGCAGGGAACCGAAATTGATGCCGGAATCCGCCTCATAGCCCGTTTCAAAGATCACATGACGTTTGACCTCGGTGCCCTGGGTCTGGAACAGCACGCTCAGCACGTCCAAGCCCTGATAGGTCGGATAGGAGGTGCCGAAGTTCAGCTTGATGATGTTCTGGTGGATGAAGGGGAAATGGCTGTCCGTATACAGGAGGTATTTGTGGGTGGTGCCGCTGCCCATCAGGGCGACGCCGCCGGTAGGAGTCCGGCCGAAATACAGCTTGCGTTCCAGGTCCGGGTTGTCCGGATCCTGTACGGACCAGGGGGTATCGATCCTGATGAGGTTGGCAAGCCACAGCCCCATGCGATTGATCACAGGGACATCCTTGTAGGCATAGTACCTGCCGGACTGAAGGAATTTTTCCACCGTGTATCCTTTGGAGGTATACAGCTCGACAAAATCCCGGCTTTCCTGGGAATCCGGCTGTACGGCGCGGCCCATTTCCTCGCTGCCCGCCTCGTACAGGGTCAGGCAGTAATCGTTGATCCGCACATAATCCAGATAGCCCAGCTTCTGCCAGGTGGAATAGACATATTCCGTTTTGTCGTCGGACTTTCCGCCGAGTTTGCGGTACGTGCTGTCCTCAAAGAAGATGTTTTCCCTCGGGACCATCGTGTAGACCATCGTAAATACGATCAGCATGATGATCAGGATCGAGATCACCGACCGCAGCAGGCGCTTCCAGATATACCCTTTCTTCAACGGGCCCACCCCTTATATAAGGATACGAGAGAGCCAGAAAACCGGAGCTTCTGGCTCTCTCGTTTCAGTTTTTAAAAGCCGAGTATGGTTTCAGGCAGCATCAGTTGCCGGCCAGCCAGGCTTCTTTCGCAGCCAGATAATCGGCAGCCAGCACAGGCTCGTTCAGCAGTTCCATGTACTTGAAGTACGGAACAGCATTCCAGGAAGCCTGGCCGTACAGACCGTAGGCGGCGCTGAAGGGCTTGATCTTGCTGACCTGGACGGAAGCGCCGCTGGTCAGATAGGGACGGAGGATGCCGCCGGTCAGCAGCATGGCTTCCGCCTTGGCAAACAGCTCGATGCGCTCGTCGCCGGTGGCCACAACAGCCTGATCGACCACAGCCTGGATGTCTTCCAGACCGAGGGCCTTCAGCACGGCCTTCTGCTCGTCGTCCTGACCCTGGCTCTCATAGTTGATGCCGGAGTAGTTGAGCATGTCGCCGTCGTGGATGTCGAAGCAGTGGATGTAGGTCAGCGGGTCGCCGTAGTCGGGGCCCCAGCCGGCGCCGAACACCAGGTCGATGGAGTTGGAAACGCCGTCGGGCTGGTTGTAGAACGCGCTGTAGTACACGGAGGAGTTGCCTTCCAGGAACTGCAGGTCGATCTTCACATAATCGCCGATCGCGCTTTCGATGGCGTTCTGCATCGCCAGCTGCTGGTTCTTCTGGTTTTCATTGGCGGCATAGACCGGCACGTCCAGGTGCACGGGCCATTCCTTGACGGAGTCGCCCAGTTCGGTCTTGGCCTTCTCGGCGAAGACCTTGGCCAGTTCGGGCTTGTACCAGGCATCCTGGCCGTCCGCCAGGTTGATGCCGGCGTATTCGGGCACGAGTTCTTCAGCGTACTTGGTCACGATGGCGCCGTAGGAGCGGCCGTCGGAGGTGGTGGCGAAGGTGTAGGGCACCAGGGTGTTGCGGATGCGGCCGTCAGCCAGTTCTTCGCCCAGCGTAATCGCGGACACGGCATGAGCGGAATAGGCGGCGTACACGGCGCGGCGGAAGTTGGCGTTCAGAATGGCGTTCTTGGTGTCAGCCTTCTGTTCGTCCGTGGTCTTGGAGGTGGTGGAGACGGAAGGATCGTTGTACAGGTTGTACATCCTGCGGTCCCAGTTGAAAGCGCCCCAGTAAGAGGTGGCGGTGGTCATGGAGATGTACTGGTTGTCAGGATACAGTTCGTCCGCCTTGGCCTTGACTTCCGGCAGGGCCTGGTTGACAGCGGTGGAGGTCACTTCGCCGTTGACGAACATGTTGAAGTTCTGGGCGGGATCCTGGCCGTTGGTGTAGCTGACCACAACGTGCTGGACATGGACGTTGGCCTTGTCATAGTAGTTGGGGTTGGCGTCAAAACGGACTTCCTGAGCGGGAACCAGGCTGGACAGGATGTAGCAGCCGTTGTACAGGATGGAATCGGGGGTCACGGCGCCGAAGTCCGCACCCTTGGATTCGAGGAATTCCGCGTTGATGGGCCAGAGGATGGAATAGGTGGTCATACCGTCAAAGTAGCCGCAGGGGCCGGTGAGGGTGTAGACCAGGGTATTGCCGTCCGCCTTGATGCCGACGTCTTCCCAGGTGCCGGTGCCTTCAGCATAGGCGCGCAGGCCGACGATCAGGTCCTGAACGAGGCTCAGGGTTTCGGACTTGGAATCGGCAGCGTGCTTGAGGCCGGTCACGAAGTCTTCCGCCTTGACGGCGTCATATTCTTCCCCGCTGCTGGTGGACCAGACAGCGTCATCGCGGATGACGAAGGTCCAGACGGAAGCGTCCTCATTGGCGGACCATTCCTTGGCCATGCCGGGGATCAGGGTGCCGTGGGGATCCTGGGTCAGCAGGCCCTCGATGAAGTTGCTGGTGTAGTCACCGTTGGAGGACTTGTTGTTGTACACATAGTCCAGGGTGGTGATGTCGAAGTTGTCGATCATGGAAAAGGTGTCAGGGCCGGCAGCGGGAACGCTGGCAGCTTCCTTCGCGGCGGCAACGGCTTCTTCCATCGCCTTCGCGGCTTCTTCCTTCACGGCGGCAACGGCTTCTTCGGTCGCCTTCACCGCTTCTTCCTTCGCGGCGGCAACGGCTTCTTCGGTCGCCTTGACAGCGTCAGCCGCTTCTTTCTTGGCGGCGTCCAGGTCAGAGGTCAACTTCTGAACGTTTGCTTTCAGATCTTCGATCTCTTTCTGCAGGCCGGTTTTCTGACCGTTGGTCACGACGCCGAAAATGATTGCCGCGACGGCAACCAGCGCCAGAACGATGGTCAAAATGTTGCTCTTTTTCAATGTACCTTCCTCCTTCGTGTATGAAGAGATAAATTGTTCCTGCACAAGGCAGGTATATGACAAATGGCTTGCGCCACTGCCGACCGGGATGTAAGGAAGACTTCAAAAAAAATCTGCCCGCTTTGCCTTTCATGGCTGCCGGGAGCAGAAAAAGCATAAACAAAAGCAATTGGTATTATATATGAACATTTCAGAAAATGCAAGAAAAAAACAATTGCTTCTGAAAATAAACAAAAAGAATACAGGCATGCCTGCCCGGAAGGACTCATTTTTCTTGATTTTTCCGTTCTTTTTTCCTATAATGATCCGACAGCGACGCAGCGCGCCGTTTTTTCGGTGTGTTCCGCCGCGCATTCCGCCTGAAATCAGACGCATTGCTTGGGAGGTTTTATGTACAGGATCGTCAGACGCCGGGAGCTGAATCCCACCGTCACCCAGATCGAAGTCGAGGCCCCGCTGGTGGCCCGCAAGGCAAAGCCCGGCCAGTTCATTATCCTGCGCGTGGATGAGGACGGGGAGCGGATCCCGCTGACCGTCGCCGGGACGGACCCCGAAGAGGGCACCGTCAAGGTGATCTTCCAGGTCGTCGGCGCCACCACGGAGGCCCTCAACCATAAGCTTGAAGAGGATTTCATCCAGGATTTCGCCGGCCCGCTGGGCGTCCCCACCCATACGGAGGGGCTGAAAAACGTCTGCGTGATCGGCGGCGGGGCCGGCTGCGCCATCGCCATGCCCGTGGCGGAGGAATTCCACCGTCTGGGCGCGAAGGTGACCAGCATCATCGGCTTCCGGAATAAGGACCTGCTGATCCTGGAGGACGAGTTCAAAGCCTGCTCGGACAAGCTGATCGTCATGACGGACGACGGCTCGTACGGCCGGCACGGCAACGTCACGATCCCATTAAAGGAAATGCTGGAAGCGGGCGAGCCCTTTGACATGGTCATCGCCATCGGTCCGCTGATCATGATGAAGTTTGTCGTGGCCGCGGCCAGACCCTTCAAAGTGCCCGTCACCGTGTCCATGAACCCCATCATGATCGACGGCACCGGCATGTGCGGGGGCTGCCGCCTGACCCTGGTTAAGGAAGACGGGACCCGGGTCACGAAGTTCGCCTGCGTGGACGGACCGGATTTTAACGGCTACGAAATCGACTTTGACGAGGCGATGAGCCGCAGCCGCATGTATTTTGACTTTGAGCGGCACGCCCACGAAGAGGCCTGCCGGCTGTTCGCGAAAGCGTAAGGAGGGAGAAGAGATGGCTGTCAACCCGAAGAAAAACGAAATGCCCGCCCAGGCTCCCGAGGTGCGCGCCCATAATTTCAGCGAGGTCGCCCTGGGCTACACCGCCGAGGTCGCGCAGGACGAAGCAAAAAGATGCCTCAACTGCAAGGCCCGGCCCTGCGTCAGCGGCTGCCCGGTCAACATCGACATCCCGGATTTCATCAGCGAGATCCGCAAAGGAGACTATGAAGCCGCCTACCGGGTCATCACCCGCTCGTCCTCCCTGCCGGCCGTCTGTGGCCGCGTCTGCCCGCAGGAGAGCCAGTGCGAGGCCCAGTGCACCCTGCATGTGAAGGCGAAGATGGACCCGGTGGGCATCGGAAGGCTCGAGCGCTTCGTGGCCGACTGGCACAATGAGCACAGCACGGAGCAGCCCGAACGCCCCGCCCCGAACGGCCACAGGGTGGCCGTCGTCGGCGCCGGCCCCTCCGGCCTCACCTGCGCGGGCGACCTGGCCAAGAAGGGCTATCAGGTCAGCGTGTTCGAGGCTCTGCACACGGCCGGCGGCGTGCTGGTCTACGGCATCCCCGAGTTCCGTCTGCCCAAGGCCATCGTCGCCCGGGAGGTCGACACCCTGCGCGCCCTGGGCGTGGACATCCAGACCAACGTGATCATCGGCAAGACGCTGACGGTGGACGAGCTGTTCGACATGGGCTACGAGGCTGTCTTCATCGGCTCCGGCGCCGGCCTGCCCAACTTCATGAACATCCCCGGGGAAGCCCTCAAGGGCGTCTATTCGGCCAATGAGTTCCTGACCCGGTCGAACCTGATGAAGGCCTACCGGGACGACCCGAAGACCCCCATCATGAAGGGCGGGAACGTGGCCGTGGTCGGGGGCGGCAATGTCGCGATGGACGCCGCCCGCACCGCACTGCGCTTGGGCGCGGACCATGTCTACATCGTCTACCGCCGCTCCATGGAGGAGCTGCCCGCCCGGAAGGAAGAAGTGGAGCACGCGCAGGAAGAGGGCATCGACTTCCGCCTGCTGTGCAATCCCACGGAGATCCTGGGCTACCGGAACCCGGACGATCCGCGCGACCCCAAAAACGGCTTTGTCACCGGCATCCGCTGCATCCGCATGGAGCTGGGCGCGCCGGACGCTTCCGGACGCCGCCGCCCGGTGGAAATCCCCGGCAGCGAGTTTGAGCTGGCCGTCGACACCGTCGTGATGGCCATCGGCACCAGCCCGAACCCCCTGATCAAGAACACCACGGAAGGCCTGGAGGTCAACCGCCGCGGCGGCATCGTCGTCACCGAAGACGGCCTGACCTCCCGACAGAACGTTTACGCCGGCGGCGACGCCGTGACCGGCGCGGCCACCGTCATTTCCGCCATGGGCGCCGGCAAGACCGCCGCGCGGGCCATCGACCAGGCGCTGAACGGGAGCGGCCGATGAGCAGGGTTTCCGTACAGACCGACCCCCGGTGCAGAAAGCTGAACGAACTGACGGCCCGCTACCATCAGCTGTTCAGGCAGCTGGGCGAAAAATACATCCTCCGGCTGAGCCGTGATAACGGATTCGGGGACGATCTCACGTACAGCGATTTCATTTTTCTCTCCGTCGTCGGGGACAGCGATCAGGACGCGGTCAGCATGGCGGCCGTCTCCCGGAAGCTGGGGATCAACCCTTCCACGGCGACCCGGAGAGTCAGCAAGCTGCTGGCAAACGGTCTCATCACCAAATCGAACGCCGCGGACGACGACCGGCGCTACGATATCCGCCTGACGGACGCGGGCCGCTCCGTCGTGGAACAAATGAGCGCCTGCCTGTTTTCGGCCGTTCAGCAGACCTACGCCCAGGTCACGGAAGAAGAAATGCAGACCGTCTACCGGTATCTGGACAAATGCATCGCCCAGCTGAACGTGCTGGTGGAGAGCGATCCCTCCTGAGCCTTTTTACACCAACAGAAAACGCACTTTTCCCTGCCGGTCAGGCAGACGGAAAAGTGCGTCTTTTTTATGTGAAGTTTTCTGTCCGGCCGCAGCACACCGGAAATTCATCACGGCATTCCCGCGGTACCGGCTTCTACAGTCCGAACGCCTCCTTGATCATCCGGGCGGCGGCGTCCGGCGCAAGATCGGAATTATCGATCCTCAGGTAGGGTTTGAAGGGGAACTCCCCCTCGCGGCTGACGCAGCGGTGATGAGCGTCGTCATCCAGCAGGCGTCGGTCGGAAGAAGCGATGTCCCGCTTGGAGGGCTTGTGCTTCAGCCGGTTCTCCGTCGCGTTCCGCCGCAGCCGGATGTCCTGCGGGGCGATCAGCTCCACATAATAAAATTCAGTATCATACGGCGCGAATATTCCTTTGATATGCTCCAGGTATTCCCATTCCGACGGCATGTCGAAATCCATCATCATGGTGAAAATCATCCCATAGTTTCCGGAAGCGGCATAATTCCTGAAAATCACGTCGCGCATTTCTGCAATCGTCTGTCCATCATACCGGCCGAAGATCTCGATGACGGGCTCAATGGTCATATGGTTGTGAAAGAGCCGCAGGTCCGTGATTTTCATCAGTTCCTGCCCGACCGTCATTTTGCCGACCGCAGCGTCCCCGATGATGAATACAAGCTTCATGCCAGAACCTCCCTGGTGCCCCGCCATCAACCGGCAGACCGCCGGATACGATGCGGATTTGTCCGCAGGCCGCCCGCGGCAGGCCGGAAAGCGGGATATCCCGTTATTGGGCGAGCATGTCCATCGCTTCTTCGAACGTCACGCAGTCGGCGAAGTAACCGGGCCAGATCTCTTCGTTGTAGTAGCGGTAGGTGGTTTCTTTGCTCATGTAATCGTTGTCGAAGGTGGAGTTCGTCCCCTCGGGGATGATCACCCGGTATCCTCTTTCAAAGGCGGATTTCACGGTGGCGTCGATGCACCAGTTGGTCTGAAGCCCGATGATCATCAGGCGTTTGTCTTCCTGCCGCTCCATGTATGCCCGGAATTCCTGGTTGCCAAAGCAGCTGTTGATGGTCTTGACGAAGACCTTCTCCCCCGGTTCGGGCTTCACCCGGTCGTCGATCTCAAAGGCCTCGTCCCCGGCGGAAAAGCCGCTGTCCGGCCCGTCGTCATGCTGGAAGTAAATGACTTCCGCATGGTTTTTCCGGGCGGCGCCGATCAGCTTTGCCGTCCGCTCCATGAAGGGTTCAAAGTCATACAGCTCCTCATCCGCAATGCCCTTCTGCATGTCAACCACCAGCAGGATCATAACGCTCACTCCTTTGAAACAGATTATCCCCTCGCCAGCTTGGCGCGCACTCTGGTGGAGAAGATCTCGATGATGATCATCAGCACGATCATGCCGCACAGGTAGGCGCCCACCATGCTCCAGCGGCTGGAGTTCATGCACTGGATCAGGGCCGCGCCGATGCCGCCCGCGCCGACGATGCCCAGGGTGGTGGCGTCCTTGACGTTGATGTCAAAGCGGTAGATGACCGTGGAAATGAAGTTCGGGATGATCTGGGGCAGCATGCCGTAGCGGATCTTCTGGAAGGCGTTGCAGCCGGCGGCGTCCAGGCTTTCCAGGATCCGGACGTCGATGTCCTCGATGGCGTTGATGTACATCTTGCAGATCATGCCGATGGAGCAGACGGACTCGGTCACCACGCCGCAGAAGGCGTTCGGGCCGGTCACGCGGATCCAGACCAGGGCCCAGACGAGGCTGGGGATCGTGCGGATGCCCAGGATCACTGCCCGGAAAATGACCGCTACCCACTTGGGCACGATCCGGTCGCAGGCCAGAAAGCTGAAGGGGATCGCCAGGATCCCGCCGATGATGGTTCCCAGCACAGCGATGGCCACCGTCTGCAGCAGCTGATAGGGAACCCCTTCCGGGCTCAGGTCAAACAGCAGGTTCGTGTCCGGATGCAGCAGGCCATTGCCGATGCCCTGGGCGATGGTCATGCCCTTGCTCGCCAGCCCCTTGTAGGTGATGGAAGTGCCGCTCCACCCAAGCAGGGCGGCCACGATCAGCACGATCAGGGTATAGATCCACCAGAGCCTGGGCCGGGAGGCGTACGCTTCCTCGATGCTCAGGGGACGGACGGGCTGAATGTTCCCTTTTTTCTTTTCCATGCCGCTTCCCCCTCTCAGCTCAGCTTTTTGCGCAGGTACTGGCTGGTGTTCTCAATGATGAAGACCACCACGAACAGGGCCAGCAGCACAGCGCCCAGGCTTTCATAATCGCGCCAGCCGATGAACTCGTTGATCAGGATGCCCAGGCCGCCCGCACCGACGTAGCCCAGGATGGCCGCGGCGCGGATGTTCATCTCCAGGCTGTAGAGGCAGTAGGACAGGTAGGTGGGCAGGATCTGCGGGATGCAGGCGCTGCGGAACGACTGGAACTTGTTGGCCCCGAAGCTCTCGGTGGCTTCAAACGCGCCCATGTCGATGGTTTCGATGGATTCATACATCATCTTGGCGACCACGCCGAAGGTAAAGACGATGATGGCGGCAGTGCCGGCGAAGGTGCCCAGGCCGAAGATCAGGGCGGCGAACTTCGCGATGATCAGGGTCGGCAGGGTGCGGATGATCATCAGCAGGATGCGGAACACCCAGACGACCGCTTTGTTTTTGTTGATGTTGGTGGAGGACAGGACGGCCACCGGCAGGGCCAGCGTCGCGCCGATCACCGAGCCCATGATGGACATCTTGATCGTGTCAAACAGGGCATTGAACAGCTTGGCCGTGTTGGCGGCGTCGCCGCCGAAGTAGCTCCAGTTGGGGTGGAAGATGCGCCCCAGGATGTAGCCCAGCTGATAGCCCCGGCTGATGATGATCCGGAAATCAAACCCGGTCACCCTCGCGGAAATGAAGATCACGAGAAGGACGATCACGGCAATGAACGGGGTCCTGGAAACGGGCTTGAGCACCGTGTGCCCGTTGGGCAGGGTGATCGTACGGGGTTTGATGATCCTGTCCAGCAGGGGCGTTCTGTAAGCGGCTTCAGTCGTTTTTTTCTTCATCGCGGCCGCCTCACTTTTCCGCCGTCGGGATGGCGCTGCCGTTGTAGATCTCGTCCAGGATCTCCTGCGTCACGCTGCCGGTCGGCCCGTCGTACACGATCCGCCCTTCCCGGATGCCGATCACCCGGTCGCAGTAGTTGAGCGCCAGGTCCACATGGTGGATGTTGATCAGGACCGTGATGTTCATTTCCTGGTTGATGCGCTTGAAATCGCTCATCACCTGCTTGGCGGTGATGGGGTCCAGAGCCGCCACCGGCTCGTCCGCCAGGATGATGGTGGGCTTCTGGTTCAGCGTCCGCGCCAGGGAGACGCGCTGCTGCTGGCCGCCGGACAGCTGGTCGCACCGGGTGTAGGCCTTGTCCAGGATGCCCACTTTGTCCAGGGCCTCCAGGGCCTGCATCTTCTGTTCCTTCGTAAACAGGCCGAACAGGACGCGGAAAAAGTTCATGTCCGGCACCATGCTGGTCAGCACGTTCTTGATCGCGGTGGTCCTGGTGATCAGGTTGTAGGACTGGAAGATCATGCCGATCTTGCGGCGGTAGCGGCGCATGGCCTTGCCCCTCAGGGTCATAACGTCGGTCCCGTCCACGGTCAGCTGGCCGCCCGTCACGTCGATCATGCGGTTGATGGTGCGGATCAGGGTGGACTTGCCCGCCCCGCTCAGGCCGATGATGGCCACGAATTCACCCTGGTCAATGGTCAGGTTGATGTCCTGAAGGCCCTTGACGCCGTTGGGATACACTTTATCTACATGCTTGAACTCGATCAATGTCAACGTCTCCTTCCGCCGGCCGGATCATTCTCCATCACATCATATCACGCGGGTTATGGAATGACAATATGTTTCCCGGCATTCGGGAAAATAAAGCGGGCCCGTCATTCAATATTCAATATTGTTGAACCGTCCGCCTGCTGTACGACCGAAGATCTGATCAGAACTGCCGGAACAGTAAAGCAGCCGCCGGACCGGGTGCACTTCGGGTGCAGTTTTTCCAGAAAAGCTGCACCATCAAAAGTATCTGCATGATCAGGCGTTTTCGCATGAATGGTGCAAAAGGTGCAGTTTTTTTCAGCTCATTATGAAATTTATATCATTCACAGTACCGAAACGCTGGAGCCTTTGATCGATGGGCTTCCGACATTTTGACTTTCGGAAACGGTACGGATAGGGTGCGCCTGCTTCATGGAGGGATGCGTCAAAGGCTCCTGAGGAGTTTATGCCGTTCTCATTTTGGCCTCACTTTTTAAGCACTGGTTCACTTTCAGCTGCAATCGGGCTTTATCTTGACAAAAGGGGATTTATCCCCTAAAATATAAACGAAGGGAGGAATGTCAGTGCCTACAATCAGTCATTTTTACGGGATTACGATTGTGATGTACTTACGGTATAAGGAACATAATCCGCCGCACATTCATGCGATTACGCAGGATTTTGACGCTCCGTTCCTGATCGCCACCGGCTAGATTATGGACGGAGTGTTTCCTCCTAAGGCAAAGGCTACGGTAAAGGAGTTTGTTCTGAAGTATCAGAAAGAACTTAATGAGATGTGGGAAACGGAAGAATATAAAAAGCTTCCGCCGCTCGACTGATGATTCTGGAGGGATTTCAATGTTTCATAGGGCTGTTGAATTGAAATACCTGGATGGAACAGTGATAGAAATACTGTTTCAGGATGGCATTGTCAAGCAATATGACATCTCCGGTCTATTTTCAAAATATCCTCAGCTCAAAGCGCTTAAAGACCGCGAGTTTTTCCTTCGGGGAAAGCTGAGCGCATACGGTATCATCTGGAGCGATGATCTTGACCTGGAGACTGAAACGATCTATGAGGAAGGAATAACTGTCCGGACAGAAAAACCGGCTGCCAATCTGCTTGTTGCACAGACAGTTGCCGCCGCCAGAGCTCAAAGCGGTTTATCTCAAGCCCAGCTGGCTGCATTGACCGGTATTGATCAGTCCGATCTGTCCAAAATCGAAAGAGGAGTTTCCAATCCTTCTGTATCAACACTGGAAAGAATCGCAAAGGCTCTTGGAGGAAATCTTTTGATCAGTATCCAGCTGCCCAGTGCATCGTAATCTGTCTCAGAGGACTAACTGAACAACCGGTGTCCATAAAAATAATAAAAATAACTCAAAAAAAACTGCACCTTTTGCACCATATCGTCAAATACATCTGATTACGCAAGGCTTTTTGGTGGTGCAGTTTTTCCCGTAAAACTGCACCCAAACTGCACCCGGATCGTCTGTCTGAAGCAAGGCGCTTAAACCCGGCTCCGGGCATTAAAGGTTATTGAAGGTTATTGTTCCGGTAAAAAAAGACTGCCGCGTTGCTGCGGCAGCTTCCGTCAAAAGTCAGTCCCTGTCCGGCCGGGCCGAACAGGGACATATGCTTGTTTTTATTTGACCGCGGTCAGGGCCTGGCGGGCAGCGTCATAGTCGCTGTCCTGGGCGATGGCGTAGCCGGTGTGGCTGTAGACGGAGAAGATGGCCTGGCCTTCTTCGGTGCCGATGATGTTGATCAGCGCGGTCTGCAGGGCCTTGATGAATTCGGGGTTGTTGATTTCGGGCTTGGCGGTGGTGATGGCCACGGTGTCGTTATAGATCCCGGAGGTGACGCCGATGACGTTCAGCTCGTCCCAGATGGCGCCTTCGCGGCCCATGCCCTGCTTGCCGGTCTCGTCCTTCTGATCAATGGGCAGGTTCCAGGGCTTCTCATAGTCGCGGCGGCCGTCCGCGTAGCAGCAGATGATGTCCACCTGCTCGGAAGCAGCCTGGGCGAACGCGTCGGCATAGCCGAGGGTCACGACGCTGGACAGGTCGGAGATCTTCTTGCCGTCGTAGTTGTCCATCAGCCACATGGTGGGATAGATGTAACCGGCGGAGGAAGAGGTGTTGGCCACGGCCCAGGTGCAAGCGTCAAGCTCTTCCCAGGTGGGCTTTTCACCGGCGTTGACCTTGGCGGCAATGGCCTTGCCCTTTTCGGTGGGGGCGGCGTAGATCAGGGAGCGGTAGAAGGTGACCTGCTTGTCGATTGGCAGGGTCTTGTTGGCGACGCCGTTCCAGTCAGCGGGGTTTTCGCTGTCGTTGGACAGGCCGGCGCGGGTGGCGGTCAGGATGACGGCTACTTCATCATTCTGACTGTAAATGGCATATGTTCCAGGGGGCAGCCAACCCACGTCGATGGTGCCGGCGCTCATGGCTTCGCCGGTGGCTTCATAACTGGTTCCGACGGAGATTTCCACTTTGCCGATGTCATAGCCCAGCTTGGCCATTTCGGCCTGAACCAGTTCGGGCAGGTTCTTGGTGCCGGTGATGATGACGTCCGCATCCTTGGAGGGCACAAACTGGAAAGTCAAGGAATCCAGTTTGATGTTGTCAGCCAAGGCGACGGCACAACCCAACAGCAGGACCAAGACCATGATCAGGGAAACGAGCTTTTTCATGATGTCTTTTCCTCCTTGCTTGTTTCATCCGCTACGGATGATTGCTATGGGAACAGGGATAGTATAGTATACGGATGCTAAAAATATATAACCATATTGTTACAAATGTATTACATCAGTCAGATCCTTTCCGCTGCCGCTTCTGTCCGCGCATTCCCCGGCGCAGAAGCCGTCCGTCCTGTGCTCCTCCCGTCCGTTCCGGCGCGAATCATGGCAATAACCGCAGAATTTTAGCCAGATTCCACAAAAATCAATTGACATTTGGCCCTGTTTGTAGTACACTTGGGGCAGCAGAGGGAGAAATCCCAACAAATTGAAAGGTGGTCTGAATCATGAAGCGTTTCTTTGCGTTCCTGACCGTGCTGGCCATGATGCTGAGCCTGTGCTGCGTCTCTGTGGCTGAGGACGAGGTCCTGGTCATCTACAGCGCCCGCAACGAGCGGCTGAACAATATCGTCATCCCCGCCTTCGAAGCGGCGACGGGCATCAAAGTCGAAATGATCACCGGCTCCTCGGGTGAAGTGCTCCAGCGCGTCAAGAGCGAGGTTGAAACCGGCAACGTCACGGTGGACATCCACTGGGCGGCTGACGAGACGATGCTCGCCGCCAACCGCGACCTGTTTGAAGTCTATGTTTCCACCGAGAACGACGCCCTCTATCCCCAGTTCCGGAACGACGGCACCAACTGCTTCAACAACGCCTACGCCGAGCCCAACGTGATGATCGTCAACACCGAGGTGCTGGCGCAGCTGGGCATTGAGGTCAACAGCTACGCGGACCTCCTCCAGCCCCAGCTCAAGGGCAAGATCATCTCCGCGGACCCGGCCAACTCCTCCTCCGCCTTCCAGTGCCTGATCGGCATGCTCTACGGCATGGGCAACGGCGACCCCATGAGCAAGGAAGCCTGGGAATTTATCGACAAATTCCTCCAGATCAAGGGCAGCGTGGCCGCCAACTCCTCTTCCCAGGTATACAACGGCGTGGCCAACGGCGAATACGCGGTCGGCCTGAGCTATGAGGATCCCTGCGTCGAACTGCAGGCCAAGGGCGAAAAGCCCGTCAAGGTGATCTATGCGGCGGAAGGCACCGTCTATCCAGGCGAATCCGTGCAGATCATCAAGGGCGCGCCCCACATGGAAGCCGCCAAGAAGTTCGTCGACTTCGTGCTGAGCGAAGAGAGCCAGAGGGCCGTGGCCGCCGCCCTGAACCTGCGCCCGCTGCGCGCCGGCATCCCGGTCAATGAAAAGATGATCCCCGACAGCGAGATCAAGCAGTTTGAGACCTATTCCACCGCCTTCGTCGCCGAACACAAGGCCGAAATCGTCAAGATGTACCTGGACCATGTGGAGATGAATATGGAGTAAAACTCAGTTAGGAGTCAGGAGTGACCGCTCCCTTCGGTCGCTCAGTGAGGAGTTCATAGTCAGAACATTCAACTCCTCACTCCCAACTCCTCACTCCTCACTGATAAACCGCTGTCCCGGGGCTGTTGCACGATCATCAGGTGTAACAGCCCCTTTCAGCAAAAGGAGAAAATGCTATGGGCGTCGCGATACATGTGGACAATGTCACGAAAGCGTACGGCAAAAACATCGTCATCCAGGGCCTGTCCGCCGAAATCAGGCCGGGTGAGTTTTTTACCCTGCTAGGCCCGTCCGGCTGCGGGAAAACCACCCTGCTGCGGATGATCATCGGCTTCAACACCATCGAGGGCGGGGAGATCCGGGTCAACGACAAGGTGATCAACAACATTCCCACCAACAAGCGGAACATGGGCATGGTGTTCCAGAACTACGCGGTGTTCCCGCACATGAACGTGAGGGACAACGTGGCCTACGGCCTCAAGACCCGGCGCATGCCCCGGGCGGAACGGTACAAAAAAGCCGACGAGATCCTGAAGCTGGTCAGGATCGACCAGTACGCCGACCGGATGCCCGCCCAGCTTTCCGGCGGCCAGCAGCAGCGCGTCGCCCTGGCCCGCGCCATCGTCATCGAGCCGGAAGTGCTGCTGATGGACGAGCCGCTTTCCAACCTGGACGCCAAGCTCCGCGTGGAGATGCGCAACGTGATCAAGCAGATCCAGCACCAGATCGGCATCACCACGGTGTACGTGACGCACGACCAGGAAGAGGCGCTGGCCATTTCGGACCGGATCGCCGTCATGAACGACGGCGTCATCCAGCAGATCGGCACGCCCAAGCACATCTACCAGCGGCCGGCCAACGAGTTCGTTTCCACGTTCATCGGCCTGTCCAACCTGCTGGACGCAGAATGCAGCGACAATACCCTGATCTTCGGGGATGAGTACCGGGTGCCGGTCAAAACCCTGCGGGAAGGCGCATCCGGGAAGGTGCACGTGGCGGTCCGGCCGGAGGAGTTCATCATCCACACCGACGGGACGCCCGGCATCCCCGCCGAGGTCACCAGCAGCGTATTCCTGGGGATGACCCAGCACTACTTCATGTCCCTGCCGGACGGCAAAGAGATCGAGGTGGTCGAAAACAGCGACCTGACCGACATCATCCCGGACGGCACGAAGGTCACCCTCGAAATCATGCCGATGAAGGTGAACGTGTTTGACGCGGAAACCCGGGCCACCCTGATCCGGGAGGGAGTGTGAGCCGGATGAGGAAACAGAGATATTCCCCGGTATGGACCTTCCTGGCCCTGCTGATCCTGGCCCTGTTCCTGATCTTCGTGGTCTATCCGCTGGCGCTGATCCTCTATAAAAGCGTGATCGACCCCGGCACCAGCGCTTTCACTCTGGAAAACTTCACCCGCTTCTTTACGAGAAAATACTATACCAACACCCTCAAAAACTCCTTCAGCGTCACCATCGTCGCGACCCTGATCAGCGCGGCGCTGGGCCTGGTGATCGCCTACATCACCCGGCAGTACAGAATCGCCGGCAGCAAGTGGCTGAACATCTGCATCGTGGTCAGCTACCTGTCCCCGCCGTTCATCGGGGCGTACGCCTGGATCCAGCTGCTGGGCCGCAACGGCCTCTTCACCCGGATCGTCAACCAGCTGTTCGGCATCGGTTTCCAGGGCATCTACGGGTTCGCCGGCATCGTGCTGGTGTTTTCCCTGCAGTCCTTCCCGCTGGTGTACATGTATGTCGCCGGGGCGCTTCAGAACCTGGATAATTCCCTGAACGAGGCCGCTGAGAGCCTGGGGGCGAACAACTTCCAGCGGGTCACCGGCATCATCCTGCCGCTGGTGCTGCCGACGGTGCTGGCCTCCTCCCTGCTGGTGTTCATGCGGGTCTTCTCCGATTTCGGCACGCCGATGCTGATCGGCGAGGGCTACCGAACCTTCCCGGTGGTGCTGTACAACCAGTTCATGGGCGAGGTGACGAACGACAGCTATTTCGCCGCCGCCCTGTGCGTGATCATCATGGCCATCACCCTGGTCTTCTTCTTCCTCCAGCGGTGGATCGCCCGCCGGCACAGCTATTCCATGTCCGCCCTGAAACCCATGCAGCCCCGGCCGCAGCGAATCGGGCCCAAAATCCTGTGCCACGCCTTTGTATACCTGGTAGTGCTGGTGGCCCTGCTGCCGCAGCTGACGGTCATCGTGACTTCCTTCCTGAAGGAATCGACCCCCGGCATCTTTACCGGCGAATTCTCCCTGGTCAACTACCGGACGATCTTCTCCAAAAACCCGCGCGTCATCCCCAACACCTACCTGTTCGGCCTGGCGGCGATTGCTCTGGTGGTCCTCTTCGGCGTGCTGATCTCCTACCTGGCGGAGCGGCGCAAGTCCGTCATCACCGGCACGGTGGACACGCTGACGATGCTCCCCTACATCATCCCCGGCTCGGTGCTGGGCATCTGCTTTCTGTACGCCTTCGCCCAGCCGCCGCTGGCCCTGACCGGTACGGCCATGATCATCATCATCGCCCTGACGGTGCGGCGCATGCCGTACACGATCCGCTCGAGCACAGCCATCATCAGCCAGATCAGCCCTTCCATCGAAGAGGCGGCGGTCTCCCTCGGGGCGTCCGAATTCCGCTCCTTCGGCGAGATCATGCTGCCGATGATGATGCCGGGCGTGATCTCCGGTGCGATCATGAGCTGGGTCACCGTGATCAGCGAGCTGTCCTCCTCGATCATGCTGTACCGCGGCAGCACCCAGACCCTGACCGTGGCCGTTTACACCGAGGTCATCCGCGACTGCTTCGGCAACGCCGCGGCCTACTCGACCGTCCTGACCGTCACCAGCGTCCTGTCCCTGCTGCTGTTCTTCAAGCTCACGGGACGGCGGGATATCAGTGTATAGGCCAGCCGTTTCTTCTCCAAAACGCCGCAGCGCCGGGCATTGCGACCGGCGCTGCTTTGTTTGACGGAAAAGCGGTTACCCCTTCCCTGTTTTGTTTCTGATCCACTGCGTGATCAGCAGCGGTTCATATTCCCGGGCCACCCTGCGGAGCAGGCGGACGGGGTCCGAGCCGCTTTTTGCGGTCATGTCACAGGCTTCCAGGGCCGGATACTCCTGACGGAGCAGCTGCATCAGATGGGTCCGGGCATGCTCTTCATCCGCGTGCACGGCATAAAAATACAGGCTGCATCCCTCGTCCAGCCCGGGCTGGGAACGGATGACGGAACGGAGCTTCATCTTTTCCAGCATGGGCTCCAGGTCGCGCTGCAGCTGGTCCGCATGATCCCGGCCGGTGACGATCTTGATGTACACGACGTCCGATACGGAAAAGTGATCGTCGTCCAGATAATAGCGGTACGGCGAGCGCTTCAGGTGCCGGTAGACCTTCTCTTCCATTTCCGTCAGCGTTCCGTAATGGTGGATGCAATTGCGGTCCCTGTGCACGGTATAGATGAAATAGCTCTGATCGTCCAGGCGTTTCATCAGCCAGCGGCAGGAAGCCGGGTTCAGGTTGGCCGTCGCAGTATATACGTTTTCGTTCGGGTCATAGATGGCGGCGCCGTCCATCACGATCATCGGCACGTTGAATTTCATGGTGCCCAGCTGCGTGGTCTGGAATGCCGGCGCGTGTTCGGACACCAGGCAGATCTTCGCGCCGTCCTGCTGAAGCTTCTGCAGCTGGAACAGGACCGGCGGGGACAGCTGGGTCAGGTGGTTTTCCGCCAGACAGTCCATGGGGATAAAGAACACCTTGTTCCGCTGCCTGGCCCTGGGCAGGCGGACGGCGTTGACCAGCAGGGCGATGCCCGTCCCCAGCATGACGTCCAGGATCCGGCGGAAGGCCTGATCCAGCGGGTTTTCAATGTCCGGATAGGCGATCACGACGCAGACAAACACGATGGCGGCCAGCCCGGACGCGTCCGGCCGGTGAAAGAGCACGGCGCTGTGCAGGGCCAGCAGCGTCCCGACGCCGATCAGCGGGTAGAGGATCAGCAGGTTTTTCCCCAGGGCGGGAAACAGGGCCATCAGCAGCAGGAACAGAAACCCCCATACGGCCCCGATCACCGTGCCGGCCAGGCGGCTGAACCCGCTTTTTCTCGTGTCATGCAGGTCGGACTGCATGCAGATGATGGCGGTGATGGCCGCCTCCGCGGGCATGGTTTCCCCCTGGCGGCCCCTGAGCATATAATAAAGCAGACATAAGGTCACGGCAATGCTGGTCTTCAGAATCCGCTGACCGGGCAGATGCCGCTGAATCTGATTCTGATGGATCATGAATTTTTCACTCCAGATACTCCTCTCCAAAGCCCCGCCGTCATTCGTTCACGATAAGGTCCTCGAAGGCGGAATCACGCATCCAGACCGAGACGCTTCCCCCTTCACAGCGGAACTCGCCCCAGCCGTCGGCGCCGATGGTCACCGGTTCGGGACAATTGCCCAGACCGTCATGAAAGCGCTCCCCGGCAAAGCGGCGGCCCATTTTCATCCGTTTGGTCCCGCCTTCCGCGTTCGAAAGCACGACGGCCAGGCCGGAACCCGGATGCTCCCGGCCGCCCCGGCGCACCCAGCCGACGCAGTGCGGATCGTCAAAGTAATCCTCCTGCACGCCGTAGGCGTAGGCACGGCGGATTTTGATCATTTTGCCGAGGTTCGGCACCAGCGGGCGGTTCCGGACGGGGTTGCCGTAATAGTCCGAATAGAACACGCAGGGGACGCCGTCCTGCCGCAGCAGCACCAGGGCGTAGGCCAGGGGCTTGAACCAGTCGGCCACGAAGGATTCCAGGCTCTGCCCGCACTGCGTGTCGTGATTGTCCACGAACGTGACTGCGTTCGAAGGCCGCGCGGATACCAGGGTATCCCGGAAAACCGTGCGCAGGTCATAGTCCGCCCCGGCCTGGCCGGCCTGGAAGAAATGGTAGTGCAGGGACACGTCGAACAGGGACATCGCATTGTCCACCGCGTCCAGGTAGTGGAGCAGTCTTTGAAGATCCCCGCTCCAGTATTCCCCCACCGCCGGCAGGTTGGGATAGCCGGCCGTCCGCAGGCGCCTGAGCAGGTCCCGGTAAAACGGGAAGCTGATGTGTTTGACGGCGTCGAGCCGCAGGCCGTCGATCCCGGTTTCGTCCAGGTACCAGCGCAGCCATTTTTCGTTTTCCCTGCGGACGACGGGGTTGGACATATCGACATCCATGCCCATCAGATAGTCATAATTCCCGTTCTCCGGGTCCGTTTCAGGGGCCCAGCGCTTGCCGGTGAAGCGGTAGATCCGGTCGCTGCGCCCGGTGTTTTCGTCCCAGTCCGTGCCGGTAAAGTCCCGGTGGTCCCAGGTAAAGCTGCTGTATGCGCCGCCCCGGCCGGGAAAGCTGAATTTTGACCACACGCGCACCATGTGCGCCCCGTCAAGCTGTGTCAGGCGGTTTTCCGGGCAGTCTCCCACCGCCCGGACTTCTTCCAGCTCATCCCCGCCCATGCGGTGGTTGAGCACGATATCCCCGAAAACGCGGATCCCCGCCTGATGAAAAGCGCGGATCGCGGCGAGGTATTCTTCTTTGGTCCCGTATTTGGTGCGGACCGTTCCCTTCTGGTCGAACTCGCCCAGGTCATACATATCGTAAACGCCGTACCCCACATCCTCCTGCGAGGTTCCCTTGTAGGCAGGCGGCAGCCACACTTCCGTGATGCCAAGCTCGGAAAGCCGTTCCGCTTTGGCGGCGCAGCGCTTCCACCAGAGCCCGTCATTGGGCAGATACCATTCAAAATACTGCATCATCGTTTCGTTTTTTCGAATACGCAATTCCTCCTTTCACCGGAAACATCATCCGGCGCTGTTCTGTCCGCAGGTAAAGGGATTGTTTATATCGCATGCGGTCAGCCGGCCTCCGCCGCGCAGACACGCCTTCATATGTTTCCGGCCGCCCCCCATGCCGCCTGTTTCCAGGCTGCCCGGCCCCGGGGCTTTCCAAATCCGCATGGCATGGCGCCGCACGCCGGCAGGGCATTCCGCCCGGCCCCGGCCTGCGCACTCATGAGGGCGGTGGGTTTTATATCACATTTTTCCGGGTTTGTCAAATTTTCGCCTGCCGTCCGCCCATTATCTGTACAAATCGGTCAACGATCAGCACAGAAACTGCATTTTCGGCTGAATTCCGTCAACGGAAAAACGCCGGCCCGTAAACAGGGTCAGCGTTCCTGATGATTGATCCGATCAGTATCCCGTATCCTGCACGCAGCTGAGCGGCACGAAGCCGCGTACGGTCTGGCCGTAATAGGTGGTTTCCACATAGGCATATTCCCAGCCGCGGCTGTTGCGGTAGCGCATCAGGAAGGTGACGGCCGTGCCGGCGGACAGGGAGGTGATCGGGGTCTCGTAGCCCAGCGGATCATCCGTCAGCTCGCAGCGGGACGTGATCTCGGTGGGATAATAGCTGAAATAAAGCTGGGGGATATTGTCCATCAGGCCTTTGAGCTCGCTCATGCGCACATAGCCGACCCGCCAGCCGCCCTTGTTCAGGTAATAGGCGATCAGCGCCCAGTTCCCCTCGCGGCCGGCGGCGTACACCGCGCCGTTGGTGTTGCACATGGCCTTCCCGTTGGCCCCGCGCCAGGAAGAGGTGCCGGGAGCGGAGTAGACCGCCAGCTTCAGGTTCCCGTTCACGCGGATCTGGCTAAAGCTGTTGTCGTAGAGGGTGGGCTCTGAATAGGAGCTGCTGTAATAGCTGTTCCGCTGGGGTGCCTTTTTCCCGCCGGGGTTGGTGGTGCCCTTTTTCTTCATGTCCGCCCGGACCTTCTTGACCAGGTTGATGTTGTCCCACTCCAGGCGGGAAAGGCTGGCGTACACGTCCTGATTGTTTTTGGACGCGATCGAATGATACCAGGACTGGGCGTTAAAGTACCAGCCGTAGGAGCCGTTCGGGTCAAAGATGAACCCGTGCCGGGCCAGGATCTCGTGGAACACGAATCCCAGGGCCTCGTAGGTCCAGTTCCAGCACTCCTTCTCGGTCATCTTCCGGGTGCTAGAATCCGCCACCAGGTGGTCGTTCCCCAGCGCGGACGCAGGGATCACGGCGGCGCTCAGCGCCGTCAGAACGAGGAACAGGGCGATCAGTCTCTTGGTCATAGTGGGTACCTCCTGTTATCATCTTCTCTGTGGTTTGATACGCGGAAAAAACGCTACCGGCCGGAGTTTTTGACGGATATACAGTCAAAACCGTTGTTTTCTGTATCAACGATCCTGATTCTTCTTCGCAGTGATAATAGATGCAATCAGTTTTCTTTGAATTGTTCCTCTCATGTTGTTTATCTGACAGAATAGTTCATCATCCAGTTTTTCTTTTCGATGAAGAAGTTCCAGCCAGTACTCGGTTTCAGAACACTCTTTCAATGCAATTTCCAGCTTGCTGATGAAGTCAGCACGGCTTTGAGCATATTTTGCTTCATAAAGATTTGCTCCTATGGACGAAGAGGATCGGATGATCTGATTCACATACGAGCGGCATCCGTCGATATTATCACACATATCAGAGACAGCAAGAGAGAAAGCAATCGCCATTTCCCTGAGTTCGTTTTTGTGATCATCCATATTGGTCTTTCTCCTCTTGTTCCAAAGAATCCTGCTTTACGTGCATTCCATCTGAATAATATTGTTTCTCTCTCAGAGAGGGCATATCGTGCCGTCAGGCGATAAGATTTGCGATCATTGGCATTATACCCTTGCCGCGAAGCGGCATATCGTGCCGTCAGGCATATCGAACGGCGAAGCCGCATATCGAAAA
>JBGUJG010000010.1:0-31180 GCA_045113695.1 Christensenellales bacterium
TCTTCCGCCGCCGCAGCCCAGATCTACAGCTTTTTCTGGCGTGATGAGCGGCAGGTGGGAAAGACCCCAGTCGGCCATGGCGGCATGGCCGGAGTTCATGCCGCTCAGCATCATTTTCCCGAGAAAGCCTTCCGGTTTCCTCGTCTGGCTGACAAACTTTTTGAACAGTCCCATTCTTTTAACTCCTTTCAGATGCTTTTTGTTCTTTCCCATCCGTCCCCGGCGTCTGTCGGATGACGGACGAATCTGAAATCGCACAGCCCGCCGCCCTGGCAGAGCGTCTGCGTGCGGATAAAATCAGTATAGGGAAGGCTGCCGTAATGGATGATATCCGCGTGGCAGCACATGGCGCCGAGCTTCATCAGGCCGCGCCTGCCGAGGATTTTCGCGTAGATGCATTCGTTGCATTCAAATCTGAATTCATCCTTCGGATCGTCCTGATGCCAGGTGTAGCGCCAGCCGCAGCCGGATCCCTTTTTGAACCCGAAAGGAACGATCTTTTTCATCAGCGGCAGAAAGAAGCTTTTCTTTGCCAGTTTTTGCATCGCCGACGGATCAAGGAACTTCCACATCTCTTCAGAAACGATGCGGTATGCCTCCGCTTCGCTTTTTCCGTGCTTCTGCAGCACTTCATAGATGGCAATGGAGGTCAGGATCTGCGCCATGTGCGCATAGTTGCTCTTGTCGCAGTAGGCTTTCTCTTCTTCCAGCAATTTCCGCATCCGGGCATATACATCCCGCTGAATCTCCTTCGGCAGGGTTGGAAAGTAGTTCTGATAGCGGCTGCCAGAGCTTCCGGTTCGTACTTTTTCATCTGGTCTTCATCCTCCAAAGAACATTCATCTTGCATCCTCCGTCAGAACAGCATGTTCAGTCCCGCCACCGCCAGCCCGGCAAGTGGGCAGACGAGGAATGTCCAGCCCAGGCCATGCTCCGGAATGGCCAGGGTTTTCAGCCACTCCCGGCGTTCCCACGCCTTGCAGTGTTCTGCGCCCCTGATGAAGGGCCTGGCTTTGGGCGGCAGCCAGCAGTCAAGAATGATGAAATCAGAGAGGCTCACCATGGTCATCTCAATATACCCAGCCCAGAACAGATTCCAGAAGCCGGTCATGCCCGCGAAATGTGCGCTGACCGCCCAGTAGACAAACAGCACCAGATACAGCGGGTACAGGATCAGCTTCATGGTGCGGACATCCTTCTTCTCCACAAAGGGAGCCGCCGCCTGCCTGATCTCCTTGGGAAACATGGTGCTGTAGGCCTGCGGCACCAGCAGGAAGCCCAGTCCCGCCACCGCGTTGAAGAGCAGGGACATCGAAAGTCCGTCCAGGATGATTCTCGGCCAGTTCATACAATTACCTCCCGATGATCAGCGCAATCCACGCCATCAGCGCGCACACAAACGGAAACGCGATCAGCCGGATCAGCTGGTTTTTCGTGTTGAAGCTGCGGTCATCCCAGCTCCTGCAGCTCCTTGTCTCCGGGAAGAATTTCACGAAATACTTCTTAGTGATCACGATGTACTGGTCCTGCACCAGAATATCGAACAGCTTGTAGCCGTACAGAAACAGCATGAACCGCCCGAACAGCAGCCAGAAGCCGTAGCCGCGCCGGAGACCGTCCGCGCCCAGAAAGAAGAGAAGACCCGCGTATCCCGCCGCCGCCAAAGCCGTGAGCAAATACCCGATCAGCCGCTTGCCCGCAGGAGGATCACTGTGGTTTTTCGCTGCCTCCCGGATGTCCCGCGGCAGAAAGCGCATGAGTACCTTTGTGGCCGCGAAACGCGGGATGATCAGAATGAACGCCAGCGAAAGAAGACAAACGGCTGCCAGGGCGGCCAGGGTTGTGATCATGCGGCGGACCTCCTTTCACATCATCTTTCCGATCAGCCAGTACAGTCCGCCCACCGCCGCCGCCAGCGGTACCGAGAACGGAATCAGCTGCAGCATCTTCCATTGTTTCGCATGGACGCTGTGCCAGGTGTCATTGAGATCTTCCGTACCGGGGATCAGCCACCAGTCGGACAGGACTACCCAGATGGTGTCGATGAACAGCCAGTCGAAGAACTCCGCGCCAAGGAACAGCGCGTAAAACTGCAGGCAGCACTCCCAGTAGCTTCTCGCGCCGTTGACCCCAAGGATCATGACGCCGGGGATCACCAGCATCCAGACGATGAGCAGGATGTAAGCGAACCGCTTTCTTTTCCGGAATTCCTCTTCGGTGATCAGGCCCAGGGCTTTGACCCGGTCAATCATCCCCTGCGGATAGAAGAAGAGGCCGCCCACGGGACCGCGTTTGTGCACAAGAACAGCCATGTAGGCAGCGTAGCACACCCACAGGACCAGGATTTCAATGACAATCTTCCAAAGCATAATTACTCCTTCGCTTTCTGAAACTTGAAGCAGAAGTCGAGTCCCGCGTAGTTGCATCTATTGACAATCGTGAAACCGCTCCTGCGGGCCTGCTGTTCAAACTCCTTCATCGTAAACAGCGGCTCCTCCGCGTGATCCCACCGGAAGAGAAAGTCCGTCAGATGGACGCCTTTTCTCGTCAGGTCGTTGATATACATCTCGCCGCCGGGCCTGAGGACCCGGAAGGCTTCATCCAGAAAGCGCCGCCAGCCCTCCACGTGGTGCAGGATCATAAAGTCCACGATCATGTCGAAGAGCTCATCCCCAAACCGGCTCAGATCGGCGGCGTCCCCCTGGACGAACCGCGCGCCCGGCAGCTTCAGCGCCTCCGCCTTTTCCAGCTGCTCCGGCATGATGTCCATGCCGGTATAGCTTTTCGGGCGGTCTTTGACGATCAGGGACGCGGAATAGCCGGACCCGCAGCCGACCTCCAGAATGTCTTTCCCGGTGAAATCCATGCCCCAGGCCTTGAAGCCGCCGATTTCCATATGCTCGTTGATCCATTTGCGCCAGCCGGACTGCATGGCGTCGTATTCTTTCATGCTCAGTTTCATGTTCAGCGCTCCTTCTTATCCCAATATGCTGCAGATCCAGGCCGCGACGGCGGAAGCAGCCGGGAAAATGACCAGAAGCTTCAGCAGCTGGCTTTTCAGATTAAAGCCGTACTTTTTCATGGGATATACGCCTTCCGTTTCCGGATAGTAGTGCTGGAAAAAACGGAACTTCATCAGCAAAAAGTAATCAAAGCAGACCATGTCGTAGACTTTGTAAATGGTGAAGATCAGCACAAACCTCGTAAAAAACTGCCGGAAGGTAAACCCGCTCCTGAAGCCTTCCCAGATGGAAACGATTCCCACACCCAGGATCAAAAGGATGCTGAAGATCATGAGCGTCCAGCCGATGGTTCTGGCACCGGCAAACAGTTCCTTTTCACGGGGAAGGATTGCCTCCCGCGCCTCCCTGGGGGCGGAGGAGAAAAACTCCTTCTTCTGAATGAACGCCACGGCGGCCAGCAGCATCAATGTGATCGCCGCGCAGAACACAATGGCCAGGAAGATCGTGAGCAGCATGTGATCCCTCCAGACTCATTTCTTCACACTGACCAGCAGGCCGTTTTCCTTCTTCACCAGTTTGTACTTCTGTGCGAGGGGATTTTTGTCTCCCACAATGCAGTAATCGCAGCAGGGCGATTCAACGCACGTCCCTTCCCGGATCAGGCAGGCGTGGAGCTTCCGCATGGCCAGATGGTCGCAGTTGCACAAAAGGGGCAGCACGTCCTCCATGTGATGGCGTTTGGCGAATTCCGCGTTGGGGCATTGGGTGAAGCTGTAGCGGATCACGCCGTTTTCCCTGTCATAGGAGCAGGAACCCATCCGGAACGAGCCGGGGAATCGCCTGATCTCCTCGACCCGGATGTCGTTGGCCTTCTGAAAAATCCGGCTGGCGAGGCGGTTGTCCAGCCTGCGATTGAGGTTGAAGATTTTGCCCAATGCGTCGAATGACCCCATAAAACAGTCAAAAATGTCCTGCTGCACTTCTTCCAGCTTTGGCTTGTTCGGAACGACTTTGTACCAGGCGAAGATCAGGATCGGGTCATAGATGCTGACCCTGATCTTCGCGCCGGCCATGGGCGGCTCATCCCTGAGAAACTCGCAGTAATGCAGCTGGATCTTCTCCCAGAGCTCTTTGCAGGCCGGATCGTCATACCAGCGATGCAGGAGCCGCAGAACGCATTTCTTCGCCTTCCTTGTGTAGACCGCGTGCCGGGTGCGGTCGATGGGCAGGTCCTTTTCTTTCACTGTGCCACCTCTATTTCTTTTCCGGATCGAACCGCAGACGATAGTCGCAGCATTCCGCGCCCTCCGATACCGCCGTGGTGCGCTCGTAGCGAATGTGGCGAAAGCCCTGCATATAGGCTTTGTCCATATGACAGATGCACAGCACGGCTTTCTCATTGCCCAATTCCCTGGCCAGCTCATGATACGGGCAGGAGAGAATATCCACCCCGAACATCTCAGGCGGTTCGGATACGATTCGGCGCTGATAGCCGAGGTTTTCTCCGCTCATGCGATCCATAATGCTGTCCACATGCCGCCAGATCAGCACGGAAACGCCCGGAACGCTGGTGATGCAGTGTACAATGCGGGCAAAACGTCTGCCTATGGCGTCGCCGTAGGCGTTGAGCAGATCCTCCGCATCCGCCCCGGAGGCGGTCAACGCGCGGTACAGCGCGACTGCGGGCAGAACCATCGCGCCTTTGTGTTTTTTCAGGGCCGCGTTGCCTGACAGCATCGACTGATATTCCTTACCTGCGGCTTCCCAGACGGACTCCGCCTGCGCTCTGCCAAGCGCCGTGACAAGGCGTCTGCGAAGCCCCCGGTAGAACCATTGCCTGTTTAATGGATTCATGACACCCGTCCTTTCCTGAGCAGCCGGATCCATTTCCTCTGCCTGTGAGCGTAGAACGCCTTCGCCTACAGCCATACGAACATAATCATTTCATGCTTCCCCTGGCGTACTGTTTCCGGATCGCGTCCCAGCCCGGCATCAGTGCCTTCAGAGCGCGCCAGTTCGGCATGGGGAATTCCGGCCTGCGGGCTAGTACCTTCCCGAAATCCTCATCCAGCATCTCCATCTCCTCAAAAGCGTTCCGGCAATGCTCGCAGGCGATGAGATCCCCTGCGGTTTTCCATTTGGCCATGCCGAAATACAGAAACCGCATGACCGCGCCTTTGATGCCGGGGGCGTAGTATTGATCATCGCCATCCGGCAATATCGGGATTCCCTGTGCCTTCAGCATGGCGTACGCCTCCCGGGAGGCCATGCGCATCAGCTTCCGCTGCTTCCCTGTGGAGCCCGTCAGATCCCCATGGCAGGCATAAGCCAGATAGCAGATGGGGAGCACCGCCGCCAGATGGCAGATGAGATAGGCTTCCATATCGGGCTGCCAGGTGAGCCTGTAGCCGCTGCCGTTGAACATCGTCTCCAGCTTCGTCTGTGTATCGCTGTCCGGCAGGCTGTGCAGCCCGCCGATATCCATGGCGCCAACGCCGGCCCGTTCACAGATCAGCATGCCTTTTTCATGATCCCGTTTGCCCGCAGTAGCCTGAAAGCCGAACAGGACCTGCTTTTCGCACACAGAGTACTTCAGGATATCCTGCCGCATCGCGGCGGGACGCATGTTGTTGCCCACCAGCACCACGATCGGGGAACGAATAGCCGCCAACGGTTCCAGGATCGACCGCATTCTGTTGTATTGCATGACGGCGAATACGGCGTCATAGGCTTTTTCTTCTTCGATACCACCGATCACCCTCGGGTGATCCAGGGTGGTCTTCCGCTGGAGATGATGGCGGATCCTCAGTCCGTTCCGCTGAAGCTGTTCTTTCCACGGGCCGCGGGCCAGCAGCGTCACGTCATTTCCGGCCGTGCAAAGAACATGCGCCAGATAACAGCCGATCACGCCGGAGCCGTAAACCAGTACTTTTATCAGCTTTTACCTCACCAGCACGATCAGCCATCCAACCAGCGCCGCGGGGATCAGCGCAAAGATGATGCCCGGGAAAAGCATTCCTTTTACATGAAACCACTTCTGATGATAGGCCCTGTCCATGTGTTCCGTGCCTTCCAGACGGAACATGGGCAGATTGGCAAACAACACCCAATCCAGAAAGCAGGTGTCATACACGCCGATCCAGACCATCAGCCCGAATGTCAGCCAGAATCCCTGCCAGAAGGTGGCGGCGCCGGCAATCGCTGCGCATACAAACAGGATCCCTGTAAAAATCAGCACCCCCAGTGATTTCGTCAGCAGCACGTTTTTGGACTGATAGCTCACATCCACCCGCGTATGCGTCCTGAAGTACTCCTCCTGGATGTCCGGCGGGTAATTGTAGATACTGGCCGGACTGTATTTTCTGTCACCGCGGTAATAAGCAAAAATGATGGCAGTAAACAAGATGGCAAAGGCAGCGGCTTCCAAAGCAATGACCCACCAAAGCATGTTGATCAATCTCCTCTCAGATGCTGCGGGGCGGCCGGGGGATACAGCGGTTCACCCGCTTCAGATAGTCTGCATAGTCCTGCCCGTACAGATTGAGCAGCCATTTCTCTTCTGTAAGCTTCAGTGCAACTGTCAGAATGACCCAGTTGGCAGGAATGGTCAGCAGGGTCCAGACATTGTGCCACTCAAGACAGATGCCGGCAAACAGCATCCACCAGCCGCTGTACATGGGATTGCGCACCCAGGCATAGATGCCGCCGGTCTGCAGCCGGTTCTCCGCGATGCTTGCGTCCATGTCCGATCGCAGCGCGCCAATGAACCAGACAGCCAGCCCTGAGACGATCAGCAGCGCTCCGGCAATCCGGCAGAGCAGCGCCCATGGGCCCTCCAGAATACCTGTTTTCCAGACATATGCGGACAGTATGATCCCGATGGCGGTGACCGCACCCATACCGAACACAATCGCAGGACCGACACCATACAAAGGCAGCTTTTGCCCTTCCTTCACGAAGTTCTTCATACCGGCGTCTCCATAAATTCATCAATCGCCTTCAGCACAGGGACCGTGTACCGCTCCCCGCCAAATAGCCACTGTTCGTGCTGCATATCAAATTCACGGATTTCCGGATCGCGAAAGTACTTCCTGTAGCGTTTCAAATATTTCTCTCCCATCTTATTGGCATAGATGAAGTGGACCAAAGTGTGTTCCGCATGGATGTCGTCTTCAAGATGGGTGAGCAGATCCGTGTAGTACTCGTTCCGGATGGATTCGGGCCTGAATTTGGAAAAGCATTCCATGAACCTGTCAGCCGTTTCATCGCTCATCTCAAAGAAGGCCTTGAGCCTTTCCCGGGTCTTTGCCTGCTTCTTTTCGCTGCTGGTGAAACTGGTCAGCAGCGGCACCACAAGCTTCGACTGCAGCCAGGCGCTTAACTTTCCGCTCTGGTCGAGGTCGGGGCTGCCAAAGATGCCGTGATCGATATGCACCTTCTGCCGCATGATCAGCTGCCCCACGAAGGTGCTGCCCAGGGAGGAGCCGAGCGCCCCGTCCAGCTTCCCGCCGAAGTGTTCCTGAATATACCGCTCGATCTTCTCCGTCACCGTGATCATATCCGGGAAGACGGCGCCGCTTCCGTCAAAGCCGTCGTAGTTGACGCAGATCAGGTGATACTTTTCCCCAAGCCTGTCCAGTACCGCGGCGAAGTTCGTCTGGTAATCGCAGGCTGTCCCCGGCAGGAGCATCAGTGTTTTGCCGGACAGATTGCCCATCTCATCAAACTGCATGGTTCACATCTCCTTTGCCTTTTTCATCGTAGCCAGCAGTCCGCCGAACATCCACAGGTTTCCGATGCTGATCCAGCCTGCTGTCAGGGCGTTGCGAAGCGGCGTTTCGGGGAAAAGCTTCAGCAGCATGGTCAGCGCCATGCCCACTGCCGGACAGAAGATCCAGCACCATCTCGGGCAAGGCGTCAGGCCTTTGGAGAAGGCGGCGATATGCGCGATCTGATGCACCAGCCAGAAGATGAAGAACAGGATCATACCGGGCAGCAGGAAGTACAGGCCGAACCGGACGGAGGCATCCAATGCCGTCTCAGGGCTGGCCGCCATCATGTACTTGTAGAAGAACACGCAGGCCAGGCAGGGAACGTGTACGCCGCAGCCGCCAAAGGCAAGTACGCCCAGAATGCCGCTGCGGTACAGGTGGGCAAGGCGTGGGGAATAAGGCGCGATCAGCCGATACACGGCAAAATAGCACAGCGCTTCCAGCGGGATCCCGATCAGCCCCAGCAGCGTGGACCAGAAGATCCGGCCATCGGACAGGTTCAGATAAGCGGAAAGAAAGCCTTCCATGCCGCCTTTTGCCGCGTCATGCATCCCCCAACCGAGCAGCATGTCGCCTACCAGGACCATCAGGGCAGCAGCGATGCCGATCTTCATCAGATGGGCGATTCTGGGCCAATCCAGTTCCTTATTCATTCGATGTCTCCTCCTTCATCAGCCGCACCATCAGATCCCATCCCTCTTTGGCCTCTTTCACGATCGGGAAGAGGGGATAGCAGTGGAACATGCCTTCGCCGACGATCATCCGATAATCCACGCCGTATTTCTTCATGGCTGCCTCAAAGGACGGCGCGCAGGCATACAGCGTTTCATCAGAACCATAGATGAAGGTCACCCGGGGGCAGCCCGTAAAATCGCCCCGCTGCAGCCAGATCATGTAGTCCGGCACGCTGCTGTCCCCGTGGCGCATGACCTCCACGGCGGTTTTCATATACTGGGCCGGGATGGCCACATCCTTTTTGTCCAGTTCAACCATCCGCTGCCACTCTTCCTCGGTATCCACACAGGTCCCCGGTGAGAGGACCATGATATAGCCCGGCATCGGCGTATCCCCGTGCCCGGTATTGATGTATGGCACCATGCCCAGCGCCAGATTCCCGCCTGACGATGTGCCCAGAACGGAAATACGCTCCGGGGCGTAATCCCTGAGCATCACCTGATAGGTCTTATGGATCATCTCATAGGCTTTGGTCAGCGGATAATCCGTGCACAGCGGATAGTAGGGGATGAACAGATCAAGTCCTGTTTCCTTCGCAAACCGCAGCGCCTTTTTGACGGAGGCCGGCCTCGGCGCGCTGATCATACCGCCGCCGATCAGGAAGAGATTCGCCCTGTCCGTATGTTCTTTGTGAATCAGCTTCAGCACGGGAAAACCCATGACGTCGATCCGGCTGAATTCATAAGCGTCGTCCTTCAAAGCCGGGACGCGGTTTTTCGCGTTCTGCTTTCTCCGGTTTTCCAGGAGTTCTTCTGTCGTGGAACTGAGCCATCGCTTTTTGAGGCCAGCCGCCGCAACCAGCTTTTTCAGCAATTCATACTTGAAAGACATTTGCCTCACCTCGTTTGTTAGAGCTAACTAACCATTCTGTAAAAAATAATGCATGCCAAGTGCTTATCTGTCAGTCCTTCCTGCTGCTTCTCTCAGGCGTTTCTTTCGGCTTGGGTCCGGATCTGTGCTTCTCCGGTTTGACTGCTTCTTCCGGAATCGCCCAGGATCTGCCCAGCCGCTCCGCGCCGGGAATTCTTCCCTCCAAAGCGTACTGATTCACCCAGCGCACAGAGATCCCCCAGCGCTTTGCTGTTTCCTGTACAGAGCGATAGCCTTTCACAGTGACACCTCATATCACGGATTTTCAAAATCAGGAGGCGAATCAGTTAGTTGCCTCGAACCATATTATATTCCATTTTTCGCAGAAGACAAGCATAAAAATGCAAATTCATAAAAAGATCAATATCAGAACGTCCGCCGGTTCGCGCAGGGTTTCAGTCATAAAAGGTTAAAAAGGTTCATTATCTTTTTATTGCGGGGCTGTGGGCTCAGGGGGTATAATAAACGGGCGCTTGAATATACCGCTCAGTGAAAGAAAGACGCAGTGATCAGTGTCGGGATCATCAGGGACGGGCAACCGTCCTGGACGGTTTACGGAGAAAACGGGCAGGAACTGCCCAAGCAGATCCATACTTATGAAATCGGGTCGCTGACAAAAAGTTTACTGCCGCGCTGATCAGCAAGGCAGTCAGCGAAGGAAAATTGGGTCAGACAGGTGACCTGGGGAACTGCTGGGACTGGGAAGCAAATGACGCCTATCTGTCAGCGGGCGCGCTTACTTTCGACATAGCGGACATGCTCGCCTATGCGCAGATGCAGCTGGACGGGAATTCACCCTTTGCGGAATGTCATGAAAGCCTGAAAACGATCAGCGCATCAGCGGAAAGCTATCTGATGATGGGGATCCATATGGATGAGATCGGGATGGCCTGGGTGATTGACCGTGAAAACGGCTTCATCTGGCACAACGGCGGCACCGGACATTACAACAGTTATCTCGGATTCTGTCCGGAAACCAATACAGCGGCCGTGGTTCTGTCCAACCTGCAGCCGAACAAACGGATTCCGGCCACCGTGCTTGGCATCAAACTGCTGCAGGAACTGAACCGGTAAGCCGGTGCGGAGGAAAACCGGAAGCTGTTCTTTCGGGCGCTGAGTTTCCGGCTTTGAAGTATCCTTTTCAAATTCTTTATTTCAATAGATGGGGGCGCAGAAAAATGGAAGATAAGAAACTGTTCATCAAAGAAGTCATGCCGGGCATTTTCCTGATGGATGAAGCCCATGAAGCAACAGGGTATCTGGTGGTCGGAAATGAACGGGCATGTGTGATCGATACCATGAACGGATATAATGATCTGTATCAGGCGGTCAGGAAACTCACGGACAGGCCGCTGACGGTGGTGAATACCCATGGGCATCCGGACCACATCTTCGGCAACATGTTCTTTCAGGAAGCGTATCTTCATCCGGCCGACCGGGAATTGGCTCAAATGTTTATCGAGGACCCGGAATACCGGAAAATGCTGGAGGAGCAAGGGAAGACATTCCCGCCATTCAGGGACATTCTTCCTGGCGACACAATCGATCTGGGCGGCAGGACGCTGGAAGTATTTGGCCTTCCGGGCCATACACCTGGCGGAATTCTGCTGCTGCTCCGGGAAGACAGGGTTTTGTTTACCGGCGACAGCATCAACCATCATCTGTGGATGCAGCTGGACGGCTGTCTGACGATGCGTCAATTCTTAAGCGAACTGGACAGGGTGATGTTCCTGCAGGAACGGGCAGACATCATCCTGCACGGACATGCTCAGGATACGGACGATATTTCGCTGATGCGCTGCATGAGGGACGGCGTAAAGGAGATCTGTATGGGGATGACGGAACAGGATACGCCATACCAATGGTTCGGAGGGACCGACCTGCAGCATTCTTTTCAGTGCGATCCGGACAAGCATTACCAGCAGGATGACCATGTGATCTGTTACCGCGCATGCAATGTCGGACCGTGCAGCGGACGGGGCTGTCAGACCGGAACTCCCGGCGCAGAAGACAGACGGCCCTGATGTCACATTCGGCCAGCCTGCAGACTGGGCCGAAATCCGCTTGCCTTTCCCTTTGCTGCGTGGTAAAATGATTCAAAATGATGAATTATTTTCTGCGTACTGTTCAAAGGAGTGTTAGTGATGAAAAAATTCGTATTCTGCTTCTTGCGGCATTCTGTATGGGGCTGCTGGCCGCGGCCGGTACGGCAGCGGCGGATGACATGACATGGGCTGAACTGAAGCAGGCCATGACCGCGGGCGGCACGATCAGCCTGGATAATGACGTGATCGCTTCCGCGGGCGACGAGATGCTGGTCGTTCCCTCAGGCGTGACCGTGACGCTGGACCTGAACGGCCAGACGATCAGCCGCGGCCTGACCGAAGTGGCGGAGGACGGCAGTGTCATCCTTGTCCAGGGAACGCTGACCGTGAGAGACAGCGGCACCGGCGGCAAAATCACCGGCGGATTTGCCGAGATCGGCGGCGGCATCCTGAACGACAACGGCGGCACCCTGATCATAGAAGGCGGCAGCATCGAGGGCAACAGCGCCCTCTATGACGGCGGCGGCATCTATAACGTCGGTTCGCTGGCCATGCGCGGCGGCACCGTCACCGGCAATACGGCAGGCCGGTACGGCGGCGGCGTCTGTCTCCCGGTCTCGAACACGATGAGCGTGAGCATGGAAGGCACGTCCGTCGTGTGGGACAACACGCCCTCCAACCTCTACCTGCCCGAAAACAAGAAGATTACGATCACCAATATCATGGACACCGGCGCGAGGATCGGCATCACCTCCCCGGGCTTCATGTTTACGTTTACGGAGCATTACCACGATTTTGCCTAGGCTGTCCCCACGGCGTTCTTCTTCAGCGACGTGGAAAGCTGCAGGGTCACCCGGAACGGTTACAGGGAAGACAGCGACGAAAGCAATGAGGGCCGCTGGGAAACCATCCTCACCTACTTTAACACGAACGAATACGGACACAGAAACGTCACGCTGGATTCCAACTATACGCTGATGACTTCCGGCACCAGGGATCTGACGGCCACCTGGTATGTGGTCCGCGGCACCGTGACAGTGGACCACCGGCTGAATGTCGAGGACGGCGCCAGCGTGAACATCCTCCTGCTGAACGGCGCTGTCCTCAAGGCGACCGACGGCATTTATGTGGACAGCTACTCCTCGCTCAGAATCTACGGAGAGAGCGAAGAGGACGGCCTGCTGATCGCCAAGGGCTCCTCCAACGGCGCCGGCATCGGCGGCGGTTTCAGAGCCGAAAACGACAACGTGACCGTGACGATCACGGGCGGCCGGGTGTACGCAGAGGGCAGAGGCACCAGTGCCGGCATCGGCGGCGGCGGCACCGGTGACGATGAAGGCAACGGCAACAAGGTCACGATTACCGGCGGAACGGTGACCGCGGTGAGTCAGGAACACGCCATCGGAAAGGGCGGCAACCAATGGTCCAACCACCATAACACGCTGGAACTGTACCCTCTGGCCTGGGTGAAAGCGGGCAGCTCGGAAGACGACGCCATCCCCGCGGCGAGCGGCGACCGTGTAGATTCGTGCAGGGACAGCCACTATGTCCGGATCGAACCCTGCACGCATGAAAACGCCGCCTACACCTTCGATGGGTCAGCGCATACTGGCGTCTGTCCCAACTGCCTGCGGGGACCTTTGGAAGAACCGCACCGGTTTGCGGAGGGCATCTGTGAGGTGTGCGGATATCAGACGCCGAACTGGGTGATTGACTTTGACCCCAACGGCGGCACCGGGACCATGCCGGCGATGGAGGTCACCCCGGGCGCCAGCGCGCTGTTGCCGGGATGCTCCTTCCGGGCGCCGGACGGGATGGCCTTTACTGCGTGGCAGATCAACGGCGAGGATTATCCTGCAGGCGCATCCTTCACACCGAACGACCATCTCACGGCACAGGCCGTCTGGGGTGAAAGCACCTGGTCCCTGCTGCAGGCGCAGATCAACAGCGCCGGCGACGGACAGACGGTGGTCCTGACGGCCGACCTGGCAGCCGCCGCGAGCGACGCTACCCTGACGATTCCGGAAGGCAAGCGCGTCACGCTGGACCTGAACGGCCATACGCTCAGCGGCAGCGGCGTGCTGGGAGTCATTCTGAATGTCGAAAACGGCGCGGAGCTGACGCTCACGGACACCGTGGGCGGCGGCGCGGTCACGCGCGCCATGTGGTATGGGATCTATGTGAAACGCAACAGCAGCCTTTCCATGCAGGACGTTGAGATCAGCTCCTGCGGCGCGGGTTTGCAGATCTACGGTGCGGTGACGATGTCAGGAGGCGCCATCCGGAACTGCACAAGCGAAGGCGGCGTCGTCCTGTACAGCCCCGGCTCCTTCACCCTGACGGACGGCAGCATCACCGGCAACGAGGCCTCCTCTTCCTATACGGACGGCGGCGGCGTGACGGTGAACGGCGGTACCTTCCGTATGACAGGCGGCCGCATCGCCAGAAACTCGGGCAAGGGCAGCGGCGGCGTATACGTGCAGACGGCCTCCGGGTATTTCATCATGGAGGGCGGCAGCGTCACCGCCAATACATCGCAGTATGGCGGCGTCTACGTGACCGGCAACAGTTACGGCGACAGGGTCGCCCTCTCCGGCAGCGCGACTATCACGGGCAACACCGGTGCAGACGGCGTCGCGGCCAACCTTGTGCTCGCGAAAAACAGCAGCGGCAATTTCACTCACATCAACATGGCTGCCGGCTCCGTCGGGGGCCGCGTCGGCGTGACGATCGAACCATACAGCAGCAGCGATACAGACCTCACGCCCGCCTTTACGACCGGCCTGAACGGCCGCAGCGTCGGCGGCTTCTTCAGCGATAACGCGGCTTACATCGTCGGCCTGAGCGGCGACGGCGAGGCCTGCTTCATCAATCCGAATGTCCTGGCTACACCGGACTTCGTGATCCCGTCCGGTACGCTTGGGATCGAGAGCGAAGCGTTTGCCGGCATCGGCGCAACGGTGGTGTATATTCCCGACGGCTGCGGTTCGATCGGCGCAACCGCTTTCCGGGACTGCTCCAATCTCCGCCAGATCAGGATCCCCGCCGGCTGCGCCATCGGCGTGGACGCCTTCGCGGGCGACTTTGGCCTGAAGGTCTTCGGCTACAGGGGCAGTTCGGCCGAGACCTATTGCAGAGAGCACCTGTACTGCAGCTTCGTCCCGCTGGATTAAAATCTGCCTGGCGTCCGGCCGGAAAATAAAGAGGCTGCAGTGAATGCACATTCCCCGCTTTTCAGGAACGCATCGTTTACAGCGATGGGTTCGCAGGCTCAAGCCCTGCTGCGGCCACTATTGCTCTTTTTCCCCAAAAAAATTAATTTGTGAATATTATGCAGCGTACTGAGCAAGAGAGACATGGAAAAAAGAAGCAGAAAGACTGGGCGTGAGACAGATATTTCCGGCGATTCTTTGCATTTGCTTCATGCTCAGTCTGAGTACGAGGAGATTGCCTGGCACCGGTGCGGATATCGCTTCCATTGCAGCCTACGACGAAGCGCGCCATAACGCCAAGCATACGGAAGAATTCAGAACGGGATGCCTGCAGTTCATTGCCGCATTGGAAGCCGGCAACAATGGTGTGACAGGCGGGGCATGGTGTCCATGCTGTCCCAGGGCGTTCCTGGAGACGCCGTGACGGCTATCTTTCTGGGTGTGCTGACAATTTAAAAAAATCAGCACGGTCCGTTGGTTTTTAAGAACAACAGGCTGGTTGTGTACGGCCTGTTTTGCACGATGATCGTGACAAACATCGTGATGCTGCTGATGGGTCTGCTCGGTATCCGGCTGTTCAGCAAGGTGGTTGGAATTCTCAAGCTTGCGTCGGCCTGTGATCATGTATCAGGGCGGTTTCAGTTTCCTGCGGGTGAGACCGATCACGATTGCTTTCCTGCCGCCATCCCTGCTTTCTGTGATTTCGCTCCGCCAAGCAGCGTGATAACGCGCAGACCGTTCAGATAAAGAAAGAAGAGAAGAGGTCAGACTTCTATGAAGCAATGGCGCGACGACGCGGAACGGTTCGCGTTGATGAAAGAAAAACTCTATACGCCGGTCGTGGGGGATATCCTGGACCAGATGGGCTATAAGCATCAGTTCCTGCCCGCCGCCATCCGGCCCCTGGCGGCCCAGGTGCCCGCGGAACCTTATAAACTGCCGGGCGAGGAAAGCGACAACAGGCTGAAGCTGGCGGGATACGCCTGCACGGTGCTGGAAAACGACGTGTATGAATATCCGAAGGAGAAACCTTTCGGCTATCTGACGGAAGCGCTTGACGATCTGAAGCCCAACGAGATCTATATCGCCACCGGGGCCCATAACAGCGCGCTGTGGGGGGAACTGCTGACGGCAAGCGCGAAGGCCCGGGGGGCTGTCGGCGCTGTGCTGGACGGCTATTCCAGGGATACGCCCAAGGTCATTGAACAGAATTTCCCGGTCTTCTGCACAGGAACCTGGGCGCAGGATTCTTCCGTCCGCACCTATGTATTTAAGTGGCGCTGCCCGATCGAAATCGGTCAGGTGACGATCCGTGACGGCGATATCATCTTTGGCGACGTGGACGGGGTGCTGGTCATCCCGAAAGAAATCGCCGACGAAGTGATTGAGAAGGCGCTGGAAAAGGCGGCTATGGAAAAGACCATGAGAAAGGCCATTGAAGACGGCATGCCCGTCACGGAAGCCTTCAGGGCATACGGCGTTCTCTGATCTCAGAACCGCCGGGCGCTCTGCCGGAACGCCGCCGCAGCGGGAGTTTCCGCAGCAAACCCCGTGTCAGACCGCTTTTGAGGGGGAAAGCTATGATCATTCACGACTACGATGCCGATACCGAACCGATTGTCAGCATGGAAAGCGTCTACGGAGAGCAGCGTCATATCGTGGATAAATGTCTGATCCTTTACTCAAAAGTGATCCGTGATTATCTGCTGGAGCATTATGAGTGTTCCGTGATCGGTGAGATCCCTGTGTGCTGCGGCAATATCAGCATCTACAGCTTTATGCTTCACGGCATGCAGACCGCATTCTACCTTTCCGGGACCACCTCGACCTTCGCGGCGGAGACAGTCTGCGACGTCCATTGGCTGACCGGCGCGGGAAAATTTATCATGTTCGGTTCCTGCGGCAGTCTCGATCGGGAAAAGACATCCGGGAAATATATCATCCCCACGGAAAGCTACCGCGGAGAGGGCTGCTCCTACTATTATGCGGAACCTGCGGATTATATTCTGATCCGGAATGCGGACAAACTGTCTGCCATCTTTGATGAAATCGGCGCGCCGTATGTCAAAGGCAGGGTCTGGACGACAGGCTCCATGCTCCGGGAGACTGCCGGGCTTGTCCGGAAGAGAAAGAACGAGGGCTGCCTGGCGGTGGAAATGGAACTGGCCGGGGTGGAGGCTGTATGCGATTTTCACGGACTGGAACTGTATGATTTTCTCGAGGCCGGAGATGTACTCGGAGAAAGCGGCTGGGATATTGAAAACCTGCCTGCTGCCAATCATGATCTGGGGAAGCTCATGATTGCCTTTGAGGTTGCCAAGAGAATATGAAGCCATGCCTGTCCGTTCACGCGGGCATAAAAAAGGAGCTGCTGCAGATTCTGATGCTTCTGCAGCAGCTCCGTTTCTGTTTCGTCGGTTGTGATTCCTCCGTATTTCCGGGAAACCCAGCCGTTCAGGCTTCCGGTTTTTAAAGCGCGGCCGTCGTGGCGGACGGCCGCGTGTTCATGCCGACATATTATGATGCAGAGGACTGAGCGGCGTCTTTCTGTGCGAGCTTTTTCTTTTCATCAAAGATCGCTCCGAGTTCAAACAGACCGACCAGGCTGAAGAAACCGAGCATGATCCAGGTGAAAACACTCTGCCTGCCGTTGGCGATATCAAAAACGTTCCAGCCGATCAGGCCCAGGGTAAACAGGAAAGAAAGTACCTTTTCAATCATTTTTTTAAACCTCCATGTTGGGCTGCGTATGCAGCAAATCGTGTTGAATTTCAGTGTTTTTGTTTCGCCTGTCTTTTAAGTACCGGCGAACACTGATTGATACGCAGGCCGATGCGGAGGTGGCAGCGGAATGATAGAATAATTTGATTACAGCGCCGGACCGCGGTTTCCGGAGGCGGAAGGGGTTTCAGCAAAAATTGCCCGGAAAGAACAGGGAAAAACCATCCTTCGTACCTCGTGTATCAAAAGCCTCCCTGGTTCTGCATGAAGCCAGGGAGGGCAGCGGAAAGCCTTACTTCTTCTCAGCGGTGAGGCAAGCTGGTTACCGGTTTTCTGCAAAAACCGGTATTCCGTCTTCTGTATAGCGTATTGTTCGAAGGAAGCAGTGGCGGTTGGGATCGCTCAGTGCGTCCCCGCGAAACCCCGGATAGGGTCTGGCATGGAACACCAGGATATCCTGCCCGGAAGCATCTTTGGTGAAGGAATTATGCCCGGGTCCGTACAGACCGTTTGCTTCCTCGGTCACCATGACCGGCACGGGGGATTTTTCCCATGAGGCTGCATCCAGCGGATCGCTGCCCGATCTCAGTGTCAGCAGCCCCATGGCATACCGCTCGTCCGTGGCGCTGGCGGAATAGGTCAGATAAAGGTTTCCGTTATGCTGCAGGCAGGCCGGTCCCTCGTTGACCAGAAAGGGCTAGGAGAACAAAGATGACGATATCGACAATTCTTCTTTTTGTCCTCATTTATTTGTCCCCCTTCCCGTTCAGCTTGAACTGGATCAGTGTCAGAACGAAGATGATGATGGCCAGGAAAACCGCCACCGCGGAGCCGTATCCTGCCTTGGAGTTCACGAAGGTGCGATCATACAGGTGAATGACCGTCGTGAAGGTGGAGTTGGCCGGGCCGTTCCCGGTGAACATCAGCCGGGGTTCCACGTACATCTGCGCGCCGCCAATGACCCCGGTCACGATCAGGTAGGGCGGCTGTCTGGCCGGGAAATATCTGCTGGAGGCCGGCCACCGCAGGCTGGCCATGCTTTCCTACCGCCAGGTGGTTTTTTCCTCCAGGGAAAGGTTTTCCGGTTTCCGCCGTGCGTGCGCGGAGGCGGGCCTGCCGGATCAGGATGTGTTTTATGCCTGCCCCGACGATCCGGCCGCCGTCCTTCCCCAGCTGAAGGACTGGCTCAACCTGGGCGTGACCGGCCTGTTTTCTTTCTGCGACGTGGAAGCCTGGCAGTCCATCACCCTGCTGGAAGGAGCCGGTGTCCGGATTCCTGAAGATCTGACTGTTGTGGGCTTTGACAATATTATGGGGTATATTCAGTTTCCCAAACCCATTTCTACCGTGGACTGCCATCTGAAGGAAGAAGCATGCGCGGCGATCGACCTGATCCGCAGGCGGATCCACGATCCCACGCTTCCTCCCCAGCAGCTCTGCCTGCCGGTTGATTTTGTCCGGCGCTGATACCGGCATCCCCATGCTTCGGCGCTTTTCGTGCGATAGGAAATGAAGGCGTGCTTTTCCCGTACGGCCTGCTGAAATGGTTTCTTTTCCCAATAGAGAAAAAGTTCTGCGGATATCAAAAAAACCTGCCCCGGATGGACGGGCAGGAATGATGATTTGAGCACCGTATCAGCTGACGGCGGGGGCGGTTTCCGCGGCGGCCTTTTCCGCGGCGGCCTTTTCGCTGTCCGCCACGTACCTGTTCAGCGCGTCCAGTTCGCTTTCGATCGTCCTGACGGCTTCCTTGTCGTTTTTGTCGTTGACGGCGTTCATCACGACAGAGGACAGGCCCAGGTAGGGATTGTCCATATATCGGGTAAAGGTCGGGGCAACGCCGGAGGCGGCTGCCGTATCCCTGAGGTGTTTCATCGTGTTCACAGAGGTGAAGGTCATGGTGACGGCGAGAACGACGGCCAAGACGCCGGCCACGACGGCGCCTACGCCGCGCTGCCCGTCGTTTCTGCGGGCAGTCAGGCCGAGAAGCGCGGCTGCGATGCCGAGAACCCCGGCAGCCGCGCCGGCGATCACGCCGAACAGCAGCGTCATCAGGAGCGCCATGGCGATGCCCATGATGCCCAGTATGATACCGGCGACAGGATGGCCGTTTTTGATGATGGCGTTTTCAGTGCTCATTTTCTGTATCCTCCGGATAATGGTTCGTGTTTTTTCAGAGCGCTTTGCGCTTCCGGAAATTGATACGTCCCATATTCGGAGATGGCAGCTGTTTTTATGTTTTCTATGTCAGCGTCCGCATGAATGAACCGGTACTCCGGTATGTTCCGACGGCCGGGGGAGGTATGATGGGGGAGACGGTAATGGATGGTCTGCGGTTTATCTTCGTGCACGGCCTGTCCGGCTGGGGCAGCTATGATGACGCTTACCGGAGGATGCCCTACTGGGGCATGCGCAGCGGGGACCTGATCGCGTATCTCCGCGATAACGGCTTTGACGCTTACGCGGCCTCTGTCGCCCCGACCGGCAGCGCCTGGGACCGGGCCTGCGATCTGTTTGAAGACCCTGATTTTGATCCCGCGGCGGTCAAAACCCCCTGGTGGAGCGGCGGGCTTGCGAAGATGATGTCCATGGGGACGAGTCCGAAGCAGGACGGGCGCGATCCGGAGGACTACGCCGGCCCGGACATGCATCTGGACCGGGCAAAAGCGATGAATGAGCGGATCCCCACCCTGCCGGATGTATACTATTTCTCTGTCCCCTGCAGCTTCACGGAAAGGAATCCAGACGGGACCTGGAGGCCCAGGAAAGGCATGGAGCCGCTGTTCGTCATGCGGTCCTGTCAGATCGGCGCCTATGCCGGCAGGACAGCAGGCGGCATGACGGTGGATGAAACCTGGCGGGAAAACGACGGGCTGGTCAACACGGTGTCCGCATCGGCTCCCTCCGGCGCGCCGTATCAGCCCCTGGACAAAGAGCGTACAGAGCCGGGCATCTGGAACGTGTTTCCCAAAGTGGAAGGGGATCATATGTGGCCGCAGGGAGGCCTTCTGCGCAGGCATGATGTCAGGCCGTTCTATCTGGAACTGCTGACCATGATCAGCCAATTGAAAACGCCCTGACGGCAAAAACCGTCAGAGCGGAAACAGATGTTTTTTACTGGTCCGGCTGATTCAGGATCAGCTCTGTTTTCAGGGCGTCCTCATGCAGCAGGATGCCCATCTCATCCAGGATTGCGATGAAGCCGTCCCGAAGCCCGGCCGCTTCCTCTACGTTTTCGCACTCGCTGGAAAATTCCACGATGGTTTTCGTTCCTTCCGCGCCGGGGATCGGCCAGATTTCGATGCGTATGCTTTGGCCGTCCAGCGTTCCGGAATATCGCAGGAACTCTACCGGCCCGGCGATGCGTATCTGATCGGTATGCCCGGTTCCCCAGCCTTCGGCGCCCCAGTTTTTCATTTCGGAAGGCATTTTATCCGCCAGCATCTGCACCGCCTGGCCGCGTTCAAGCAGTCTGATGTCCGGCGTTTCCTTTGTCTTAACGTTCATATCGGCGGAGAAGCTGAGCGTCATTTTGGCGTATCCCCAGTCGATTTCAGCGGGAAACTGGGCGTCAAGGAGGGAAAAACCGTCTTCGCGCGCGGTCTGCAGAGCGGCTTCGAGATCGCCGTCCGGCACGGGGTAACGTTTTTTGCAGGTGATCGTATACCTGTTTTTGCCTTCCTTCACGCGGATTCTGTTGACCCATCCGGCGTTCAGATAATCGCGCGCCGGCGTGTCCAGATACACCGCGCCGATGACCTCGTATTCATCCCCGGTCTGGAAGCGCTCCCGGACGCTCTCCCGGAGCAGCTGGGTTTCATCCAATACCAGACTGCTGTCCAGCAGCAGCTTGATCTCGCAGGCCGGCTCCGTTTTCTGAAGAGCGGTGCCGACCGGGTTTGTGCCGATGACTTTGGGATAAGGAAAAAGCTGGATGTACATGACGAGGTATCCCTCCGCTGACAGGCTTTCGGATCCTTCCGGCCTGGTCCCGTACGCGACCAGCCATGCTTCCGTATCGCCGTCGGATGCCAGAAGCGCTTTTGGTTCATAGGCGACTCCGTCATAGAATTCCTCGTCGTTGTAAAAAAGATAAGCCCAGACGGAGCTGTCCGTTTTCGTGTCCGCATCATAAATCCAGCCGCCGGTTTCCTCCGCCATTGCCGTGGAAAGCAGCAGGGCGTGCGTCAGCGCAAGAAGGAGAAGACTTTTTGCCATGCGGGGCAGCGTTTGTTTTCCGCAGACCGTAACGGTTCCGTTTCTCATTTTCTTTTCCTCCATTCAACGTCTTGATGATCGGGCATCAGCAGCGCAGGGGTGTGATTCCTTTCAGGCTCTCCGGCGGTTCCCGCGGCGGAGCAGGAACGAATCTATGGCGCGCTGTCAGACAGATCCATTATAACCCGGCAGGAGCCAAAATACAATCAAAAAGAATTCCGGGCCCAAACACAGGGAAAAAACAGCGGCTCTGTTGACAGAACCGCCGGGAAGACTTATATTGCCCATGAAAGGAACAAAAAGAGGAGGCCGCATCATGAAACAGCGCATCTTCGGCAGCACGGGACGTACGGTCAGCGAAATCGGTCTGGGCACCTGGCAGCTGGGCACCAGATGGGGAGATCCCTTTGACCGGGAAGAGGCATTCCGGATCCTGGAAACCGCTGAGGCGGCCGGCATCACCTTCATCGACACGGCGGACGTGTACAACGGGGGCAAAAGCGAGGAGACGATCGGCGAATACGCCGCCGCCCATCCGGGCAGATTCTATGTCGTCACCAAATGCGGCCGCAGGCTGAATCCGCATACGGCGGAAATGTATACGCCGAAGGCTGTCGCGGGCTTTATTGAGGACAGCCTGAAAAGAATGCGGCTGGATAAACTGGACATGGTCCTGCTGCACTGCCCGCCTTCTAACGTCTTTGCCCGGGACGATATTTTCGGAGAGCTGGAAAACCAGAAAAAGCAGGGAAAGATCGCCGGTTACGGCGTCAGCATCGAAAAGGTCAGCGAGGGCATTCAGGCGATGGACTACGGCGTTTCCGCCATCGAAGTGATCTTCAACATGTTCCGGCTCAAGCCCCTGGATGAACTGTTCCCGCTGGCGGAGAAAAACGGGGTGGGGATCATTGCCCGCGTGCCGCTGGCCAGCGGCCTGCTGACCGGACGATATACGAAGAATACGCTTTTCGGCCCCAAAGACCACCGCAGCTACAACCGGGAAGGCGCGGCTTTTGACAAGGGAGAAACATTCTCCGGCGTACCGTATGAGCTGGGCCTGGAAGCGGCGGAGGAATTGAAAAAGGTCTTCGGAACGGACCGCCTGGCCCCCATCGCCGTCCGCTGGGTGCTGATGCATCCGCAGGTCAGCGTGGTCATCCCCGGCGCCAGCCGCGCTGCCCAGGTGCTGGACAATGTGCAGGCATCCGAGCTTCCGCCGCTGACCGAAGAGCAGATGCAGGCCGTCCGGAGGATTTATGATCAGTATCTGCGGGACATCATCCATCCCCAGTGGTAAAAAACGCCGGGGATGAAGGTAACGGAAGCCATGATGAAACGATTTGAAACGGTATTCAGGCCGGAATCAAAATACAGGGCGTTCTTTTTGTCGGTCATCACGTTCGGGCTTGCCTACGGGCTGTACAAGGGCATCATCGACAACTATCTGGCGGAAATCGTCGGCATGTCCGGGTTTGACAAGGGCGTTTCCGAATTTTTCCGGGAACTGCCGGGCCTGCTGCTGGTCTTCATTCTGGCGGCGCTGTATACGTTCTCCGCGGAGCGCATCTATAAACTCGGCGCCCTGTTCATGCTGACCGGCATGGCGGCCCAGGCCGTGGTGCCCGCCGGCCGCGTGCTGGTGATCCTGTGCATTTTCATCTATTCCCTGGGCGATCACATGCAATTGGGCATGCGCAATACGCTGTCCCTCCAGTATTCCCGGGAGGGCCGCGGCGGGGAAGCGCTGGGCCTGCAGAACGCGGCCCAGCAGATCGGCACTCTGGCCGGGTACCTGATTATCATCGCCACCTTCTTTTTCGTGAGGGTATCGCCGGGGCTCTACCGCGCCGTCTTTGCCGTCAGCGCGGCCATCATCGGCCTGGGATTTGTCTCCAGCCTTCGGGTCAGAGGTTCCAGCGCCCCGGACGCCAACAAGCGGCGCTTCTATTTCCGGAAGAAGTATGCGAAGTATTATATGCTGGAGGTTTTCTACGGAGCCCGGAAACAGGTGTTCTTTACCTTCGGACCCTATGTGCTGGTCCTGTTCTACGGAGCCAATGCCATGACCATCAGTGCCCTGTTTGCCGTTTCCTCTGTCTGCGGGTTCTTTGCGTCCCCCCTGGTGGGGAAAATCATCGACCGGGTGGGGTATAAGACCGTCATGATCGCGGATACCCTGATCCTGGTCATCGTCTGCTTTTTCTACGGGTTTGTGCACCATATCTTCCCGATGCATATCGCGTTCATCGTGTGCTGCCTCAACTATATCCTTGATTCCATCATCTCGCTGGCCTCGATGGCGTCCAATGTCTACGTGCAGGATATTTCGGACAGCGCGGACGAGGTGCGGGCGACGATCTCGACCGGGGTTTCCGTCAATCATCTGATCACGATCTTCATCGCCCTGTTCGGCGGCTGGATCTGGAAAACGCTGGGGATCGAAACCCTGTTCATCCTGTCGGCGGTGCTGGGCCTCTGCAACAGCGCCTACGCCGCCACGATCCGGACGGGCGGCAGGAAGCGGGCATAATGCGCCCGTTCCGGAGGCCGGAAGCGGCGCCGGGATGGGGGAGGGGCCGCGGCCTGCCAGTATCCTTCAAAAAAACGCTGTCTTTCCGGCAGCGTTTTTTTGAGGAAACCTGTTGACACGGCAAATTGTGTATGATAAAATATATTTGTATCAAACATAAGGAAGGGAGGAGCCATGGATTACGACTATCATGAGGCGATGAAACTGGCCAATCAGCTTTGTTTTCCGCTTTATGCCGCCGCCAGGAATGTTACCGGCCTGTACACGCCCTGGCTCAGGCCGCTGGGGCTGACCTATACACAGTACATTGTTTTCCTGGTCCTGTGGGAAAAGGACGGTATCTCCGTCACAGAGATCGGCGAAAAGCTGATGCTGGACAATGGAACGCTGTCTCCTCTGCTCAAAAAGATGGAGCAGGCCGGCTACGTGGAAAGGCGCCGCTCCCGGGAAGACGACCGCGTGGTCGAGATCACGCTGACGGAAACAGGCCGGGCCCTCCAGGAGAAGGCCAAAGACGTCCCCGGAAAGGTGGCGGGCTGCATCGACCTGCCCGCGGAAAAGGCGCAGCAGCTGTACGCCCTGCTGTATGAACTGCTGGAAAACGAAAAAAACAAAAACCATAAAAAAGAAAAGGAGATTCAAAATGAAAACAGTCTATGATTTCAAGGTCAAAGACCGTCAGGGAAACGAAGTGAGCCTGTCTCAGTACAGCGGCAAGGTGCTTCTCATCGTCAACACGGCGACCGGTTGCGGCTTCACCCCCCAGTACGCGCCGATTGAGCAGATGTACAGGGATTACCACGACCAGGGTCTGGAGATCCTGGACATTCCCTGCAACCAGTTCGGTGGTCAGGCGCCGGGCACGGACGATGAGATCCACGAGTTCTGCACGATGCACTTTAACACCACCTTTCCGCAGATGAAAAAGGCGGATGTGAACGGAGCGGACGAGCTGCCCCTGTACACCTGGCTCAAATCCCAGAAGGGCTTTGCCGGTTTCGACGAGCATCCCTACAAGGCGCTGCTGGAGCAGATGTTTGCCAAGGCAGACCCGGACTGGGACAAAAAGCCCGACATCAAGTGGAACTTCACCAAGTTCATCATCGACCGCGAAGGAAACGTGGCCGCCCGCTTCGAGCCGACCGCCGATATCGCGGCGGTGGAAGCCTGCGTCAAGGCCCTGCTGTAACGGCGTGCGTCCTGAACGGAGGGCTTACGATGAGCGAACTGCTGAAAACCATCCGGGGAAGAAAGAGCGTCCGCACGTTTGACGGCAATCTCCTGCGTGCGGAGGACCGGGAAAAGCTGGAACAGTATATCCGGACGATTGACAATCCGTTCGGCATTCCGGTCCGGTTTGTGCTCCTGGACGCCAGAGAACACGGCCTCTCCAGCCCCGTGATCTCAGGGGAAACCCTGTATGCTGCCGGCATGGTCAGCAAGGGGCCTTACGCGGACGCCGCGTTCGGCTACGCTTTTGAAAAACTTGTGCTGTACGCCTGGACGCTGGGGATTGGCACCACCTGGATCGGCGGGACGATGAAGCGGGAACTGTTCGAGCAGGCGGCGGGGCTTGGGCCGGGGGAAATGATGCCCTGCGTCAGCCCCCTGGGCTATCCGGCGAAAAAACGTTCGATCCGGGAAACGGTGATGAGGAAAGGCGTAGGGGCCGATACGCGGCTGCCTGCGGAAAAGATTTTCTTTGACGGGGCGTGGGATACCGGTCTGCCTGAGGAAAAGCAGGCGGAGATCCGGGACCTGATGGAGATGGTGCGCTGGGCGCCTTCCGCGGTCAACAAGCAGCCCTGGCGGGTCATCGTCACGGATCAGGGCTTCCACTTTTACGAAAAGCATGACAAAGGCTATATCAGCGAAAAGACGGGGGACCTGCAGAAAATCGACGTGGGCATCGCCCTGTGCCATTTCGTGACGGGCCTGGAAGAGCAGGGACAGAAGCCCGAAGTGGCTGTTTCTGAACCGGGGATTACCGTACCGGACGGGGCGGAATATATTGCCACTGTCCGGAAGCCGTGATCTGTCGGGAACCATCCAAAGCCTGAACGTAAACCTGAAGGAGGATCATAACATGAAAGCGCTCGTTGCGTATTTTTCTGCCGGCGGGGTGACGGTCGGCCTGGCGGAACGTCTGGCGGAAGCCATCCGTGCGCCGCTGTATGAAATCAGGCCCGCGGTACCCTATACCCAGGCCGACCTTGACTGGCGGAACCCGCAGTCCCGCTCATCGCTGGAGATGCAGGACAAGGCCTGCCGTCCGGCTTTGGCGGATACTGACGCGCCGGTTGGCGAAGCGGATGTGGTCTTCGTGGGCTATCCGATCTGGTGGTACCGCGAACCGTCCGTGATTGACAGCTTCCTGGAGGCGTATGACTTTACCGGGAAAAAGGTGGTCCTTTTCGCCACCTCCGGCAGCAGCGGCATCGGGGAAGAAGCCCCTGCCCGTGCCGCGGAAATCAGCCGGGCGGACGTTCCCGGCGGAAAACGGTTCGCATCCGGCGCGTCCGCCGATGAACTGAAGGCGTGGGCGGAACAGTACTGCTGACGGGCTCCCTATGCTTCTGAAGAAAAAGACAGCTCAGTATTTCTGAACCGGTAACGGTCTGGAGACTGTGCTGTCTTTTTTCATTCAGCCGTTGCCTTTCTTCCGTTTTCGGGTATAATAATCATAAGATCGGATCAGCCCATCGGCGGGATTTCACGGAAAGAGGAAAAGCGCCATGACGGAGAAAAAGTGGATTTGCCCCGGATGCGGCCGGGCTTTCAGCCGGAGAGACCAGCAGCACTGCTGCGGGAAAGTTGATTCGGTCGATCAGTATATTGAAGCCCAGCCGGAAGCGGCCAGACCGTATCTGAATCAGGTCAGGCAGCTTCTCCGGGCCGCCATGCCGGAAGCGCAGGAAACGATTTCCTGGAGCATGCCGACGTTTCGGAAGGGCAGGAACATCATTCATTTCGCGGCGTCCAAAAAACACCTGGGGCTGTATCCGGGCGATGAGGCGGTGGCGGCGTTTGCCGGACGGCTCAGCGGTTTCGACGTCAGCAAGGGGACCATCCGCCTGCCGTATGACCGGCCATTGCCGGAAGAACTGATCACGCAGATCGCGGAGTGGTGTTATGAATATTACGCAAAGTGAAAGAATGCCGGTTGCCGTGATCACCTTCCGGCTGCGTGCGCCCTGGGTGCGCAGCCTCAAGGAAAAACGGATGATCGTCAGGAGCCTCATCGCCCAGCTGCAGAACCGGTTCCATGTTTCTGCTGCGGAGACCGGCGAACAGGATGTCCATCAGATCATCATGATCGGGGCAGCCGCCCTCGTGCCGCATCAGGCGATGGCGGACAGCCTGATGGATGAAATCTCCCGGTTCGTAGAGGAAAACTGCGACGCCGAGATCCTGGATGAGCACAGAGAGCTGCGCTGAAGGAGTGAACCGGTACGGACATCGGGATTCAGCCGGACGGAGCAAAGAAAATCAACACGCCGTCTGTCGCTTTCTGCTGACCTGTGGTATAATGGCACAGAATCATTTTTGCGCAGTTCTGCCCTTTGAACATGATAGGATGGTGGAGGTAAAAAAACATGCCCTTTGAAAAGTACCGCTACGACGGTTCCCGTTCTTTTCAGATTTCGAAAAGCCGGACGGACGAAACCAGCCTCTGCGAAGACCGCAAAGACGCGGAAGCGAAGCTGGAGAAGAACAACGCCCTGATCGACGAGCTGCAGGCGAAGCTGTATGCCGAAAAGAAAGAAGGCGTCATCTTCCTCTTCCAGGCGATGGACGCGGCCGGCAAAGACGGAACGATCCGCGCCGTTCTGTCCTGCCTTTCCCCGCACGGTGTGCACGAGGCAGCCTTCAAGGCCCCGAGTTCGGACGAGCTGGCGCATGACTTCCTCTGGCGAATCGCCGCCAAGGTGCCGGCCAAGGGCGAGATCGCGATCTTCAACCGCTCCCAGTATGAGGATGTGCTGATCGGCAAGGTCAAGAAGCTGTACCGCTCCCAGGCCAACGCCCGCCGCATCGATCTGGACAAAGTGATTGACCGCCGCTATGAGGATATCAGGAATTTCGAAGAATATCTCTACCGGAACAACGTCCGCACGGTCAAGATTTTCCTGAACGTATCCAGGGATGAGCAGGCCAGGCGCTTCCTGTCCCGCATCGAGGAGCCGGAGAAAAACTGGAAGTTCAGCGGCAGCGACTATGAAGAGCGCTCCTACTGGGACGACTATCAGGAAGCGTTCGAAAGCGCCGTCAACGCCACGGCGACGAAGCACTGCCCGTGGTATGTCGTGCCGGCCGACCATAAGTGGTACATGCGCTACGTCGTCTCCGAAATCATCCTTGCCACCCTGCAGGAGATGGACCCTCGCTATCCGGAGGTTACCGAAGACAGGCTGGAGACGTTTGCGAAATACAGGGAAGAACTGCTCAAAGAGCTGCCTGAGGAAAACGCTTCGAAAGAGACGAAAAAGAAGAAAGACAAGGATAAGAAATAAGCTGCCGGGAAAGACGTATGCCGGGGCTTTCGGGGAAGGATCATGATTTCTGCCGGAGAATTCAGGACTATCGTTTCGGAACTGCTGGACGAGCTGCCGGAAGCGTTTTTCCGGGAACTGACCGGCGGGGTAATCGTTTCGGAGACGTCGGCTGTCCCGCCGTATGCCCGCGGAAATGATATCTGTACCATGGGGCTGTATAAGGTGTATGCGGGCGTCCGTCAGATCATCGTGTACAAAGGTTCCTTTGACCGGGTGTACCCGCATGCGGGTCCGGAGGAAGCCAGAAGTATCCTGCGCGGTATCCTGCGGCACGAGTTCCGGCATCATCTGGAGTTCCTGGGCGGCAACCATTCCTCCGCTTCCCTGGAGGCGGAGGATGAACGGAAAAAACAGGCCTATCTGGCAAGGCATGCGGATGATCCGCCAGCCAAAGCCGGCCCGGCCAGGCCAAAGGCATAGTGAAGGAGACAAAACAGATGTTCAGAAAGACGTTTTCCCTGTTCCTGACAGCGCTGATGCTGAGCGGCTGCCTGCCCGTCCTGGCCGGAGAAGCTGTCACCGTTACCGATATGTACGGCCGGGAGATCACCCTGACGGAGCCCGTCACCCGGGTCGTGGCCCTGCAGCCGTCGGACTGCGAAATCCTGTGCGCGATCGGCTGTGAGGACGCGCTGGTGGGCGTCGGCCAGTACTGCGATTATCCCGCCTCCATCGCCGGCCTGCCGGTGGTGCAGTCCGGCGAGGAGACCAACATCGAGGAAATCCTGGCGCTCCGTCCCCAGGTCGTCCTGATGAATGACATGGCCCAGAGCGAGGAGCAGGTGAAGCGGCTGGAGGAAAACGGCGTCCGGGTCGCTGTCAGCAGGGCGGAGGACATCGAAGGCGTGTATTACGCCATCCGCATGATCGGCCGGCTGATGGGGAAGGAAGAAAACGCCGAAGCCGTGATTGCCGGCATGCAGGAAACATTTGAAGGAATCAGGGCCCGGTCACCCGCAGCGGGCAAAACGGTCTACTTCGAAGTTTCTCCCCTGCAGTGGGGGCTGTGGACGGCGGGAAGCGGCACCTTCATGGATGAACTGGCGGAGATCTGCGGCCTGACGAACGTCTTTTCGGACCTTTCCGGCTGGGCGCCCGTCAGCGAGGAACAGGTGATCGCCCGGAACCCGGATATTATCGTGACGATCAGCATGTACTACGGCGAAGGTCCCACCCCGGCAGAGGAGATCATCAGCCGCCCCGGCTGGCAGGACATGAAGGCGGTGCAGGACGGCCGGGTGTTCAACGCTTCCGATTCCAACGCCCTCTCCCGCCCGGGCCCAAGGCTGCGGGACGCGGCGGCCGAACTGTTCGGCTTTTTAAACGGCGCGGAACCGGAAGAGGCTGTTCCGGCCGCGTAACGACATGATTCACGGGGAACCGGATCGCTTCCGGCTCCCCGTTTCAGGGTGAAGAAGGACGCAGTACGATGAAGAATGGCCGGGAGATGAGAAGAGACAGGTTTGCCCCCCTGACGTACGCCCTGCTGGCGGCAGGCCTGCTGCTGACAGCGGCGTTTTGCGTCTGCGCGGGCAGCGTGCCTGTTTCGCTTCCCGATACTGCGGCCGCTGTGCGCAGCGCGCTGTTCGGCCTGCCCGCCCCGGACCCTGTCATCCGGAGCATCCTGCTCAGGGTGCGTCTGCCGCGGGTGCTCTGCGTCGCGCTGGCCGGAGCGTCCCTGTCCCTCTGCGGAGCGGCCATGCAGGGCCTTCTGCGAAACCCCCTGGCAGACGGGTCCACGATGGGCGTATCGTCCGGGGCGGCCCTGGGTGCGGTCGTCGCGCTGGCCGCGGGCTTTACCCTGCCGGGTTTCCCGTTCGGCGGGGTCATGGTCAGCGCAATGGCGTTTGCCTTCGGTTCGATGGTGCTGATCCTGTCGGTCGCTTACGCTCTGGACCGGTCGCTGGCTACCGGCAGCATCATCCTGATCGGCGTGATCTTTACGATGTTCATTTCCAGCGTCATTTCGCTGATCGTCACCTTTGCCGGCGAACATACCCGTTCCCTTCATTTCTGGACGCTCGGCTCTTTTTCGGGCGCCAGCTACGGTCAGGCCGGACTGCTCTTCCTTGCGCTGGCGGTGTGCGGGGGCGTGATCCTGCGCCACGGCCGGGAACTCAACGCTTTTGCCGTCGGGGAGGACAACGCCCGGCACATCGGGGTGAATGTCAAACGGGTAAAACTGGTCATCCTGATCACGGTGTGCGCCCTGATCGGGGTGTGCGTGTCCGTTTCCGGCACGGTCAGCTTTGTCGGCCTCGTGATGCCCCATATTGCCCGGATGCTGGTCGGGCCCAACCATAAGCGGCTGCTCCCGGCGTCGCTCTTTGCCGGGGCTATTTTCCTGCTGCTGGCGGACCTGACGGCCCGTACCCTGGCAAGCCCCGTGGAACTGCCGATCGGCGTGGTGACGTCGCTGGTCGGGGCGGCCGCTTTTGTGATCATTTACTGCCGCACCGGAAGGGCAGGGAAAACAGGATGCTGACGGGAAAAGGGATCACCGTACGCTACGGCGGACTGACGGCGGTGAACGGGCTGTCCTTTGAACTCATGGAAGG
>JBGUJG010000011.1:0-47982 GCA_045113695.1 Christensenellales bacterium
TATGGTCAGGGGCTGCGGTGCATCGTGTGGGGCAGCCCCTGACCATGTATTATATAACAATGTCCCCTACCCGGTATCCTTCCGGCAGCGGCGCTTCCTCCACGAAGGGAAGATCATTGTCCTCCAGCGCCGGGAGGAAGGCCTCATACGGCATGCGGCTGAACTCCGCCCCGTAGGAGCTGGCGCCGAACCAGCCGCCCTCCTTCGCCCTGAGGTTGAGGTCCCGGGCAAATTTGGTCATGTTGGAGCAGTCGTGCACGACGATCCCCCAATTCTCCCTGGAGGCCTGGGCCATCATTTTCAGGGAGATCTCCCTGCTCCACACTGGGGAAACATAGCCCATATGGCAGGCGTACAGGCTTTCACCCCAGTAATTGACGAGGTTGTTTTCGTTCAGGTGAAGCTCCGCGCAGTTGATAAAGTCCGGGCCGGCAGAAAGGATCCGGTCCTTTTTCTGCTGGAACAGTTCATAAAACTCCGGCGTCATCGGCGTTTCGATGCCGACCTGGGGGATATACCGCTTCGCCAGCCGGATGTTTTCGATCACCCGGTCCGAAACCTTCGACGCGCCGAGATTGAAGCGGATCTCATCCAGCCCGCTCTCCCCCAGGCGTCGCAGGGAATCTTCATCTGCTTTGAGGCCGTTGGTATACAGGTGCTGGTGGACGCCGTGCTCATGGAAGATCCGGACGACGCCGTAGTATTTTTCGATTTCCATGAAGGGTTCCAGGTAGACGTAGGCAATGCCGGTGGGCCGCTTCTGGATGTTCATCAGCATCGGGAGGTCCTGTTCATAGAACCTGGTCCCGCCGATCTCCCACAGCCCCTCGCCGATCGGGGGGATCTGGTCCAGCACGCCGTAATCATAGCAGAAGGGGCAGTTGGCATCGCAGCGGTTCGTCCGGCGGACGGCGCTCAGGCCGGTCCCCATCAGGCAGGACCTGCACCCTTTGGGAAAGCGCTCCTCGGGGCCCACAAACAGCGTCCGGCCGTCCAGGCTCTTTAAATCCCCGATTTCCCCCTTCAGCCGGTCAAAACGGGCGTTCGCCGCGTCCTCCAACTGCATGAACACCGCGCCGGCCAGCTCCTGCTGGCGGGGCGAAAGCTCTTCATCCTCCGGCAGTTCGCTGAAAAAGCGGAACCACAGCAGCGCGTCCTTTTTCGGTATCCTGAGCACAGCGATCCCTCCTTTGCCCGTGTCCCTCTGATTATACACAACCGGGGGCAAAAAATCCACCCTGTCTTTTGCTTGTTTTTTATCTGTGATCTATCAGGGAAAACGATTGAAAGACAATCGGTTTTCTGTTATAATTTTCTGCTGACGAACAATCGCAGCGCCAATCGGGGAGGCGGATCGAGTGGGAAACTATAAGCTGACCCTCTGTTATGACGGCACCCGCTATGCCGGCTGGCAGCGTCAGGGCAATACAGGGAACACCATCCAGCGCAGGGTGGAAGAAACCCTGTCGCGGATCCTCGCGCAGGAGATCCGGATCAGCGGGTGCGGGCGGACGGACGCCGGCGTGCACGCTCGGATGCAGGTCTGCTCCTTTCACACATCCGCGCCGGCCGATCCGCGGGAAACGCTCTCCGCCCTGCGCAGGTATCTTCCAGAGGACATCGGGGCCGTATCGCTCGAAGAAGCGCCGGAGCGCTTTCACGCCCGCCTCTCCTGCCGGGAAAAGACCTACCGCTACCGGGTCTGGCGGTCGGACTGCCCGAACGTTTTTGAGCGGAAATACCTGTACGCCTTTCCGGAACCGCTTTCCCTGCCGGCCATGCGGGCAGCGGCGGACGTGCTGACCGGCACGCATGACTTTGCCGCTTTTTCCAGCGGCCGCAGCAACAAATCCACCGTCCGGACCGTCCGGGCCGTTGAACTGACCGAAAACGGGCCGGAGCTCACGATGAGCTTTACCGGCGACGGGTTTCTCTACCACATGGTCCGCATCATGGCCGGCACCCTGCTGGAAGCGGGCCAGGGCCGGAAAACCCCGTCCGACATACGCGCCGCCCTGGAACGGAAAGATCGGCAGCTGGCCGGTTTCACCGCCCCCGCCCAGGGCCTGATCCTGTGGGATATCCGATACTGATAACCGCTGAAAGAATAAACATCGCTTCTGCCGTCTGCCAAATGACCATCGGAGTAAACATATGACTGGATTCGGCCGGAAAAAAACCATCAACCCCCTGTCCGCGCTTTCCTCGAACATCCTGCGGGAAAAAGAGCCTGTCAGGCTTGAGATCACGCTGACCCACCTCAAGGAAGGCCTGTCCCTGTCCCTGCGCACGGGGCAGGAGCGGCTGTATGTGGTGCGCCAGATGCTTCGTTTCCTGCGCGACTGGCGGCAGAAAACAGAAACCGTCTTCAGCAGCCGTTTTACGCTGGACCCTGCCCGCATGGGCTTTGACGAAAAGATCGAACGGCTGCTGGACTTCCTGTATACGATCTACTGCGAAAAGGAAACCCTGGACCATCTGCCCGCCCGGGGCGGCAAAACCCTGCCGCTGGACCGCTATGCCGGCCTGGTGCTGGAAAATCTGGAGGACATCCCGTTCCTGCTCGAAATCGGGGAAAACGTCACCCAGCAGGAGGGCATCCCGGAAGAGGAGCTGCCGATCCTCTGCAGCCTGAACGGCACCCTGCAGGACCTGAACGCCGTCATCCGCGTCCCCGGCCCCCTGTTCCGGCTGACGGAAGACTTCCGCTACGTCGCTTTCAAAGGCCAGGCCGTCCGCATGACCGGCAACCAGCGCCAGCTGCTGGCCGCCATCCGGCGGGATCTCAAGGGCGGCGAAGTGGTCTATCAGTTTGCCGGGCCGGAAGCGGCCGTCTTCCTGAACGAGACCCTGCCCGTCCTCTATGAGTCCATGGCCGTCGCCATTCAGGGGGACCTGGAGGACAAGCTGGTCCGCCTGCCCCTCCGGATCACCGTCTATCTGGACAAGATCAACCGGGACGTATCCGCCCGGATCCTGTTCTGTTACGGCAGTTATGAGATCAATCCCTTCTCCCGGGAGATGCCGGCCAACATCTTTCTCTACCGGGACGCCGCCCGGGAAGGCGAGGTCATGCACCTGCTCTCCCACGCCGGGTTCCATGTGCGGGAGGACATCGCCGTCCTGCACGGGACCGAGGCCATTTACCGCTTCATCACGGAAGGCACGCAGAAGCTGGCCAAATATGCCGAGGTCTTTTTCAGCAACGAGTTCCGGCAGATGGATCCCCGCCGGCCGCACCTGACCGCCCGGATGAACGTGCGCGGCAGCGGCATCATCCTGACGCTGCTGGACGGAGACACCGAAATCGAGGAGCTCAGGCCGATCCTCCGCGCCCTTCAGGAAAAGCGGGATTATTTCCGCTTTCAGGACGGCTCCTTCCTGGACCTTTCCGGCCTGGACGAGTGGCAGACCCTGGCGCAGGCCGTCAGCGAGGCGGACGAAGAGCCCGCCCGGAAAGACGACGCCGACATCCGCCCGCTGGCCATGTACCGGGCCGCCTATCTGAACGCCCTGGTCGAAAAGAACCACCTTCCGGTCACCATTTCCGAGGAGGTCACCCGGGCCGCCTCCCTGCAGGCGGTCATTCCCCCGCTCCGCCTTTCCTCCCTGCGTCCCTACCAGGTCCGCGGCTACGAATGGATCATGACGCTGGACGCCCTGCACATGGGCGGTATCCTGGCCGACGACATGGGCCTTGGGAAAACCATCCAGACCATCGCGGCCATCGAGCGCGTACACGACCTGCCCGACCGGCTGCCCAGCCTGATCGTCGCCCCCCGGTCGCTGATGTACAACTGGGTCAACGAGTTCGCCCGCTTCGCCCCGGACCTCTCCGTCACGCTGGTGCAGGGCAGCCAGCCGGAGCGCGAGCTGATCCTGAACGCCGCCGCCGCCGAACCGCCGGACGCGCTGATCACCAGCTATCCCCTGATCCGGCGGGACATCGATCAATTGTCCCGGATCCCCTTTCACTTCGCCGTCCTGGACGAGGCCCAGCAGATCAAAAACGCCCAGTCCGTCGCCGCCCGGGCCGTCAAGAAGCTGCAGGCAAGAACCCGCCTGGCCCTGACCGGCACCCCGATGGAAAACCACGCGGGCGAGCTCTGGTCTCTGATGGATTTCTGCCTGCCGGGCTATCTGCCGTCCTACGCCCGCTTCCTCAAGCGCTACCAGGACGGCAACAGCTGGGACGACCTGCGCACCCGCATCCGTCCCTTCCTGATGCGACGCCTGCGCGAGGACGTGCTGGACGAGCTACCGCCGCTGATGGAGCATACGCTCTACTGCGAGATGACGGAGGAGCAGAAAAAGGTTTACGACGCCGTTCTGTACCAGTGCCGCGTCCGGGTGGACGACATTCTGCGCCATCAGGGCATGAATCGGGGACGGACGCAGATCCTCTCCGCCATCATGCAGCTGCGGCAGGTCTGTTGCCACCCGACCCTGTGCATGGACGGCTACCTGGGCGGCTCCGGCAAGGAAGACCTGCTGATGGACCTGGTGCCCCAGGCCATCCAGCAGCACCGGCGGATCCTGCTGTTCTCCCAGTTCACGACGATGCTGCGCCTGCTCGAAAAACGGCTTCACCAGGAGGGGATCGAGACCCTGTACCTGGACGGCCACACCCCCACCAAAGAGCGTCAGGAGCTGACGGAACGCTTCAACCAGGGCCAGGGCAGCATTTTCCTGATCTCGCTCAAGGCGGGCGGCACCGGCCTCAACCTGACCGGGGCGGACATGGTGATCCATTACGACCCCTGGTGGAACCCCGCCGCCCAGGACCAGGCCACCGCCCGGGCGCACCGCATCGGCCAGACCAGGCCGGTGAACGTCTTTTCCCTCGTCACCCACAACACGATCGAAGAACAGGTGGTCCGTATGAGCGAAAACAAGCGCCAGCTCTTCGACCAGCTGATCACCGCTGGCGAAATGCTCCCCACCCAGCTGACGGACGAAGACATCCTGTCGCTGTTCGATGAATGAACCGCCGGCAAAATGATATGCCCCCGTCCGGGACTTCTTTGCGAAGGAAGCCCGGACGGGGGCATATCGTTTATTGTTGTTCCATCGCGTCCCCGTCCCCGATCTCAAACGGAACGGACATCAGGGGAAAAGACCGGCACCAGGAGCGGATCAGGCGGGTATAGTCTTCCCGGCCGACCCGGCCTGCGCTGCCCAGCAGGGTATACACCACCGGGCCTTCCCGGGTCCACTGGTCAAGCGGATGCAGGCCGTTCCTCCGATAAAAGCCCAGCCGGCGGACCCGCATGGCATAGTTGTCCGCCGTTTCATCCAGCGGCTCGATTGCGAGGAAAAAGTTCTTCCCTTCATACAGCCTGATCAGCTGCCGCAGGGCTTCGCTGCCGATGCCCCGGCCGCGGAAGGCTTCGTCCACCGCGAAAAAAAACAGATAGGCAAGCCTTTCATCCCGGATCACGTAGAAAAAGCCGGCGTTCTGCCCGTCAGAACGGATCAGCCACCAGTCGGTAAAATGCCTGGCACGCCATCGGATCACGAAAAACGGCGGCCTCTCCTCCGGCGGGAAAGCGGCAAGGAAGAGAGCTTTGACCCATTTCAACTCCGCCCTGCCGGAGGACATCCGGGCAAGTGTGACGTTCATATCCTTCCCCCGGAATCAGGCAAAGAAGCCGGCCAGCTGGGCGGCCATCCGTTCTTCTTCCGCCAGGGCGGTTTCCCGGTCCCCGGCGCTGACGGAGAGATAGACCTTGAGCTTGGGCTCCGTGCCGGAGGGACGCACCACGGCCGAGCAGTTCCCGGCAAGCAGGAATTTGAGCACATCAGACCTGGGGAGGCCGTCCAGACCCAAAGAATAGTCGAGGGTCTTTTCCACGCGCTTCCCGCCGATCTCTCCGATCCCTTCCCGGAAGGAACGCATAATGTTCTGCATCTTTTCAAACCCGGCGGAGCCTTCAAAGGTATAGCTGTGCAGGGTGTTCAGGCAGTAGCCGTACATCCGGTACAGTTCCGCCAGCTTGTCCAAAAGGCTTACGCCCTGCCGGCGGTACCAGGCAAACATCTCGCAGATCAGGAAGGAGGCGTTCACGGCGTCCTTGTCCCGCACATAGGTGCCGGACAGGTAGCCGTAGCTTTCCTCGAAGCCGAAAATGTAGCTGGATTCCCTGCCCTGCGCTTCCAGCCGGCCGATGGTCTCGCCGATGAACTTGAAGCCCGTCAGCACGTTGACCGTCCGGACGCCGTAATGGGCCGCGATCCGTTCCGCCATGTCGATGGTGACGATGGTCTTGACCATCACCGGGTCTTCCGGCATGGTCCCCAGGGCCGTGCGGCGGGAGCAGACATAATCCAGCAGCAGCATGCCGGTCTCGTTCCCGGTCAGGAGGGTAAAGTCTCCCGAAGCGTTCTTGACGGCGATCCCGGCGCGGTCGCAGTCCGGGTCGGTGGCCAGCAGCAGGTCGGCGTCCTTTTCTTTCGCCGTGCGGATGCCCAGCTCCATCGCCTCGCGGATTTCGGGGTTGGGATAGGGGCAGGTCGGAAAATGGCCGTCCGGCATTTCCTGCTCGGGCACGACGGTGATGTTGGTGAACCCGGCTTCCCGCAGGGTCCGCGTGACCGGCTTTAGGCCCGTGCCGTTCAGCGGGGAATAGACGATGGCCACGTTCCGGTCGATCTGATCGTCCGGCCCCAGCATCGTCTGCGCCTTGACCTGCTCCACAAAGGATGTATAGACTTCTTCGCCGATCAGGGAGATCATCCCGGAAGCGAGGTGCCTGTCAAAATCGCCTGTCCGGACGTCCGCAAAGACGTCCAGCTTTTCGATTTCCCCGAGGATCAAGGCCGCCGCCTCAGTGGTGATCTGGCAGCCGTCCGCCCCGTAGACCTTGTAGCCGTTATACTTGGCCGGGTTGTGGGAGGCCGTCACCATGACGCCGGCGGAGCAGCCCAGATACCGGACCGCGTAGGACAGGCAGGGCGTCGGCATCAGCCGGGGCCAGAGATGGACCTTTACGCCGTTTTCAGCAAACACGGCCGACGCCACGCGGGAAAACACATCCGACAGGATCCGGGAGTCATAGCTGACCGCGATGCTGCGCTGCCCTTCCGGGAAGTTTTTCACGACATAATCCGCCAGGCCCTGGGAAGCTTTGGCGACCGTGTGGACGTTCATGCGGTTGGTGCCGGCCCCGATCACCCCGCGCAGGCCGCCGGTTCCAAAGGCCAGGTCGCGGTAAAAGGCGTCCTCCATGGCCGCGGGGTCGTTTTCCATTTTTGCCAGCTCTTCCTGCAGGGAAATATCGGCGCTTTTCCGCCACTGTTCATATTTTTCCTGAATCGTCATGCTGCTGCCTCCTGACTGCACCAAAAAACCCGCCGGTTCTGGCGGGGTGAGGGTGAAAAAATCACAAAATCATACGTTACTGAGCGGCAAGCTTCTTGCTCAGGCGGGCCTTCTTGCGGTTCGCGGCGTTCTTGTGGATAACGCCCTTCGAAACGGCCTTATCCAGCGCAGCGAAGGCACCAGACAGCTTTTCCGCGTTCACATCAGCTTCGTACTTCTTAACGGCGGTCTTGACGCCGGATTTGATCATACGGTTGCGCAGGTTCTTCTTCTTGGAAACCTTCACGCGCTTGATGGCGGACTTGATGTTCGGCATGTTTTTCACCTCCCCGACAGGAATCAGTGCATCCCGGCGCGTGATACGGCCGCGCAGGTCAACATTTGATATGATACCACGTTTGGACAGAATTGGCAAGGCTTTTTTCAGAAAAAATTGGGGCTGTTGCACAGCCCCCGAAAGGGGGACACAACCAGGGCCTACCGGCCCGTTTTTCGGTGAAAATTACCCAGGGGTTACCAGCCCGTTCTTCGCTGAAATTGAGCCACTGGCTCAATTTCCGGGCGCTCAGAACCCACAGGACAATTTCCCGGGCCCTCAGAACCCCATTTCGTTAACCCCCACGCCTTTGCCTCTCGTCAATGCCTTCCCCTCTGGGGAAGGTGTCAGGCGCAGCCTGACGGATGAGGTACGTCCAGGGCCTGCCGGCCCGTTCTTCGCTGAAATGGAGCCACTGGCTCCATTTCCGGGCGCTCAGAACCCCACCAAACCACACCAAAATTGTCGATTTCCAGACATGCCCTGTTGCACAGCTTGTTCACTTTCATATCTGTTGTTAACAGAAGAGGGGGCGTTGCAGCATATCTGCAACACCCCCGTTTGCGGGTAAATCAATCAGTCGAGGTAAGCGTAGGTCCAGATGACGTCGCCGCCGGCCAGACGGATCACGTCGTGCACGCTGGGCTTCTTCATCTGAGGCGTGGTGTAGAAGTAAACCGGGTTCACGCCGCCGGTGGCCATCAGCACCTTTTCGGCTTCCGCAGCCAGCCTGGAGCGCTCGGCGGGATCGGTCGCGGCCTTCACGGCGTCGACCAGGGCGTCATAGGCTTCCGCCCAGGTCTGGTTGCCTTCGGGGCCCCAGTAAGCGCCCATACCGGCGTCGGCGGTCACTGCGCTGTTGCGGGTGTAGTCGCCGATGGAGCGGCCCAGGCGGGGATAGTTGTTGCCGGAAGCGGAGATGAAGATCTCCAGGAAGTTCACGACGTCATTGAAGTCGCTGACCCAGCCCATACGGGCGGCTTCCGCGTCGCCGGCCTTCAGCTTCTGCTGCAGGGTGGCCCAGGCTTCCTGGTTGACCACGCCGGAGATGCCGAAGCGGTTCCAGGTCTCCTGGACGTACTGGATGATCAGGGCGTTGTTGCCGCTGTTGTTGAACGCGAACTCGATGGACGGGAAGTCGGTGAAATAGATGTCGCCGCCCTCGATGCTGCCGGTGCAGGGATAGCCCAGATCGATCAGGGTCTGCAGGGCTTCCACCTGATCCACGGTGTAGTCGGGGTTCACGTCGGAGGGCTCGTTGGTGCCGGTATACCAGGTGCCGTAGCCTTCGGCGGAGCGGACGTCGGTGTTGGCGCCGTCAGCCAGGCCGATGGGATAGAAGCCGGTCGCGGCCTTTTCGCCGCCCTTGGTCACGTAGGTCACCACTTCATAGCGGTTGACCAGCTGGCCCAGGGCGAAGCGGGCTTTGCTCTGCTCCTGCACGGTGAGCTGCTTGGCTTCGGGGCTCAGGTCCTTGTAGACGTTGAACAGGATGTACCAGGTGCCCTGGGTGGGATAGAACTCCAGTTCGCCCGGATAGGTCGCGTTCAGGCGGTCATACTCGGAGGAGGAAATGGACTGGATGTACTGAACGGTGTCGTTCTCATACGCGGTCAGGATGGCGGTATTGTCTTCAGACAGATAGAAATTGATACCGGCCAGCTTCACGGCGTCCGCATTCCAGTAGTAGGGGTTCTTTTCGAAGCTGATCACGTCGTCCACGGCGTACTTGGTCATCTTGAACGCGCCCAGGCCGATGAAGGTCTCGGGCTTGGTGGCCCAGATGCCCTCGTTGTCGGCGAGGTCCACGCGGACCGGGTAGAAGGGAACGAACGCGCACAGGTCGAGGAAATACGCGCAGGGCTGGGGCAGGTGCACGACGAAGGTGCGGGCGGCATCGTCCACGTCGATGGCCAGGCCGCCTTCTTCGGTGCGGCTGATCACGTCATACAGGAAGCCGTAGTCGGCGCCCAGTTCGGGGGAAGCGGCGCGTTCCCACGCGGCCTTCACCTGGGAAGCGGTGGCGTCGGTGCCGTCGGACCATTTGAGGCCTTCGCGCAGAACGAAGGTGTAGGTCAGGCCGTCTTCAGACAGATCAACGGACTCGGCCAGTTCCGGCTTCATGACAGGTTCGCCGTTTTCATCCAGCTGATAGCCCATCAGGCCCGCGAAAGCGGAGCGGATGATGTTGGAGCCGGCGGACGCGCTGTTCAGCGCGGGGTCCATGGACAGGGGGGTGCCGCCGCCCAGGAACAGGCTGAGCACCTTGCCCTCTTCCGCGGAAGCGAAAGAGACCAGGCTGAGCGCCATCATCGCGGCCAGCAGAAGAGCTACGATCTTCTTCATGTGTTTTCCTCCTTAAAGAAAATGAGTGATATTTGTTCACGCCCGAGGGCGGGAAACACACAGCTTACAGATTATGGCAGGCCACAAAATGGCCGGGGGCTGCTTCCCGCATGGCGGGACAGCTCTCCGCGCAGGCCTTCGTCGCGCGGCTGCAGCGGGTGCGGAACGGGCAGCCGGAAGGCACTTTCAGCGGGCTGGGCACATCCCCCTCCAGCACGACGCGCTGCTGGCGGCGGCTTTCCTTCGGGTCCGGGATCGGCACGGCGCTCATCAGGGACACGGTGTAGGGATGCTTTGGATGGCGGGTCAGTTCGTTGGCGGAGGCCATTTCCATCATGTGGCCCAGGTACATGACCGCGATGCGGTTGGAAATGTGCTTGACCACGCTGATGTCGTGCGCGATGAACAGGTACGTCAGCCCCAGCTGATGCTGCAGGTCCTCCAGCATGTTGATCACCTGGGCCTGAATGGATACGTCCAGGGCGGAGACCGGCTCGTCGCAGACGATGAACTCGGGCCGGGACGCCAGGGCGCGGGCAATGCCGATGCGCTGGCGCTGGCCGCCGGAAAACTCATGGGCGTAGCGGGTGGCGTGCTCGGTGTTGAGGCCTACCAGGCTCATCAGCTCCCGGATCCTGTCCTCCCGATCCTTTTTATTCACGCAAAGGTGATGCACGTCGATCGGCTCGGCCACGATGTCCCCCACCGTCATCCGGGGGTTCAGGGACGAATACGGGTCCTGGAACACCATCTGCGCCCGGCGGCGGAACTCCTGGAGGGATCCCTTGCTTTCGATCTTTTTTCCGTCAAACCAGATTTCCCCGCCGGTCGGCTGGTACAGATACAGCGTCGTGCGGCCGACCGTGGTCTTCCCGCAGCCGCTCTCCCCCACCAGGCCCAGGGTTTCCCCGCGGCGGATGTCGAAGGAGACGTCATCCACGGCCTTGAGCATGGTGGTTTTCAGAAACCCCGTGCTGATGGGAAAATACTCTTTCAGATGGCTGACCTGCACCAGATATTCGGGATTCGGGACAAAAGCGGTTTCCGCGTTTTTCGCGTCTTTCTTTTCGCTCATGCTTCCGCCTCCTCCCTGTCCGGCCGCTCAGTAAAGCAGGCACCTTCCTTCACATTGATCCAGCAGGCGGACAGATGATCATGCCCGACCCAGTATTCCTTCGGCTTTTCAGTCAGGCAGATTTTCATCGCCCGGTCGCACCGCGGGGCGAAGGGGCAGCCCGGCGGCATATGGAGCAGGTCGATCGGCGTGCCGGCGATGGGGATCAGGCGCGTCTTGTCGTCGTCGCTCATATCGGGGATGGACCGCATCAGCCCCCGGGTGTATTCGTGCATCGGATGGTAAAAAATCGCGTCTGTCGTGCCGCGTTCGCACACGCCGCCGGCGTACATGACGATCACTTCGTCGCAGATCGAGGCGATCACGCCCATGTCGTGGGTGATCATGATAATCGCCATGCCCAGCTCCTTCTGCAGCTGCAGCATCAGCTCCAGGATCTGGGCCTGAATCGTCACGTCCAGGGCCGTGGTCGGCTCGTCGGCAATCAGGATGTCCGGCTCGCAGGCCAGGGCCATCGCGATCATCACGCGCTGGCGCATGCCGCCGGACAGCTCGTAGGCATACTGGTGAATCCGTTTTTCCGGCTCCGAAATGCCGACCAGCCTGAGCATTTCGACCGCCCGCTCCTCTGCCTGCTGGCGGTTGCGGCTGGTATGCAGCAGGATCGCTTCCCGCAGCTGGTTGCCGATGGTGAAGGTCGGGTTCAGCGACGTCATCGGGTCCTGGAAAATGATGCTGATCTTGTTCCCGCGGATTTTCCGCATTTCTTCTTCGCTCTTGGTCACCAGCTCTTCGCCGTGCAGCTTGATCGAGCCGGAAACGATCCGCCCGGGGCTGGTCAGGATCTGCAGGATCGAATAGGCGGTCACCGATTTTCCGGACCCGCTTTCCCCCACGATCCCGAGCACCTTGCCCTCATCCAGGGAAAAGGACAGGCCGTTGACCGCTTTCACTTCGCCCGAGGGCGTGAAAAAGGAGGTATGCAGGTCTTTGACTTCCAGCATGCTCATCGTCTTCTTCCCTCCTTCTTACGACCGCAGCTTCGGGTCGAACGCGTCGCGCAGGCCGTTGCCCAGGAGGTTAAAGGACAGCACGATCAGGAAAATGGACAAAGCCGGGAAAATCAGCTGGTAGGGATAGGAACGCAGGCCTGTCCTCGCGTCGGAGGCCAGGGACCCGAGCGAAGGCATCGGCACCGATACGCCCAGGCCCAGGAAGCTCAGGAAGCTCTCCGTAAAAATCGCGCTGGGAATCTGCATGGCGGCGATGATGATGATGACCGACACGCAGTTGGGGATCATGTGCTTGCGGATGATCCGGGCCGGGGAAGCCCCGATGGCTTTGGAGGCGAGCACGTATTCCTGTTCCTTGATCGACAGGATCTGGCCGCGGACCTGCCTGGCCATGGAGACCCAGTACAGCAGGCCGAACACGATGAAAATGGACACCATGCCCGCGCCGAGCCGGGCGATCAGGGTATTCTTGGAAACGGACACCCAGTCCTTGATGGCCACGGACAGAAGGATCACGATCAGCACGTCAGGCAGCGAATAGATGATGTCCACGATGCGCATCATGATCATGTCCACCTTGCCGCCGAAATAGCCCGAAATCGCCCCGTAGATGATCCCGATCACGATGACGATCAGGGCGGAAAAGATGCCGACCAGCAGGGAAATGCGGGTGCCGTAGATCACTCGGATGGCGTAGTCGCGCCCCAGGGCGTCCGTGCCCATGATATGGGGAAAGACGTTCTGCCCTTTGGCGATCCTGGCCTGCTCCTTGGCGCTGTACTGGAACGGCCCCAGGTTCTGGGCGGTCACATCCTGCTTGGTGTAGGTGTACGGATAGAACGTCGGCACGATGAAGGCGATCAGCGCGATCAGGATGATCACGCACAGCGAGATCATCGCGATATGGTTGCGGCGCAGGCGCCGCATGGCGTCCCGCATGAAGGAGACGGACTCCCGCATGGTGACCTGCTGGGCCTTTTCCTCTTCGGTCGCCGTTTCAAACAGGGCCGGGTCGATCTGCAGGCTCAGCGGGTTTTTGAACGGTTTCTTGTGTTCTGACATATCGTTTCCCCTGAAAATGGTACTTTCGTGCAAGGCCGGATCCGGTCAGCTCAGGTCGATCCGGGGATCGACCACCTTGTACAGGATATCGCCCAGGAAATTCATCAGGATGATCATCGTGGCCAGGAAAATCGTCACGCCCATGATCATCATGTAATCGGTGCGCAGCATGCTGTTGGTGAACAGGCGGCCCAGGCCGGGGACGGAGAAAATGTTCTCGACCACCATGGAGCCGGTGAGGATGTAGGCCATCATCGGGCCGGCGTAGGTGATGACCGGGGTCAGGGTGTTTTTGAGGGCGTGCTTGAAGATCACCACGCTGTTTTTGACACCCTTGGCCCGGGCGGTCCGGATATAGTCCTGGCCCAGCACGTCCAGCATCGAAGAGCGCTGCAGCCTGGTCACGTAGGCCATCGGATACAGGCTCAGGGAAACCACCGGCAGGATCAGGCCGCCCGGCTGGTTGCCCATCGAGGGCAGCCACCCCAATTGCAGGGCAAACACCAGCAGAAGCAGGGTGGCCATCACGAAGGACGGCATCGAAACCAGGGCCGTCGTCAGCACCTGAATCAGCTTGTCGGTCAGTTTTCCGCGGCGGAGGGCGGCGACGGAGCCCAGAATCACGCCCAGCACGATTGCCAGCAGGCCGGCGGTAAAGCCGATCCGCGCGGAATAGGAGAAGCCGCCGATGATCAGGTCGATCACGGTATTGCCGACCCACCCGGTGGACAGGCCGAAATCCCCGTGCAGGATATTCCACAGGTAGTTCAGGAACTGGACCGGCACCGGCTTGTCAAACCCGTATTTGGCCTCCAGAGCGGCGATCACGGCGTCGCTCTTGGCTTTTTCGGAGCTGAACGGGCTGGCCGGAATGGCGTGCATGACGAAGAAAGTGATCGCGATCACCAGAAAAATCGTCAGAAGGGCCATCAGCAGCCGTTTGATCAGATAGGTCAGGAACTTTGCGTTCATTGTACTCCTCCGGCGCGGGAAAACACAAAATGATTGTTATATTGTACCTGAAACCGCTGTTTTCGTCAATCAATTCATCGCTTTAACGCAAAAAAACAAAGAAAAAAGTACAGAAAAAAGACAGGGCAAGCCCCCAAACAGGATCATTCGCACAAATAAAGCACTGCTGTTTCATTTCTTTTCCGCCCGCCGCTGTTCCTTCCAGGCTTTGATCTGGCTGAGCCGCTCGGCGAACCGCGGCTCCAGTCCCTGGTCCCCAGGCTGGTAATAGACCCGGTCCTTCAGGCTGTCCGGCAGGCACTGCATGGCGGTCATCTTCTCCTGATAGTCGTGGGCGTACTGGTAGCCCTTTCCGTATTCCAGATCCTTCATCAGGGCGGTCGGGGCGTTGCGGATCTGCAGGGGGACCGGCTCGTCCAGCTGCCGGGCCGCGTCTTCCCGGGCGACGTTGTACGCCATGTACACCGCGTTGGACTTGGGCGCCAGCGACAGATAGACCACCGCTTCCGCCAGGTGCACGTTGCATTCCGGCACGCCGATCAGGTGGCAGGCCTGGCTGGCCGCCACCGCCAGCTCGACGGCCCGGGGATCCGCGAGCCCTACGTCCTCGGCGGCAAAGCGGACGACCCGCCGGGCGATATACATCGGGTCCTCCCCCGCCTCCAGCATCCTGGCCAGCCAGTAAACCGCCGCGTCCGGATCCGAATTTCGCATGGATTTGTGCAGGGCGGAGATCAGGTTGTAATGCTCTTCCCCCTGCTTGTCATACAGCAGGGACTTTTTGCTCGTCACCTGTTCAAAGGTCTCCCGCGAGACCGTCACCCGGCTGCCGGACAGATCCCCGTTCAGCACCGCCATTTCCAGGGTGGACAGGGCGGTCCTGGCGTCGCCGTTCGAAAACCGGGCGATCTGTTCGATCATCCCGTCCTCCAGGACGACCTCCCGGTCGCCGAAGCCTTTTTCATCGCTGATCGCCCGGCGCAGCAGCACGGCGATCTCTTCGGGCTCCAGCGCCTTGAGGACGAACACCTTGCAGCGGGACAGCAGCGCGCTGTTGACTTCAAAGGAAGGGTTTTCCGTCGTCGCCCCGATCAGGATGATGCTGCCCTTTTCCACATAGGGCAGAAAAGCGTCCTGCTGGGCCTTGTTGAAGCGGTGGATTTCATCGACGAACAGGATGGTTTTCTCCCCGAAGCGGCGGGCTTTGTCCGCCTCCTCCATGACCGCGCGGATTTCCCTGATACCACTGGTCACGGCAGAGAAATCGACGAAGCGCGCCTTTGTCCTGCCGGCGATGATCCTGGCCAGCGTCGTCTTGCCCACGCCCGGCGGTCCCCAGAAGATCATCGAGGAAATGCTGTCCCCCTCAATGAGCCTTCGGAGCACTTTTCCTTCTCCCAGCAGGTGCTTTTGGCCGATATATTCTTCCAGGTTCCGGGGGCGGAGCCTCGCGGCCAGCGGCTCGGGAACGCTCTGTTCGAAAAACGTCGCCTGTTCCATCTCGTGTTTCGCTCCATCCGTCTTTGTCATGTTTCCGCCCACCCATTATATCCAATCCGTCCGGATTTGTAAACGCGGAATCATCCGTGATAAAAACATTAAAAAATCATTTCAAAAAATTAAGAAATTGTTAAATACTCCGTAATATACAACCTCCCGCGAATTAGCTATAATATGATGGTAATGTAGGGTTATTATACGGGAAAACCCACCGAAAGGATGCGTATCATCATGAAAAAACGTCTGATCATCCTGTGTGTCGCCCTGGTCATCTGTCTGATCGGCGCCGGGGTGCTCGGGTATCTGCTGTATCAGGAAAAGCAGCGCAGCCAGAGCATCTCCGAGCAGCTGAACAGCGTCATCACGCAGAACAGCCGTCTGCAGACAGACAAGGAAAACCTGACCGCGGACCTGACTGCTCAGACCGCCGCCAAGGAAGAAGCTCTGACCAAAAACGAGACGCTGAACCAGACGCTGACGGATACCCGCCAGGCGCTGGCCGATGAACAGGCGGAAAAAGAAACCGCGCTGGCAAAGATCTCCGAACTGACCGGGAATCTTGCCGAAATGACCGAACAGAGAAACGCGCTGGACAGTAAACTCCAGGATATGGAAACGTCCCTCCGGGCCGTATCCGAGGCGAAAGATTCCGCCGTGCGGCAGGCCGAAAGCCTGAACGGCCGGCTTGCCGAAGTGACCGGCCAGGTGCAGGATCTGACAGGCCGTCTGGCTGACATGAGCGCGACGAGCGGCGCCCTGTCCCTCCGGGTCACCGAACTGTCGGATCAGCTGGCCGCGGCCGCCAGCGGCGATCCTGACATTACGCGGAACCTGTATTTCTCGGACGGCCGGCTGAACAGCCTGGTCACCGAAAACACCCAGCTCACCCGTGAACTCGAGACAGCCCAGGCCCAGCTGGATGGGCTGAGCGGCAGCCTGACCTCCCTGACGGAGGAAAGGGACGCGCTGAACACCCAGGTGCAGGCCCTGCGGGATTCCCTGACCCGGACGGACGGCCAGCTGAGCGCCCTGCTGAGCGAAAAGACCTCGCTGAGCGCAAAAATCGACGAACTCAGCGGGAAGCTCCGCAGCGCCGGCGCCCGTCCCGGGGAAAACGAAGCGGAGAAATCCGAACTGCAGAGCCAGCTGGACGCGCTGACCCTGGAGCTGTCCGATATGAATACAGCTCTGGCGGCCGTACAGGCAGAGCATGACAGCCTGACCGGCCAGATCACCGCGATGGAAACCGCCCTCCATACCGCCACGGACGACCTGACCCGGCTGACCGGCGAAAGAGATCAGCTGACCGGCAAAATCCAGGGGCTGGAGACGAGCCTGGACGCGACTGCCAGAGAACTGGCTGCCCAGCAGCAGGCGAACGAAGCGGCCAAAACCCTGAACGACGAACTGACGCAGACCCTGGCCGAAACCAGGCAGCAGCTGTCGGATGAGCAGGCGCAAAAGCAGAACGCCCTGCTGCAGATCTCCGAACTGAGCGAAAACCTGGCGGACATGACCGGCCAGAAAAACACCCTGGATGAAACGGTCCGGCAGCTGACGGCCTCCCTGGCTGCGATGTCTCAGGCCAAAGATACCGCCGAACAGCAGGCCGAAACCCTGAATACCCAGCTTTCCGCCGTGCAGGATCAGGTGGTAAGCCTCACGGATCAGGTGGCCACGATGACCGGGACCAGCGAATCGCTTTCCAGACAGGTCAGCGAACTGGAGCAGAGCCTGGCCGACGCGACAAAAAACAATTCCGAACTGAGCGAGCAGGTCGCCGAAACCAGCGCCAGCAATCAGGAACTGACCCGGAAGCTCACAGCCATGGACGGTCAGATGAAGGCGCTGATCACCGAAAACGACCAGCTGACACAGCAGCTTGAAACCGCGCAGGCCCAGCTGGCGGAGCTGAACGACAGCCTGACTTCCCTGTCGGCGGAAAGAGACAAGCTCAGCGCCCAGGTGCAGGCTCTGCGGGACAGCCTGAACGAAACCGACGCCCAGCTGAACGCCCTGACCACCGAAAAGAGCGCCCTGACGGAAAAGATCGGCGAATTGAACAGGCAGCTGGAAAGCGCCGAAACCAAATCCTCCGAAAACGAAACCGAAAAAGCAGCCCTGAAGAAACAGCTCGACGGCCTGAATCTGGAACTGTCTGAACTGAACGGAAAACTCGCTGACGTAGAAGGTGAACATGACAGCCTGACCGCCCAGATCACCGGGATGGAAACGGCCCTGAACACCGCCACGGATAACCTGACCCAGCTGACCGCCGAACGGGATCTGCTGACCGGACAGCTCTCCTCCCTGGAAACCAGCCTGGAAAAAACAGGCCTGGAACTGGCCGCGCAGAAGGAAGCGAACGAAGCCGTTCAGGCGCTGAACGAGGAACTGACCAGGTCCCTGGAAGCCGAAAAAGCCGAAAAGGAACAGGCGCAGGCTGAAAACGCCCAGCTGACGCAGACCCTGTCCGAAACCAGGCAGGCTCTGGCTGAGGAACAGGAAGGCCGGCAGAACGCCCTGGCCAAAATCAGCGAGCTGAGCGCTCTCCTGACGGAAACGACCGAGCAGCGCAACGCCCTCGAAGGGAAAATGGAGCAGATGGAATCCTCCCTGGCGGCGGTTACCCGGGCGAAAGATTCCGCCGTACAGCAGGCCGAAAGCCTGAGCGGACAGCTGACCGGCGTGACCCAGCAGGTGCAGTCGCTCACGGAACAGATCACTGTGATGAACGCGACCAGCGATTCTCTGGCCAGAAAGGTGACCGAACTGGCACAGCCGGACGCGGGAGCCAATCCGGACGACGTATTCACAGTTTCCGGTCAGCGGCTGGAAGGCCTGCTGAACGAGAGCACCCAGCTGGCTGAACAGCTGCAGACGGCACAGACGCAGCTGACCGGGCTCAACGGCAGCCTGACCGCTCTGGCCGGGGAAAGGGATACGCTCAACACGCAGGTGCAGTCCCTGCGGGATTCCCTGACCCGGACCGATGAGCAGCTGAACGCCCTGATCACCGAAAAAGCCGCGCTGAACGGCAAAATCGACGAACTGACCATGAAGCTTCAGGATGCCGGCAGCCAGGCCCGGGATAACGAAGCGGAAAAGACCGAGCTCCAGAAACAGATCGACGCCCTGAACCGGGAGGTCGCGGACCTGAACAAGGCCCTGACATCCGTGCAGGATCAGCATAACAGCCTGACCGGCCAGATCACTGCCATGGAAGAAGCCCTGGATACGGCAACGGAGAATATCACCCGGCTGACCGGCGAAAGGGATCAGCTGACCGAACAGATGAAAGGCCTGGAGACCAGCCTGGACGCCACCGGTAAGGAGCTGGCCGTCCAGCAGGAGGCGAACGAAACCGCCAGAGCCCTGAACGAAACCCTCACCCAGAACCTGAACGAAACCTCCGCCGCCCTGGACGCTGAAAAGGCTGAAAACGCCGTCCTGCAGGAACAGAACGAATACCTGGAACAGCAGGCGGAGGATCTGTCCGGCCAGGTCGAACTGGCGGCCAGCCGCCTGCAGCAGAAGCCCGTGCCGTTCGCGACCGCCGGCGTACCGAAGCTCAGCTGGTTCCGCACCAATCTGACCGAAGAAGGCCATCCCCAGCTGTGGCTCAATATGGCCGACCGGAAGGGCCTGCGCTCCCTGACCATTGAGCGGACCTATCTGGACACAGCCGGTCAGGAACATACCGATAAGGAAGAAATCGGCCTGGGCGGAGCTTATGAAGCCGTCCGCTACCGTACCCTGACCCGCCCGGGCGAATACCGCGCCAGGATCGTCAACGTAAAAGGCGAAACCTATTTCAGCAACGTACTGGTCCTGATCGAGGATGTCGACGGGAACGGCGTCCCGGATACGATGACCGACGCGTACGGCGAGGTGACCTTCCTCCCCTATGATAACGCGTTCACAGGAAAATAACCCATTCGGCTGTTTCCCCGTCCCCGTAACAGACCGGCCCCGGCATGTTCTCTGCCGGAGCCGGTTTTTCCAACCGCCCCGGTCCGCTTCAGTCCGCATACCGGATGCACCCGGCTGAGAGCGGCAAAGGCTTTATGATCAGCTCCCCGCACAATTGATCCGGAACAGGAGGAATCACTTGATGATCGGCTTTTATCAGATCCGCAGCCCCCTGACCCAGGTGAGTCAGGAACACATGAACCGCTATACCGCCGCCCTGTCTGAAGCCCTGGGCGAGCCGCTCGCCCGGGTGACGCTGGACGAATACCTGGCGGCGGATTTCGCCCTGCTGTACGTCGCTTCCGGCGGCAGCGAGGGGTACTTCCTGGAAATCTTCGGGCGGCTGAAAGCGAAACGCTGCTATATCCTGACCAGCGGCGAATCCAATTCCCTGGCGGCGTCGATGGAGATCCTGAGCTATCTGCGCAAACACGGCGGGGAGGGCGAGATCCTGCACGGGGACACCGAGCAGGTGGCCGGCCAGATCCGCCTGCTGCGCGGCGCTCACCGGGCCCTGTCCGCCTTACGCGGCAAACGCCTGGGATGTATCGGCGCGCCGTCGGACTGGCTGATCGCCAGCGACTATGACAGCGAAGCCGTCGGGCGCCGGCTCGGCCTGGGCCTTGTGCAGATCCCGATGGAGGAGCTGCTTGCAGAAATCGAACGGAAAACCTACGAGCCGAACGAATACACCAAAGCCTTCCTCGGGAAGGAGTTTGACCGGGACGAGGTCGAAAAGGCCCTGTATGTCTACGGCGCCTTTGCCCGTCTGGTCAGCCGCTACGGCCTGAGCGGGCTGACGGTCCGCTGCTTTGACCTGCTGGACACCGTGCACACGACCGGCTGCCTGGGGCTTTCGATCCTGAACAATCAGGGCATCTGGGGCGGCTGCGAGGGCGACCTGCCGACCCTGCTGTCGATGGCCGTAATGGGCAGCGTGACGGGCGAGCCCCTCTTCATGTGCAACCCAAGCCGGTTCGATACCCGGGCGGGTACGGCCCTGTTTGCCCACTGCACGGTCCCGACGGCGATGCTCAGGGATTACTGCCTGAACACCCACTTTGAGTCCGGTATCGGGGCGGCAGTGCAGGGGACGTTCGAGCCGGAAGCCTGCACGCTGTTCAAGTGCGAAGGAGACCTGTCCCGCTATTATGTGCAGGAGGGCCGCATCCTGGAGACGGACTTCAGCCCCATGCTCTGCCGCACGCAGATCCGCGTCGGGCTGGACGATTTCAGCTATTTCCTGACCCGGCCGATCAACAACCACCACCTGATCTGCCGCGGCCGGCACGCCGCAGAAATCGACGCTTTCTTCCGCCTGCTCCCCAGAGACTGAAAGCCGGCCGGAATGCGGCGGTTTCTGAAAACACGGCAGATCTGATCTCGTATCATCTTTTTTTCTGAAAGGTCTTGACTCTGACGCTGCGTCATACCTTATGATGGCCTTGCCACGGACAAGGAGGGCTTTTCTGATGATGACGGTGCATGAGGTGAGCGAACGGACGGGGGTCAGCATCCGCGCGCTGCAGTATTACGACCGGATCGGCCTGCTGCGGCCGGCCCATTACACCGGTGCCGGCTACCGGCTCTACGGCGAAGCGGAGCTGGAAACCCTGCAGCAGATCCTCCTGTTCCGGGAACTGGAGTTCCCCCTGAAAGAGATCCGGCGGATCCTCCGGAGCCCCTCCTTTGACAGGCAGAAAGCGCTGGATCAGCAAATCGCCCTGCTGCAGCTGAAAAAGGAGCATCTGAACAGCCTGATCACCCTTGCCCGTGAAATCAGAGAAAACGGAGGAAAACCGATCATGGACTTTTCAGCATTCGATACGAAAAAACTGGACGAATACGCCGCCCGGGCCAAAGCCTCCTGGGGCGGCACCCCGGAGTATCAGGCGTACGAAAAGAAATCAGCCGGCAGGACCCAGGCGGACCAGGAGGAGCTTGGCCGGCTGATGATGGCGATTTTCGCAGATTTCGGCGCAGTCAAAGATCAGGGCCCCGCTTCCCCTGAAGCCCAGGCCCTGGTCCGCAGGCTGCAGGCCTTTATCTCGGAGCATTATTATCCCTGCTCCGATCAGGTGCTCTCCTCCCTCGGCCGGATGTACGCCGCCCAGGGAGATTTCACAGAAAACATCGACCGCGCCGGCGGCGAAGGAACAGCCGCCTTCGTGAATGAAGCCATTCAGATTTTCTGCGGTCAGAAATAACGGTCTGTCATCACAATACAGCACAAAGAGGGCTGCCGCGCCGGATGAAAAGCGTGGCAGCCCTCTTCTTTCTATGCATTTTTATGCTGATCACGGATGAATACCTTCAGCCGCTCATGCCTCCCTGACATCGCTGCTCAGGACCGCATAGACACAGGTGTCCTTCCAGACCGGTTCACCGGCTGCGTCTTTCCGGAACCGGATATTCTGTCTGAAATGCGCTTCGCGCCGCAGGCCGGACCTTTCCAGCAGCTTCCACGAAGCGGTGTTCCGCGGGTCGCACTCGGCATACACCCGGTGCGTGCCTTCCCCGGAAGGCATTTTCGATCACCGTCCGGAACGCTTCCGATCCGAGGCGGGTTTTCAGATGCTCTCTGCCGTTTTCACAGGTGATTCCGGGATAGACCTCGAATTCGTCGTCCTTCAGCTGAAAAAGGAATTCGAACAGGCCGGCATAGTCGGATTCCCGAAAAGGCCGCAGCAGCAGCCGGGCCGTTCTGATATCATTTATCAGGGACAATCGTCTTTCATTCCTGTGTCTCCCCGTCCATCCGGAGAAACGATATCCTTCCCTTTGCCCGGTGGCCGGTCACGGAAATTTGATATCTTCCGCCCTCGGGCATGGTCAGAACGAAATCCGCGTCTGTCTGCTCCGTCCCCCGGTAAACCGGCTTTTTCCCGTCCTGACCGACCGTAACATCCACGTTTCCTTCTGTATGGTAAATGATCACCCGGAGCTGTTCCCCCTCCGAACATTCCATATCGGCCGTTTCCGTCCTGTTCAGAGCGGTGTACTCCATCCGGAATCCTGTTTCATCGGAAACACTGGAAACTCTGGAACCACTGAAGAGCACTGAGTCCGAACACCCTGTCAGCAGAATGCTGATCAGTGCCAGGATCATCAGGAACGCTCCGGTTTTCCGCGGCATCGTCTGTCTCATTGAAGGTCCGCGCCTCTTTTCTCAAACGCCGCACATACGGCCTTGTTTTTTCTGATCCGCCTGATGGTTTTTCACCGCATAAAGCGTATCTCGCAGTCTCCGCTGTCCGTGAAACTTTCGATTTCGAACCTCAGCCTGCCGCCCCGCCAGATTTCATCATAGATCCGGGCCAGGCGTTCCGTGCGGCCAACGACCGTTGTCCAGCCTTCGTCCGGCACTTCCACGGCCCGGTCCGCGCCGTCGATCACCCCTGTTTTCAGGCCGATGACATACTCGATCGAACGATCTGTCCATCCGTAGCCGAGGCCCTGCAGGTTTTCCAGGCCGTATTCCGCCGACAGGCTGTCCCAGAACACCCCGATGGTTTCATACTGCTGTTCGTTTTCGGTGGAAAAAGTCCGGCCGATCCCTTTGAAAATCATCGCATTCTTTCCTTTCGGGTTGGTCCGCAAAAAACACCGGTACAGGCCCCGGACCGTCCGGAACGGCCGTCAAAAGGCAGCCCCTTCCTCCCGTTTCAGCCCGGACAGCATCTCCCGGTCGCACTTGCGGTAGAAGGCCAGGCACAGGACGAGGGCCACGGCCTCGGCAATGGGGAAACACCACCAGACGGCGTAGACATTGCCGGTCAGGCGGGCGATGAGCCAGGCCACCGGCAGCAGCACCACCAGCTGACGGCAGATGCTGACGATCATGCTGTAGGAGCCGCGGCCCACCGCCTGGAAGACCGTTGAAAGCGTGATGCCGATGGCGGCAAAGATAAAGCTCAGGCAGATAATCCGCATCGCGACCACGCCGATCTCCGTCATACGGGCGGTCAGCTCGCTCTCCGCCTTCGACTCAAAGATCGACATCAGCTGGGCGGGGAAGATCTGGAACACCAGCATGCCCGCCAGCATGATCGAGCAGGCCCAGATCAGGGCCACCCGGATGCACTGGTACACACGCCGGCGGTCGCGCGCGCCGAAATTGTAAGCGATGATGGCGATGATGCCGTTGGACAGGCCAAAGACCGGCATGAAGATGAACGACTGGAGCTTGAAGTACACCGCCATCACGTTGAGGGCCGCGTTGCTCTCCGCAAAACCCGACAGGATCCTGTTCATCCCGATGTTCATCGCCGAGCCGATCGACGCCATGACCGTACTGGGTATGCCCACCGCCACGATGGCGGAAAGGTCGCTCTTCATGATCCGGAAGTCCTGCCTGTTCAGGCGCAGCTCCGGGTTTTTCTTCTGATTGAGGACAAGGCCGAGCACTGCGGACACCCACTGGCCCGCCACGGTGGCGATGGCCGCGCCGGCCACGCCCATCTGCGGGAAGCCCAGGTAGCCGAAGATCATGATGGCGTCCAGGATGATGTTCGTCACCGCGCCGGCCAGCTGCGTCACCATGGAAGCCGGGGTGTTGCCAGTAGACTGCAGGACGCGCTCAAAAAAGATCGCCAGGAAGAGCCCGGTGCTGAACGTCGTCACGATGGACAGATAGTCCCTGCCCATGGAAAGGATGCGGTCCGCGTTGGCGAGGTTTGCCGACACCACCGACCGCATGACCGCCCCGGCCGCGAACAGGCCGCCAGCCACAAACAGCAGGCTGCCCAGCACTTCGATCAGCAGCCCGTTCCAGGAAGCACGGCGCGCCCCGTCGGCATCTCCCCCGCCCAGGCGGCGGCTGACCAGGCTGTTGATGCCGGTGCCCATGCCGGTCGACAGGGCGATCATCAGCATCTGAAACGGCATGGCCAGCGAGACGGCGGTCAGGCCGTTGGGGTCAAAGCGGGAGACAAAGATGCTGTCACCACGTTGTAGAGGGCCTGTACCAGCATCGATACCATGATCGGCGCGCTCACTTTGGGTACGAGCCTGGCCATCGGCATCTCCCCGAGCATGCGGGAGCGTTCGTTCTTCTGCATCATTCTCATTCCTTTTCCTGGTTTCAGAGGCACGGCCGGAAAAAGCGCGCCTGTTTCACTTCCAAAGCGTTCCGGAATCCTGCTGCTGTGTGCAACGGATCTATTATATCAGAACAGCATATTGTTGACAATGGCGTGATTTCATCATGATTTATGTCAAACTTATGGCGGAATCGTAAAATATTGGTTAATAAAATATTAAGTAAATGTTAAAAAATTGTTGCAACGCTTCACATTTTTTGCTATAATTTTTTTGCCGGAACATAAAGAAGCTGTTTATCCCGCTGATTCCGGCAAACCCGGAGCAGTTTTCCAAACAGGCTTCGCCCTTTCACCCGCCCCTGTGGTGCTCCTCCGGCACACAGTCCGGAATATCTGTACTCTTCTGTACCTTTGAAACGGAGGCTTTCCCATGAAACAATCCCTGAGCCTGCTGGCCGTCATCCTGCTTGCGGCCCTGCTGCTTCCGCTGTTTCCCGTTCCCGCTCAGGCCGCAGAGCCCGAAACGTTTTCCGCAGAAGAGCTGGAAGAAAGAAAGATGACCATTTCGGTTTCTCAGGCCCAGCTTCGGGACGACCCTGTGGGCGGAAACATCCTGGCTGTTCTGAAAAAACAGACGGTTGTCTACTTTATCGCTTCGGTTCACGGCGGCCTATGGTACCGCATCGCAACCAGGGACGGTCAGACCGGTTATATTTTCTGGGACGAAGCCAAATTTGTCCACAAACCCATTACCCCGGAAATCAGGGAACTGCTCTTCGATGAAGAGGAAATGAAGCAGAGGGTCATGAAGGTGAGCGGAGACTATGTCAATATGCGCGCCGGTATCGCCGGCACCAAAGGCCACAAGCAGATCGTGAATTATTACGACGGACTCATGAACAACGAAACAGTCTATTGCATCGGCCATAAGAAAAACTGGTACCTGGTGGTCCGGGCAAAGAAATCCAAAGAAGACGGCCACCTGGTCGGCTGGGTGTACGGAGATTTTCTCGACAACAACTCCGTCAGCAAATGGAAAAAATACGTGGGCGGCGTTCCCGCGGACAAAGAAACCATCCGGAGCCTCCAGATGGAAAGAACCGCCGCCAAAGTCATCCGGACCCTGGAAAACAGATAAGGGACAGAATAAACCTGAAAGACCAGCCCCTTCCGTTCTGAACGAACAGAAGGGGCTGGTCTTTCAATGATGAAACGCTGATCAGGCGACGACCTCCGCCTGGCCGCCGATGACCGTGATGCATCCGCGGGGGCAGACCTTGGCGCACTCGCCGCAGCGGGTGCATTTGGCGGTGTCGATGCTGGCAAAGCCGTTGGCGACGTGGATCGCGTCGTACTGGCAGGTCTTTTCACAGCGCTTGCAGGCGATGCAGGCCTTCATGCAGGCCTCGACGGCGACGCGGCCGGTATCGCTGTTCTGGCAGCGGACCAGGACGGTGGCGTCCCGAGGGACGACCGCGATGGCGTGGCGCGGGCAGGCCTTTTCGCACATGCCGCAGGCGACACACTTGTTTTCGTCGAAGACGGCGATACCGTTTTCGATCCGGATCGCGTCGAACTTGCAGACGTCCATGCAGTCGCCCAGACCGACGCAGGAGTAAGAGCACATCTTGGGGCCGCCCACCATCTGGCTGGCCATCTGGCAGGATTTATAACCGTCGTAATGATAGCGTTCCTTGGCAACGCCGTGCGCGCCCTGGCAGAGGAGGCGGGCCGCCTTCGGCTCGCTGGAGCCGGCCGAAACGCCCATGATCTCCGCGATGGCGGCGGCTGTCTTCGCGCCGCCGGCCGTGCAGCCGTTGACCGGGGCTTCCCCCGCGACCACGGCAGCCGCAAAGCCGTCGCAGCCGGGATAGCCGCAGGCGCCGCAGTTGGCGCCGGCGCAGGCCGCGCGGACCTTGGTGACCCGCTCGTCCTGCTCCACGGCGAACTTTTTATCCGCAATGTCCAGGATGAAACCGAAGATCACGCCGACGCCGCCCAGGGCCAGCAAAGCGTAGAGAACTTGCATCCACTGAATTTTCATTCCGCGCTTCCTCCTTTACTTGACCAGGCCCTGGAAGCCCATGAAAGCGATGGACATCAGACCGGCGGTGATCAGGCTGGACGGGAAACCCTTGAAGCTCTTGGGAATGTCGGAGGTTTCCAGGCGCTCGCGCACGCCCGCCATCAGCACGATGGCCAGCATGAAGCCCAGCGCGCCGAACACGCCGTTGCAAACGGACTCAAAGAGGTTGTAGTGGTTTTCCACGTTCATGATGGTGACGGCCAGCACCGCGCAGTTGGTGGTGATCAGGGGCAGGTAAATGCCCAGCGCGGAGTACAGGGACGGCATCGACTTTTTCATGAACATCTCGACGAACTGCACCAGGGCCGCGATGACCAGGATGAAGGCGATGGTCTGCAGGTATTCAACGCCCAGGGCCGCCAGCACGAGGTTCACGAAATAGGTGACCAGGGAGGCGATGCCCATGACGAAGGTAACCGCCAGGCCCATGCCGGTGGCCGTCTGCACCTTGCTGGAAACGCCCAGGAAGGGGCAGCAGCCCAGGAACCGGGAAAAGATGAAGTTGTTGCACAGCACGCAGTTGACCATGAAGAGGAAGAAAGAACCGATATCGGTGATCCGCATGACTTACTCCTCCTTTCCGGCCTGACGGCGGGCGGTGATGGCGTTGATGATGCCGAGCACCAGGCCGTAGGTGATGAAACCGCCGGGGGCCAGGACAAGCAGCAACATCGGCTGATAGGAAGCGCCCAGCAGGGAGATGCCGAAGACCGTGCCGTTGCCGATCAGCTCGCGGATGATGCCGATCAGGGTGATGGAGCAGGTGAAGCCCAGCCCCATGCCCAGGCCGTCCATCGCGGAGATCAGCGGGCCATTCTTGCTGGCGAAGGCTTCCGCCCGGGCCAGAATGATGCAGTTGACGACGATCAGGGGGATGAACAGGCCCAGCGCGTCGTACAGGGACGGCAGGAAGGCCTGCATGACCATCTGCACGATGGTGACGAAGGTGGCGATAATGACAATGAAAGAGGGGATGCGCGCCTTGTCCGGAATGAGCTTTCGGACGCAGGACACCACGATGTTGGAGCAGACCAGCACGAAGGTGGCCGCCAGGCCCATGCCGATGCCGTTGATGGCCGAGGTCGTGACCGCGAGGGTCGGGCAGGTGCCCAGCACCAGGCGGAAGGTCGGGTTCTCATTGAGAACACCGTTGATAAACACGCCGCGCATGGTCGGCTTGTTGGATTCAGCCATTCTGTTTCACCTCCCCATAAACCTTGCGTTTGAGTGAACGGTCGAGAAGCGGCGTCACGATGTTCATGATCAGGATCGCGTAGGTCACGCCTTCCGGATAGTTGCCGTAGTTTCGGATCAGTACGACGAGGATACCGCAGCCGACGCCGAAAATGGCCTGGCCGATTTTCAGCATCGGGGTGGTGACATAGTCCGTGGCCATAAAGACCGCGCCGAACAGGACGCCGCCGGACAGGACGGCCGTCAGCGGATCCTTGCCCAGGATCCAGCTCATCAGGGCGACGGTGCCCAGCATGCAGACCGGGATCTGCCAGCGGATCACGCCGCGGACGAGGAGATAAACCAGGCCCAGCAAGATCGCGATCTTGCAGGTTTCGCCGATGGCGCCGGCGATGTTGCCGAAAAGGAGGTTGCGGATGTCGGAAACCGGGGCGACCAGGGGGGTAGCGGCCGTGATGGCATCCACGCCGGATTCAAACAGGCCGAAGGTCAGCGTCCGGGCGGGCACCAGGGCTTTGGTCATGTAGGAAGGCCAGCTGGTCAGCAGAACCGCGCGGGCAGCCAGCGCCGGGTTCAGGAAGTTGTGCCCGATGCCGCCGAAAAGCTGCTTGACGATGATGACGGCGAACACGCTGCCGATGGCCGGCACCCAGACCGGCACTGTGGCCGGCATGTTGAGGCCGATCAGCAGGCCGGTGACCGCCGCGGAAAAGTCGTTCAGGCGGATCGGCTTTTTCATCAGCTTCTGCCAGAGGAATTCGCTCAGGACCGCGCAGGCGGTAGAAACCAGCAGGATCCACAGCGCCGTCAGACCGTAAAAATACAGGGAAGCCGCGACTGCCGGACAAAGGGCGATGAGGACATCCCGCATCAGGCTCGGCGTGTCCTGCCGGCTTCTCAGATGGGGACCGGTGGAAATATGAAGCGCCATCCCTTACACCCCCTTCTTCTGCTGCGCGATGATCAGCTCACGCGCGTTCTTGATGGAAGACATGATCCAGCGCCTGGAAGGACAGATGTACGAGCAGCTGGAGCAGAGAATGCAGTCCATGATGTGGTTCTCCTGGGCCGCCTTCAGGTCGTTCATGTCGCACAGATTCTTGAGCTTGTAGGGATTCAGGTGCATCGGGCAGACCTCCACGCAGCGGCTGCAGCGGATGCAGGGGCTTTCCTCCAGGGAGGTGGCCTCTTTCTGGTCGAGCACGACGATGCCGCCGCAGGTCTTCGTCACGGAGACCGTCTCGCTGGGCGCGCAGATGCCGGTCATCGTGCCGCCGGAAATGATCTTGCCGGGCTCGTCGACCGTGTAGCCGCCGCAGGCGCCGATGGCGTCCAGGAAAATGGTGCCGATGCGGAGCAGCAGGTTCGAGGGCTCCCGCACCCGGCCGGTCACCGTGGTAATGCGCTCCACCAGCGGCTTTCCGTCGATCACGGCGTCCGCCACGGCGGCAGCCGTACCGACGTTCATCACGATGCAGCCAGCGTCCGCCGGGAGCTTGCCGGAGGGAACCTCGCGGCCGGTGATCGCCTTGATGATCTGCTTTTCGGCGCCCTGCGGGTATTTCGCCTTGAGCGATACCACCTGAACGCCCTTCCGTCCATTGGCGGCCTTTGTGACCGCGGCGATCGCGTCCTTCTTGTTGTCCTCAATGGCGATGTAGCCGGTCTCCACATTGGCGGCCCGCATCGCGGCCCGCAGGCCGTCCACCACCCTGCCGGGGGATTCCAGCATCAGCCGGTGGTCGGCGTTCAGATAGGTCTCGCACTCCGCGCCGTTCAGGATGATGGTATCCACCTTTTTGTCCGGCGGGACGGAGAGCTTGAAGTGCGTGGGGAAGCCGGCGCCGCCCATGCCGCAGATACCCGCGGCCTGGATGGCCGGGATGATGGCGGCGGCGTCGCAGGTTTCGACGTTGCCCAGGCCTTTGAGCTCCACCCATTCGTCCTGGAAGTCGTTCTCGATGGTGATGCAGGGGGAAGTCCGCGCGCCCAGCTGCTGTACGGCGCCCACTTCCCTGACCGTGCCGGAGACGGAAGCGTGCACCGGCACCCCGCGGGGGCCGACGCCCTCGGCGATGACCTGACCCATCAGCACCCGATCGCCCTTTTTGACGACGGGAGCGGACGGCGGCGCGGCGATATGCATGTTCAGCGGGATGCATACCGTTTCCGACACATAAGGCTTGACAGGCTTATTGTCAGTCAGCGGCTTTCCCTGATGGAGACCGGGCAGCGGATGAACCCCGCCGCGAAATGTTTTGCTCATACGATTACCACCTTTCCGCTTACTGAGCCTGTGCCAAGGCTTCGTTCACCGCGGCCACGATGCCGTTGCTGCTCGCCGTAGCACCGGTTACCGCGTCAATTCCCTCGACCGGAGCGCTTTTGCCCACGAACCGGCTGAGGAACGCTTCCGTGTTCACCATTGCCAGGAAGGGCTTGTCGTTCTCGCTGTCGCTCCCGCCCAGGGTAACAGACTTGATCGTCCCGTCCGCGTTCACCGCCACCGTCACCGGGAAGGATCCCGTCAGGCCCCTGGCCTGAACCGTGATCTCCTTCCCTTCGGCGGCAGGAACCGGCTCCGCCGGGGCCGCGGATGCCAGTGCTTCGTTCACAGCGGCTACGATGGCATTGCTGCTCGTCGTCGCGCCGGTGACCGCGTCGATCCCTTCGACCGGAGCAACCTTGCCGGCGAACTGGCCCAGGAACGCTTCGTTATTCACCATCGCCAGGAAGGATTTATCGTTTTCGCTGTCGCTCTCGCCCAGCGTCACGGATTTGACCGTGCCGTCGTCATTCAGAACCACTGTCACCGGGAAGGAACCCGTCAGGCCCTTGGCCTGCACGGTAATGCCTTCGGCCGGGGCTTCCGCCGCAGGTTCTTCAGCAGCGGGCGCTTCCTTTGGTTCTTCCGCAGGGGCTGCGGCAGGCGCTTCAGGCGCAGCCGCTGGGGCCGCGGATGCCAGGGCTTCGTTCACCGCGGCCACGATGGCATTGCTGCTCGTCGTCGCGCCGGTGACCGCGTCGATCCCTTCGACCGGAGCAGCCTTGCCGGCAAACTGGCCCAGGAACGCTTCCGTGTTCACCATCGCCAGGAAGGATTTGTCGTTCTCGCTGTCGCTCTCGCCCAGCGTCACGGACCTGACCGTGCCGTCGTCATTCAGCACCACAGTCACCGGGAAGGATCCCGTCAGGCCCTTGGCCTGCACAGTGATGCCTTCGGCCGGGGCTTCCGCCGCGGGCGCTTCCTTCGGTTCTTCCGCAGGAGCTGCGGCAGGCGCTTCAGGCGCAGCCGCCGGGGCCGCGGATGCCAGGGCTTCGTTCACCGCGGCCACGACGGCATTGCTGCTCGTCGTCGCGCCGGTGACTGCGTCGATCCCTTCGACCGGAGCATCCTTGCCGGCAAACTGGCCAAGGAACGCTTCATTATTCACCATCGCCAGGAAGGATTTATCGTTTTCGCTGTCGCTTTCGCCCAGCGTCACGGATTTGGCCGTGCCGTCGTCATTCAGAACCACTGTCACCGGGAAGGATCCCGTCAGGCCTTTTGCCTGCACGGTGATGCCTTCGGCCGGAGCTTCCGCTGCGGGTTCTTCTGCGGCGGGCGCTTCTTTCGGTTCTTCCGCAGGAGCTGCGGCAGGTGCCGGGGCCGCGGATGCCAGGGCTTCGTTCACAGCGGCTACGATGGCATTGCTGCTCGTCGTCGCGCCGGTGACCGCATCGATCCCTTCGACCGGAGCAGCCTTGCCGGCAAACTGGCCCAGGAACGCTTCGTTATTCACCGTCGCCAGGAAGGATTTATCGTTTTCGCTGTCGCTCTCGCCCAGGGTGACAGACTTGATCGTCCCGTCCGCGTTCACCGCTACCGTTACCGGGAAGGATCCCGTCAGGCCCTTCGCCTGCACGGTGATGCCTTCGGCCGGAGCTTCCGCCGCAGGTTCTTCGGCCGCGGACGCTTCTTTCGGTTCTTCCGCAGGAGCTGCGGCAGGTGCCGGGGCCGCGGATGCCAGGGCTTCGTTCACAGCGGCCACGATGGCATTGCTGCTCGTCGTCGCGCCGGTCACCGCGTCGATCCCTTCGACCGGAGCAGCCTTGCCGGCAAACTGGCCCAGGAACGCTTCGTTATTCACCATCGTCAGGAAGGATTTATCGTTCTCGCTGTCGCTCTCGCCCAGCGTCACGGATTTGACCGTGCCGTCATCGTTCAGCTTCACGATGACCGGGAAGCTGCCTGTCAGGCCTTTCGCCTGTACTTTGATGCCGTCGGCGGGTTCTTCGGCAGCGGGGACCTCAGCGGCAGGCGCTTCTGCCGGTTTTTCCTCAGCCGGTGCTTCCGGCTCAGCTGCAGGGGCTTCCGGTTCTGCCGCAGATTCTGCCGCCGCAGCGGGAGCCGCTGCGCCGGCCGCCTTCAGTTTCTCCGCGCCTTTGTTGATCGCGTTCACGATGGCGGTCTTGGTGATCGTCGCCCCGGCCAGCGTATCGACATCAGCCACAGCCAGAGGCGGGGTCAGGCCGATAAAGGCCTGGGCCGTTTCAGGCTCCAGCGCCTTGGCGCCGATGCCCTCGGTCTCGGCGAACTCGTCGTCCCCGATCTGCAGGCCGGCGATTTTACCTTCTTCGTCCAGCGTCAGCGTCACCGCGACCAGGCCGCCGAAGCCCTGCTCGGATACCTTTACGGAAGGCGTTCCGGCAGCGTCTTTGATCATCTGGGCGGCCTTGTTGACCGCTTCCACGACGGCCGTCTTGGTCACCGTCGCGCCGGTCAGAATGTCCAGATCAGCCGCAGCCAGCGGAGGCGTCAGGCCGATGAAAGCCTGGGCAGCTTCGGGCGCCAGCGCGCGGGCGCCGATGCCTTCGGTCTCGGCGAACTCGTCGTCGCCGATGGTCATTTCGCTGATCCGGTCCTGGTCATCCAGGGTGATTTCGACCGCCACCAGGCCGCCGAAACCCTGGGCGCTCGCTTTCGCGGTTCGGGAGCCGGCCACCACCGTCTCTTCCTCCCCGCCGATGCCCAGGAAGTTCTTCACATATTCGCCCGCCGTATTGACCGCGTTGGTCACGGCGGTGGAGGTACGGGTCGCCGCGGTGATCGCGTCCACCGTATTGTCTCCCTTTTCGCCGTCCGCCTTGATCAGCTTCAGCCGCGGGGTTTTCCCTTTGAACTGATCGGTAAAGGCGGCGTCCTTGGCTTTGGCGCCCAGGCCCGGCGTTTCGGAGAAATTCGCGCCGCCGACGGAAATCCCGGTCAGCGCCGCTTCTTTGGTGAAGCCCGCGGTCACTTCCACCTCGCCGCCGAAGCCCTGGGTCAGCACCGTGGCCACCAGGCCAACGGTTTCTTCGCCTTTCCGTGCTTCGTACAGGCTGGCCAGCCCGCTTCCTTCTTCCAGTTCCACTTGCTCAAAGGCGTCCGCTTCCGGCTGAAGCGACTGACGGGATGCCTCCGCCCGGGCCACCTGCTGTTCCGCAATGGTATCCTTCGTGACCTCGTTGGTCAGCCCCAGCAGAAAGCTGGCGACCAGCGCGATGACCAGAAGGACCGCCCAGGCTGCGTACGATTTTTTCATCTGGCTCTCCTACCTCTCTTGGCTTTTCCACATGTCCCCGACCGGACGGCCCAGCATCTCCTGCGCGCGGGCCAGATCCCCCTGACGGATCGCCTGACGGATCGCCGAGCTTGAGATCACCGTTCCGTCCGGCAGCTTCACGCGCGGCACCACGGAGAGAATCACCCCCGCGTTCCCGCACATCGTCCTGAGTTCCTCCACGCCCGTATCGCCGCGGAAACCGAAGCGATGATCGTCTCCCGTGATGATCGCTCCGGCGTTCAGGCGGCCCAGCAGAATCTCGTCAAAAAAAGCCCTGCCCGGCATCGTCCTCATCCGCTCGTCAAAGATACTGACCGCCAGGATTTCACAGCCGTTCGCCGCGAAAATGGCCGCCTTGTCCGGCAGACTGGTCAGCTGGTCGACCGGCTGATCCGGCCGCAGCACGGATGCGGGAGATACGTCGAAGGTATGAACCGCGACGGTCAGTCGCTCCTGTTTGGCGATGGTTCCGGCTTCCCGCAGCAAAGCCAGATGACCGCGGTGCACCCCGTCAAAATAGCCAAGGCACACCGCCGTCCGCTGCGGCAATCTTTCCATCGCTTCCGTATGACAGATGATCATCCGGTTCACGCCCCCGGTACTCCACAGAAATCCGTGCCGCCGGACCCCGCCGGACTGCCGGCCGGTTTCCTCAACGGCTGCTCCGCCGCCGGACCGCTGAATACAGAAAAAAGAAATTCCCGGCCGGAAAGGCTTCCATTCCCCCGGCATCCGGGCGGATGCTCGGGCGTCTGTGCTGACTGATCAGCCGGGCTTCCCTCTTTTCTGATGATTCTTTGGGTTCAGGGCAGAACTCTCCTCTTAAACATGATAAATGTACCACAACCGGTTCCTTTTTGTCAATAACCGGCAAGGATTTGCGCCCCTGTTTCCTCCGGACAAAACGTCCGGCCGGCAGAGGGAGTTTATCATCAGTTGCCCGGCATAAAAACAAGGAGGACATTTCTGTCCCCCCTGCAGCGGTTTTACTCGGCCGGCGTGCCGAATTCCACATAGCCCGCGTCCACGTTGACCGCGTTGACGTAGCCTTCGATTTCTTTGTCCGTCTCCGGATTTTTGTATGTTACGTAAAACCAGGGATTGCCGTCATAGTCAAAAAACCAGCACTTGACATAGACTTTTTCCGCCGGGCGGAGCAGGCGGATGATGGTCTTCCTGTCCGTCCGGTCCATATTGGAACGGAGGTTCCCGCCGTTGGGGCCGATCTTGCCCTCGCGCTCCACCTCGTGGCCGCCGAAAATCCAGTATTCGCCCTTCATGATGGACACCGGGCGGATGCTGAACGCGTAGCTGAAATTGCCGTCGTACAGGGCCTGCGTCTGTCCAGTGCGGTACCGGAGGATGCCAAGATATCCGGTGTTTTTCGGCGGAAGGTACGTATCCGTGTAGGAATCGCTCTCCCTGAAGGAGGTGATCTCCACGTAGTTGGACGCCACATAGCCCACGTATTCCATATAGCGGACCAGATACCATCCGCCGACGACGCTGAGCACTTCCATCGTCATGCCTGCGTGCACCCTGATGATCAGATTGGCGTCCTGGTCCGGCCTGGGCACCTCCGGACTGGAGCGCAGCTTGCAGCCGCGCGAGCCGGCCGTAACCTTATCCGGGATCTGATCCGCCAGCGTTCCCGCCTGGCACAGCAGAAGCGCGGCGCATAAAAGCAGGGAAACCAATGCCTTCCATGGTTTGTGTTTCACTTTTGACAGCCTCCAAACATGCACTCCCTGGGCTCTGCTCAAAAACGCCTTTCAACAAAACAGGGGAGGGCAGACGCCTCCCCCTTCTGGCCGTCAGCCGGTCAGGATTTAAAAATCTTCATCATCTTCCTTGGACGGGGGCTCAAAGCCGTCCACTTCGACATTGTCGGCGTGGACATAACCCTCCATGCCGGCGACTTCGACATAGTACCAGACGCCGCCGGTGCTGTCAAAGAAGTAGCACTTGACGTCCAGGCGGGTGCGGCGGGGCAGGTTCTGGTAGATCACGTTCTTGACGTCATACGCTTCCATCCTGGAGCGCAGGTTCGCGCCTTTGTTGACCACGTAGCCGTCCGTCTCCAGCGCATGTCCGCCGTAGCGCCAGTACGCGCCTTCCATCAGGCTGACGTCGCGGGCGCCGAAGGTCTTGTTGTAGTTGCCGTCAAACAGGAAGGTATCGCCGTGAAGGTCGATCACGGATGCCCACATCTGCTGATCCGTATAATATTCCTGGGGGACTTCCTTGCCGGTATCTTTTTCGGTCGTTCCGCAGATAAAGACGACACCCTCAGCCACGTAGCCCCTGCGGCCGTTGTAGCGGACCCTGTACCAGCCTTCGTCATAGCTGACGACGTCCAGTTCCACATAAGCGCCGAGATTGAAAATCACGTTATCGCCGTAGGCGGTGGGCTGGGAACGCATTCTGGCGCCGTTGACCCCGGTCATGACCTGACCGACAAAAGTATCTTTCTGCTCCTGGGCCAGCGCTCCGGTGCAGCCGGAAAGCAGCGCCAGGCAAAGGATCATGGATATCATGGAATTCCAAAGGCTTTTTTTCATTGTGAGTGATCCTCCTGTTTTGAAATACGTTCTTCACCGGTTTGCGGCGGTGTTATATGTATTCTGATTCATTATAAACCGAAAACAGCAAATTGGCAAGAATTTTTCCGGCCAAATGGAAAAAAACTGTGAATTTTTACACAACCGCCCGCTTCGGCAGGACCATCCGGCCGGGTCAGCAGTTTTCCATCGTGCTGCCCTTCCCGGCCAGCGATTCAAAATCCGCCGTGAACTGCGCGACCGCCGCCCCGATCATCGGGTGATTCACCAGGCCGTCCAGCACCTGCGGGGACAGCGTGACCGCTTTGACGCCGTATCTGGTCAGCTCCAGCACCTGCCGGGTATTTCTGAAGCTGGCCGCCAGCAGGCCGCTGTCATACCCGCTGCCGCGGATCGCGTCATGAATGTCCCTGGCGACCTGCACGCCGTCAAACCCCATATTGTCGATGCGGTTGATGTAGGGCGCCACGTAGTCCGCCCCGCATTTTGCCGCCAGGAACCCCTGCATGGCGGTATAGACCGCTGTGCCGATAAAGCGGAAGCCTTCCTTTTTCAGAATTTTCATGGCCCGGTACCCTTCCGGCACGCAGGGCACCTTGATCAAAGTGGAAGCGCCGAGCTCCCGGGTGATCCGCTCCGCTTCCCGGACCATCCCCTCCGCTTCCGGGGAGACGGCCTGCACGAACAGTTCTCCCGCCGGGCCGATGATCTCCCGGATCTCCCGGAGCGCTTCATACGGCGGCCGGCCGCACTTGGCCAGAATGGTCGGGTTGGTCGAAACGCCGTCGATCGGATACAGGGCGTACAGCCTGCGGATCTCACGGACATCCGCGTGGTCGATACAGATTTTCATATGTCCCTCCCATTCTCCCTGCGAAGCGCCGCTGCACGGCGTCCGGATGCGCAGACAGCCTGACCGCAGATTCTGTAAAACCAAATGAAAAACCCTTGAAAGAACATGCTCTCAAGGGTTAGCTGGTGCGCCATCAGGGACTCGAACCCGGGACACCCTGATTAAGAGTCAGGTGCTCTACCAACTGAGCTAATGGCGCATAGATTTGCTGGAGCGGGTGATGGGAATCGAACCCACGTGACCAGCTTGGAAGGCTGGAGCTCTGCCATTGAGCTACACCCGCGAGGATGTGGAGCGGTAGACGAGGCTCGGACTCGCGACCTCCACCTTGGCAAGGTGGCGCTCTACCAACTGAGCTACTACCGCACGCAGCCTGAAGTGGTGCGGGCGAAGAGACTTGAACTCATACGCCGTAAGGCACCAGATCCTAAGTCTGGCGCGTCTGCCATTCCGCCACGCCCGCGCGAGACGCATCCAGGGATGGTGACCCATCGGGGATTCGAACCCCGGACACCTTGATTAAAAGTCAAGTGCTCTGCCAACTGAGCTAATGGGTCAAGTTGGCTGGGGTGGCAGGGATCGAACCTACGAATGCGGGAGTCAAAGTCCCGTGCCTTACCTCTTGGCGACACCCCATTGCTGACGCCAAACAGGAAGAATGGGGTGGGTAGTGGGACTCGAACCCACGGCATCCAGAGCCACAATCTGGCGCTCTACCACTGAACTATACCCACCATCAGAGGGCTGGCGCGCCTGAAGGGATTCGAACCCCTGACCCACGGCTTAGAAGGCCGTTGCTCTGTCCAGCTGAGCTACAGGCGCAAACCGTGGAGCTTTCCTCCATTCAGCAGCTCTTGACTGCTGACAGTTAGGAATAATATCACTGTTTCCCGGTTTTGTCAACCGGTTTTGAAAAGTTTTTTTGCGAAAATATCCCATATTTCCGTCCGGGTTCAGATTCTTTCTACCCGCCGGGGAATTTCCTTCTGCAGCCGGTTGCATTTCCCATCCGGAAGGAATATGATGAGAGGGAATCATGGAGGTGAACCGAATGGGCTATTTCATCGAGTGCGGGCCGGAAGACGGGCTGGAGCACGTGATCGGCGGGCTTCCGGACGACGGGCAGGAAGCGGTGATCCGCCTCAGAGAAGGCGTTTACGCGCAGCGCCTGATCATCAGGCGGAGCAACACGGTGATCCGCGGCGCGGGCATGGACCGCACCGTCCTGACCGGATCGCTGGCTGCCAGGGAGATCCTTCAGGACGGCTTCAGGCGCGGGACGTTCCGGACCTTTACCGTCATGACGGACGCGGACCGGGTGACCCTGACGGACCTGACCATCGAAAACGCCGCCTGTCCTTTGGAAAAAGCGGGCCAGGCCATCGCCCTGTATGCGGACGGCCCCCGCGTCGCCGTGGAAAACTGCCGGCTCAGAAGCTTCCAGGACACGCTGTTCACCGCCCCCCTGCCCGAAAAGGAGATAGAGGCGCGCGGGTTTGTCGGCCCGAAGGAAAAGGCCCCCCGGACGCCCAGCCGCCAGCTGTACCGTCATTGCGTCATCGAGGGGCAGATCGATTTTATCTTCGGCGGGGCGCAGGCCCTTTTTGAGCGCTGCGATATCGTCTCCGTGGACGGGCGGGCGGACCGCAGCGCTCCCTGCGAAGGCTTTGTCTGCGCTCCGTCCACCTTCCCCTCCCAGGCGGAAGGATACCGCTTCGTGGACTGCCGGTTCCTGGGCCGCGGCGTGCCGGAACAGAGCGTCTTCCTGGCCCGCCCGTGGCGGGAAGGAGCAATGGCCGTATTCGTGCGCTGCGAGATGGGCCCGCACATTCACCCGGAAGGCTTCTGCGACTGGGCGGACCGCGGGAAAAACGGCGCCGTCCGTTTCCTGGAAAAGGGCTGCTTCGGCCCCGGCGCCCTGGGCGAAAGGGTCAGCTTCGCCAGGAAAGAGCCCTGAAGCATGTCTGTTCCGCCGGCAGGCGGTCCTCCGGGCCGCGCCTTGCCCCGCCCGGTTTTTCTTTGGGCGAGTACTGGTTTTTTTCTCCGGAACATGTTATAATCTGCAGAGAAAAGAACTTCTGTATCAGGCGCTTTTCCATTCAATCAGGCTGCCGGAACCGGCAGCGTCAATCAGGAGGTTTATCATGAAAAAGCTTCTGTCCCTCGTCCTCGCCGCCGTCATGATCCTGTCCTGCGCGTCCGTACTCGCCGAACAAAGCGACAGCGAACCCGACCGCTGGTATCTGATGGACATCATCATGCCCAACGGCAGCCATGTGGAACCGGCCTCTCTGGGCCTTGAGACCACCATGATCCTGAACAAGGACGGCACCGGCACCATCCACTTCGTCAGCAAAGACCAGGGAGAAAAGGAATATTCTTTTACCTATGTCTGGGAAGAAGGCAAACTGGTCCAGACAGCGGAAGGACAGACAGCCGAATATACCCTGGATGAAGCCGGTCATCTGCTCTATACCACCGAAAACAACACCAGCGTTTATACCCGCGACACAGCAGAAGTCCCTGGCGCCCAGGCGGGCGCAGCGGAAGAAACCGCCCGCTGCGTCTACACCGTTTTCAATGATACCGGTGAAAAAGTCGTCTCCCTGGTCATCAGCCAGCAGGGCTCCGAAAACGGGCAGGAACTGCTGAAGGAGCCGGTCGACAGCGGCGTCACCTTCGATATCACGCTGAATCTGCCAGCCAATGAAGTGGCTGCCTTTACCGGCGTCCTCACCTATCAGACCGAGTCCGGCCTCACCGGCAGCGTCGGCGATCTGCCTTTCAGCGATCTCAAAGTCAGGATTTACGTGACCAAGTAATCCCGGGGGACATAAAGCGCTCATGCAGCCTTTTCCCCGCCGATCTGACAATTTTTTTGCCAGATTGCTTGACAATTGACCGCAGTTCCCCTATACTGTGCATGTAAGTTACCTGAGATGTTCGCCAGTCTTCTGTTGTTCCCCACATTTCATAATTCGGAACCCGGGTCGGATTTTGGTCCGGCTGTCATGCCCCCTTGCGCCTCACCGGTGCTTGCCAGGGGACGGCAAAAGGCCACGCAGGGTTCCGGCCTGCTGTTAAGGAGCGGGTGAAATATACAGGGGCAGCGGCACCTCGGGGCTCCGGGACGGCTTTCTTCGCATCAAGAAGAAAGCCGTTTTGAATAGGGTGTAAAAATCTCCGATTTCCGTTGGACATACTGCCCCGGCATATGGTAAAATCTTATTACAATGACCGTTCGCCCGAAGACAGCCGTTCCGGCCCGGTCAGATTCCGAAAGAAGGATTCCCGTATGGAAAAGAAATTAAAACAGCTGTTTGATTTTCAGAAGTTCGCCGCCCATCCGGAGCTGCAGAGCGTCATCGACTCCGTGCACAGCCGCTATGAAACCAGGGAGCTGAGCATGGACGAGATGGACATGGTTTTCGCCGCCGGCGTTCCCCAGCTGCCCGGCAAAAAGAGCGGCGAAACTGATAAAAAGGACTGATGATCGCCATGGATATTGAGCAGATTTATATTTCCTACCACGGAAAAGTGATGGGCTATATCGCTGCGCGCATCCGCAACCGGGCGGACGCGGAGGATCTGTGCTCGGAAGTCTTCGAGAAAATCCAGCGCCGCCTCGCCGATTACGATCAGTCGAAGGCGGCCATCGGCACGTGGGTTTTCACCATCACCCGCAACACCCTGATCGACCATTTCCGGCGGAAAAAGCCCAATGAAGAGCTGGACGAAAATCTGTCCGACGATTCCGAGCTGGATGAAAGCCTGCTCAGCACGGAAACTTTGGGCGAACTGGCGTCCGCCCTGCGAAAACTCCCCCAGCAGCTGATGGACATCGTGGTGCTGCGCTATTACGACGGAAAGCCGCTGACCGAGATTGCCCAGATGATGAACCTCAGCTACGGGGCCGTCAAGCTCCGCCATCAGAACGCCCTGATGATGCTCCGGCAGATCATGGGCGGTTCGGAAGAAGAATAAAAGAAAGAAGAAAGGGCGGCGCTCCGGTTCTGCCTTTTGATGCGGTTTCCCGCAGCCGGAGGAGGTGTCCCCCCATGGTTCTTGACGCCAACAGCCTGTCCACCAACCTGCTGGTAACCGGGCTGGTGCTGGTAATGGTCTTCCTTCTTCCCTGGGCGGACCGGAAAATCTGCGGTACCATCGGGATCAGCCTGACGGGCGGTCTCAGCAGCAACCCCAGCGCGGAAAGGCTGCTGCGCCTGCGCAGGGTCCTGCTGTACGCCGCCTTCGGCGTTTACCTGCTGGTCCTGTTCTGGCTGGTGTTTTTTTCCCGCTCGTCTTCGGAAAATTATCAGGTGCACGCCGCCCTGTTTGAGGACCTGGGCCAGTCCGTGCGCATCGATGCGGACTTTCTTTCGTTCGTCCGTTCCCTGTTCACGGACGGTTTCCGGGCAGCCTTTTCCCTGATCCGGATCCTCCGCCCGGAAGACATTTTTCAGGCGTACATGAACCTGATGCTGTTCGTGCCGATGGGGTATCTGCTGCCCTATATCTCGCCCTGGGTCCGGGCAAAGGTCACGGTGCGGCCGGCTGTCATCTGCTTTTTCGTTTCCCTGGCCGTCGAGAACCTGCAGCTGGTGACCCGCCGCGGCTTCTACGACATAGACGACCTGGTCTGCAACACCCTGGGCGGGATCGCCGGCCAGATGCTGTACATTTCCCTGGCCTATGTGGTCACCCACCCTGACTGGCGCAAAGATCTGGCCTCCTACCGCCGCTGGCGGAAAAACGCAAGGAAGCGGACGCTGTATCCCTTCGCCCGGCGGATGGGCCTGGCCCGGGTCACGCTGCAGGCATCCAATGAAGAAGAGATCTGGGATTTCTATGTGATGAAGCTCGGGTTCCGGCTCAAAAAGCAGGTGGTCCCTCTGGATTCCGACGGGACCGACATGCTCCTGGAGCTCGGCCGCTACCAGATCGAGTGCCACTGCCTGAACCGGCAGGATGCCCTGCCCGCCCAATGCCTGACCTTCTCGTGCAGCAGGCTCCGCCCGATTATCCAGCGCCTCAGGAAAAACGGCATCGACCCGGGCGATGTCCTGCAGGACGGCTATACCGGCCTTCGCTGCATCGAGTTCGGCGGGCCGGACGGGGTGCGCATCCGGCTGATCGAAAAATAATTTTCCGTTTTTTCCTGTTTCAGCTGCCACCGGCCGGATTGGCCCGTATCAATCAGTGAGCGCGGCAGACAGCGCTCAGCAGCAAAAATAAAAAAAACGCCTTCAGGGCGTCAGGAGGTTAAAAAAATGAGTGAATTTGAAAACAACAACGCTGTGGAACTGAACGAGACCGAAATGAGCGGCATCGCCGGCGGCGCTTTCAAGCGGCCTGCTGAAAAGGATGGCTTCATTATCTACCAGATCAAAAAGGGCGACAACCTGAACCGGATCGCCATCGCCCATCACTGCACCGTCAGGTCCCTGCTCCAGTGGAACCCCAAGATCCACGACAAGAACCTGATCATCGTCGGCGACTATCTGTACATCAGAGCGTAATACAATCAAAACACCGGCCGCCTGCGGTTCCTTCCGGGACCGCAGGCGGTTTTCTGTTTCATCCGTCCCCGGGCAGTATCCCTTCCCCGGCCAGTACCCGGATCACATCCCCGTGAAACACCAGGGAGGCCCGGCTGTCCGCCGGGGTTTCCTCCCGGTTGATGACGATCATGTGGTCCCCCCGGAAGCCGTCGATCAGCGAAGCGGCCGGTTCGACGGACAGGGAGGTGCCAGCCACGATCAGCGTGTCCGCGCAGGCGATCTCCCGCCTGGCGCCGATGCAGACATAATAGGGCAGGGGCTCCCCGTACAGAACGACGGAAGGCTTGATGATCCCCCCGCAGTCCGGACAGCGGGGAATGCCGTCTGATTCCATGACCGCCGAAAGCGGGAAAGACGCCCCGCAGTCCATGCAGGCGTTTTCCCGGACGGAGCCGTGCAGCTCGTATACCCGGAGGTTTCCCGCTGCCCGGTGCAGGCCGTCCACGTTCTGGGTGACGATGCCGCGCAGCCTGTCCTCCTGTTCGAGCCGGTACAGCCAGCGGTGCACGGCGTTGGGCCGGGCGTCCGGCCGGACCATATAACGGCGGTAGAAGTCAAAGAAGCGGTCCGGATGCAGGGTAAAAAAGGTGCGGCTCAGGATCATTTCCGGCGAAAGCCCCTCAAAGGCCCGGGCGTACAGCCCGTCCGGGGAACGGAAGTCCGGAATGCCGCTGGCAGTCGACACCCCCGCCCCGCCGAAAAACACGATCCGGCGGGACCAGTCAATGATCTCCCTGAGGGAACCGCGGGCAGGTTTCTCCATTTTGTCACCACCTCCTGACAAAAAACGGGGTATTACAGAACCAATGCTGCAATACCCCTTCTTATGAAAATGGAATTCAGAAACAGCTATAAAACAAAGATTGTTTGGAAATCAACATCTTTGGGGTGGTTTGGTGGGGTTCTGAGCGCCCGGAAATTGAGCCAGTGGCTCAATTTCAGCGAAGAACGGGCCGGCAGGCCCTGGATTCCCGAAGACGCGAGAGGCAAAGGCGAAGGGGTTCCCGATAAGGGGTTCTGAGCGCCCGGAAAACAGGCCGGTGGCCTGTTTTCACCGAAGAACGGGCCGGCAGGCCCTGGTTGTGTCCCCCTTTCGGGGGCTGTGCAACAGCCCCTTTAATCTTCGCCGTTCTCCGGCTCCATGTGGGAAAGGGCAGGGCCGACGGGCCGCACATCCACCACAAAGCAGCAGCCGGTGTCAAAGACCTGCTCCATCTTGCGGACGAACTCATCCACCAGGCCTTCGGGCACGAAGTTCAGCGTCGTTCCGGCGAAACCGCCGCCGTGCACGCGCCAGGCGCCGCAGCCTTCCAGCATGGTCCTGGCCAGCTCCAGCGCCACCGCCATCGGCTGGCTCGTCCCGGGAACGTGGATGTTCTGCAGCAGCATCCAGCTGCTCTGCCCCGATTCGTTGATCAGGCGCAGGAAAGCTTCCCGGTCCCCCGCGCGCAGGTTTTCCGTCTGGCTGCGGACGCGGGCGTTTTCGTCAAAGAAATGCAGGGCGCGGAGCACGGCGCGGTCGCCCGCCTTTTCGCGCAGGGCGGGCAGGGCCAAAAGCACCTGTTCCTTCTGCACCCGGCGCAGGACGTCTTCGCCGAAGTATTCCGCGACGGCCGTCATTTCCCGGCGGATGGACGCGTACTCGTCCGTCAGGTCGTCATGGCTGCCGCGGCTGTTGACGACCACCATGGCATAGCCCATGTCCGAGAAGCTGACCTTCATCGGCTCCACTTTGGGCTCCCGGCACTTGAAATCGATCGCCACGATCCCGCCGACGCTGCAGGCCATCTGGTCCATCAGCCCGCAGGGCTTCCCGAAATACTCGTTTTCCGCGTATTGGGAAATCTGCGCCCGGAGCACCGGATCCATCTTAAAATCATTATACAGGGCGTCCAGCATCGCGCAGAGCAGCACTTCCATCGCCGCCGAGGAAGAAAGGCCGCTGCCGGACAGCACATTGGACGTCACCGTCGCCTCCAGCCCGCCGACGCGGAACCCATGCGCTTTCATGCCCGCCGCGACCCCGCGGACCAGGGCGGCCGTGGTGCCCTTTTCCTCCGGGCGGACGCTCAGGTCGTCCAGGGAAAGCTCGAGCATCGGATATCCTTCGCTCATCAGGCGGACCCTGCCGTCGGACCTGGGGGAAACCGCGGCGATCATGTCCAGATTGACGGCAGCCGCCAGCACGCGGCCCTTCTGGTGATCGGTATGGTTGCCGGCGATCTCCACCCGGCCCGGCGCGCTCATCAGATACAGCTTTTCCCGGCTGTTGAACAGTTCCATATGACGTTTGACACATTGCTTGTAACGGCTCACCTGGTCGCAGAGCACGCCGTTTTTGCTGCCGTACAGGCGGGTCAGTTCTTCCACGAACCCGGCCGTCTGCAGATAACGCATCATTCGTGAATAGGTGCTGCTCATCACTGTTCCTCCGCTGTCGTTCGGTTGTATACCTCCTGCCAGATCGACAGGAATTCCTGAAGGCCGCCTTTTTCGATGGTGTCCCGGAACTGGTCCCAGCTTTCGTCCGTCAGGGGATCTTCCCCCAGCACCCAGCGGGCGGTCTGCATGTCGACCTCGTAGCCGATCACTTCCTGCAGGGCGGCGATCCTCGCTTTCTCATCGTCCGTCAGGTCATAGTGCGGGAAGGGCCGCACGCAGTATTCGTTGAGCCTGCCGCGCTGGCGGATCAGCTCCGTGAGATAATTGTCCGAATAGGTCAGTTCAAACTCGTCCGCGCTGATGCCCGGCGGGGTCGACCCGCTCATGATCAGCGACTGGGCGATAAAAGACGAATTCTCGGTCACGGAGGGGAGCACGCGCCAGGTGCCGTCCCCGTCCACGACGTAATCGACGTTTTCCTTGCCGACGGCCATCAGCTTGGCTCCTTCGACGGAATACAGGGTGTCCGCCCACCGGAGCGCCTGCTCCGGGCTGCGGCAGGAGGACGTCAGGGCGAAAGCGCCCGGAAACACATGGCCGGTCAGGTCCCGGTACCGCCTGGTTCCCTCATAGGACAGCGGCATCAGCATCTCGTAATCCCTGGTCCATTCGGTCGGAAACAGGCTGGTCAGGTCGGTTGTCAGGATGAGGCCGTAAACCTGCGCGGCGTCCTTGCTCGTCACCTGGCGCATGGTGTCGTTCTGGTAAAAGCCGTTTCTGTCAAGGATCTCCCGGCCATACATCCCAGCGCACCAGGAGACAAAGGCGCGGTAATTGTCCGTCAGCGGGGCGAAGCGCACCGTGCCGGATTCATCGGCGTACAGGTTGTAATCGTTGGCCACGATGCCGAAGGCGTGCGCCAGGAATTTCAGGTCGAACGGCCCCAGGAAGCCCACCGGGATCTCATCCTTCCGCCCGTTCTGGTTCGGGTCTTTTGTCTGGAAAGCTTCCAGCACGGCCTGCAGGCCGGCCAGATCTTCCGGCGCCTCCAGCTTCAGCCGGTTCAGCCAGGTGCGGTTGATCCACATGGCATTCTGCGCGGGCGTCAGGGAAATGTAGGGCAGGGCGACGATCTGGCCGCCGGGCAGGGAAATCTCCTTCCGGTAGTCCGGGTGCTCGGAAAGGATCCTGCTCAGGTTCGGGCAGCAGGTTTCCAGCAGGGGGGCCAGGTCCATCAGGACGCCGCGCTCATACAGGCGCTTCATCTGGCTGGTGGTCAGGCTCGCCTTGAACAGCACGTCCGGCAGGGCGCCGCCCGGCTGCATGCCTTCCTTGGTCTTCTCCCAGGCGTCCGCGGAGTCCGCCTGCTCAAAGCGGAAGGACACGCCCGTCAGCTCCGCCATCCGCTCAAAGAACAGGCAGTTTTCCCAGCTGCGGTAGGTGTTGGTCCCGTCAAAGCCGGCCATCGTCATCGGCGTTTCCCCGCCGCTTTCAGAAAGCGCGGGCAGGGCCAGCAGGCACAGACACAGAACCAGGCTCAGAACACGTCGGCTCATTTTTCTTTCCTTTCTTTCCGTCAGGATCCCGCCCGGGGCACGCGGATCAGCCCTTGAGGCCGTCCTCCTGGCGCTGCATGTTTTCCACCACGATATCGTAGATATCGCCCAGGGTAGCGCAGTATTCCAGCACCTGCCAGGGCTCGTTGGTGTGATAGTGGATCTTGATCAGGTCTTCGTCGCCGACGGCCAGCAGGCAGTCGCCCTTGATGTTGTCGCGGATATAATCGCCGATCTTGTCCTCGTCCAGGTCATGGCCTTCGATCAGCAGCTGTGTGTCAAAGCGGAATTCCAGCATGGTTCGTTCTCCTTTTTCTGTGGTCAGTTTACAGCAGGATGACGCCGTTCTCGGCGCAGACTGCTTTGGTCTTTTCGTCCCAGTACGAGGACTGAACCTCGCCGATGTGGGCTTTCCCCAGCAGCAGCATGCACAGCCTGCTCTGCCCGATGCCGCCGCCCATCGTGGCCGGAAGCTCCCCGCTGAGCAGCATCCGGTGGAAGGGCAGGCTCCGGCGGCTGTCGCAATGCGCTTCCGTCAGCTGCCTGTCCAGCGATTCCGGGGATACCCGGATTCCCATCGAGGAAATCTCGAACGCGCACCCGAGCACGTCGTTCCAGAACATGATGTCCCCGTTCAGTTCCCAGTCGTCATAGTCCGGGGCGCGGCCGTCGTGGATCTTCCCGGATCGCAGCCGTTTGCCGATCTGCAGGATGCAGGCGGTCCTGTGCGCCTGCAGGAACAGGTTTTCCCGCTCCTTGGGGGTTTTGTCCGGGTAGAGATCCTCCAGCTCCTGGGTGGTGACGAAGCTGATGTTTCTCTCCAGCTTGACCGGGATCTGCGGATAGGTCCACCTGAGCATGTCCAGCGTCACGCAGATCGCGGATACGATTCGGTCCATCGTCTCGCGGAGGGTGGCCATCGTCCGGTCTTCCGGGCGGATGACCTTTTCCCAGTCCCACTGGTCCACGTAGACAGAGTGGAGATTGTCCAGCTCCTCGTCCCGCCGGATGGCGTTCATATCGGTATACAGGCCCGTCCCTTCGGCAAAGCCGTAGCGCTTGAGCGCCAGGCGCTTCCACTTGGCCAGGGAATGGACCACCTCGGCCGTCTCCCCCGTCTCCAGGATATCAAAGGAAACCGGCCGCTCCACGCCGTTCAGGTTGTCGTTGAGGCCGGAATTGCCGTCCACAAACAGCGGGGCGGATACCCGCTTGAGGTTCAGCGCGTGGGACAGGTTGCCCTGGAACAGTTTTTTGATGACCGAGATCGCCTCCTGCGTTTCGTACAGGTTCAGTACGGAACGGTAGCCGGCGGGGATCAGGGTATGGCTCATGGCCTTCACCTCCTGAAAAACGGTACATGGCCTTTCCTCGCTGCAGCCGCTCAAAAAGACCATAGGCTTATCATAGTGCAAAACGGTCAATTGTCAAGTATCTATTTTGTACAAAACTGTTATTGCTCCCCCAACAAATTCTTGAACCATCTGCAGCGTCATAAGGAGCGATATACTGCGTCATGAAAGCTTGCCGTACCTTCGGGTACGCCTGCGCTTTCATTCCTTGTCTCTCACCCCTTCTGCCGCTG
>JBGUJG010000012.1:0-12630 GCA_045113695.1 Christensenellales bacterium
CGAGAGGCAAATCCGCTCAGGGGGTGGCATTGGCGGGGGAAGGATTTCCCCGCCAACATGGCTCACGCATTCATGCGTGAGCCGTGCGGCCGGTCAAACGGGCGGTTGCGGTTTATGCCGGGATGTGCTATACTGAAGCAAAAGACTGCCTGGATGGCTGAATGCATATGAAGGAGAGATGAACCGCATGAAAAGACAGTTTGGAAAGTCGTTCGTATCCCTGCTGGTGATCGTGTCTGTGCTGCTGGGCGGTTTTGCCGCCCTGGCGGAAGATTTCCCGTTCACGGCCATCGGCGGGGACGGAGGCGCCAGGCTCCGCAGCTATCCGAGCGCCGGCGCCACGGTGGTCGGAACGCTTCAGGCCGGGGAACTGGTCACCGTGACCGGGCGTCAGGGAGACTGGTATGCCGTGACCGGCCCGGTTTCGCGGGCGTATGTCAGCGTCAGCCAGGTCCGCTTTTTCAGCAAAACCACATACAATCCCATCGATATGGCCCTGGTCTGGAATCCGGAATACGCCGCCAGTTATTATTCCGTTTTTCCGCAGGCGTCCGGCGTGGAGAAGCATGTCAGCACCGGCCGTCGGGGCGCGAATCTGTACAGGACCATCGGCACCAGCTTTACCTTCACTGGTCAGGGCGATCCTTTCCAGTCCGGCGGGTCTTTCCGGATCGGCGATCTGAGCAGCATCGAGACGCAGGACAATACGCCGGTCACGCTGCACGCCGATACGGAAGTCTACGTTTTCTGCCTGGTCACTGCGGGCAGCAACAAATATGCCGTGGTCCGGTACGGCAGCATGTACGGTTACGTGGACGCCAACTATCTGGACTGGGCGACCGCGTGGTAAGCAGCGGCTGCAGCCGGCTGATTTCATCCAGGGTAAACGCACGAGTGAATAAATCGTCACATTTGAGGCAGCGCTGGCATCTTAAGAGGGGGTGATCAGGGGGAGACTTCCCCCTGATTGTAATCCGCAACGGCGTCATGTACGTCGCGAGGAGCATTTTTGCGTAGCAGTGCCTGCACTGCAGGAGCATAAAATGCTTTCCTTGCAGATTTGCCGCCCGGGAGTGTCGAAGACACGAGAGGCAAATCTGTCTGGGGGTGGCATTGGCGGGGGAAGTATTCCCCCGCCAACACGGTTCACGCATTCATGCGTGAGCCGTGTGATTTCATCGTATTCCGGTTGACTTTTTCCTTCCCCTTCGTTATACTGAAGGGGTACGGGGGCATGGCGGAATTGGCAGACGCCTTGGACTTAAAATCCAATGTCCTTTCCGGACGTGCCGGTTCGAGCCCGGCTGCCCCTACCAGCAGTTTTCTCTTTTGCGCCTGACCGGCGGCGCGCGGAACGGCCTCTGTTTTTTCAGAGGTCTTTTTTTTACGGATACTTTCTTTTTCTTTAACAATATGGTAAAATATCCGTAACAAAAGTTGGAGGGTTCCTTCGATGGATCAAATGAACGAACAGGAACAGGAAAAGCAATACGTGACTGTTTCCGTTCCCTGGATTGAACGCTTTGATCACCGCGCGGACGGCTATACGGAACGCCAGGGCATCGGCATCGATTACCTGACCCTGTTGCATGAGAATGAATTCAGGTAAAGGCCCTGCCTGAAAGGCTGCGGCTGAAAAGGTTCCTGCTGAGACTGTGAAAAACATGGATAGGGGAGGCGTCGGTTCCGTGACGAAAGAAGAACTGTTTGCTGTCATGAAGGGCAGCATCATTGTATCCTGCCAGGCGACACCCGGCGAACCGCTGTATGACAAAGACCGCTCCGTGATGCCGCTGATGGCCCGCGCAGCCAAGCTGGCGGGGGCGAAAATGATCCGCACCAGCTCGGTGCGGGACATTGTCGGGATCAAGGAAGAGACCGGCCTGCCGGTCATCGGCCTGATCAAAAGGGAATACCCGGGCTATACCGGGCGCATTACCATGACCATGCGCGAAGTGGATGAGTGCATGGAAGCCCTGAGCGACATCGTATCCATCGACTGTACGGACACGGCCCGCGGCGACGGCCTGACCGCGCCGCAGTTTCTCCGGAAAGTCAGGGACAAATACCCGAATATCATCATCATGGCCGACTGCGCGACGCTGGAAGAGGCGGTGGCCGCTTATGAAGCGGGGGCAGACCTGGTCGGCAGCACGATGAACGGCTATACGGCCGCGACCGCGCACTGCAAGGGCGATCCGAATTATGAGCTCGTCCGTCAGATGGCCGAAAAACTCCCGTGCCCGGTGATCGCCGAGGGCCGGGTTCATACGCCGGAACAGGCCCGCAGAATGCTTGACATCGGCGCCTGGGCAGTCGTCGTCGGCGGCGCGATCACCAGGCCGCTGGAAATCGCGCAGAGGTATTTTGCCGCCATCAGATAAGGAGCGGATGAGATGATTCTTGCCATCGACATCGGCGGGACAGCCGTCAAGATGGGGCTTCTGAACCCGGACGGCCGGGTGCTGGCCAGGCTGGAGGCCAGCGTTTCCTTTGACGGCTACCGGACCCCCATCCTGGACACCGTCCGGAAGACCGCCGCGTCGTTTATCGCGTCTCAGGGCGTGACGGTCGAAGGCATCGGCGTTTCCGCGACTGGTCAGGTGGATACCGCCTCCGGCGCGGTGGTCGGCACCAACGGGAAGATCCCGAACTATGAGGGATCTCCGATCAAGGCTGTGCTGGAAGAGGATTTTCATGTCCCGGTGTGGGTGCTCAACGACGCCAATGCGGCGGCGCTGGGCGAATGCTTTCTGGGCGCCGGAAAAGGATGCCGGGACGTCCTGATGATCACGCTGGGAACGGGCGTCGGCGGCGGCCTGGTGCTGAACGGCCGGATTTACGGCGGCAGCCGCGGGCTGGCCGGTGAACTGGGGCATTTTACCCTGTATCAGGACGGGGTGCCCTGTTCCTGCGGCAGGCGGGGCTGCTATGAGTGCTACGCGTCCGCGTCCGCCCTGGTCCGCCGGGCCGGGGTGAAAGACGGCCGCGCCCTGTTTTCTGCCGTGCAGAACGGAGACGAAGGGCTCCGGCAGGTGCTGGACGCCTGGCTTTCCGACGTGGCCGCTGGCGTGACCGGGCTGGTGCATATCTTCAACCCCGAACTGGTGCTGATCGGCGGCGGGGTCTCGGTTCAGGAGCAGCTGCTGATGGAGCCGCTGCGGCGGAAGGTGTTCGCCGGGGTCATGCCGAGGTTTGCCGAGCGGCTCCGGGTGGAACGGGCGACCCTCGGGAATGACGCCGGGATGATCGGCGCCCTCCGGTTCTGGCTGGACTGCGAGGGCCGGACCCCGGCATAAACGGAACTGCTTTTCCGGATCAATACAGAAAACAACGGGCTATCATCCGCCCTTCATGCGCGGCGGATGAAAGCCCGTTTCTGATGAGGGAAGCGCAGGGTCCGGAACGGATCAGCAGAACTGCTTCACGGCGTCCCGGATATGGCGGGCGGCGGTTTCGACCTTCGGCCAGTCGCCGTCCTGCAGGGCGGTCAGCGGCTTGCGCACGCCGCCCAGATCGAGGCCTTCGTTGATTTTGAGCACGCCCTTGATGACGGCGTACATATTGCCCCTGCAGGCGCACAGCTCGGAGATGATGGCGTTGACCTCGTGCTGGATTAGGGCGGCCTCCGGATAGCGTCCGGCCCGGACCAGTTCGTCCATCTTCAGGAAAAGCTCGGGCATCGCGCCGTAGGTGCCGCCGATCCCCCCGGCCGCGCCGATGGCCCTGCCGGCGACAAACTGCTCGTCGGGGCCGTTGAAGACCACGCAGTTTTCGCCGCCGATGCGCAGGAAGGTGTCGATATCCTGCGTCGGCATGGAGGAATTCTTGACCCCGATCACGCGGGGGTTTTTCCGCATGGCGGTAAACAGGGAGGGGGTCAGCGCCACGCCGGCCAGCTGGGGGATGTTGTAGATGATGAAGTCCGTGTTCGGCGCGGCGGAGGAGATGTCGTTCCAGTACGCCTCAATGGAATACTCGGGCAGGTGGAAATAGATCGGGGGAATGGAGGCGATGGCGTCCACGCCCAGGCTTTCCGCGTGGGCGGCCAGCTGCATGGATTCCCGGGTATTGTTGCAGCCCACGTGGGCGATCACGGTGCATTCGGCCCGGATCTCGTCCATGACGGCTTCGAGGGTCGCCATCCGCTCTTCCTTTTCCAGGTAGATGCATTCGCCGGAGGAACCGCCCACATACAGGCCTTTGACGCCCTTGCGGACCAGATGGCGGGCCAGGGCGCGGACGCGCTCCGGGCTCACCTCGTTCTGTTCGTCATAGCAGGCGTAGAACGCCGGGATGACGCCATGGTATTTTTCTTGATTCATTGGAAATCACACTCCTTGTCTTGCGGATCGGAAGGGCCGCCGGATCAGACGAAGGGACGGGAAACCGGCCTCAGCCTTTGACCGCGCCCATCGTGATGCCGCGGGTAAAGAATTTCTGGAAGAGCAGGAAAATGATGATGATCGGGATCGAGCCCAGGGCAGCGCCGGCCATGATCAGGCCGAAGTCCGTGGACAGCTCGCTCTGCAGCTTCGCGATGCCCAGGGAGATGGTCAGCACCTTGGTATCGTTGAGCATGATCAGCTGGAGGAAATAGTCGTTCCAGGCGGTGATGAAGGTGAAGATCGCCAGCGCGCCGATACCGGGCTTGATCATCGGCAGGACGATGTCGATGAAGGTGCGGACTTCGCCTGCCCCGTCGATCCGGCCGGCTTCCAGCATCTCGTTGGGGATGCTCTCGGAAAACTGTTTCATCAGGAATACGCCGAAGGGCCAGCCGACGGTCGGCAGGATGACGGCCCAGAGGGTGTTGTGCATCTTGAGGAAGGCCATTTCCTTGAGCAGCGGGATCAGGATGACCTGCTTGGGCAGGGCCATCGCGCAGACGAACAGGGAAAACAGAAAGGCCCTGCCGGTAAACCGCTTCTTGGCCAGGGCATAGCCGCCCATGGCCGCGCAGATGCAGGTCAGGCCCATGGCCGCGGCGCAGAGCAGCACGGTGTTGAACAGCCAGGTCATGGCCGGCTTCTGGAAGAGGCGCTGGTAGTTGTCCATCGTGGGCTGCACGGGGAACCATACCGGCACCCGCGCGTTGATCGCCAGCTTGGTTTTGAACGAGCCGGTGATGATCCAGTACAGGGGGAAGATCAGCAGCAGGGTGAGGATGATCAGCAGGGCCACGCTGATGACGCGGTAGGGCGTCAGCGCGTGCACGCTGTGATCCGTGTTATCGACTTCCGGAGCGCGTTTCCTGAACAGGGAGGCGCGCTGTTTCTTTTCCATGGCTGTCATCGTTTTGTCCTCCCCCCTCAGCCGTTGTCCGTCCGGGCGAGACGGAACTGGATGGCGCTGAAAACGGCGATGATGACCGCCAGGATGATGCCCATGGCGCTGCCGTAGCCGTAGTTCTGCAGCTTGAAGGCGTTATAGTAGATATAGTACATGATGGTCTCCGTCGCGTGATTCGGCCCGCCGGAGGTCAGCAGCTGGATCAGGGCGAAGCACTGGAAGCTGTTGATGGTGGTGATGACCAGGATGTACAGGGTGGTCGGCATGATCTGCGGCCATTTGATGCGCCAGAAAGTCTGCAGGCTGGTGGCGCCGTCCACGCTGGCGGCCTCGACCAGGGAATGGTCCACGTTGCTCAGCGCGCTGACATACAGGACGATCGGCTGGCCAACGGAGGTGGTCAGCAGGATGGTGATGATGCACCACAGCGCCGTATTGGGATCGCCCAGCCAGTTGACATTGGTGCCGATGATGCCCAGCGCCTTGCACACGTAGTTGAGCACGCCGGTATAGTTGTTGAAGATCCACTTCCACACCACCGTGACGGCCACGGAGCCGGTGACGACCGGCAGATAAAACACGCAGCGGAAAAAGGAGGTGTGCACCTGCCGCATCTGATAGATCACCGAGGCGACCCACAGGGAAAACAGGCAGGTGATCGGCACGCTGACGACCACGATGAGGATCGTGTTGACCAGCGCCCTGATGAAAACGGCGTCCCCCAGCATGGTCTGGTAGTTCCCCAGGCCGATGAAGGAGAAGTCGGACATGGTGTAGTTGAAAAAGCTGGTCACCAGACACATGCCCATCGGGAAAATCACAAAGCCGGCAAAAAAGAGCAGACTGGGCGCCATGAACAGATAGCCGGCGATGTTTTCACGGCGGCGGGCTTCTTTCATCCCGCGGGAAACGGAAACAGCTTGCGCCATGTTACGCACCAACTTTCATGTGATGAAAACGGGCCCCCCGCTTCGGGGGAAACGGGAGGCGCCGTGCAGATTCTCTTCATCCGGAGCGGATGATCAGGGGTTTACTGGACTTCGGTCATATACTTGGCGACCTCGTCCGCGACGCTGCCGCCGGCAAAGATGCGCTGGAGCAGGTTCCACCAGGCGGTGCGCTGTACCGGCCAGTTCGGGGCGATCTGGTAATAGCCGCCGAAATAGGGAGCGAAGATGCTGTAAGCGGCGTTGGCTTCCTTGGGTGTGCCGGTGTAGATGTCTTCCATTTCGCGGGTGGCGAAATAGCCGGTGGCATAGACGCTCTTGGTATTGCCGTTGCACATGAAGCGGATGAATTCCTTGGCCGCGGCCGCGCGGGCTTCGTCGCCGTTGTCAAAGATGCCGAAGCCCCAGATGCCGCCGTCCAGCGTGGGCACGCCGTCGTCAGAGGGGAAGGCCATCGGGAAGATTTCCACGTTCTCGGCCAGGTTGTCCTTGTTGTTGGTGGCCAGGGCGGCGTTCCAGCAGAAGCCCATGGCGGTGGTGCCGTTGCAGAAGTAGTTGATTTCTTCCGCCGCGACGATGCCGGGGTCAGCGGTCAGGATGCCTTCCTGCACCATGTCATACAGCTTCTGCAGGCCCTTGATGTTGGCTTCGCTGTCCAGGGTGTACTTGCTGAAGGTTTCGTCGGTGAAGCGGCCGCTGTAGAGGTTGTAGACCAGCGCGCGGGTGCCCTGGTCGCCGCCCTGGCCGCCGCAGTACACGATGCCGGTCACGGGGGTGAAGCCGGTTTCCGCCAGGGCGCGGCAGGCAGCCTCAAAGCCCTCGGTGGTCCAGGTGTGGGTGGCTTCGTCGATGTACTGCAAGGCGTTGGCGGCCTCAAAGGCTTTCTTGTTGATGACCATGCAGTGGGCGGTCATGCACAGGGGATATTCGTAGTAATTGCCGTCCCGGCCTTTGCAGGAGCCGGCCACGCCTTCATAGATCGCCTTGCCGCCTTCTTCTTCAAACAGGTCGTTCAGCGGCAGCATCTTGCCGGCAGCGCCCCAGTTGGCCACCAGGCGTTCCGGGCCTTCGAAGATGATGTCCGGCGTGGTCTTGGCTTCGATGGCGGTGGTCACCTGGTCGTCGCCGGAAACGTAGTCCAGGAACTGTACGTTGACCTTGATCTCCGGGTGCTCGGCGTTGAAATCCGCGATCAGTTCGGAAACGACGGCGTCATCCGTCCAGCTGCCGATGGGGTAGGTCCAGAGGGTGATTTCCACGTCTTCCGCCAGGGCGAAGGCGGGAATCATCAGCATCAGGCACAGGAGCAGAGCAAGCAGTCTCTTCATGGATCGTGATCCTCCTTTAATAAATTGTTTCGCGGTCGGTTCCTTCCCGCATCGGAAGGAAATCCTCTTGCCATAAATTTACTTGAAACGCGTGCAGATGTCAAGACTATAAGAAAAAATAATTTATGTATTGTCAAAAATTTGACCACATTCATCATTTTCGGGCGATTGACAAGAAGCATGGGTTCTTATATAATCACAGCAGCGAAAACTGTCCGGATGCCGGATCCGGCGCTTGATTCAGGGAGGATTTTCCATGCTGATCGACGAAATACGCCCGGGAAAAGATTTTTCCATTGACTTTGGAAGCCTCGGCCCCCGCTTTGCCCGGGCTGCCGCATTTCTCCGGTCGGCGGACCTTTCTTCCCTGGCCCCGGGGCGGACGGAGATCGACGGGGACGATGTCTTTGTCTCCGTGCAGGAATACGTCCAGGAAGAACGGGAAGCGGCTTATGAAGCGCACGACCGGTACGCCGACATTCAGCTGGTGCTGAAGGGAAGCGAGCGCTTCCGCTGGGGCTGCGGAACGGCGGGCGCGCCGCAGGGCGATTTCCGGAAGGTGACCGGCGTCGGACGATTTGTGGAATTCACGCTCCGGGAAAACCAGTTTGTGATCTTTTTCCCGGGAGAGGCCCACGCGCCCGGCCTGCCGGCAGACGGCCCCGCCCTTTGCCGCAAGGCGGTCGTCAAGGTCCGGGTGAACGACTGAGAGGAAGGAAACTGCAGCCATGAAAAAACACATTGTCTGTTTCGGGGATTCCAATACGCACGGCTACTGCGCCGATCCGGCTGACTGCGCGGACGGCGGCAGCCGCTTCAACGAGCAGGAGCGCTGGACCTGCCTGCTGCAGGAAGCGCTGGGCCGGGATTATCTTGTGCTGGAAGAAGGGCTGGGCGGGCGCACCACCGTGTTTTCCGACCCGCTGCATGAATCGATGGACGCGGTGTCCGCCGCGTTCCCGGTGCTGATGAGCCATGAGCCGGTGGACCTGCTGATCATCATGCTGGGCACCAACGATACCAAGGAACGCTTCTGCGCCAACGCGGCGGCCATCGCCGTGGGGATGGAGCGCCTGATCAAAAAGTGCAAGTCTGTCGAATGCTGGGGGGTAAAAGGCCCCAACATCCTGGTCATCTGCCCGCCTCCGCTGGGCGAAGGGTTCCACGACGAGGTCATGGGCAAAGGCTGCGTGGAAAAGTCCAGGGCCCTGGCCCCTTATATGAAGGCCGTAGCCGAAAGGAATCAGGTTCATTTCCTGGACGCCGCGGACTGCGAGTTCAATCCCGTGGATTTTACCCACCTGACGAAGAAGGGCCACGCCCAGCTGGCGGCCAGGCTGAAGGAACTGGTGCCCGGCCTGACGGCCTGAGGATCTGCGGGAGGCGGACATGAGCAAAGGAAAATACGCGGTCGTGATTTCCGAAGACGCCATGGTCTGGGAGGACCTGACCGTCCTGTCAGGGCTGCCGGCCTTCGGGTCCGTCATGCGGGAAGCGGCGGTGATCAGACATAACCGCTCCATCTACCCGACGATCACCTATCCGTGCCATGTGACGATGAGTACCGGCTGCTATCCGGACAGGCACGGGGTGATCAACAACGAGCAGACCATTCTGACGGAGGTTTCCTCCCGGTGGGAGCATTTCCACAGCGCGGTGAAAGTGCCGGACATCTTTGACCGGGCAAAAGAAAACGGGCTGACCACTGCCGCCGTCTTCTGGCCGGTGACCGGCTGCCATCCGAACGTCGACTGGCTGATCGACGAATACTGGCCGCAGACGCCGCAGGAGGACATCGCGGAATGCTTCCGGGACGCTGGGACGGACGAAAGGACCATGGAGATCGTCCGCAGGAATATCCACCTGCTGCAGGGGCATGTCCGCCGGCATCCGTGGGCGGACCAGTTTGTCTTCGCCTGCGCCTGCGATATCATCCGGGCATACCGGCCGAACCTGCTGATGGTCCACCCGGCCAACATCGACAGCTACCGCCACGAGACCGGGGTGTTCTCCCCGAAAGTGACGCACGGCCTGCACGAGTGCGACCTGTGGCTGAGCGACATCCTGCAGGCGCTGGACGTGGCCGAGATCCGGGCGCAGACCAACGTGTTTGTGGTCAGCGACCACGGGCAGATCGACGTGCGGGGCAGCGTCCAGCCCAACGTCCTGCTCCGCCGGGCCGGGCTGATCGACGTGGGGCCTGACGGGCAGATCGTGGACTGGCGGGCCGTCTGCAAGTCCACCGGCGCTTCCTGCCAGGTGTGGCTCAGGGACCCAGGGGACAGGTCAGTCTGGCAGCGGGTCCGGGACGTGCTGGAGGCGGCCCGCGCCGAAGGCGCTTACGGCATTGGCCGCGTTTACACCCGGGAAGAGACCGAACGCCTGGAGCATCTGTCCGGCGGCTTCAGTTTTGTGCTGGAAACGGACGGCACCTATTCCTTCGGCAACCGCTGGGACGGGCCGGCGGTGCGCCCGGTGGACGTCAGCGACTATAAGCTGGCGCACGGCACCCACGGGCATCATCCGGACAAAGGCCCCCAGCCTGCCCTGATCGCCTTCGGGCCGGACATCCGGCCCGGCGCAATCGTGGAACAGGCGCGCATCGCAGACATAGCCCCGACCGTTGCGGCGGCCCTGGGCTTTGACATGCCGGATACGGACGGCAGGCCCGTCCGGGAGATCCTGCTGTAAATACAAAAACCGCCCGCTTCCCGATTTATGATCGGGGGCGGGCAGTTTTACATGAAAGGCGCGATTCGCGGGTCTGGCTTTGTCCCGGGCAACGGAGATATGAACGACCGTTTTCTGATCTGCTCCGATCATTTTATCGTGGACAAACATGGTGCTGAGGAGAACTCTTTTCCTTGACATTCCTCCGCCAATATGGTACATTATCACAGTGAACTGAGTCTGCGAAAGGGGGATTATCGATATGTCTCATATTCAGACACTGCCTACCCGCGATCTGTGCGAGAGCGCCAAGAAGGGCGGCTGCGGCGAATGCCAGACTTCCTGCCAGTCCGCGTGCAAGACGAGCTGCGGCATCGCCAATCAGAAGTGCGAAAACCAGAAAGCCGATAAGTAATCTTCGGGATTGATCAAATGCCGCCTTCGAGGCGGTATTTTTTACATCTCCACATATCTTGTATCAGGAGTAGACTATGATCCATCAGTATCGTTTGGACGGGCACAGCATCGTGCTGGATACCTGTTCGGGTTCGGTGCACGTCGTGGACGATGTCGCCTACGACGTGATCGCCATGTATGAAAGCGCCGGGAAGGACGAGATCGTCCGCACGGTGTCCGCCCGCTATCCGGGCCGCCCGGAGGCGACCCCTTCGGAAGTGGCCGCCTGCGTGGACGAGGTAGCAGCGCTGAAGGAAGCCGGGAAGCTCTTTGCGCCGGACACCTTCGCCCCGATGGCCGGCGAGCTCAAGGCCCGGACCAGCGGGGTGGTCAAGGCCCTGTGCCTGCATGTGGCCCACACCTGCAACCTGAACTGCTCCTATTGCTTCGCCAGCCAGGGGCGCTATCACGGGGAGCGGGCGGTGATGAGCCTGGAGACCGGGAAAGCGGCTCTTGATTTTCTCGTAGCCCATTCCGGGACCCGGCGCAACCTCGAGGTCGACTTTTTCGGCGGGGAGCCGCTGATGAACTTCGGGATGATTAAAGACCTGGTGGCCTACGCCCGGAGCATTGAAGGGGAAACCGGCAAGCATTTCCGCTTCACCCTGACGACCAACGGCCTGCTGATCGACGACGACGTGATCGATTTCTGCAACCGGGAATGCCACAACGTCGTGCTGAGCCTGGACGGGCGCAAAGAGATCCACGACCGCCTGCGCGTCGATTACCAGGGCCGCGGCAGCTGGGACCGGATCGTGCCCAAATTCCAGAAGCTGGTGGCGGCCCGGGGCGGGAAAAACTATTACATGCGCGGCACCTTCACCCACGCCAACCCGGACTTCCTCAGGGACATCGAAGTCATGCTGGACCTGGGCTTCACGGAGCTGAGCATGGAGCCGGTGGTGTGCCCCGAGGGCGACCCCGAGGCGCTGACGAAGGAGGACCTGCCCGTCGTGCTCCGGCAGTACGAGGAGCTGGCGGCGCTGATGATCCGCCGCCGACGGGAAGGGCGGCCCTTCACCTTCTACCACTACATGATCGACCTCACCGGCGGCCCCTGCATCTACAAGCGCATCTCCGGCTGCGGCTCGGGCACGGAGTACATGGCGGTCACCCCCTGGGGCGACCTGTATCCCTGCCACCAGTTCGTGGGCGAGGAGGACTTCCGGCTGGGCGACATCTGGCACGGCGTGACCAACGAGGCCGTGCAGGCCCGCTTCACCGCCTGCAACGTGTACGCGCGGCCCGCCTGCCGGGACTGCTGGGCGCGGCTGTACTGCTCCGGCGGTTGCGCGGCCAACGCCTGGCACGCCACTGGCAGCGTCACCGGCGTGTACGAGTACGGCTGCGAGCTGTTCAAAAAACGCATGGAGTGCGCCATCATGGTCGCGGTGGACGCGCAACTGGGAGATCAGGATGCACAGCAATGAAACGCGGGGAGAGGCGCGGAGCCTCTCCCCCATCTGCGATTTCGTGCAGGCATACGCCGCGAAGGACCCCGTCCGGCTGCACATGCCCGGCCACAAGGGTGCGCCCATACTGGGCTGCGAGGCGCTGGACATCACCGAGATCGACGGCGCGGGCGAGCTGTACGCCGCGGAAGGCCCCGTCGCCGAGAGCGAGGCCGTCGCCGCCCGGCTGTTCGGCTGCCCCACCTTCTACTCCGCCGAGGGCTCGTCGCTGGCGCTGCGGGCCATGCTGTACCTGGCGCTGTTCGCGGGGGACCGGCCCCGGCGCGCGCGGCCGCGGGTGCTGGCCGGGCGCAACGCCCACCGCGCGTTCCTCACCGCCGCGGCGCTGCTGGACTTCGACGTCGCCTGGCTCCTCCCCGCCCCGGGGGATTCCTACCACGCCTGCACCGTGGCCCCGGCGGACGTGGCGGCGGCCCTGGACGGCCCGGACGCGCCCTTCGACGCCGTGTACCTCACCAGCCCGGA
>JBGUJG010000013.1:0-49930 GCA_045113695.1 Christensenellales bacterium
TGTGGCGGATAAAGGCCGGTGAAGTTCCGGTGAGCGCAGTGTTATCAGCCGCACCAGCGGCTTAGAACACTGCAGCGAACCGTGGACGCCAGTCCCCCTTGCGGTCACTGTTCACCCTGTGAACAGTGACCGTACGCCAATTGCAGACAAAAAATGACAGTTCCTTCTCTTTTTCTTGTGCTTTGGTTCTGATATGCTTATAATGAGAATGAAAGCTGCGGAGGAATGTTGCATGCGATACGGATATTTTGACGACGCGGCGCGGGAATATGTCCTGGACCGGGCGGACGCGCCGGTATCCTTTACCAATTACCTGGGCACCCAGCGGATGGGCGCGGTGATCTCCCACAACGCGGGGGGCTACTGCTGGCTGGATTCGCCCCAGTACCACCGCATCACCCGCTTCCGCCCCAACGGCGTGCCGATGGACTGGCCGGGCCACTGGGTGTACCTGCGGGACGACGAGGACGGGGACTTCTGGTCGCTGAGCTGGCAGCCGGTCGGAAAGCCGCTTTCCAAGGCCCGCTACGAGTGCCGCCACGGGCTGAGTTATTCGGTCTTTTCCTGTGATTACAGGGGCATCTCCGCCAGCCAGACCCTGTTCATTCCCCGCGAAGAGGGAGACGCCGACCCTGTGGAGATCTTCGACGTTCGGATCCGGAACATGTCGGACCGCCCGCGGCAGATCAGCGTGTACGGGTATGTGGAGTTTTCCTTCCATCATATCGACATGGACAACCAGAACTTCCAGATGAGCCTGTACGCCGCCGGCTCCCATTACCGGGATGGGGCGGCCCTGTGCGAGCTGCACTATGAGGAAAACAGCTGGCAGTTCCTGGCCGGCGATTTTGTCCCCGACGGACACGACGGGGTGCGGGAGGCCTTCATCGGCCCCTACCGCACCGAGCGCAATCCCGTCGGTGTGGAAACCGGCGCGCTGTCCTCTTCCGCCGAGCTGGGCGGCAACCCCTGCGGGGCCCTGCGGAAAAAGCTCGTCCTGCAGCCCGGGGAGGAAGCGCGGGTGCTGTTTTACCTGGGCACAGGCGACGAGCGCGCCGCGGCCGAAGCCCGCCGCCGCTATCCGGCGGAAGCGGCCGACCGGGCTTTTGCGGAACTCCGCAGCTGGTGGGATGAGAAGCTCTCCCGCCTGCAGGTCTCAACGCCCCACGAAAACATGAACCGGTCGCTGAATATCTGGAACCTGTACCAGAGCGAGATCAACGTGCTGTTTTCCCGGTTTTCCTCTTTTATCGAGGTAGGCGGGCGCACGGGGCTTGGCTACCGGGACACGGCGCAGGACGCCATGTGCATCCCCCACGCCGAGCCTTCCATGTGTGAAACCCGCCTGCGCCAGCTGCTGAACGGGCAGACCTCCATGGGCTACGGCCTGCACCTGTTCGACCCCGCCTGGTTTGCGCCGAAGGAAGGCCAGTCCTTCCAGTCCCCCACCGTCGTGCCGGCGCCGGACAGGGCGCAGATGATCCACGGGCTCAAGGATACCTGCGCGGACGACGCCCTCTGGCTGATCCCCGCGGTGATCGAGAACGTGCGGGAAAGCGGAGACACTTCTTTCCTGGATGAAATCATCCCCTTTGCGGACGGCGGGGAAGCCTCCGTATGGGACCACATGAAGCGTTCGCTCGATTTCTCCTACGGCCAGGTGGGAAGCCACGGGATCACCAAGGGTCTTCGGGCGGACTGGAACGACTGCCTGAACCTGGGCGGCGGGGAAAGCGCGATGGTGGCCTTCCTGCTGGTCTGGGCCACCCGGCATTTCCTGGACGCCGCGGCCTTCCTCGGCAAAAAGGAGGACGAAGCCCTGTACCGCGGGAAGATGGAAGGGATGATTTCAGCCTGTCAGAAGGAGCTGTGGGACGGAAACTGGTGGCTGCGCGGCTATACGGCGGACGGCCGGGCCATCGGCTCCCACGAGGCAAAGGAAGGCAAGGTGCACATGGAGTGCAACACCTGGGCCGTCATTTCCGGCACATCGACCAGGGAGCAGGGGCTTTCCTGCATGGACGCGGTGGACGAGTATCTTTATACCCCCTACGGCCTGATGCTGAACGCCCCTTCCTTTACCGAAATCGACGACGGCATCGGCTTTGTGTCCCGCGTATACCCCGGGGTCAAGGAAAACGGGGCCATCTTCAGCCATCCGAACCCATGGGCCTGGGCGGCCGAATGCCTGCTGGGCCGGGGCAGCCGGGCAATGAAGTTCTATGACGCCCTCCTGCCAGAAAACCAGAACGATATCATGGAGATCCGCCAGGCGGAGCCCTATTCCTACTGCCAGTTCATCATGGGCAGGGACCACACGGCTTTCGGCCGGGCCCGCCACCCTTTCATGACGGGCTCCTCCGGCTGGGCGTACTTTGCCGCGACCCGTTATATGCTGGGCATCCGGCCTGCGTTTGACCGGCTGACGGTGGACCCTTGCATCCCGGCTTCCTGGGACGGCTTTACCGCCGTGCGGCGCTGGCGCGGGGCGGAATACCGGATCACGGTGTCCAACCCGGCCCATGTGGAAAAGGGGGTCTCATCCCTCCGCGTCGACGGACAGGAAACGGACCGGATCCCCGCTTTCGGGCAGGGCGTTCACATCGTGGACGTGATGATGGGTTAAGGGGGCGGACGGAATGATCGAATTCGGCACCGGCGGCTGGCGCGCCGTGATCGGCGACGGCTTTATCCGGGAAAACATCCAGCGCATCGCCGCCGCCCTCGCCCGCAGGATGAAGCGGGAGGGCTGCGCGGAAACAGGCCTCTGCGTGGGCTATGACCGGCGCTTTTTAAGCCGGGAAGCCTGCATCTGGTTTGCCGAGGTGCTGGCGGGTGAAGGGGTGCTGGTGCGCTTCGTCAACCTGAGCTGCCCCACCCCGCAGATCATGTTTACGGTCAAAAACCTGGGCCTTCCGTACGGCGCGATGGTGACGGCCAGCCATAATCCGGCCGTTTACAACGGCATCAAGCTCTTTACCGCCGGCGGCCGGGACGCAACCGAAACCGTCACCGGCCCCATTCAGGAAGAGGCCAACGCGGCGGAACTGAGCGGCATCCGCGTGACCCCCTTTGAAGAAGCGCTGAAAAACGGCAGCGTCGTCTTTATCGATCCCAGGGACGCATACCTTGATTCCATCCTCGCCCAGATCGACACCGATGCCATCCGACGCCGCAGGCTCCGGGTGGTGCTGGACCCGATGTACGGCGTGAGCCTGACCGGCCTGATGACCATCCTGTATACCGCCCGGTGCGACGTGGACGTGATCAACGACCGGCACGACGCCTTTTTCGGCCGCCATCTGCCGGCTCCGAGCCCCGAAACCCTGACGGACCTCCAGCAGGCAGTGCGCGCCCATAACGCCTGCGTCGGCATCGCCACCGACGGGGACGCCGACCGGCTGGGCATCATCGACGAGCAGGGCAATTATGTCTCCGCCAACGAGATCCTGACCGTCCTGTACGACTACCTGCTGCGCTGCAAGGGCTGGCGGGGGCCGGCCGTCCGCAACCTGGCCACCACCCATATGCTGGACCGGGTCGCGGCGGCCTACGGGGAAACATGCTACGAGGTCCCGGTGGGGTTCAAACATATTTCCGCCGGGATGGAGGAACACAATGCCCTGATCGGCGGCGAATCCTCCGGCGGCCTGACCGTGCGCGGCCATATTTCCGGCAAGGACGGCCTGTACGCCGCCAGCCTCCTGGTGGAAATGCTCTCCGTCACCGGGAAGTCCATGAGCGCGCTGATCAGGGACCTGTATGACCGCTTCGGCGAAATGCACACCGCCGAATTTGACTGGGCGCTGACGCCTGAAAACAAAGCCCGCATCCGGAAGCTGGTGATGGAAGAAAGACAGCTGCCCGTCTTCCGCCACCCGATCCAAAAAGTCAGCTATTTGGACGGCTGCAAGGTCTATTTTGACGGCGCCTGGGTCATCCTCCGCTTTTCCGGCACCGAGCCGAGGGTGCGGATCTTCGCCGAGGACGACACCATCCACCACGCCAAGACCTTGGTGGGCACGATGGCGGACTTTGTCGGGCTGCCGTTCGACGCGTAAAACAATGCATAATGCATAATTCATAATGCTTAATGTGCGCCAACGGCACGGAACTGCTCACGCGGTCTTAAAATCACGAGTATATAAAATTACGCATTATGAATTAAGAATTACGAATTACAGGGAGTTTCCTGCCATGTCTCAGAACCTGAAAACCCATGAAACGCCCCGCAGGAGCCCCTTCCGTTCCCTGCGTTTTCAGGTCATGGCCATCATGCTGGTGTGCTATCTGTTTCCGGCCTCTGTCCTGGGGGTATTCACCCATACGGTGCTGCTCAAAAGCCTGCGGCAGAAGACCGAAGCCGCCCTGCTGACGGGGGCGGACCACGCCTGGACCATGACGGAGCAGCAGGTGGAGCGGGCTTTTTCCCTTTCGCGGGACGTGATCTACGACGGCGAACTGGCTGACGCCTATGAGGACTGGCGCGCCGGGAAAATCGCCGACGCGGAATACCTGCGCCTGTCCCGCGCCTATCTGGAACGAAAATACAGCCGCGAAAACCTGTTCACTTTCGCGGCTTATTTTCCCGTGGACCGTCCGGATATGTACATGTACACCCGCTCGGGCTACAACGAGGCAATGGCTTTCGTCAGCGGCCTCCAGGACGACATCCTCCGACTGGGCGAAACCATCGACACCGCAGGCCATTTTGTGCACCGGAACGGGAAAATCTACCTGGTCAGGAACCTTCTGAACCTGCGGATGGAGCGCTACGGCATGCTGGTGCTGGGCATCGACTATGGGAAGATGTTCGCCCCGCTGCTGAGCCTGGCGGAGTCCTGGCAGGGCCGGGCCTTCATCCGTCTGGACGGCGGCGGGGATACGGAGGCGGACTGGGACCGTCTGCCGTCCGGCCTGTCCGAAGAGGGCGGAGAGATCCGCCTGGTCCGGCGTTCGGACAGCGGCGGGGTTGACCTGGACCTGCTGATCACCCTGGACAGGCACCGGCAGTACCGGGAACAGTACTTTTTCGTCTATCTGGTGCTCGGCATCTACCTGCTGCTGATCCCGGTGCTGGCCCTGCTGGCCTGGTACGTCAGCCGGCGGATCGTAAAGCCCATCTCCCTTTTGTCCGCCGCCTCGCGCCGGATCGAAAGCGGCGAACTGGGCGTGACCGTGCCGATGCACGGGGGCGACGAGCTGGGCGACCTGGGCCGGGCGTTTTCCAACATGTCCCGCCGCATCGAGGAGCTGATCCAGAAAACCTACAAGGAAGAGATCGCCCTCAGGGACGCGCAGATCCAGGCCCTGCAGAGCCGGATCAACCCCCACTTCATCAACAACGCCCTGGAATCCATCAACTGGGAAGCCAGGATGGAAAAATCCGAAACGATCCCCGCCATGGTCAGCGCGCTGAGCGTCCTGCTGGGAGCCAGCATGGCCCGCCAGGACCGCCGCATGGTGACCATGCGGGAAGAAGCGGACGTGGCGGAGGCGTATATCTACTTCGTGCAGCAGCGCTTCGGAGACAGTCTGCAGATCATCCGCAGCGTGGACGAAAACGCCCTGGACTGCCTGGTCCCGCTGCTGACCGTGCAGCCGGTGCTGGAAAACGCCGTGGAGCACGGCATCGCTCCCGCCGGCGGCGGGGAAATCCGCCTGTGCTGCCGGAAGGAAGGCCGGTGCCTGCGCATGGAGATCCTGAACACCGGAAAGCCCATCGGCGAAGAAGACCGGGTCAAGATCGACGCCGCCCTGCGGGGAGAAACCACGGCGGGCGCCCACCTGGGCCTGGCCAACATTGCCGACCGGCTGCGGCTGATTTACGGCGGTCAGGCCGGCCTGGCCGTATTCAGCGACGAAGCCGGCCGCACCGTGGTCCGTATGGACATTCCCCAGGACCGGAACTGAACAACGGGAGGCATCCGGATGCGGAAAACACTGCTGATATCGCTTATTCTCACGCTGTGCCTGCCGTTTTCCGCCCATGCGGAAGGCCAGACCCTGCGCACCGTCAGCTGCTTTGCCGGGGCGGACACCGCCGCGGAAGCCTATGTGGACATCCTCCACCAGTACGAGGCGGAAAGCGGGAACACGGTGACCGATCACTCCGCCGCCAGCGACGAAGCCTGGAAAACCAGTGTCCTGTACGATTTCGCCGCCGGAAACGAGCCGGACGTGCTGTTTTTCTTCGCCGCCGGGGCCGATTCCTCCCCGATCCTGCGGAAAGTGGTGCCGGTCGGGGAGATTAACGCCGCCTATCCCGACATGGCGCTGCCCGAAAACGACTCCCTGCGGGAAAGCGACGGCAAAGTGTACGCCGTGCCGGTGCGCTCGTACTGGGAAGGGCTGTATGTGAACACCGACGTCTTCGGGCGCTGCGGCGTTCCCCTGCCGACCGACTGGGACAGCCTGGTCCGCGCCGTCGCCGCTTTCCGCGAAGCGGGCGTCGTGCCGATCGCCGTCTCCCTGTCGGACATCCCGCATTACCTGGCGGAATTTGCCCTGCTCGCCTGCGCCACAGCCGAAGAGCAGCAGGCCCGGCCCGGAACCCTGGCCGAAGTGCCCGCATCCTGGTACGAAGCGATGGCCCTGATCCGGGAGCTTTATGAAATGGGCGCTTTTGCCGATAACGCCGGCTCCACCTACGAAAGCGCGGCGACCGAACTGTTCCGCAGCAAGAAGGCCGCCATGCAGTTTGACGGCAGCTGGCTGGCCCCCTCCCTGCCCCCGGAGAGCATGAACACCACGAAAGTCCTGCCGATGCCCAGAAGGACCGGCGGCGGGGCGGCGGACAGCTACATCGGCGGGATCTCGATGGGGTTTTACCTGACCCGCCGGGCCTGGGAGAGCTGCCGGCGGGACGCTGCCGCCGGACTCCTCAAAGCCCTGACCCGGGAAGACAGCCTCCGCCGCCTGGGATACAACGGCCTGGGAGGGCAGTTGCTCGAATCCGCCCGGGAAATGACCGGGACGCGGCGGATGCTCAGCCCCCTTCAGGACGCCATGAGCAAAAAAGCAAGGGAGGTCTGGCTGCTGTCCTGCATCCCCGCCGTGGCGGAAGGATCGATGACGCCCGAGGAATGCTGGCGGCAGGTCATGGCCCTGCAGCCTTTCGGAGAGTGAGGGAAGGATATGTACCGTGTCATCCTGGTCGACGACGAGCGGCTGATCGTCAAAGGCCTTTCCAGCGTGGTGCCCTGGGCGGAACTGGGCTGTCAGGTGGCCGGCACGGCCTATGACGGAGCCGGCGGCCTGGCCCTGATCCGACAGCTGAAGCCGGACATCGTACTGACCGACATCCGCATGCCCAACATGGACGGGCTGACCATGCTGGCCGCCCTGAAAAGCGAGTTTCCCCGGATGCAGATGAGCGTGCTGACCGCCTACCGGGATTTTGAGTACGCCCGCCAGGCGCTGAACCTTGGGGTCTGCCGCTACCTGCTGAAGCCCAGCGACTTAAACGAGATCGAGGAAGCCGTCCGCCTGATGGCCGCCCGGCTGGACGCCCTGCCGCCGGACGCGCCGGAAGCCGGAGAGGAAGGACCGGCCGGCAATTTCATCGTGCAGGCCGCCATGGGCTATATGCGGGAGCATTACACCGAGCAGCATCTGTCGCTGAGCGACGTGGCGGACCATGTATACGTCAGCCAGTGGCACCTGTCGAAGCTGCTGAACCGGGAAACGGGGCAGAGCTTTTTCGACCTCCTGGCCGGCATCCGCATCGAAAAGGCCAAGCAGCTGCTGAGCGACCCTGCCCGACGCATCCACGAGGTCGCCGAATCCGTCGGCTACACGGACGTGGCCCACTTTTCCAAGAGCTTTAAAAAATACGTTGGCTGCACGCCGGGTGAATACAGGAACGGCGCAAGGCCCAATACATAATGCATAATTCATAATGCATAATTCATAATGCATCATTTATTATGCCCGGCATCCATGGATACGGAAGTACAGACAAAATGCATTTTGGTGCTTGACAGCGCCGGTGGGGATGTGATAAAGTTTCACCGTAAACCTGAGATGGAGAAGAGTAGCTTCCCCGCGGCGCGGCAAAGGGAACCGCTGACAGTGAGACGGCGGTACGCGCGGAGGATGTGAATGGGCTCCGGAGGGCGCTCCGAAAGGGCTTGAGCCCCGTAGGCGGCGACGGGTCACCGCACCCGTTATCATCGCGGCGCATATCACAGGTATGCGGATGAGCGTGCCGCGGGGGCAACCTTACGGCAAAGCTGAGTGGCAACACGGTTTTTCCGCCTCAGCACACGATACGGTGTGCTGGGGCGTTTTCGTGTCATCCCCGATCCGGTGCACAGGACCGGGGAGCCGCAGACGGGTCCGCATGGTTCCAGATCATCCGACGAACAACTGAAAGGAAGGTACCGAACATGAAAAAGATCATCGCCCTGACCCTGGCCGTCATGATGCTCCTGGCTGTCTCCGCCGTCTCTCTGGCAGAGCAGAAAACCTCGTTCAAAATCGGCATCTGCAACTTTGTGGACGACGCGTCCCTGAACCAGATCATCGCCAGCATCCGCCAGCGGCTGACCGAGGCGGAAGCGGAGCGCGGCATTTCCTTTGAGATTCTGGAGGACAACTGCAACCTGGACGGCAGCGTCATGCAGCAGATCATCTCCAACTTCATCGCCAGCGACGTGGACCTGATGGTCGCCATCGCGACCCCGGTGGCCATGACCATGCAGGGCATGACGGAAGACAATCAGCTGCCCGTCGTGTTCGCCGCCGTGTCCGACCCGCTGGGCGCCGGCCTGGTCGATTCCCTGGAAGCTCCCGGCCACAACATCACCGGCACCTCCGACTACCTGGACACCCAGGCCGTGCTCAACCTGATCTTCGCCGCCAACCCGGACGCAAAAAACATCGCCCTGCTCTATAACCCCGCCGAGGACGCTTCCACCGCCCCCATCGCCCAGGCCAAGGAACTGCTGGCCCAGAAGGGCGTCAACGTCAAGGAATACTCCGGCGCCAACATCCCCGAAGTCATCCTGGCCGCGGACGCCATCGTCGCCGACGGGATGGACGCCGTCTTCACCCCGACCGACAACACGATCATGGCCGCCGAACTGTCCATCTACGAGACCTTCGCTGAGGCGAAAATCCCCCACTACACCGGGGCCGATTCCTTCGCCCTGAACGGGGCCTTCCTGGGCTACGGCGTCGACTACGCCAACCTGGGCAAAGAAACCGCCAACCTCATCCTGAACATCCTGGCGGACGGCGCGGACATCGCCAAAGTGCCCGTCATGACCTTTGACAACGGCACCGCCACCGTGAACACCGAGACCGCCGCCGCCATCGGCTTCGACTTTGACAAGCTGAGCGAGGCGTTCGCCCCCTTCTGCACCAAGATCCAGGCCATCACGACCGCCGAATCCTTTGACGATCTGGCCAAGTAAACCAGGGAATGGGCTATTGGGCCGCAGGAGTTCTTCATCAGAGTGAGGAGTTAGGAGTGACCGTTCGCTTTCGCTCACTCAGTGAGGAGTGAATTGTCATGAACCATATTCAACTCCTCACTCCTCATTCCTCACTCCTCACTCGCTCCTGCTGCCTGCCGCCTATTCATCACGACCGGAGTAAAAACCATGGGAATGGATAAAATCCTGGCGCTGGGACAGACAGCGCTGGAACTGGGCCTGATCAACGCCCTGACGGTGCTGGCCCTTTTTCTGAGCTATTCGATGCTGAACGTGTGCGACCTGTCGACCGACGGGTGCTTTACCCTGGGCGCCGCCGTAGGCGCCCTGGTGGCGCTGGCCGGCTACCCCTGGCTGTCCCTGCCAGTGGCCATGCTGGCCGGCATAGTGTCCGGCTTTGTGACGGCCACCCTGCAGATGCGCATGGGCGTCCAGAGCCTGCTGGCGGGCATCGTGGTCAACACAGCTCTCTATTCGGTCAACATGGCGCTGACCGGCAACAAGGCCACGCTGAGCATGAACAAGACGGAAACGGTCTTCACGATGATGAAGGACGCCGTGTCCGGCACGGCCATGGCCGCCCAGTACAAGCTGATCGTGCTGATCGCTGCCGTTCTCCTGGCCGCCGTTTTCCTGTGCATGTTCCTGCGCACCAAGCTGGGCCTGGCCATCCGGGCCACCGGCAGCAATGTCTCGATGGTCCGCTCCTCCTCGATCAATCCGGTCTTCACCACCACCGTCGGCCTGTGCGTGTCCAATTCCCTGACCGCCCTGTCCGGGTGCCTGATGGCCCAGCAGCAGAAGAGCTTTGACATCAACATGGGCTCCGGCATGGTCACGGTGGCCCTGGCTTCCCTGCTGATCGGCGGGGTCATCGTCTCTTCGAGAAAGCCCATTCCCCTGCGCGCCGTCGGCGCGGTGCTGGGCGCTTTCCTGTTCCGCGTGGTGTACGCCCTGGCCCTGCGGCTGGACATGCCGGCCTTCATGCTGAAAGCCATCTCCTCCCTGATCGTCGTGCTGGCCATCTCCGGGCCGTACCTGCGCAAACAGCTGCCGCTGATGTACAGGCGCTGGAAGGCCGGCCGGGAAGGGGGGCGGCTCTGATGCTGAAGCTCGAACACGTTTCCAAAACCTTCCATCCCGGCACGCCGGACGCGAAAAAAGCCCTCGACGACCTTACCCTGCACATCCTGCCGGGGGACTTTGTCAGCATCATCGGGGCCAACGGGGCGGGAAAATCCACCCTGTTCAACGCCATCTGCGGTTCTTTCATCGCCGATACCGGGACCATCTGCCTGGACGGAGTCAACATCACCATGACGCCGGACCATCAGCGGGCCAAAGTGATCGGCCGGCTCTTTCAGGACCCGATGCTCGGCAGCGCCCCGGACATGAGCATCGAGGAAAACCTGGCCCTCGCCTCCGGCCGGGGCGGCTGGCTCAGCCATGTGACCGCCGCGGACCGCCGGGCCTTCCGCGACCGTCTCTCCCTGCTGGGCATGGGCCTGGAAGACCGGATGCGCCAGCCCGTCGGCCTCCTGTCCGGCGGCCAGCGCCAGGCCCTGACCCTGCTGATGGCCACCTACCACGTTCCCAAGCTCCTTCTTCTGGACGAGCACACCGCCGCCCTGGACCCGGGCACTGCCGAGAAGGTGCTGAAGCTGACGGACGACATCGTCCGTGAAAACCATATCACCTGCCTGATGATCACCCACAACATGCAGAGCGCGCTGGACCTGGGAAACCGGACGCTGATGATGCACCAGGGCCGGATCATCTACGACGTCACCGGAGAAGAACGCTCCCGCCTCACCATCCGCGACCTGACCGACAAATTCCGCGAGCAGAGCGGCAAGGCGCTGGACAACGACCGGATGCTGCTGCGCACTTGAGACTTCGGTCAGGTAGGAGGTAGCGCTCGCTGACGCTCGCTAAGGCAGGAGGTAGAAGGTATATAGTTAGGAGTTAGGAGTGGTCGCTCCCTGCGGTCACTTAGTGAGGAGTGAATAGTTATGATGAACCAGATTCAACTCCTCACTCCTCATTCCTCACTCCTCACAGGTAAAAACCTCCTGCCTCCTACTTCCTACCTCATACTTTTTTACCAGTCTCCCTTCTGCATCACATTGCTGTAGACCCTGCCTTTGACCGGCTTTACGCCCTTGCGGGCGAACAGCTCGCTGACGGTCACGAATTCATAGCCTCGCTTTTTGAGCTCCGGGATCAGGGTTTTGATGGCTTCCACGGTTTTGTCGTTGCCGGCGGAATCGTGCATCAGGATGATGGAGCCGTCCGAAACGCCTTTGAGCACCAGGTCGATCCGCTCCTGCGCGGAGACTTCCGGCATCCAGTCATTGCAGCCGACGCCGCTGATGAAGGTCATGCCGATGCAGTCGAACATCAGGGGACTCACGTCGATATAGGGCGGGCGGAAGAAGGCGGGATCTTCCCCGGTGATTTCTTTGATCTTCGCCGTGCTTCTCTTGATATCCTTGCGGATGTCCCCGGCGGTCATTCCGCTCATGTGGCTGTGGCTCCAGGAATGGCAGGCAATCTCACAGCCCAGCGACATGGCCTCTGTTACAACCTGGGCCGACTGGGCATTGATGTTCTGCCCGATCAGGAAAAAGGTCGCCGGGACGCCGTTTTCCCGGAGCACATCCAGCACCCGGGGCGTCGTCGCCGTGTTCGGCCCGTCGTCAAAGGTCAGGGCAATCAGCTTGTTTTTTTCCTCCGCCTTCGCCCCGGAACCCAGCAGCAGCATCAGCCCGAAAACCAGTACCAGAACCGTTCTCATCCGTCTGTCCTCCGTTTCTTCCGGCCGGCGCGCCGCGGCCGGAGCTGTTCTTAAGCCAGTATACCACGGAACGGCCGCATATGAAAGATAAAAAAGCCGGCAGGCCGCGGATTTCTCCGTGCCTGCCGGCTTCGTTGTTTGTCCGGACTCAGTAGATCCTCAGCTTCTGACCGATCAGGATCAGGTTGGGATCCGCGATGTTGTTCCAGCGGACCAGGTCTCTTACGGTCACGCCGTAGGCGCTCGCGATCCTGCCCAGGGTGTCGCCCTTGACGACGGTGTAGACGATGTAGTTGCCGGAAGCGCCGCCGGCGGCCTTCTCCAGTTCGTTCTGGTTCATTTCGTTGTTCTTGATTTCGCTCATGGTTTTATCCTCCTCAATCATTTTTCATTTTGTCGGGAAGCGGTTGGTTCCGCGCTTCCGGTGATGTTTGTTTTTTATGGGTTCGTTGACCGATTTCAGCGATTACCTGACGTAGATTTTCAGCTTCTGGCCGACCAGGATCAGGCGGGGGTTGGCAATGTTGTTCCAGCGGACCAGGTCGTTCACGGTGACATGGTAGCGGGTGCCGATCCGGCTCAGGCTGTCGCCCTTGACCACGGTGTAGACGATCCACCGGCCGCCGGCGCCGCCGGCGATTTCTTCCATTTCTTCGGGGTTGACTTCCTGCATATTGTTCTTCATTTCTTCAGACATGTTGTTTTCCTCCTTATGCCTTGCCGGCTTTTTGTTTTTTCTTTGGTGAAGCGCTTTGTTCTGCGCTTTCATTGGTTGATACGTTCAAGTTTGCTTGGTGGCAGTGCGTTTCCGATATTTTTTTACCGGACGTAGATTTTCAGTTTCTGGCCGACCAGGATCAGACGGGGGTTGGCGATGCGGTTCCAGCGGACCAGGTCGTCCACGGTGACATGGTAGCGGGTGCCGATCCTGCTCAGGTTGTCGCCCTTGACCACGGTGTAGACGATCCACCGGCCGCCGGCGCCGCCGGCGATCTCTTCCATTTCTTCGGGGTTGATTTCCTGCATATTGTTCTTCATTTCTTCAGACATGGTGATTTCCTCCTTCTTGCCTTGTCGGCGTTTTCTTTGGTCAGCACTTGCGGCTTTCGTTCTTCTTGGACAGGCTGTCGGGGGTGCCCGCGGCCGCGACGAACATCATCTCATCCAGGTCCAGCTCCTGAACCGCGTAACGGGAATGCACGTTGTCGATTACCTGCTGCAGCGCCCTGCTGCCCTCGAACTTCTGATAATCAAACAGCTTCATGAGTTTGTTTTCCATGGCTGTGTCCTCCTTTCAAAGTGGCTTACACTCATTGATACGGAGGCCAGGGCATGGATGGCAGCTGTAGGACAAACTTTTTTCGGCTTTATTTTACAACATGAAACCGAATAATGCAAACCCCTCTTTTTTCCTTTTCCTTTCTTCTTTTTTATGATACAATGATCGGGCGGGTCCGGAATCCCGGTATCCGGCATACAACAATCACCTTCCAAGGAGGACCATTCAGATGAGGAATAATTTCGGCGGTTTTCCCGGCGGCAATATGCAGCAGCTGATGCGCCAGGCGCAGAAGATGCAGGAAAAGCTGACCCAGGCCCAGGAAGAGCTGGACACCCGGGAATATGAGGCCAGCGCGGGCGGCGGAGCGGTCAGCTGCAGGGTTTCCGGCAAGCGGGAGCTGCTGAGCCTGACCATCAAGCCCGAAGTGGTGGACCCGGACGACGTGGAGATGCTGCAGGACCTGGTGATGGCCGCCGTCAACGAAGCCCTCCGCCTGGGCGAAAAGACCCGTGAGGACACGATGAACGCCATGACGCCCGCCGGCATGGGCGGCCTGTTCTGATATGACCGGACAGATCGAGCCGATCCAGCGGATGGCGGCCCAGCTGGCCCGCCTGCCCGGCATCGGCCAGAAAACGGCGCAGCGGCTTGCCTATCATATTGTTTCCCTGCCGGAGGATCAGGTGCGGGAACTGTCCGCCGCCATCTGGCAGGGGAAAAAGGCCGTGCGCTTCTGCAAAGTCTGCGGCAACTATACCGAAGGGGAGCTCTGCCCCATCTGTGAGAATGAGGAGCGGCACAACGGGCAGATCTGCGTCGTGCGCGATCCGCGGGACGTCGCCGCCCTGGAGCGGATGCAGGACTACCGGGGCGTCTATCACGTCCTGGGCGGAACGCTTTCCCCGATGAACGGGGTCGGCCCGAACGACATCCGCATCCGGGAGCTGCTCGCCCGCCTGTCGGAGGAATCGGTCGACGAGGTAATCCTCGCCACCAATCCGGACATCGAGGGCGAGGCGACGGCCACCTATATCGCCCGGCTGATCAAGCCCCTGGGGGTCCGCGTCACCCGGATCGCCCACGGCGTGCCCGTCGGCAGCGACCTGGAATACGCGGACGAAGTGACGCTCGCCAAAGCCCTGGAAGGGCGAAGAGAGGTGTAAACGGTTGCCGGACGGGATGTTCACAGGCTTTTCCTGGCCCTGGGCCGCTGTCCCGGGGCTGTTTGCGCTGCTGCTCCTGGCCGTTCTGATCCTGCTGGCCGTTCTGCTGGGCAGGCAGAAAAAGCAGCAGCGGGTCCTGGATGAAAAGCTCCTGCGCGCTCAGGAAGACATCAAGGAGACCTGCCGGCGCTCGTTCATGTCCCGGGAGGAAACGGAAAGCCTGCTGAGCGGGCTCTCCCGCCAGCTGATGATGGAAACGGACGAAACGGAACGCCGCCAGCAGGCCCTGTTTTCGGAGATGGACGAAAAGATCGGGCGGATGGACCACGCGCAGGAGAGCCGGTCGGCAGCCCTGGCCGCCGCCGTGTCCCAGCGCCTGCGCGAATCCGACGGGCAGGTGGAGAAGCTCCGCGAAACCCTGGACCAGTCGATCCGGCGGCTCAGCGAGGAAAACGCCCGCCAGCTCACGCAGATGCGCCAGACCGTGGACGAAAAGCTGCACGACACCCTGGAAAAGCGGCTTTCAGAAAGCTTCCGCATCGTTTCCGCCCAGCTGGAGAACGTCAGCAGGGGGCTGGGCGAGATGCGCACGCTGGCCGGCGGGGTGGGCGACCTCAAAAAGGTCCTGTCCAATGTCAAAACCCGCGGCATCTGGGGCGAGATCCAGCTGGGCGCGCTGATTGCCCAGATCCTGACCCCCGGGCAGTATGAAGAAAATGTCCAGGTGGTTCCCGGCAGCCCGCTGCGGGTGGAATACGCCGTCGTTCTGCCTGGCAAACGGGACCAGAAGGTGTACCTGCCGATCGACTCCAAGTTCCCCCTGAGCGCCTATGAGCAGCTGGTAGCGGACAGCGAAACCGGAAGCCAGGAAAAGGTCCTCAAATCGCAGAAGGCCCTGGAAGAAGCCCTGCTGACAGAAGGCAGGCGGATCTCCGGCAAATACGTTTTCCCGCCGTACACCACGGATTTTGCCATCATGTTCCTGCCGGTCGAAGGCCTGTTCGCCGAGGCCATGCGCGTGCGCGGGCTGGCGGAGCGGCTGCAGAACGAGTACCGCGTCATTCCCTGCGGGCCGACCACCCTGAGCGCCCTGCTCAGCAGCCTGCAGGTCGGCTTCAGGACGCTGGCGGTGGAGGAGCGCTCCGCCGAGGTCTGGAAGATGCTGACCGCCCTGCAGGCGGATTTCAGCGCTTTCTGCGGGATGCTCGAATCCGCTCAGTCGCGGATGCGGCAGGCAGCGGAAAGCATTGACCGGGCGGCCGCCCGGTCCCGTTCGATCGAAAGCCGGCTTCGCGCCGCGGAGGATCTGCCCGGAACCCTTCCGCCGGAAGGAACGGCAGACAGCCGGGATCCCGTCGGCCGGCCGGACGGTCCGGATATGTGATACACACAGAAGGAGAAACCCATGAGCGAAAACAAAGAAAGCCTCAAAAAAATCGTCATGGCCGGGTTCGGCCCCGAACCGGAAACCGATGTCCGGCCGGCCGGACATCTGCTGGAGGATATCATGGCCCTGATCGGCCGCCTGCCGGCGGACGCCCTCATTGACCTGCGCGGCCGTCTGGATGGGATGATCGCCGCAATGCAGGGAACATCGCCGGAAGAAGCGGTCGAATCCATCAAGGACGCCTGCCTGAACCCTCCGGCCCGCGCCGGCGTCTGACACGGCAGAACGGTTCCGTTCCCCGCGCCTGCCGCCTCCCGGCACCCGGAAATCCCTGATTTGTAATAAAATATTTAGATTTCCTCCCTCCGGCGGCTCGGAAAACCCTTGCAATTTATGTAAAAACATGATATCATGTTGTGGTTCTCTGAACACGACCGTTCCGCGTACGTCCGTACGTGTGACATAAACAGGAGGGACTGAAAATGGGAAAGTATTGTGAGATCTGCGCCAAGGGCAAGATGACCGGTCATAAGGTCAGCCATTCCAACCGCAAGACCAACCGGATCTGGGCGCCCAATGTGCAGTCTGTCCGCGTGGTGATCGGCGGCACCCCCATGCGCATCAACGTCTGCACCCGCTGCCTGCGCAGCGGCTATGTCCAGCGGGCCATGCCTGCCCTGAAGGTTGCTCCCGTCGAGGAAGCTGCCGTCGCCGCAGAGGAATAATCCGCCGGTTTCAAAAAACCGCGTCCGTTTCGGGCGCGGTTTTTTGATTGTCCGGCGCCTTCCGCATACTTCTGTCCTTTGCCGCGGCCTGCGGGCTTTCCGGCAGACGCCGGCACGATGCCCCGCCGCGCATGTACAAAGCTTGCCGTTTTTTTCCCAAATCAGTTGACTGTCAGCGAATTATGTAGTATAATTGAAGTTGATGACAGATATGATTCTCCTGCGTCCGGGGACGCATGGAAAATAATATTTCAACCTGAAGGGAGAACCTGCTATGAAAAAAGTCGTATCTCTTCTTCTGACCGCCGCCATGCTGCTGGCCGTCATGCTGCCTTTGGCCGCCTCTGCGGATGAACCGATCGAGATCCTGTTCTGGTCCACCCGGAAATCCGGCGGGAACCTGAAGGTCGTCGAGCACGAGGTGGAAACCTTCAACGAGACCATCGGCAAGGAACTGGGCATCCACGTGACCCACGAGCCGCAGGGCGGCTATCCGGAAATCTGGGCCAACCTGTCCACCGCCGCCGGCAACGTCGCGCCGGACGTCGTCGCGCTGGGCAACACCTACATTCCCTACGCCCTGGGCGAGGACATGCTGGCGGACATGGCTCCCCTGGCCGCCGCGGACAACTATGACCTGGCCGGCAACCTGATGAGCTGGGTGCTCGACATCGCCGGCAACACCGACGGCGAGCTGCACTCCCTGCCCTACATCCGCTCCACCCCCGTGATGTATTACAACAAGGGCATCGCGGACGAGCTGGGCATCACCATCAACGAGCAGATCACCATTGAAGAGCTGGAAGCCTTCGGCAAGGCCGCCATGCTCAAGGACGAGCAGGGCAACGTGACCCGCTACGGCTTCGAGCTGCTCAAGGACTTCGGCTACTACAACGCCGCCTGGGTCTATCAGCTCGGCTCCCAGTTCCTGGCTCCTGAAGGCGGCTCCCCCGCCCTGGAAGACGGCACGATGCTCAGGGTGCTGTCCGACTGGCGGCGCTGGGTCGATGAGGGCTGGTGCCGTCCGTTCGACGCCAGCAGCCAGGCTGACGGCGCCCTGCAGGAGTTCAAGGCCGGCCGTCTCGCCGCCTATGTGAACAGCTGCTCCGCCATGGCCGGTATCATCCAGAACGCCAAGGAAAGCGGCATTGAGCTGGGCGTCGCGATGTTCCCCACCTATGACAAGAACAACCACGTCGCCGAGATCGGCGGCGGCAACATCGCCATCATCCAGGAAGGCAAAAGCGAAGAAAAGATCAAGGCTGCCTGGGAATTCATCAAATTCGTGATGAGCGACGCCGAGCAGTATTTCAACTCCGTCAACACCGGCTACTGCCCCTGCACCCTGAGCGTGGCCAACGATCCCGAAATGGCTGCCTTCTGGGCGGAAAACCCGTTCTATCAGGTGCCTTTCAACCAGCTGAAGACCGCCGGCCGCGGCCAGGAGCTGCCCGCGCTGGAAACCGCGCAGGACTTCATCCAGCTGTGCGAAGATACCGCCGGCCGTCTGATCCAGGCCCAGGAAACCACGCCTGAAGAAGAAGTGCAGCGCCTCAAGGACGGTGCCTCCCACATCGTCTGGTAAACCGTTCTCCCGTCTCACCGGCAGCTATGCCGGTGAGACTTTATTCTTTTTTATAAGGGGTCTTCATCATGGCGGAAATCATTTTTGAGAATGTCGGAAAATCTTTTGGCGATACGAAAGTCATCGAAAACCTGAACCTGACCATTGAGGACGGGAAATTCACCGTGCTGGTCGGTTCTTCCGGCTGCGGCAAGACGACGCTGCTGCGCATGATCGCCGGCATCGGTCCGGCCACGTACGGGCGCATCCTGATGGACGGAAAGGACATCACCCACCAGCCGCCCGAGAAGCGCGATATCGCCATGGTGTTCCAGAACTACGCGATCTATCCGACAATGAGCGTGCGCGAGAACATCGAGTTCGGGCTGAAAAACAAAAAAGTGCCCAAGCCCGAGCGCGACCGCCGCATCGCCGAGTACGCGGAAATCGTCGGCATGACGCCCTACCTGGACCGCAAGCCGTCCGACCTGTCCGGCGGTCAGCGCCAGCGCATCGCCCTGGCCCGCGCGATGGTCAAAAAGCCCAGCGTCTTCCTGATGGACGAACCGCTGTCCAACCTGGACGCCAAGCTGCGCGCAGCAATGCGCGTCGAGCTGATCGAGCTGCAGCGGCGCCTCGGCACGACCTTCGTGTACGTGACCCACGACCAGATCGAGGCCATGTCGATGGCGGACACGATCGTGCTGATGGAAAAGGGTGAGATCCAGCAGATCGGCAGCCCGGAACAGATCTACCACGAGCCGGCCAATATCTTCAGCGCCCAGTTCATCGGCACCCCGCCGATGAACATCATGGAGCTCGGCGAAGGCATCCGCTACGGGGTGCGGCCCGAATCCCTGGTGATGGAGCCGGAGCGCCTGGACGGCATGGCCCTGTACCGCAAAGGCCACATCGTCACCCGCGAGATGCTTGGCGCGGAGCTTCAGTTCAAGATTCGCCTGTCGGACGGCATGACCATCATGGCCCGCTCCAACCGGGAAGATCTCCCGGAGGCCAGCGACATCTGGGTGATGGCCAAGCCCCGGCACATCCACTTCTTCGGCGCGGACGGAAAGCGCCTCGGCCACGGCGGCCCGCAGCCCCTCCTGGATAAGTTGGGAGGGATGAACGAATGACCGCTGCGACCGATTTTGAAAAGCAGTCCCTGCGCGAGGTGCGGCGCATCAAGCACCGCAGCTGGCTGACCAGCTACCTGATGGTGCTGCCCGCCATGGCTTTCCTGATCGCCTTCGTCCTGTACCCGACCGTGTCGATGCTGATCATGAGCCTGTACTACGGGAACGCCAAGAATCCCTTCAAAAAATGGCTGGGCCTGCAGAACTACAATATGCGCCAGGATTTCTGGGTCGCCCTGCGCAACACGGCCGCCTACACCGGCATGGCCCTGGTGCTGGTCATGATCCTGTCCATCCTGTTTGCCCAGTGGATGTACAAGAGCCGCAAGCTCAACAACATCGCCCAGACCCTGTTCTTTACCCCGCACCTGGTGGCGGGCGTCTCCGCCGGCTTCATCTGGAGCTGGCTGATGAGCAGCCAGCCCTACGGCCTGTTCAACACCGTGCTGCAGCCCATCTATCAGCTGCTGAACGTGCCCTCCATCCGCTGGCTGGATTCGAGCAGCACCGCCATGTTTTCCATCGTGCTGATGAACACCTGGAAGAGCGTCGGCTATTACTGCCTGATCATCATGAGCGCGATGAAGAGCATCCCCACGGAGATCTACGAGTCTGCCAAGCTGGACGGTTCTTCCGCGATCAAGACCTTCTTCAAGATCACCATCCCGATGATCAGCCCGCAGCTGTTTTTCCTGCTGATCACCATCACCACCGGCAGCTTCAAGGTGTTCGACTCGGTCCGCATCATGACCAACGGCGGCCCGGGCGACGCGACGCGCGTGCTGAGCATGTACATCTACGATTACGCCTTCCAGCGCAACAACACCCTGGGCTACGCCTGCGCCGCCGGCATCATCATGATGCTGATCATGGTGGGGCTGACCATCTTCGATTTCGCTTTCGTCGAAAAGAAAGTACATTATCAGTAAAGGAGGGACACCGGCTTGCTGTACCGCTATATACACAAAAAGGTTCAGAACGGACAGGCCGTGTCCGTCAAAAAACTGGTCGTCCTGCTCGCCGTGATCGGGGTGATCCTGTTTGTGCTGGCCTTCGTCGGCTGGTACAATTACGTGCCCGTCAAACAGGCTCTTTCGGCTGAAGACGCGCAGGCCCTGCGCGCCCAGCTCTTTACCGGCGTGTACATGGACCGCTCTTCCCTGCCCGCTTCCCTGGCGCACGTCAGCTCCTTCGGGTTTACCTGTTCCCTTTTCATGCGGGAGCTCCTGATCGCCGCGTCGGTCTTCTTCGCCCTCTCCGCCCTGGCGGCGGCCGAACGGTCGCTGGCCGTCAAGCAGGAAAACGGGAGCCTGTGGGAAACCATCCGGAACACGGCCATCGAATATTTCCAGCAGCCCAGGTGGGGGCTGCAGCTGTTCAGCGACATCATGAAGATCGCGCTGATGCTCGCCTTCGTGTTCCCGTTCTACTGGATGATCGTCACCGCGTTCAAGACCTACCCGGAATCCCTGAACGTGCCGCCGACCCTCTGGCCGACGCAGTGGACGATGGAAGGCTATGAGAACACCTTCTTCTCCGGGGAGAACATCCTGAACTACTTCAAGAACACCGTCATCGTGACTGCCGCGGTGATCGCCCTGCAGCTGCTGATCATGGTGCCGGCCGCCTATGCTTTCGCCAAGCGGGACTTCCCGCTCAAGGGCCTGCTGTTCGGCATCGTGCTGGTCGCCTTCATGATTCCGCTTCAGCTGACCTACATTCCCGTTTACCTGCGTATGCAGGACCTGAACCTGATCTACACCCTCTGGCCGCAGATCCTGCCGCTGGGGGCCGACGCCTTCGGCATCTTCATGCTGCGCCAGTCCTTCAAGCAGATCCCGGACGAGATCGTGGAAAGCGCCAAGCTGGACAGCGCCGGCGAAATCCAGATCATGACCCGCATCATGCTGCCGATGTGCAAAAGCGCGATGGTGACCATCGCCATGTTCTCCTTCATCGGCACGTGGAACGCCTACTTCTGGCCCCTGGTCATGACCCGCAGCCGCGACGTGCAGCCGCTGACCATCGTGGTCGAGCATCTGCGCGATGCCGAGCTCGGCGTGCGCTGGAACACGGTGATGGCCGCCAACACCCTGCTGGTGCTGCCGATCCTGATCGTCTTCATCTTCGCCAGCAAGAAGATCATCGAAGGGTTCGCGTACCGCGGGGTCAAATAATCATTCATACATCGATCCCGTGCGGAAGGCTGTCGGACGGCAGCCTTTCTTCGCGGAAAAAACTGTTCCCGCTCAAAAAAGCCGCAGGAATTCAGCCTGCGGACGCAGAATAAATCCGTTTGGGCTTTCAGGTAAAAAAACAAAGCCCGCGAAGTCATCGTTCGGAGGCGCTTCATGATCTATACCGTTACCCTGACCCCGGCCCTGGACAAGACTGTCGTGATCCCTGATTTCACGGTGGACAAGGTCAACCGGATCCGGACCATCCGCCTGGACCCAGGCGGGAAAGGCATCAATGTCTCCAAGGTGCTCAAAGCCCTGGGGACGGAGAGCGTGGCCGCCGGCATCCTGGGCGGCAGCACGGGCCGCTTCATCCTGGACAGGCTGGATGAAATGCGCATCGCACACGATTTTGTGACCGTGCAGGATGAAACCCGCACCAATATCAAAGTAATCGACGACGTCCGCCAGACCCATACCGACATCAACGAACCCGGCGCCCCGGCGGAACCGGCGGTGCTGGATCAGGTCCTGCGGAAGCTCCTGGACACCGTACAGCCGGGCGACCGGGTGGTATTGGCCGGGAAAGCGCCGGCCGGCGCGCCGGATACCCTGTTCGGGGAGTGGATCGCCCTGCTGAAAGAAAAAGGCGCCCTCCCCTACCTGGACGCGGACGCCGCCCTGCTGGTGCACGGAGCCGCCGCCTGCCCGGAGATGATCAAACCCAACGGCGAGGAGCTGTCCCGTCTGACGGGTCATTCCTTTGAAAGCCCGGAGGAAATCGCGGAAGCGGCTCTTTCCCTGTGCGGCAGCGGTATTCACACCGTCGCCGTTTCCCTGGGAGCGGAAGGCGCCCTGTTCGCGCGGGACGGTACGGTCCTGCGCGGAGCCGGGCTCAGCGTGCCCGTCGGCAGCACGGTCGGCGCCGGGGACGCGATGATGGCTGCCTTCTGCTGCGGGGACGCGCTGGGCAGGCCCTTTGAAGACACCTGCCGGCTGTCCCTGGCGGTCAGCGCGGCGGCGGTCATGCAGTCCGGCACCCAGCCGCCCGATCCCGGAGACATCGCCGCCCTGCTTCCCCGGGTGCGGATCACGCGGATCCGGTAATGCGCCGCCGGCGGTGTCCGGACGACATGAGAAAAAAACAAAAACATTGCGGAGGAAATAGTTATGAGAACCAGAGCGGTCCGTCTTCACGGAGCAAATGATCTGAGGCTGGACGAGTTTGAACTCCCGCCGATCAAAGAAGATGAAATCCTGGCGGAAGTGATCAGCGACAGCATCTGCATGTCTACCTACAAATGCGCGATCCTCGGCACAGGGCACAAGCGCGTCCACCCGGACGTGGCGGAGCATCCCGCCATCATGGGGCACGAATTCGCCGGGCGGCTGGTGCAGGTCGGGGCCAAGTACAAAGGCCGCTTCGAGCCGGGGATGAAGTTCACCCTCCAGCCGGCCCTCAACTACAAGGGGACCATGTGGAGCCCGGGCTACTCCTACGAGTTTTTCGGCGGGGACACCCTGTACACGATCATCCCGCAGGAAGTGATGGAGCTGGACAACCTCCTGGAGTACAAAGGCGACGCCTACTACAAGGCCTCTCTCGCCGAACCGATGAGCTGCAGCATCGGCGCGGCCCACGCCGCTTTCCACACGAAGATGGGCAGCTACCATCATGAGATGGGCATCCGGGAAGGCGGCCGCATGGCCGTCCTGGCCGGCGCCGGCCCGATGGGCCTGGGTATGGTGGCCTACATCATGAACTGCGGCCGCAGCCCCGCCCAGCTGATCGTCACCGACGTCAATGAAGAACGGCTCTGCCGGGCCCGGGATCTTTTCCCGGCCGAATACGGCCGCGCCCGCGGGATCGATCTGCGCTTTGTCAATACCGCCGCGGACGACCCCGTCAAACTGCTCCGGGAGATCAGCGGAAGCCAGGGATATGATGATGTGTTCGTCTACGCCCCCGTCTCCGCCCTGGTGAAACAGGCCTCCGACATCCTGGGGCGGGACGGCTGCCTGAGCTTCTTCGCCGGCCCGACGGACAAGGGCTTCAGCGCCGAGATGAACTTCTACGACGTCCACTACAATTCCACCCACGTGATCGGCACCACCGGCGGCAACACAGACGACATGGTCGAATCCCTGCGCCTGACCGCAGAAGGGAAGCTGGATCCTTCCGTCATGGTGACCCACATCGGCGGGCTGAACGCCGCCGCCCAGACCACCCTGCAGCTTCCGAAGATCCCCGGCGGAAAGAAGCTGATCTACACCCATCTGGACATGCCGCTGACCGCCATCACGGATTTCGGGCAGCTGGGCGAAAAGGACCACCGCTTCGCCGCCCTGGATGAAATCTGCCGGAGCCATCAGGGGCTCTGGTGCACAGAGGCGGAAGAATACCTGCTGAACAACTGGCAGTAACGGGGACACCTCATCCGTCAGGCTGCGCCTGACACCTTCCCCAGAGGGGAAGGCGCTTCATGGTCAGCCTTCCCCTTTGGGGAAGATGGCCCGCAGGGCCGGATGAGGTCTTTCCCTTTGACGAAGACTGCAGTGAAATGGCAGAAAACAGCGGTTGTTTTCCAGCCCGCTTTCTGATATACTGAATGAGAAAAACCTTGAACGTACCGGAAAGCGGACATCGGAAAGAAGTGATGCCGGGGTGGACGGACAAAAAGAAAAAACACTGAAAAGGGCGCTGACGGTCGGGCTGTTTGTGATCATCGGCTTCGCGGTCGCCGGTTTTGCGCTGGCCATGTTTTTCTTCGACAACCCGCGTATCTCCCCGCACAGCCTGTACAACGCCGGGGTCGACGTACTGGGCTCGCTCATCTGCGCGGTGCTCTTTTTCGGCTGCATGGCCCAGCTGGAAAACGCGACGCTCCATTTCATCTGTCTGATCGTTCTGACCAGCCTGTCTTTTTACAACAACGAATGGTACTGGTACCTCAGCGGGATGGCGCAGTTCCGCACCATTTACCTGATCCTGAGCGTGCTGACCGAGCTGATGGACCTGGGGCTGACCTATTTCTTCTACCGGTATGTCCGCCAGATCATGTCCTTCGAGGGAAAGGTGGCGCGCTGGACGGACCGGGCCGCCAGGTTCCTGCTGGTCCCGGCCGTGCTGCTGGTCCTGGTCAACTTTTTCGTCCCTGTCTGCTTCAGGGTGGACGCGGAAGGGGTCTTCCACCAGGAACCCCTGTTCCGCCTGACGGATCTGTACATGGTGCTGATCACCCTGCCGACCGCATACCTGGTGCTGCGGTCAGCCGCCCCGCAGCGGTCCAAGATCGTAGCGCTTTCCTTCATCGTCATACCCGTCTTTCACTATGCGATCACGGAAGGAGCCTTCGGCTACTCCACCCAGTACGGTTCGGTGCTGGTGGCCCTGATCATGATGTACTGCGTGCTGTTCAATGAGCGCAGCAGAAAGCTTGCTGTCATCCAGACCGACCTCCAGACCGGCACCCGGATCCAGGCCAGCATGCTGCCCCATGAATTCCCGCCTTTCCCGGACCGGAAAGAATTTGACATCTACGCCGAGATGGATCCGGCCCGGGAAGTCGGCGGCGACTTTTACGATTTCTTCCTGATCGATGAAGACCATCTGGGCCTGGTGATCGCGGACGTCAGCGGCAAAGGCATTCCGGGGGCCCTCTTCATGATGGTTTCCAAGGTCATCCTGGAAAGCTGCGCGATGCTCGGCAAATCCGCCGGGGAGACCCTGATAAAGACCAACGAAGCGATCTGCTCGAACAACCAGGTCGAGATGTTCGTGACCGTCTGGTTCGGTATTCTGGAGATTTCCACCGGGAAAATGACCTGCGCCAATGCCGGTCACGAATACCCTGCCCTGAAGCGGGCGGACGGCTCCTTTGAACTGCTGAAGGACAGGCACGGCCTGGTGATCGGCGCGATGGACGGAGTTGCCTACAAAGAATACGAGATTCAGCTGCATCCGGGAGACAAGCTGTTCGTCTATACGGACGGTGTGCCGGAGGCCACGAATGCGGAAAACAAACTGTTCGGCACGGACCGCATGATTGCCGCACTGAACGAAGACGGCGGCGCGGATCCGCAGCGTCTCCTGCTGAACGTCCGCCGGGCGGTGGACAGGTTCGTGAAAGAGGCCGAACAGTTCGACGATCTGACCATGCTGTGCATCCGGTACAACGGCCCCGCGCCGTCTGCCACGGAGGGATGAAATTGTCTGAACCGCTGATCCTGACCCTGGACGCCGGAACGACCGGCGTCAAATGCGCCGTCTTCCGGAAAGACGCCTCTTCCGTCTTCACCCGGACGGAGAGTTACCCCACGCTCTACCCCCATCCGGGCTGGGCGCAGCAGCGGCCCAGAGATATCCTGGACGCGGCGGTCCGCGCCATCCGGGCAGCTCTGGAGGCTGTTTCCGCTGGCGATCTCGCCGCTCTGGTCTTCACCGGCACAATGAACGGCTGCATCCCGGTGGACGCGGCGGGTGAACCCCTTTACGACAACATCATCCACTCCGACGTCCGGACGGAGGAAGAGGTCCGGACCATCGCATCCCTGATCCCCCCGGAGACGTTTTACCGGATCACCGGCAACCGGATCGACGTCCATTCCGGGCTGCCCAAATACCTGTGGCTGCGCAGCCACGAGCCGGACGTCTACCGGAAAGCCCGCTGGTTTGTCAACATCAAGGATTATCTGTACGGCTGCGCTGCCGGCCTGCCCGGGCGTACGGACTACAGCGACGCCTCCCTGTGCAGCTGTCTGGACCTGAGGAAGAAGGACTGGGCCTGGGGCATTCTGAACACCCTCGGCATCCTGTCGGAAAAAATGCCGGCTCTCCTCCCTTCCGCAGACGTAAGCGGACAAGTGACCGCTTCCTTCGCCCGGATGACCGGCCTGCCCCAGGGTCTGCCGGTGGCAATCGGCGGCGGGGACGGGGCCTGCGCCGCCCACGGGGCAAGGAAGCATGAGCCCGGCGCCGCTTATATGAACATTGGCTCCTCCGCCTGGGTCAGCGCCATGAGCCCGGGGCCGGTCATCGACCGGGAGGCCAGGCTTTTTTCTTACATTGATCTTGATCCGGCAACAGTTGACGTCTGCGGCACCGTCCAGTGCGGGGCCGCCGCCTTCGACTGGGCGGCGGAGCATCTCCTGGCCGCCGGCGGAAAGCAGGAGTACGCCCTCCTGGAACAGACCGCGCGGACGGCGCCGCCCGGTGCGGAAGGCGTCTTCTTTCTGCCCACACTGATGGGCGAAAGGACCCCGTGGTGGACTCCGAAAGCCAGCGGCACCCTGATCGGGCTGACCCTGTATCACGAGCGGAAGCACATCGTCCGGGCCGTATATGAAGGGGTCATGCAGGCCCTGAGCTTCTGCGCGGCCATTCTTCAGGAAAACGGCCTGCCCTGCTCTTCCCTCATGCTGATCGGCGGCGGGGCGGACAGCGCCCTGTGGGGACAGATGGCCGCCTCCATGATGAACGCCGAGGTCCGCATCCATCAGACGCCAAAGGAGGCAAGCTCTCTGGGCGCGGCCTTCGCCGCCGGGGTCGGAATCGGCCTGTACAAAAACTACGCGGAGGCCGCCGGCTGCCTGCGCGCCCGCACGGTATTCCGGCCGGATCCGGAAGAACACGCCGCCTACCAGGCGCAGGCGGAAGTATACCGGCGGCTCTATCCCGCCATGAAAGACGCTTACGGCCTGGTTTACGATCATCAGCAATCCCAGGAAGCACAGAAAGGAACGAACAGTCATGGAAAAACATCTCTCTGAAATGACGCTGAAGGAACTCATCCGCCCCGAGGGCATCCGCTGCTCCTGCGGGAAAGTGCACAAGTGCGGCCTCAGATGGTTCAAAACCGGCAGCGGCATCATCCGGGAACTGCCGGACGCCCTGGCTGCCATCGGCGTCCGCAAGCCCTTCGTCGTGATGGACGAGAATACGGAAAAAGCCGCCGGGGCCAAGGTCAGGCAGGTGCTGACCGATGCCGGAGTCCCCTATGTGGACTATGTATTTCCCCACCGGGAAGGCAAGATGGAGCCGGACGAATACGCGGTCGGCGCCCTCACAATGGCGCTGGATCCCTCCTGCGATGTGATCCTGGCCGTCGGCAGCGGGGTCATCAACGACTGCTGCAAGGTGCTCGCCCATGCCTGCGGCAAGCCCAGCGCCGTGGTCTGCACAGCCCCGTCGATGGACGGCTACTGCTCCAACTCCGCCTCCATGATCGTCAACCGGGTCAAGACCAGTCTGTACAACGCCTGCCCGCAGATCATCCTCGGCGACACCGACATCGTGAAGACCGCCCCGGACATTATGCTGCAGGCCGGCCTGGGCGACATGCTGGCCAAGTATGTCTCCGTCTGCGAGTGGCGCTTCGCTCACGTGATCCACGGCGACCCTTACTGTGAGGAAATCGCCGGCATGGTGCGCTCCTGCCTCAAAAAGATCGTGGACCAGGCGGACGGCCTGATGAAGCGGGAAGACGGAGCCGTCAACGCCGTCCTGGAGGGCCTGGTGATCAGCGGCATTTCGATGGCTTTCGCCGAGATCAGCCGCCCCGCCTCGGGCCTGGAGCATTATTTCAGCCACGTCTGGGAAATGCTGGCCCTGCAGCGCGGGGAATCCTCCGACCTGCACGGCATCCAGGTGGGCGTGGGCACCCTGCTCACGATGTGGCTGTTTGAAAACGTCCTGAACATCGACCGCGTGGACACGGAACGGGCGCAGAAGGCCATGGCCGCCTTCTCTCCTGCCGAATGGGAAGCCCGCGTCCGCCGCGTCTTCGGCGCCACCGCAGAACCCATCCTGGCCATCGAGCGGCAGTACGGCAAAAACCTGCCCGAAGGGCAGGCCAAACGGCTTCAGATCATCGCGGAGCACTGGGACGAGATCCGGAAAATCATCGCGGACGAGCTCCCGCCCCGCGAAAAGGTGTACAGCCTGATGAAGCGCTGCGGCATGCCTCTGACCCCGGCGGATCTTGGCATCAGCCGCCAGGACACGGTGGACGCCTTCTTGGTCAGCCGCGACATCCGCGACAAATACCTGACCAGCAGCCTTCTGTGGGACATCGGGCTGCTCGAAGAAGCGGCGGAAAAACTCCCCTCCGCCTGATGACCCATATCCCGTTCCTTCCATCCCGGATATACCATGAGCCGGAGGTATCTTTCCAGATGAAACCGCAAAACAGCCTGCTCCGCCTGACAGCCGCCGTTCTGACGGCTGTCCTGCTTTTCTGCTGCGGCAGTATTCACGCCCTGGGGGATGCGGACGGGTTCGTCCGGACAGACGGGACCGGGCTGATCTGCCGGGGAAAACCGTTTCTGATCAAGGGCATCTCCATGGGGAACGACGTGTGGAGCAACCCCGCGTCAGCGCCCGTCGGCGACCATGACGAAGCATCCTTCCGGGAGATTGCCGCCCTTGGCTTCAACTGCGTACGGTTTTACCTCAACTATGCCCTCTTTGAGTCCGATGACGCCCCCGGACAGTACCGTCAGGAAGGATTTGACTGGGTCAGCCGGAATATCGGCTGGGCGAAGAAGCACGGAATCCGCCTGATCCTGAACATGCATGTGCCCCAGGGCGGCTATCAGTCCCAGGGCGGCGGGGACAGGCTGTGGACAGACCGGGACTGTCAGGAAAGGCTGACTGCCCTGTGGGGCAGAATCGCTGAAGTATACGCGGACGAAGAAACCGTCATCGGCTACGGCCTGGTGAACGAGCCCATGCCGGTCGGCCGGACGGACGCCCGCGACGGCCTGCGCGTATGGCAGGAGCTGGCCCAGGAAACAGCGGACAGGATCCGGCTGGCTGACAAGAACCATATCATCTTTGTGGAAAAGGTCCTGGCCGTCAAAGATCCGGACACCGGGGAAACCGACTGGAGCCTCTCCCCCTCCGAGCAGTTCGTCACGATCCGGGACAGCCGGACCGTTTATGAGTTTCATACTTATGACCCGCATGCCTTTACCCATCAGGGATTTGACTGGGCAGGAACCGGGAATACCGTCAGGACTTATCCGGACGACAGTCTCTATACCTCCGGCCTCAGCTGGCTGTCGTTCAGCGCATCCGGCAAAGCTGACACGAAAGAGCCGGACTGGCAGTATCTGGAGACCGGACTGCTCTCCCCCGCCGACAGCCGGACAAACGTCCTGGCGCTCTGCTTTCAGGCGGCCAATATCGGGAAAACCGGAGCCGTATATGCCGATAACCTCTGGATCGACGAGTTTGATGAGAACGGAAAAAAGGTCCGGAGCCTGCCCTGCGAAACCGCGGAGTTTCACGGCGGCTTCACCTACTGGTCCCAGAACGGGGCTGGCAGCGGAACCGTCAGCCGGCTGCACGGGGCGGACGATAAGCGCTCGATCTGCATCCGCGGCGCAACGGACGACGCCAACATGACTCTGATCCGCCTGTCCTGCACCGTCGGGCACCGCTACAGGGTCCGCGGATACGTCCGGGCCGCCAATGTATCCCGCTCGTCTCTGATCCGTCTGCGGCTGGATGAATATCAGGCCGCTTCCGTCCTGACGGGCGGCCGGGAAATGCTGGAGCATTCCCTGCAGGACGCGCTGGCCTTCTCCGGACAGAGCGGCTGTCCGGTTTATTGCGGCGAATTCGGCGCCGGGATCCACTGCTTTGAAGAGGGCCGCGGCGGCGAGCGCTGGGTGGCCGACATCCTGGACCTGTTCAGGGAATACGGCATCAGCTTCAATTACCATTCCTATTATGACGGGGCCTTCGGGCTGTACTTCGGTCCTGCCGGTAAACCCTTCAAAAACGAACAGCTGGAACGGGTGTTCAGGGATCATCTGTGACCGCCATACCAAGGTTGATATCCGACCTTCCGGCCCTGGCCGGACCGAAAAACAGCGCCCGACGGACCCGTCAGGCGCTGTTTTTCTCTTCCAGCTCGGTAAGTAATCGTTCGACTTCGTCAAAGCTTCCCGCGGTGGTGATTTTCGCCCGGATCTCTGCGGCCCCGTATACGCCCTTGATGTACCAGGCAAAAAACTTCCGCATCTCCAGCAGGGCGGTCCGTTCGTCGTGACCGGCGCGCATGTATCCCGCATGCCGCCTGGCCGTCTGCAGCCGTTCATGGAGGTCGGGCAGTTCGCAGGCTTCCCCGTTCAGCGCCGCCCGGACCCGGGCGAACACCCACGGGTCCCCCAGGGCGGCCCGGCCGATGGCCAGCCCCCGGCAGCCGGTGACCGACAGGGCGCGCAGGGCGCTTTCTCCGTCGCAGACATCCCCGTTGGCAACCACGGGGATCCGGACCGCCCGGCGGACGGCGGCGATCTTCTCATAATCAGCCCTGCCGGCATACTGCTGCTTTGTCGTGCGGCCGTGGACGGTCAGGAAGGCCGCTCCTTCCTCCTCGGCAATCCGGGCAATCCGGACAGCGTTTTCATGCTCCTCGTCCCAGCCCAGGCGCATCTTGACGGAGACCGGCAGGGCTGAATTCTGCACACAGGCCGCAATGATCCGGCCTGCCAGGCGCTCATCCTGCATCAGACGGCTGCCGGACCCGCTGCCGGTCACCTTTTTGGCCGGACAGCCCATGTTGATGTCGATCCCGGCATACCTGCCCATCCGGGAAAGCACGTGCGCGGCCTCCCCCATCCATTCCGGATCAGCCCCAAAAAGCTGCAGCAGGAGCGGCTTTTCAAACGGAGCCCTCCTGGCCAGCAGCTGATAGGTGTTTTTTTGTTTTTTGGCCGTCAGGAAGCCCTGGGCGCTGATCATCTCCGTCGTGGCGGCGTCGCAGCCCTGTTCCTGGCAAAGCAGGCGGAAAGCCCAGTCCGTGATCCCAGCCATCGGGGCCAGAAAAAGGGGGATGTCCTCCCGGCGCCAGCTGATTGCTTCCATCATAGCCCTTTCCCGCAGCATTTTTTATATTTCTTTCCGCTTCCGCAGGGACAGGGATCATTCCTGCCCACTTTCCGTGTGGTCTTTGGCACAGCATTCAGCGGCCCGATTTCTTCATCGTCCTCATCAGTCATTTCATTCCCTTCCCGATGGACCAACTGCCTGAGACCATTGACCAGCCGCTTCATCTTTTCCCGATTGCTCTTTAACTCCTCCAGATCCTCAGGAAGATCATCCGGCAGAACCGGCGGGTGCTCCAGATTGCAGGGTCTCCAGCCTTTCAGCACGGGATTGGGCAGAACCTGATAGAGCCGGTTCGCGATGTCCCTGAACCTGCTGAGCTGATCCATGGAAGAAAAATTGATGGCGCTTTCCCACCGCAGCTGACTGAGCAGAGACATCACCCAGGAATCTCCCTCGCACAGGGACGAAGCCTGGGAAAAAAGGGTCATATCCACCAATTCCCGGATCATTTCCGCATCCAGACCCAGTTCCTCTTTGGCAAAGCGGAACATTGTATACATCTCAAAAGCCGGGTATTCTTCCGGTCTTTCCGCCAATATCCGCATGGTCTGTTCATCATGATCGCAATAAGGCCCTTCGACACGGGCATCCAGGAAGTTATCATAATCTTCGTCATCCACTGCAAGCAGATGCTCTGTCGTGATTTCCGGTTCTTCCGGATCCTCGCGTATCAGCCAGCAATGGTGCCAGTAGCCGTCCCCTGAAAGCTCAGCGATTGCCTGCTGAATCTGTTCATCCGTAATTTCCGGATACCATGCTCTGATCCGTGAAAACACATATTCTGCCGAGGCAGACCAATATACATGTCCGAACAGATCAAGCAGATCTCCGATTTTCTCCAGCGTCATGATTGATATTCCTTTCCGATGCCGATTATTCATTCAGATACTCGATCAGTGTCAGATTTTTGATTTTCCAGCGCCCGTTTTCCATCGCCAGCACCGCCTGGTAACGGCCGGACTGCCATTTGGGCGGCACGCCGTTCAGGCCCAGGGCGTTCGCCCATTCCCGGCCAGCGGTGTTCAGCCGCCCGTCGATGGCGGGGATCCGCTCTTCGATGGTGGTGCGGACGGTGTCCTCCCACGGCCAGCACCAGATGGTCAGCAGGTTCACCCGGTGGTCAAACCCCGTGATATCGTAATACAGCTGGTACGGGGAGCTCCCATTCCTGGCGATGCTCAGCGCCGGGTCGCTGCGCAGGCAGCCTTCCGAAAAATAGACGTTCAGCCCGTCTTCCTCCGCCCCCTGCATGACGACCTGGCAGCGCCTGGCCAGCCCGTCCTTCAGGATGATATAGACGTTGCTGGCGTTCATGGCCAGGGAGAAGGCCATGATGATCAGCCCCAGCGCCAGACAAAGCGCCAGCAGCCTGGTCACGCCGTACCACACCAGCCTGGTCAGATACTTCACCCTTCTCCCCCCGTTCCGTCGTCAGGCATTCAGCCTGTCCTGATCCGCGGAAAAAAGCCCAGGGTTCCTCATCCTGGACTTTTTCCGGCCATTGTCCGCTTTGGATGTCTTTATTTTTCCGTCAGATACGCGCCGACGATCGCCTGGCCCCAGGTGATGTTTTCTTCGATCCAGTATTCTTCCAGCCTGTCGGTATAGAAATCGAAATACATGTTGGAATAGACCGGAATCATCGGCAGGAACTCGTTGAACCGCTCCTGGAAGGCGATCCAGCGCTGCAGGTAGGTCAGCGTATCGCCGGGCTCTGTTTTGCGCATGTTCACCGCGGCCTGATAGAGAGGCTCGTCGTGCAGATTGGTATAGCTCCAGTTATGGGTCCCGTCGTCCTGCGTCAGGAAATGAACAGACGGATCAAAGACGATATAGAAGTTCGTCGCCAGATAGATCATGTCGGCTTCCCGCTCGTCCTGCTTGTACCATTCCGTCAGCAGCTCTACCATCGGCACGGCTTCCATTGTCACCCGGATGCCCACTTTGGCAAGGTTTTCCACCAGGTTCTTGTCGAGGGAAGGCGGAATGTTGTTTCCTTCCGGATAGATCATCTTCAGGTCCAGAACGACGCCGTCCTTTTCCCGCAGGCCGTCCTCGTTCAGCTTCCAGCCGTCATCGTCCAGCAGCTTCAGGGCTTTTTCCAGATGGACGCCGTAGGGGTTCAGCCCGTCCAGGTTCAGCTTCCGGAAAGCTTCCACCTGCACGTCATAGGCGCGCACGGCTGCCGCGTCCTGCATATTTCTCGGGCGGTTGAGCGGCAGGGGCATCAGCCCCATGACCATCCGGTACATCCACTGGCCGATGCCGTACCAGCCGTCCACCCGCTGGCCGAAGACGCCGGTATAATCCTCCGTTACCTGATCCCGGTCCATGCAGTAGGCGATGGCCTGCCGGACAGCCTGGCTGCTGACCGTTTCCTTTTCGCCGCAGAAGCTGATATAGCTCAGGCCGATGCGGGGGTAGTCCGCCATCTCAAAGGGGCCGCGCCCGGTCAGCTCGATGCCGGCGGTGATCCGGTCCGCCCGCATGACCTTGTTCAGCAGGCCGAACTCGCCTTTTTCCAGCTTTTCGATCATCGTGTCGTTCACCGCGGTGGTATAGGTCAGGCGGCGGATGATCGGCTTCAGACCTCTGAAGTTATACTTGAAGTAAGGATTGAGCTCAAACTCGGCGGTCACACCGTCCCAGCTCAGGATGGTATAGGGGCCGGAAACGACGGAGGGATGAGACAGATAGCCGGTTTCCTCATCCATGACGGTGGTTTTCAGCAGCTCCGCCGTGAACAGCGGCTCGGTGATTTCCGGATCCTCGTTGGCCAGGTAGACGCCCAGGCCGTCGTCCCGGACGACGACGCCCGGCGCGATGACCTTGATGGGGTAAGGGTTGCACATCAGCAGGCCCATCTCATAGAAGAACGGGAGGAACTCATGCCGGAGCTTCACGCTGATGACGTTGTCTGCCCGCACGCGGACGCCGGCCAGCTGTTTGGAACCGTTCATGTACTCTTCGTAGCCGTAGAACTGTTCCCTGCGCAGCGGCGTCGCTCCGATATCGGCCAGTTCCGGCGCGATCATGAACAGATAGGAGAACGCGTAATCCCACGCGGTGATCCTGGAGCCGTCCGAATAGAACAGGTCATCCTGCAGGACCATCGTGAACGTCCTGTCCCCGTTGGCGTCGTCCGTCACAGTTACCTCTCTGACCACGGTGGGTTCTGCGTCAAACATGCCCAGCTCGTTGTTCCAGTAGATCAGGTTGTAGCCGTGCAGCAGGTCGCGCACATCGATATCGCTGGTGGCGTTTCCCCAGAGTTCCGTAAAGAATTCTCCCCGCATGGGCGTCGGGTTCCCGACGACCAGGTGGTCCTTTTCGGTGATGATTTCCGGCGCGGGCGTTTCCACAGGCGTTTCCGCCAGGGACGGCAGGACCGCCGCCATCATCAGCAGCGCCGCCAGAAGCAGGGCAAAGATCCGTTTCATAGACAGAGATTCCTTTCTTTCATCCACATTACGGTTCAGTCCGGATAAGCGGAACGGCCGCCGGACACAGCCCGGGCTCCTTCGTTTCCATCTCCCTGCGCGCCGTCCGGTTCAGACGGCGCGCAGGAGACGGATCCGGTTCAGCCCTTACTCAAGGCAGTCGCCCACGTTGATGTAGATCGGTCCGATACCCAGCGGTGCTGCAGGGACTTCTTCCGGAATCGGGCTCGGGGTCGGGGTACGGTACGGTCCCGGTCCGGGCGGGTCGGCTCTCCTGGTATTGGTAATGGTGATGACATTCTCACTTCTCTCCAGTTTCATCGTGTAACCAGGTGTATTCGACTCGCTCCAGACGTAGTTGATTTCCCTGCCTCTCTTGTCATACTTCGGCAGTTCGAAGATGGCTTTCCAGCTGTTGGCATCGTTCAGCACCTGGCTGTACGTCGTTCCATTGCCGGTCGCATAAACCGTGATATACAGCGGCCTGGCGTTCGGATCGTTGGTGTCCACCCACTTCTTGATCACGGTATACTTGTCCGCCAGCTTGTTGGTGAAGGTGACAGTAAAGTCGGAATCGTTCCCCGTAATCACATGGGTCTCCGTGTAATACTCGGGGATCTGCTCTTCCCACGCATACTCCATACGTACGCCGTTTACAAGGGCGGGCAGTTCGACCGTCGCAACCCAGCCATTGGCCTCGCTCAGCTTCACAGAGTCGATCTGCAGGTACACGCCTTCGGTACCGATTTCACGGCGCAGCAAGTTCATCGTGACCTCGTCCGGACGGAAGCCGCTCTTGTTGTTTTCGTCATCCCAGACTTTCTTCACCGTAGCCTTCACGGTCTCAGCCTTCAGAATATTGGTAAAGGTCGTGGTTCGGGATTCCTCATCATAGGAGGGGCTTCCTTCCTTAGGCTCATAGCCATCGGCGCCCTCTTCGGTCCAGGTGTATTCAGCCCCGGCTTTCACCCTGACCGTGGCTGTCCAGTTGTTATCCATGTTCAGGGTGACGGAATCCACCACCGTCCCTTCGCTGTCAGACAGGGTGACCGTCAGGCTTGCGGGCCGGATGCCGAGTCTGTCGTTCTGGTCGTCCCAGATCTTCCTGACCGTCAGCTCTGTCAGCGGATAATCCACGTCGAATTCAATCGGGCCGGGGATCTTTTCCCCGTCCTTATTGCGGATGGAGGGGACGATTTCCAGCTTGTTGTCGCTCTCGTTACGGATGACGGTCATAGTCAGGGTGTACTTGACCGTCTTGTCCCACACGGCCTCCGGGTGGCTCACAGCCGTCAGCACAAGCACATATTTGAAAGTGCCCATGTTGTTAAAGGTAATAGGCGGGAAACTGTCCTGTTCTCCTTCACCCGCGGGAAGCTTTACGACGAGGTCACAGGTGTTCCCCGTACTTCCTTCCGGCATGGGCGTCGCCTCGTTCTCGCCGGTCAGGGTCAGGGTATAGCTCACCTGCTCCGCCGGCACGGCCCCCGTCGTGTTGATCTTCACACGGAAAGGATCATCGCCGATGCTGGCGGAAGCGTTTGTGACGCTGCCGGTATCGGCTCGGCTGGTTACCTCGCTCACCTCAGGCGTCGGCGCCGGAGCCGGCGCGGACGTAAAATTGGACACGGCCAGCACAACGATCGTCACGGTGACGGCCAGGCCGGCCAAGAGAGCGAAAATCATTTTCTTTGACATGATTGTTCCCCCTGTTACTCTAAGCAATCGCCTGCGCTCAGCACAAAGGCGGGGTATATGTTGACTTTGGCGCTTTCAGGATCCATCAGCGTCAAAAGGATCGTTCGTGCGTCAGAATATTCGCTGGAACAGGTGCTGAGGGCCACAATATGCACGTCCTCCCCCGCGTCCAGCATCTGTTTCAGGATCCGCAGACCCTGATCGTTCAGGTACATCGCGCCCTCGAGGACGCTTTCATAAATCTGTTCCGGGGTCAGATGGTTCCAGTTCTGCGGGTTAAATATCAGGCTGTTGCCTGCGCTGGTGACCATACAGGTGAGTGTTATCAGCGGGTGCTCCCCGTCCGGCAGGGTCAGGATGCCCGTGGTGTACTGCCGGAAAAAAGCTTCGTCCTTGTACAGGTTCACGTCGCTGAACATGCGGTGGCCCGTCATGTCGTGCCCCAGGAGGACGGTGTAGAGGTCGCTGAAGTCCGCGCTGTTGCGGAAATCCATAAAGATGCTGCCCAGCAGGGCGAAATTGCCGTAAACATCGGTGTTGATGTAGCTGAAGTTGCTTTTGCCCTTCAGCACCGGATAGTCGATAGCCGTGCCCTCCATCATGATCCAGGCGTGGACGTCCGGGTTGATGAAACGAAGCTGGTCAAACATACTGAGCGGGTCGTCCCCGCTCAGGGACTTGATTTCCCGGAGGTCTTTGGTCACATTTTCCACCTGGTCATAGACCTGGCGGTTGTCCCACAGGGAATAGCCCGCATACAGAAGAGCGGCGATCAGGAGCAGCAGCTCCGCTGCAGTCAGCAGCCCGTGGCAGAAGCGGATGATTTTTCGCCGCATCGTCAATGTTTCTCCATCGTGTGTTTACATGATTTGGTCATTTGAGCTCTTCCCGCCTGATATAACTCCAGAAAGCTGTTTGATTCCCGTATTCCGGATCAGCCTGTATCTCCTTCAGAGAATCATCGAGCGTACAACGGAAAGCAGCGGAAGAAGGTGTTGTTCTTTGATTCAATCCGTTTAACACCGCTTTTCAGCGGCAGGAGCCATGCAGCTTTGATCACGCGCCGGACTTCTTCCTGTCATCCTGAACGGGATCAGCGTTTTGCCATCGCAGAGCAAAAAGCCCCGTGAAGGATCTGTTCTGTGGTTCAGAGGAAGATTCCTTCCGCTTTCCGGCTGTCCCTTCCCGCTTCAGAACGGATTCTTCGCGATCGCATTTGCCTTGCGGCGGCAAATGCTTCGATCGCTCAGAATGACAATCGGGGAGTCGGAGCAGAAAGGCTTGTTTCTGTCAAACACTCTTCTTGGATCGGGTATCTGACAGAATAACTTTCATTAATCGGAGTAACAAAGAATCCAGTACAAAACTTCTTCCTGTCATCCTGAACGGGATCAGCGTTTTGCCATCGCAGAGCAAAAAGCCCCGTGAAGGATCTGTTCTGTTGTTCAGATGAAGATGACTTCGCTTTCCGGCTGTCCTTTCCCGCTGCAGAACGGATCCTTCGCGGGGGTTCCGGCCTTGCGGTGGCCGGAACCGCTCTCCGCTCAGGATGACAGAAGCGGCGTTGTTGGAGCGGAACGGGGTGTTTCTGCCTGTCGCTTCGAGAGTCAGCCTTTGCTTACGCGCGGCTGGTTCACGGGGGTGAGTCCCCAACAAGGGGATGAGGGGCCGGGAAGGCCCGGGCTTCCCACTGACAGGTTCTTTACCATCAGTCGCGGCGGATGTCCTGCCGCTTCGCTCCCTTAACGCACTTCTTCCTGTCATCCTGAGTGATGACCAGCGAACGGCCTTATTGGCCGTGCGCCATCACGAAGGATCTGTTCTGTTGTTCAGATGAAGACGGCTTCGCTTTCCGGCTGTTCTTTCCCGCTGCAGAACGGATCCTTCGCGGGGGTTCCGGCCTTGCGGCGGCCGGAACCGCTTTCCGCTCAGGATGACAGAGGGGGCGATGGTGGAGCGGAACGGGGTGTTTCTGCCTGTCGCTTCGAGAGTCAGCCTTTGCTTACGCGCGGCTGTCTCACGGGGTGAGTCCCTGGAAGGGAGAAGGAGGCCGGGAAGGCCCGGGTTTCCTACTGACAGGAACTTTACCATCAGTCGCGGCGGATGTCCTGCCGCTTCGCTCCCTCGACAGCCTTCTTCCTGTCATCCTGAGTGATGATCAGCTAACGGCCCTGTTGGCCGTGAGCCATCACGAAGGATCTGTTCTGTTGTTCAGATGAAGATGACTTCGCTTTCCGACTGTCGTTTTCCGCTGCAGAACGGATCCTTCGCGGGGGTTCCGGCCTTGCGGCGGCTGGAACCACTCTCCGCTCAGGATGACAGAAGCGGCGATGGCGGAGCAGAACGAGTTGTTTCTGTCTGCCGCTTCGTTCCCACAACACACTTCTTCCTGTCATCCTGAGTGATGATCAGCGAACGGCCTGATTGGCCGTGAGCCATCACGAAGGATCTGTTCTGTGGTTCAGATGAAGATGACTTCGCTTTCCGGCTGTCCTTTCCCGCTGCAGAACGGATCCTTCGCGGGGGTTCCGGCCTTGCGGCGGCCGGAACCACTCTCCGCTCAGGATGACAGAGGCGGCGATGGCGGAGCAGAACGAGTTGTTTCTGTCTGCCGCTTCGTTCCCTCGACAGCCTTCTTCCTGTCATCCTGAGTGATGACCAGCGAACGGCCTTATTGGCCGTGAGCCATCACGAAGGATCTGTTCTGCGGATCAGAGGAAGACGGCTTCGCTTTCCGGCTGTCGTTTTCCGCTGCAGAACGGATCCTTCGCGGGGGTTCCGGCCTTGCGGCGGCCGGAACCGCTTTCCGCTCAGGATGACAGAGGGGGCGTTGTTGGAGCAGAATAATAGGGGGGTGAGTCCCCAGCAGGGGGATGAGGGGGCCGGGACGGCCCGGCCTCCTCCGTGGGTTGGTTGTTGTTACCTGGTGTTATGCGTTACCGCGCTTTGTAAGGAAAAAACCATTTCCTCCCTGCGGCGCACAATCATCATCGCAGCGCCCATCAGAGCGATCGCCATGATCATCAGGTACGGCACATCGGCGGGTACGTGTATCGGTCGGGGGAAGGAGGCCGGGAAGGCCCGGGCTTCCCACTGACAGGAACTTTACCATCAGTCGCGGCGGATGTCCTGCCGCTTCGTTCCCTCGACAGTCTTCTTCCTGTCATCCTGAGTGATGATCAGCGAACGGCCCATTGGCCGTGAGCCCTCACGAAGGATCTGTTTTGCGGCTCAGAGGAAGACAGCTTCGCTTTCCGGCTGTCGTTTTCCGCTGCAGAACGGATCCTTCGCGGGGGTTCCGGCCTTGCGGCGGCCGGAACCGCTCTCCTCTCAGGATGACAGAAGCGGCGATGGTGGAACGGAAGGAGTCGGGGGAAGGAGGCCGGGAAGGCCCGGCCTCCTCCGTGGGTTGGTTGTTGTTACTTGGAGTTACGCGTTACCGCGCTTTGTAAGGAAAATTACATTTCCTCCCTGCGGCGCACGATCATCATCGCAACGCCCATCAGAGCGATCGCCATGATCATCAGGTACGGCACAGTGTCAAGAGCGATACCAGTGTCGACATCGGTGGTCTTGGTGTTCTTGATCTCATGCTTATCCTCATCACCACCAGTGATTGTACCATCAGCCACTGTAGTTTCAAAACTTTCATAAGTTGCTCCGGTAACGCTGCCGGTAGCAACTTCAGAGATTGTATAGGTCACGCCCTTGGGAAGGTTTGCAAAGGAAACCGTATCATCGTTGCCCAGTTTTACAGTGTAAGTTAAAGCATCAGATGCCCAAGCACCATCAGTGCCACCATTAACTATAACAGTGATGGCTGCCTTCTGTGCAGCAGTCACCTGAGTGCCTGGTTCTGCAGTAAAGGTAATCGTGAAATCAAACTTATCACGCAGGTCAGCCTGGTTACCATCGACAACCTTCTTTACTTCGAGCGCACCAGAATCATAGGAGTTATTAACCGAGTCGGTTTTACTGCCGGAAACACTTTCCTTATGAAGAGCTGCAACATAGTGATAAGTTGTTGTACCTTCACTCAGGATGGTGAGAACCAGGTACATTTTTTTAGTCTCGTAGGTAACACCGGCGGTTTTTGTCGCGGGAATTACTTCTTCGATCTCATAGGTATACACACCCAGATCATAATCAGCAGGAGTAAAACCCAAAGAAATCTCTTTTTGGGTTTCGGTAGTAATTGCATCGAATGCAATGGTCTTGTTTTCAATTTCAGGGAATTTTACAGTATTCGGAACCTCACTTGCCTGATAAACTGTACCAGCAGGATCTTTGTATGAAACCTTGGTGAATTTAAACGTAAAGGTCTCAGCTGGAGCAGTTCCATTGGTCGGCGTGTATTTCTTGGGGAGACTAATGGCTTTATCCAGCTTATCCTTATAGTCGGCAGCACCATCCGCCGCCATCGCGCTCACACTTACCAGCACCAGCATCAGTGCCAGCATCATTGCAACAATTTTTTTCATGTGTTTTCCTCCTAAAATAAATTGGAAACATTGTATTTCCTGCCGGGATGTCCCGGTTCAGGGCGGGGTTGGGGGTGCGCCTTTCGGCGCGGTTGTGTCTGGCTTTAGCGGTCACAATGCCCTTCTTCGGAGCAGAGTGATCACCTTGCCGTCGACCCGGTCCAGGGGGATCAGGCCGTGGTCCCGGCTGTCTGCCGCGTGGGTGCGGTAATCACCCAGGGCGTACACACAGCCTTCAGGGATGGTGAGGGGGTAGGTCAGATCGCCGCGGGGGTAGGTCGGAAACAGGATGTCCCCGCCGACTGCGGCGCCGTTGACCATGACGCTGCCGGAGGAGGTGAGTTCCACCTCGTCGCCGGCGACCGCCACCACCCGGGCAAAATACCGCTGCCCTTCGTGGGTGTAGGCGATCACATCGTCCTGGCTCAGGGTCTGGCCTGTCAGGCGTATGGCCGGGGTGCGGAAGACGACGCACAGATCGCCGTCCTTCATGGCCGGGAACATCCCCTGCCCCCTCACCTGGGTGATGAGGAAGCCCTGGGTGAATACCAGCGTCAGCACCGCGGCGAGCACCGCCACGCGCAGGACCAGGCCTTTGATGGCCCGCCGGTCCGCCAGGTCCGCCTTGCGCTTCGCAAGAATCTGCTCCACGCTCGGGCCGTTCGTTTCTGCTATGGCGGCTGCCCCCTTTCATTCGGCCCGCGGATGAGCGCACAGATGCCAACTCTCAACGCGCATCACCCCTTTCCTCAAGCAGGGCGTCGCAGCGCGCCCGCTCGGCCAGCAGGGCCTCTTTGTAAAGATCGTTCAGCGCTTCGATCTTCCTGAGCGCGTCCTGTTCGTCCACGCCGCCGAAGATCTTCCTGCGGAACTTCATGCCTTGGAGGAATGCCGCGATCTTCTCCTCATAGTCGGGAAGAAACCGCATCTCACATCCCTCCCTTCACGCGCCGCCTGCGCAGCGCCTCCAGCCCCAGCGCGCACAGCGCCAGGATCAGGAGATACGGGATGGTATCCAGCCGGATACCGGTATCAGGAGTCATCGATTTGTCATTGGTGAAGGTAATGGTCTTGCCGTTGTCAGCGGAAGTGGCGGTGAAGGAATAAGTTCCTGCTGTCAGATCTGCCTCCGGCTGCGTTTCACCTTCTGCGCGGGTGATGCCTTCAATGCCTGTGAGCGTATAATCATCCGGATCTTCCGTAATGGTAATCACCGCGCCCACCGGGACATCTTTCAGGGTGACGATGCCATCCTGATGGCTGCGCTGGAATGTGGCCGTCAGGCCGTCTTCGCTCAGTTCATACCCCGTACCGCCGGCAAAAGCGCCGGGATCATCACCGCTCAGAACTGCGGTAAAACCAAACAGTTTGCTGCGATCCGCCATATTGCCGGTAACCTGTTTCTTCACCTTCAGGTCAATGGTCTGGCGGGTATACGTGTTGGTGAAGGAGATCCTATCGTTCGATCCGGTTACTGTCAGAGGATCGGCTTTCGTGTCGTTTTCCGAGAGGGTCTTTTCAGAAGCGCTGCCGGAAGTGGCTGCCTTACCCGCCCAGTCATAATGAGCGATAACCCAGTTTTTCTCCTCCGCCGTCATGACCGCGTTCCTGGGAACATCCGGAATGGTCCACGTATATTTAAGACCATCTATGACAAGATTGGTGCTTTCAGCGTCCAGAGTGACAGTGCCGCCATCTCCGATCTTATACTCAATCGCAAAGCCGGACGGAATCAGTCCTTCCGCGATCCCGGAAAATGTTTTTTCAATGATCACCGTGGCGGACAGCGTGTTCGTGATCGTCGTCGTGGTGCCTTCCGTCACATAAGAAGCGCTGTAATGTGTCGGCACCGGGGTCTCTTCCATGGTATAAACGATTTCAACACCGTTTTCATACTTCGGAAGTCCTGTCCAGGTGTAAGTCCATTGATTGGCGCTATTCAGTATCTGCTTGCCATAGGGCTGACCATCCTTGGTTTCGGGAACAGGGCTCTTATTCTCCCCCTCGCCGGTATACAACTGCACATCCACCGATGTGGGACGATCCGGATTGTTATTGTCAACCCATTCCTTTTTGACCGTACACTCAACCACTTCAGGAACGTGTTTATTTGTTACGGTAAAGCCACTGGTCTGACCGCCCTGAACATCTTTGGTATATCCTTCAGGGACAGCAGGCTCATCTACCGTATACGCAATCAGATCTCCCGCCTGATACTTAGGAAGATTCTGCCAGATGTATGCCCAATTGCCGTCATCATCCAGTGTCTGTTCGCCGTAGGGCACTTCAGTTCCATCAACTACCTTCTTGGCTGCTACAGGCGTGTTGTTCGCGTACAGCTGTACTTTCACATGGTCCGGGCGAATGCCGTCCTGATTGTTCATATCATCCCAGACCTTCCGGACGGAGACACTCGTTTCTTCATATCTATTGGTGTATGTTACGGCAAACTGACTGTTCGATACGTTAATCGTACCGGCAGCTGTCATCCCGGTGACTGCAGCGGGATCACCCATACCGGTAGCAGTAGCATCAGCCCGCACGAAAGCATAACCGTCCGGCATGTCTGCCTTGACTTCCTCAAAGGAATATGTCGTTCCGGTAAGGAGGTTCAGGAAACGAAGATTCCAGTTTTTCTTTAATTTGATCGTAAACTCAGTATTGTTCTCTCCATTGTAGTAGCCTGTGGGCGTACCATTCTCCATTTCCGGAGTGGCGTGAGTAACCTCCAGAGGATAGACAATATGATTTTCATCCAAATCCCACGCCGAGAAATAAACAGCTTCTGTTGTATTCGGCATGGAAACTTTGACCTTGTAGGTGAAAAGCTCATCAGGGTCATTGTTTCCCTGAACTGTTTTCTTCATATCCAGGAAACTGCGGCGGTTGTTGACAGCCTGAAGATGGTTCGCGCCTTCCGCGGCAACCTTGTATTTTTTCCCTTCGATGATGAAGTAATCCTGGCCGTCAGTGCCCGAAGCGTTCTCATCCCGGATCAGCACTTTCGGTGCGGTGCCAATGATCATCGGGCGGTAGATTTCACTGGTCAGTTCCCAGTGATAAGCGAAATCTTCAGGTTCGCGCACTTCGAACTCATGGCCTGCTTCTTTGATGCTGTACCCGTACCCAGAACCGGTCCTTTCAATCAAACCGACTGAAATGTACAGGTTGCCGGAGTCCCAATCAGGCTTACTGACAGAGACACCATTCAGATAAATCTCACCGGCTCTGTACACCAACAGATCAATTGCATCCGCTTCCCTACCATCCAGATCATTGTTCCAGACCTTCTTGACCGTAATGGTCTCAGTGGGCAGTGAAATATCAGCGATTGTACCCGCGGTATAGTCTGCGGTGATTTCCTCTTCGTCTTCCACGGTAACACCGTCGCCGGTTCTTGCCGTCTTTTTATAGGTCGCGGAAATCTGATTCGTATTCGTTTTCAGCTTATAGGTGCCGTTCGGAAGCCTGATGACCTGATCTTTCTGGCTTGGAGGCAGCGAATCATAGGTCTTCAGGCCGTTGTTCAGGTCAGCAATCAGGTCGAACGCTTCCTGGCTGGGCCATGCTTCAAATTCGAGCACATAGGTAACGCCGTCCTCCAGCTGGAAACCACTGCCCATGTTCCACTGTACGGAGCCCGTCGCGCTGTTCCAGGAAGCAGCGGCGCAGCCATCCTCTTCGCGGGTGGTCCATTCCTGTTTGTTCGCATAGTTCTGACCGTACTTGTTATTTTTCCCGCCATACCGGTAATACCTGAAACTGTTGGGATTGACTGTCGTCATTACCTTCATTTCGGTATTGGTCAGGGAGGTAATGCCGTCGTTAATCTCCACATCACCGAAGCCCAGCGTAGACTGAATCGCTGTGGTGATCTCCCTGAAAGCATTCTCAAGGGCAGCAGAGTCACTCGCGAGGAAAGCGTTGCCGGCGCTGTAACCGCCTCTGGTAACCAGGTTCTGAACCTTCGTCACGTCGTCTGATACGCCGATGGCATAGAAGGTCTTCCCTTGATTTCTGATCGAGGCGACTTCATTCACCGCAAAATTGAAATTGCGGTTATCACTGTCCCCACTACCTTCACCAAAGACATGGTTCTGACGGTAATACTGATAAGTAGTACCAGAATTATACATATCAAGGCTGCTGTCGGTCAGGTTGCCACGGCTGTAACGGAACGTAGGATCACCGTCCGTGATAAAGACCACAAATGTGGCCGCATCTGAGCGTACCGGCATCCGGTTGGCCTCACTCAGCGCTCCTTCCCAGTTTGTACCGCCATTAGCACTCAGTCCGTTCACGGCATTCCGATACGTATTGTAATTGTCTGTAAAGCCTTGTGTAAGCGTCACACCGGTAGAGAAAGAAATCAGCGCCATACGAACATCAAGATTGTTATTGTTCAGCAAGGTATTCGCCATGGTATTGACAGCAGTTTTTGCCCTTGCAAGACGCTTTTGATTTCCCATGTACTCATCCATGGATCCGGATGTGTCGAATACAACGATGACGTCCGCCGGAGTAGCCTTGGTCACAGGCTTTTCCGCGGCTTTGATCGTCAGCGAGATTTTGTTGGTCCCGCTCCCGATATTTACGGAAGATTTCCCGAACTGTGGCTCGCCGCTGTCTTCAGGCCATTTCTCATCATGATCAACCACTGGCGTACCGCCATGAGTGGGATCACTTTTCTTCTTATAGACAACATAAATATCATTTCTCAAATCGTACCAGTTATTGTCGCGAATATATTGTTTGTCATTATAATTATCAGTTCTAAGAAGAGGGATAATGGCTGTTCCAGTTCTACTGTTAATATGAGTCGAGTCATATACATAACCATCAATATCATATATTAAGAAATTATAATAATGTGTGAAATCAGGAGTAGTTGTAGGAGTTAAACTATTTCCATTTTGATCTACATAATGGATATTATACTGTTTCCATCCAGAATAATACCATCTTATAGTATAAGTAGAAAAACTACTAGTAATAAATCGGGATACCACTGAATATGGTTCACTTTCTTCTATCTCTTCAATAGGAGTAAAATAATCATCAAGATTGATTGATCCAGGATTCACCGCACTGCCGAATATTTCTGTATTCTGTTCAAAGCGAACACTCATTCCGCCGTTGTAAACTGTTTCAACTACAACGCCATCTTCGGTTTCCACATGGTGCTGAATGGAAAGTTCTTTTATTTTTGAAAGATCCACTTCCCCGGGCAGCCCCTTAATTGTTATGGTCACTTCCACCGGCGCAGCGGGCTCGATCTCTTCCCCGTCGGGATTGATAATGGAAATATCCAGAGCGGCAAAACCAAGGGCTGCCAAATCAACATCTTCGTTCCGGGCAACCTTATCCGCAATATAGGCTTTCAGCGCATTTTCATATTCAGCGCTTCCTTCTTCAAACTCCGTCACACTCAGCCTGGAGCCTTCCGGAATCTGGGCGTCTGGCCCATAGGTGACGGTGATTTCGTACAGGCTGCCGTTGGACGCCAGATATTCCTGCACGATTTCGCCCACCACCGCATACACGGAGAAAGAATCCGCCTCAAAAGAGACCGTATGATTCTCTTCATTGATGGTAATATCATCATTGGCCAGAGGAGTCTGATTGCCTTCGTCGTCGATATGATAGACGGTAATGGGGGATTTCTGCTCAATAGCCCCGGCAAGTTCCTCGCTGGTCATGGTGATCTGGATCTTGCCGCCCCAGGAAGCGGGCTCGACTTCGACGCCGGCATTGAGCAGGGTGATCTCCGCCGCTGCAAGAACAGCGCCTTCTTCCACCGCAGGGGCGGCGGAAAGGGCCGTCGCCGTCGCGCCGTTGGGCATTTTACCGGAGAGGGAAACATCCACACTGCCGGCGGAAAGATCGCTGCCCCAGTCCACCAGGTCATAGACGCCGGTAAAGACAAAGCGGGAGAAATGCTCCACCTGGAAGGAGACGGTATTTACGTTGACGTTAAGCCCGGTGATCTCTTCCCTGTTATTTTCGTCCACCTCGTGAACCAGGCGGATGGAGCGGCCGGTGGCCAGTGCGTCCGCAAACTTCTTGCCCCGCACCGTCACGGTGACCGGGCCGTCTTCCGGCTGGTATTCCCGGCCGTCCGTTCCAGTCAGCTGGATGTTATAGGTATAGAGCTTCATCTCTGACAGATCCGGACCGCCCTTCGCCATCAGCATTCTGCGGGGCGCTTCTGCTTCGTCCGTCACGGTCAGGACGCAGTCCTCCGGCAGGATGCCCGTCAGGGAGATCAGGCTCCCGTCGTCCGCGGAAGCAGTCAGCGTCCGCTCGGAAAGGGCCCCGCCCTCTTCGGGCTCCTCGTACTTTGCCGTCAGGCGAACGTCCTTTGTCGGGGTAAAGGGAGCGGTCACCAGGGTATCCCCGTCATACCAGCCCAGGAAGGCGCGGCCTTCCTCCGCCGGAGGCTCGGGGAGTTCACTGATCGTATAGCCTTCCGTCACCAGGTAGGTTTTGTCGCCAAAGGTGACGGAATAGACCGCGGACGGGGCGCGGTATTCCGCGGACCCCGTCGCAAATGCGGCAACGGGAAGCAGCTGGCACAGCATCAGCAGTGACAGAAACAGGGCAGCTGCACGGCGGCATATCTTCAAAGCCGTTTACCTCCTTCAGTCCTCACGACGAGGGGGGGTCTTTTGTGTATAAAAGCAGCTGGATTTCATCAATCAGGAAAGAATCAGATCATTTATTCGCGATGGCTGCAGGCTGGACACTGTCCGCCACCACCGTCAGACGCCAGTTCCACAGAACACTTTCCTCCGTGGCGACGAAGGAATAGCTGTCTTCCACCGCGCCTTCGACCGGCTGATAGCCGTCGCCGCGGTCGCACTCCCACTGATAGAAGAGGGCGGCGGGCGCGTCTTCCACAAAGCTCGTCAGGGTGACGGTGTCGCCCAGCAGGATCATGCCGTTCATGGAGCTTTCAATCCTCACATTCAGGGGATCCGGCTCCGGCAGCGCGCCGGCCACGGACGAAGCGTCGATCCGGTAAGCGGCAAACCAGTCCACCGGGAAGGATACGGAATCGCGGGTGACCGTGCAGTCCAGCTCCGTCGCGGGCCTGCTGCCGGGCAGCGTCGATACGATCAGTCCGCTGCCCTGGGATACGGCCTGCGCGATCAGGCCTCCGCTGACGGTCATCGTCAGGGACAGTCCGTCCGGATCAATGCGTTCGCCGTCGGCGTTCAGAACGGACAGCTCAAACACATAGAGGTTCTTTTTCACCCGTTCTTTTTGGCCTGTCTGATCCAGCTTCGCTTTTATCTCTTCTCTCAGGTCCTTCTGATCAAGCAGTCTCGCGACAGACACGGACAGCTGTTTAACCTTCAGGGACACACCTTCGGGCAGATTTCCGGAAAGAACAGCCACAGCGCCGTCTGACAGCTGCGCCTGTATGCTCCGGAAAGACGTTTCCGGTTCTTTTTCACCAGCTTCATCGGCAGAGACTTCCTGCCGATCTTCACCAGATTCCTCAGCAGTTGTTCCCGCGCCGGTTTCTCCAGCAGGTTCTTTCAGAGCTTCTTCGCCAGACTCGGCAGCGGGCGCTTCGGGTTCTTCCGCGGCGGACTCGGCAGCGGGCGCTTCGGGTCCTTCCGCGGCAGGATCTGCGGCGGGCGCTTCGGATGCTTCAGCGGAAGGCTCGGCGGCAGGCGCTTCGGGTTCTTCCGCGGCAGGATCTGCGGTGGGCGCTTCGGGTGCTTCTGCGGAAGGCTCGACGGCAGGCGCTTCGGGTTCTTCCGCGGCGGGACCGGCAGCGGGCGCTTCGGGCTCTTCCGCGGCGGGAGCAGCCGGCTGAGCAGGGACATTCGTGAAGGGCTTGATGGGATGGGCCGGGAAAACCCGTCTGCCCGTTCCGGGTTGTTTTCCCAGCGGGTCTTTAGCGGGCTCTTCCGCGGCGGAAGGAGACGGCTGCGACGAGGCATCTGCTGCCTGCCCGGCAGCGGGCGCTTCGGGTTCTTCCGCGGCGGGATCGGTAGCAGGCGTTAAGGGCTGTTCCGCAGCCGGGGTGAGAGGCTGAATCGGTTTAGAACCACGAATCACTGTCCCGGGCCGGGTTCCTGCCGGCTGGTCTTCCGCCGGTTCCTGCCCGGACCCTTCCGTCTGCGGTGCCGGAATATTGTAGGGCTGCTCCGCTCTCGCGGGCCCCGCATGGCGGATGATCATGGCAAACCCGTCCATCATCGAGCAGGAGAGGACGATGGTCTGCCCGGGGAAGAACTTGCTGATGCTTACCCTCGGATTGATCTGAAAGCCGTTCAGGCCGACGAGTTCGATCTTATCCCCCCTCATCAGATTGGGGGTCTGATTGATAAACACAGAAGCCTTGGTCGAGGAATCCGCGTTGTTGATGCGGTAAGCCGCCACCACTTCATATTCCGGGCAGTACACGGCCAGCTTGGCGGTAATGTCCGTCAGATAAGCGCTGCCGGAAAGCTTGACCCTGAAATACCGGCCGGATACTTCCGCTCCCAGAATCTGATCAGCGCTTTCCCCGGCTTCTTCCGCTTCATCGGGCTGCCCGGCATCTTTCTGGCCAGCCGGCTCATCCTGGGCTGACCAGTCCTCATCCGGCTGCGGCATATCAGGCGCAGGGGTCTCCGTGGGTTTCGGCGTCCTCCTGGTCAGCCGGTAAATGGCATCCTTGATCGGATCCGTTTCCGCGCCGGCGGACAAGGCGGAAACGCACAGACCCAGGGTCAGCACCAGGGC
>JBGUJG010000014.1:0-9620 GCA_045113695.1 Christensenellales bacterium
GCAAGGAATGAATTTTTGCTCCCGCTCCGCAGGCTTCGCTTCGCAAAAATTCCTGCCCGGGGCCTGCCGGCCCGCTGTTCGCTGAAAATATGCCACCGGCATATTTTCCGGGCGCTCACAGCCCCGCGCCGCGCTTGTCGCTGCTGCGGATTTGTCATGGAGGGGCTTCCAGGGCCTGCCGGCCCGTTCTTCGCTGAAATTGAGCCACTGGCTCAATTTCCGAGTGCTCAGAACCCCACCAAACCACCCTGGAATTGTTGATTTCCTGACATTCTTTGTTGCACAACTGTTTCTGAATTCCATTTTCGTTGATATAAGAAGGGGTGTTGCAGCATTGGTTCTGCAACACCCCTTTTTGTGTATGACTGAGAAAATCAGGGATTCTGTTCCCGCTGTACGTTCCCGTACACTTCGGCGCCGTCCTCGACGGTCAGGTGCCCGCCTGCGGCGATGATCAGCGCGCCGTCTTCGTCCGAGACGTTCAGGGTGCAGCCGCTGCAGACCGTCAGCGTGACGCCGGCCGGGACCGTGACGGTCACGTGGGGATGGATCTGCGTATTGCGGGTCAGCGTCACGTCAGCTGTCAGGGTCATGTCCGCCTCCAGGAAGAACTCGTCCATCCGGGGGTCGGCCAGGAAAGCGCGCAGGGCTGCTTCGTCCGCAGCGCCGCCGATCAGGTAGACGCCGTCCGCCTCTTCCGCGAGCAGGACGGAGCCGGAGCCGCCGGTGATATAGACGGTGCTGTAATCGGCGATCGTCCCCAAAGCAGCGTCCAGCCCGCCGCCGTCCACCCAGATCTGGGCGACGGCAAACGGCGCGTTATTGACGGGATCCCAACTGCTCAGTGTTTGCAGGAGGCTGCCTTCCGCCAGGGTGAGGCTGCCGCCTTCGCAGATGCGCAGGCTGCTGAAATGATTGCCGCCGGTTTCGACCCGGAGCTCCCCTTCGAGCGTGACGGGCCAGGAAAGGTCGATGGGGTCATTGTTTTCGGGAATGACGACGACGGTGCCGGTCAGGGTATCGCCCAGGGCCTGCAGATCGGCAGAGGAGGAAACGATCACCGGTCCTTCATCCTCCTGCTCCTCTGGCACGATGACCTGAATCTGTCCCGAGGGATAGGTTCCCCTGTACAGGCCTGCTACCAGGTCTGCGTAAACGGCGGAGGTAAAGCTGCCGCCGAACTGCGTATGGGGAGCCAGGCAGACGTGGTTTTGGGCAGGATCCGCGCTGACGACGCCGAGCCTCGGGCTGGTTCCGCCGAGGCTGTCCCAGCCGCCGTTCAGCAGGCGGGAAAGGGCGTCCGTGGCGGAGAAGCCCATGTTCTTCATCGCGCTGGTGACCACTCTGCCCCCGCTGCCGAGGTTGTACTGGTCAGAATCCACGCCGATCATCCAGCCGTTTTTGTCATTGGCGGCCTGGATCACGGACTGGCACATACTGCCGCCGCAGCTGAAGATGATCTCCACACCGTTGTCATACCAGGAAGCCGCTGTCCGGTATACGGCGGGTTTTGGCTCGAAGGTGCCGGTGTAGGCGCGGGCCACGGTGACCTGATCGGTGATTTCCAGCTCTGCCGCCGCCTGGCTGGCGCCCAGGACGAAGCCGTCGCCGAAGCCGACCACATCCGGGATGTCCATGCCGCCCAGGAAGCCCAGGGAACGGTATCCCATCCGGACGGCGGCGTAGCCGGCCATGAAGCCGGACTGCTCCGTATCGTACAGGACGCAGTACACGTTGTTTTCCTGCTGATCCTCCATCGTGCTGTCCAGGCAGATGAAGCGGGCGTCCGGGTATCGGGTCTGCAGGACGTTCACCGGGTCAGTCGCCATGAAGCCGACGGTGATGATGACGTCATAGCCGTCCTGGAGGGCAGCTTCCGCGTCCGTCGTATAGCGGAAATCGATGTTCCTGTCTTCACAGAAGGCGGAGACTGCCGTTTTCACGTCCCAGTCCAGGGTCCCCGGCCCGGGCTCCGGTTCGTCCCCGACCACGGCCACGCGGGGGAGGTACGGCTCCGGGGTGACGGGGATTTCGATCTCTCCGGAAGGATAGGTTCCATTATACAGGCTGGCTACCGCGTTTTCGTAAACAGAACGGGGGAAGCCGCCGCCGAACTGCGTATGGGGAGCCAGGCAGACGTGGTTTTGGGCAGGATCCGCGCTGATGACGCCAAGCCTCGGGCAGTTGCCGCCGAGGCTGTCCCAGTCGCCGTTCAGCAGGCGGGAAAGGGCGTCCGTGGCGGAAAAGCCCAGGTTTTTCATCGCGCTGGTAACCACTCTGCCCCCGCCGCCGAGGTTGTACTGGTCGGTGTCCACGCCGATCATCAGGCCGTTTTTATCATTGGCTGCCTCGACCACGGAATGGCACATGTCGCCGCCGCAGCAGAAGATGACCTCCACGCCTTTGTCATACCAGGAAGCCGCTTTCTGATACACCGCGGGATCCTGCTCGAAGGTGCCGGTGTAGGCGTAGGCTACGGAGACATCGTCCGTGACGTCCAGCTCGGCTGCCGCCTGGCTGGTGCCCGCGACGAAACCTTCGCCGAAGCCGACCACGTCGGGAACGGCGATGCCGCCCAGGAAGCCCAGGGAACGGTATCCCATCCGGACGGCGGCGTAGCCGGCCATGAAGCCGGACTGATCGGTTTTGTACTGGACGCAGTATACGTTGTCCTGCCGGTTGTCCACGTCGCCGTCCAGGCAGATGAAGCGGGCGTCAGGATACCGGGTCTGCAGGCCGTTGACCGCGTCCGTAGCCATGAAGCCGACGGCGACGATCACGTTATAGCCGTCCCCAAGGGCGGATGCGGCGTCTGTGGTATAGGTGCAGTCCAGATTCCGGGCTTCGCAGAAGGCGGAGACAGCTGTCCACACATCCCCGTTCAGGGTGCCGTTCCACGGGGTCGATTCGTCCCCGACAACGGCTACGCCCCGGATCACCGTCAAGCCGGGCGTATTGTCAAATGCGCTTTCGGATACCTGAACATCCGTCGGGACCACCAGGACGCCGGAAAGGCTTTCGCAGTCCGCGAAGGCTTCTTCCTGGATCTCCTCCAGATCCCGGGGCAGGGAGAGCGATTCCCCGGCGGCGGCATTTGCGCAGAAAAGAAGCGCCAGCAGACAGACCAACAACAGGCGCGGTATGGATTTCATGTGACGACCTCCCGTACGGCGGCAGGATGATCCGGCCGCCAGTTGATGAGAAATAATCGGTTCACCCGCATTATACCACAGAAACCGATGTACCGAAAGACGGACAGACCGTCTGACGGAGAAATATTTCCAGTCCCGGCAGGGATGGCGTTCAGCTTGCTGATGATATGGAAATATTGCCGGGGCTGGACAAACCGGACAGGATCATGTAAGATGTACCCGCCGGCCGGAAGAACCGGAATTTCCTTTCCGACCCCGGGGTTTTCCGGCGGGATACAAACGGTTTTTCACGGAGCGCCTGAGCCGATGAACAGAAAGAAAATACAGCTTCAGCTGTCGCTGACGGAGTTTATTTACAACGGCTGCTTTGCGGCGGCCAATTTCCTGTCCGTTTTTCTGACGGCCATCGGCTTTTCGGCCGGACAGATGGGGCTGATCACGGCGGCGCTGAACGGGATCGGCATCGTTTCCCAGCCGGCCTGGGGCGTGATTTCCGACAGGATCCGGTCGGTGAAGAGATGCTTCATGCTCTGCATGGCGGGCACGGCCCTGTGCGCCGCGGCGGTGCCGGCCCTGTCCCGGGGCGGAGGGGGCTGGCTGCCGGCCCTGGCCGCCGTGCTGATGGTGATGTACTTTTTCTTCCATCCGTCCAACATGATGATGGAGATGTGGCTGGTCCGGGTCGGCGAACATCCGCAGCTGAAGATCCCCTACGGAAGGGTGCGCAGCTGGGCGTCCGTCGGGTACGCCCTGTTCAGCCTGGCGTTTGTGCCGGTGACCCGGGCGATGCACGTGCGGAACGTGTATTATTTCTTTGCCGGGTTCGCCGCCCTGTCGATCCTGCTGACGACGCTGATTCCCGCGGAAAGCGAAGGGAGCATGGTCCGGGAGAAAAGGCAGCGCCTTCAGGACATGCCGTTCCGCTTGATTCTCAATTACTGGATCATCGGCTATGCGGCGTTCGAGGTGCTCTACCAGATCCCCTTCAGCTGGCGCGTGACCTACATGGTGTTCATCCTCCCGGAGTTTCAGGCGGATACCAGCCTCTACGGGGCGCTGATGTTCGCCGCGGGCATCTGCGAGGTGCCGATGCTGCTGATGGTGAAGCGGTTTTCCGGCCGCTTCGGCTGGGGCTGGCCGCTTCTTCTGAGCGTGGCGCTTCTGTCCGCCGAATACGGGGTGTATGCCTTGGGTCATTCCGCCGCCGTGCTGTTTGCGGCCCAGCTGCTGCGCGGGTTTTCCTATGCCCTGTATGTTTCGGCCCGATACCGGTATCTTTACCATCTTGCCCCGGAAGGGATGGAGGGCAGCACCCAGGCCCTGGTGAACACGGTCAGCGCCGTCGCTACTCTGGCCGCCGCAGCCGCCGGCGGCTTTCTGCTGGAGGCCCTGGGCACGCGGCCCTTTTTCGCCGTGCTGTGCGGCATCCAGCTGGTTTCCGGCCTGTTCTTCATCGGCCAGCACGTATTCGGCGTCCGCGTCCTGCATACCGTCCCGAAGGATGGGCAGTGCAGGCTGTTTGGGAAGGCAAGGATAGGAAAGATGATTCAGCAGTAGTCTCCAGCCTGATCTTCAAGATCATCCAACCGGCCTGTCATCCTGAGCGATGAGAAAGAGAAGCGGCCGCAGCGCTTCTCGTATCGCGAAGGATCACGACAGCCAAGCTGGGAACAATGAACGGACTCGGGCGCGGCGTGTTCCGCATTGGGAATAGCGTCCTTTAGCAGATGCAATACGATCACCGCGTCTGAGTTTCCGTTACTCTCCTTCTTGTCTGTCGGGGTCCTTCGTGCCGGCATTTGCCTTGCGGCGGCAAATGCCTTTTGGCACTCAGGATGACATTGACGGGTGTATTATCGAAATTGATTGACTCTGTCAGTTGCGTGCAGCAAAATACAGATGGAAAAATATAAATGTATGTGAAATCAATTTCCCCAAGAAAACGTGAAGAACCGACTTATAAGCACCTTATCATAATCAACGCCCCGGAGCCGCCAAAGGCGCTCCGAGGCGTCACTATATCAATTACGCATTACGCATTATGCATTATGCATTATGCATTATGCATTGAGCCTGTGTCCGTCCTGTACGCTCACGACAAACCCGGCCTCGCTTTCGTCCGCGTCCACCACCAGGGTGTCGCCGGGGAGGGCGGCGCCTTCGATCAGCTTGCGGGCGACCAGGGTTTCGACCTTGGCCTGCAGGACGCGCTTCATCGGCCTTGCGCCGTAGACGGGGTCGTAGCCCATGTCGAGCAGTTTGTCCTTGGCGCCCTGGGTCAGGGTGAGGTTCAGCTGCATGTCGGACAGGCGGCGGCGGAGCTTCTTTAAGAGCAGCTCCACGATCTGCTCCACCTGATCCTTGGTGAGCGATGTAAAGAAGACGGTGTCGTCGATCCGGTTCAGGAACTCGGGGCGGAAGGAAGTCTTGAGCAGGCGGGTGACCATTTCACGCGCTTCGGGGCTCAGGCTGCCGGCCTCGTCGATCCCTTCCAGGATCTGCTGGGACCCCAGGTTGCTGGTCATGATCAGGATGGTGTTCTTGAAGTCCACCACCCGGCCCTGGCCGTCGGTCAGCCGGCCGTCGTCCAGGATCTGGAGCAGGACGTTGAATACGTCCGGATGGGCCTTTTCCATCTCGTCGAAGAGGACCACGGAGTAGGGCTTGCGCCGGACCGCCTCGGTCAGCTGGCCGCCCTCGTCGTAGCCGACATATCCGGGAGGTGCGCCGATCAGGCGGGTGACGGAGAACTTCTCCATGTATTCGGTCATGTCGATGCGGATCAGGCTCTTTTCGTCGTCAAACAGGTTCTGGGCCAGGGCCTTGGCCAGCTCGGTCTTGCCCACGCCGGTGGGGCCCAGGAAGAGGAAGGAGCCGATCGGCCGGTTCTCGTCGGAGACGCCGGCGCGGGAGCGCAGGATGGCGTCCGCCACGGCCTGCACGGCCTCGTCCTGGCCGACGACCCGCTCGTGCAGCTCTTCCGGCAGGCGGAGGAGCTTTTCACGCTCGGTCTCCATCAGCTTGGACACCGGGATACCGGTCCACCGGGCGACGATCTTCGCGATCTCTTCCTCGGTCACCTTGTCGCGCAGCAGGACGTTGTCGGGCTTCTCGGTTTTTTCGGCCTCCTCCAGTTCCTTCTGGAGCCTGGGGAGGGTGCCGTACTTGAGCTCGGCGGCCCGGTTCAGGTCGTACCTGCGCTCGGCGGCGGCGATGTCGGCGTTGGTCTTTTCGATTTCCTCGCGGAGCTTCTGCACCTTGCCGATATCGGTCTTTTCGTTTTCCCAGCGTGCCTTCATCTCCTTGAAGGTCTCCCGCTCTTTGGCCAGCTGCTCGCGCAGGATGCCGAGGCGCTCCTGGCTGACCTCGTCCTTTTCCTTCTGCAGGGCAGCCTCTTCGATCTCCAGCTGCATGATCTTGCGGCTGACCTCGTCCAGCTCGGCGGGCATGGAGTCCATCTCGGTGCGGATCATCGCGCAGGCCTCGTCCACCAGGTCGATGGCCTTGTCCGGCAGGAACCGGTCGGAGATGTAGCGGTCGGACAGGCGGGCCGCGGCGATCAGGGCGGCGTCCTGGATCTTGACGCCGTGGAAGACCTCGTAGCGCTCCTTGAGGCCGCGCAGGATGGAGATGGTATCCTCCACCGTGGGCTCGCTGACCAGCACGGGCTGGAAACGGCGCTCCAGGGCGGCGTCCTTTTCAACGTACTTGCGGTACTCGTCCAGGGTGGTCGCGCCGATGCAGTGGAGCTCGCCCCTGGCCAGCATGGGCTTTAAGAGGTTGCCGGCGTCCATGCTGCCCTCGGTCTTGCCGGCGCCGACGATCAGGTGCAGCTCATCGATGAACAGGATGATCCGCCCGTCGCTCTTTTTGATCTCGTTGAGGACGGCCTTGAGCCGCTCCTCGAATTCGCCGCGGTATTTTGCCCCGGCGATCAGGCTGCCCATGTCCAGGGAGAAGATCGTCCGGTCCTTCAGGGAATCCGGCACGTCGCCCCGGACGATGCGCAGGGCCAGGCCCTCGGCGATGGCCGTCTTGCCGACGCCGGGCTCGCCGATCAGCACCGGGTTGTTCTTGGTCTTCCTGGACAGGATGCGGATCACGTCCCGGATCTCGCGGTCGCGGCCGATGACCGGGTCCAGCTCGTTCTTGCGGGCCCGCTCCACCAGGTCGGTGCCGAACTTGGCCAGGGCGTCATAGGTGTCTTCCGGGTTTTCGCTGGTCACCTGGCTGTTGCCCCGTACGGAGGAAAGGACGGCCAGGAAGCCTTCCTTCCGGATGTCATAGCGGGCGAAGAGGGCCTTGAGGTCCCGGTCCGGGTTTTCCAGGAGGCTCAGGAAGAGGTGCTCCACGGAGACATACTCGTCCTTCATCCGCTGGGCGATCTTTGCCGCCGCGTTGATGGCCTGGTTCAGGTCCTGGGACACATAGAATTTCCCCTGCTCGACCGAGCCGCCGCGCACCCGGGGGCACTTGTCCACCAGGGCCGTCACGTCGGCAGTGACCGCCCCGACGTCCTTGCCCATCTTCCGGAGCATCTGCGGGATCAGGCCTTTTTCATCACTCAGCAGAGAGCAGAGCAGGTGGGCCTGCTCCAGCTGCTGGTTGGCGCGCTCCGTCGCCAGGGACTGGGCGCCGCTCATGGCTTCGATGCTTTTCTGCGTGTATTTCATTTCGGACATTGCTTTTCCCACCCTTCATGTCTGAATCATCTGGTCTTCTTTGAAAAGTCTGACTATCTTTGACCTTTCGAGATCATTATACAGGATTTCGGCGGATTGTCAAGGGGATGTAAAAAGTTTTTTGAAGAATAGAGGGGACGCGGGGAACCAGGTACGGATGCCGTGAGAATAGGGGAGGGAATTATTGGCAGGAAACGTGCTTTCATCGTACAGGATGAAGAACGATAGAATTGTCAAACATACTGTTTTTACTCAGCCATGGTTACGCAGTGTGAAAGGCTGTTCATTCAAGCATTTTTGTCAACCTGAACATCGAAAAGTTCCGGCTCCCATTGAGCCGGAACCGATGTGAAGGATCCCGCGCGGCCAGGAAAGGGAAGAGAGGCAGCTTTGGCGCGGGAATCCTCTGCGCGAAAGACCTGATTACTATAGGGAACGCCGCGCCTGTGTCCGTCTGATTGTCCCTGTTTGTCTGCCGGGATCCTTCACACCGCGGGCCACCTTACGGCGGCAGCCCTTCTCCGGTGTTCAGGATGACATCCCGGTGGTGGGTTCGGGAAAAGAACTGGCTGAGGCCGTAAGGAAAAAAGGTTCTTGTCTGATCAATGAGCTTGTGCAAATGCTCTAATGCATATGTATGGATCCTTTGCTGCGTTTCCTGCTGTTGATGGAGAATATTTGACCTGTGCGGAGATAGAAAGGCTGAAAAAACAGCTGGAATCCCTGCAGTAACGCGGTCACCATAAAAGCACCGCCATTCCGCTGCTTCAGCGGAGCGGCGGGTTTTTTTGCACAAAAAAACTGCCATCGTCAGAGGAACCGCGTAATAATATATGCAGCGGCCGATCAGGCCCCTGCAGACATGGGTACATGCAGCGGCGGGAAATGATCCTGACGGAAAACTTCCGGGATCACGGACCAACGCCCGTGAACAGCCTGCTGTTAACAAGAACATCAACGATATGGAAGGAGTTCTGACATTTATGGAGAAGTTTGTTTCCATCCTGGCAGCCCTGGCGCTGCTGATGACCATGACCGCGTCCTTCGCCGCCCCCAGGACGATCGGCGGGCCGGGAACCATGTTTGTCTATACCGAAAACGGAAAACCCCTGAATGTGCGCAGCGAACCCCGTACCGGGGACAACGTCATCGGACAGCTGGAATACGGCGCGTCCGTTTATGTGAAAGTGTTCAACGGCGACTGGTGCGGCATCCAGTACCACAGCGTGATCGGATGGGTGCAGAGCCGCTTCCTGCAGTGGAGCGCACCGGACCCCAGGCCCGCACCGCCCGCTCCCACGCCCGAACCCGCCCCCGAACCCGAGCCTGAACCCGATCAGGGGGAGGAAGAGCTCCGGAACGAGGTCACCATCACGCCCGTCCAGGTCCAGGTCGTGGCCGGCCGTTCTTCCGGCTGGGCGGACATGAGGATCCTGCCCTCCCGGGACGCCCGGCGCGTGCAGTACTGCACGGACGGCATGCAGCTGACCGCCTTCGCGGAAACCCCGAACTGGTTCCATGTGACGGATCCGGGCTCCGGCAGCATCGGCTACATTCTGAAGGACTTCCTGATGATCGTTCCGGCGGCGCAGCCCGCTGTGGACAGCGAGACCAGGATCGGCATGCTGAACGTGAACGGACAGTTCATGATCCAGGGAAAAATCCCCGAGGGATATACCCTGCAGATGATTTCCTCCCAGAGCAGCCGGATCATCGCCGCGCTGACCGCGGACGACGCCCTGCGCCCCCAGATGATGCTGACGATCGCCTTTGATGAAATGTACGC
>JBGUJG010000015.1:0-37286 GCA_045113695.1 Christensenellales bacterium
CCAAAGCGTCCCGGAGGGACTCTTCCGCCTGTGTTTTCTGCGTTTCCGCTTCCTGTGCCTGGGCAGTCAGTTCCGTGTTTTCAGCCTGCGCCCGGGCAAGCGCCTGCCGGAGCTCTTCCGTCTTCTGCGCCTGATGATTCAGCGTTTCTTCCGCTTCAGCCGAGGCGGAGCCGGCCTGCGCCGCTTTTTGTTCGAGTTCGGCGATCCGCTGATTCAGTTCCGCAATGGTCTGATCTTTTTCTCCGGATTCCTGCCGGGCGGCTGTCAACTCTGAGAACATCTCACTCCGGTTGGTTTCCTGCCCGGCCTGAGCTTTCAGCGCTTCCTGGGCTTCCGCCAGAGCGGCGCGGACCGTTTCAAGTTCTTCTTCCGCCTGTTGCCGGCGGGCGGACGCTTCGGCCAGGGCCTGATCCTTTTTCTGTCCTTCTTCCTCCAGCGCGGTCAGGGAGGAGAGCGCCTCGTTCAGTTCCGTCTGAGATGCTTCATACTTGCCGTTCAGTTCCGTCAGTTCTGCCTGGGCCTGGGTCAGCTCCGTCCGGACAGCCGGCAGCTGCCCATTCTCGGCCTGCGCCTGCGACAGGGCGTCTTCTGTCTGCTGCGCCTGAATCTGGTACGCGGCAAAATCTTCAGACAGGGCCGTGTACTGGTCTTCAAGCTCCGCCAGCGCGTTCTGGCTTTCCTGCAGCTGAGCCTGTAGCTGGGTGACCTGTTCAGAAAGGGCCTGAGCCTCTGCGGCCGCATCTTCGGACGGGACCCCGGAGGCCCGGCTGCCGGCAAGTTCTTGTTCTTTCCTGGTGACCTCAGCGGACAGCTCTTCGACCTGTGCCGTCAGGGCAGATTCTCTGGCGGTCGATTCTTCCAGCTGCTGGCGGAGGGCTTTGAGCTTGGCTTCGGTTTCCTCGCGGTCCGCCGTCTGAGCGGTTAGAAGCCTGACGGACTCATTCGCCTGCTCGAGCTGCGTTTCCAGCTCCATGTAGGCGCTTTTGGTATGCTCCAGCTCTTCTTTCAGCTGATCCGTCCCCGAGCCGCCCTGCGCTGTCAGCCGTTCCTGCAGACTGCTGTTGACGGAGCGGAGGGAAGCGATGGTCTGGTTGCTCTGATGCAGCCTGAGCAGGCTCACGCCAAGCAGAGCAATGGATGCCACGAGCACAATGGCGATCAGCAGATAAATCCAGAAGCGACGATTGATCATAGGGGAACCTCCACCATACTTGATGAAAACCCGATGAGGGAACCGCAGGCATGCGGACAATCAAGATAAAAAAATATTCGACGAGGAAGGAGCAATCTCCTTCTGAAGGAGAGAAAAAGCGGGCTTTTCGGTTTTATTCCACGTGGATGAAAGAACGGACCAGACGGTAGAAGAAGACCAGCAGCTTCCGTCCGGCCGGGTTTTTCCACGATGCGGCCCAGCCCAGCGGGTGGCGGCGGATGCGACGGTAAAGTTCCGGATCAAAGCGCCGGATGGTTTCAAACATCCGGGCATGAAGCGAAAGCCCCTGATCCGTTCGGGAAAGATACTGCTGCGCGCTGGCTGTGCAGAGATTCCCGCAGATGTTGCTGAGCATGTAGTCCCGCAGATTCCGGGGCTGCCGGTTCATCTCCGACCAGGGATACGAGCAGCACATGGCTTCGGCAATCATCGTCACGTTCTCCAGCCTTTTGAGGATGACCGCATCGCTGGTGGACTGGTCGGCCCGGCCGACAAAATAGCCGTACAGCGGAGAGGGATCATACAGGATGAAGCTGGTGTGGGGGAGAGGCTGGTAGATATAAAGATTATCCTCGTAGAACACGTGTTTGGGCAGGGTGAGATGCATCTGCCGGAGCAGCTCGGTCCGGTAGCAGACCGCGTGGATCATGAACTGGTTGGACATCAGGAAACGGCCGGCTTCTTCCCAGCGGATCAGCTTCCGGGCGGGAAACATCCGGCTGTAGCGGATGCGGTGGACGCCCTGCTTTCCGGGACGGTCGTATACGTAGTCGTTGATCACCAGGTCTGCCCGGTGTCCTTCCTCCGTGTGCTCCCGGAGCATGGACAGGAAGCCGGGCAGGCAGTCCGGGTCGAACCGGTCGTCTGAATCCAGGGTTTTAAAGTAGATGCCCTCGGCGTGGCGGATTCCCTGGTTGATGCCTTCGCCGTGGCCGCCGTTTTCCTGATGGATGACCCGGACAATGCCGGGATAAGCCGCCTGATATTCATCGGCGATCTTCCCGGTTTCGTCTGTCGATCCGTCGTCGATGATCAGCACTTCCAGTTCGTCCCCGGCGGTCAGCAGCGGGTCGATGGCCCGGCGCATATAGGCGGCCGAGTTGTAACAGGGCACAGTGACAGTGAGCAGTTTCATGAGATATCTTCCTTTAATGATCCGGTCATCGGGGCGGCAGCTGGCCGAAGCGGTCCGAAGGGCGGACCGGGAACGGCGGGCAAAGCGCCGCCGGACCGTTACCGGTTTTTGTTCCGTCTGCGGCGGGACTGCGGTTTGTCCATCTGCTGATCCCCGCGCAGGGCGAACAGTTCGTCCCGCAGTTTGGCGGCTTTTTCAAAGTCAAGTTCCCCGGCGGCGGCCAGCATCCGGTCTTCAAGCTCACGGATCATGGCCTGACGGTCCTCCTCCGGCAGATCTTCCGGCATGTCGCCGGATACCCTGTCGGTGATCTCCAGCAGGGCTTTGACCGCCGTGCGCACGCTCTGGGGTGTGATGCCGTGTACCCGGTTGTATTCCTCCTGGATGGCCCGGCGGCGGTTGGTTTCCTGAATGGCCGCGGCCAGGCTGTCCGTCATGACGTCCGCGTAGAGGATCACCCGGCCGTCCACGTTTCTGGCCGCCCGGCCGATGGTCTGCACCATGCTGGTCTGGGAGCGCAGGAAGCCTTCCTTATCGGCGTCCAGGATCGCCACCAGCCCGACTTCCGGAAGGTCAAGCCCTTCTCGCAAAAGGTTGATGCCCACCAGCACGTCGAACGCGCCGGTCCGCAGGTCCCGGATCAGTTTGGAGCGCTCCATGGTCTGGATATCGCTGTGCAGATAGCGCACGCGGAAGCCCAGGTCATGCAGGTAATCGGTCAGGCTCTCGGCGTTTTTCTTGGTCAGGGTCGTCGCCAGCACCCGGTAGCCCTGGGCGATGGTCTGGTTGATTTCTCCCACCAGATCGTCTACCTGGCCGGTGGCCGGCCGGAGAATGAGCCTGGGATCCAGCAGGCCTGTGGGGCGGATCAGCTGCTCGACGACCTGGCCGGCCAGTTCCCGTTCGTACGGCGCCGGCGTGGCGGATACGTAGATGACCTGGCCGATCCGCTCATTGAACTCCTCGAAACGGAGCGGCCGGTTGTCGTAAGCGGACGGGAGACGGAAGCCGTAATTGACCAGCGCTTCCTTCCGGGCCCGGTCGCCCGCGTACATGGCGCGGATCTGCGGCACGGTGACGTGGCTTTCGTCGATCAGGGTCAGGAAGCCTTTGGGAAAATAGTCGAGCAGGGTATACGGGGCGTCCCCGGGTTTCCGGCCGTCAAAATAGCGGCTGTAGTTTTCGATGCCCGGGCACATGCCGACCTCGCGCAGCATTTCGATGTCGTACCGTGTCCGCTGGCCGATCCGCTGGGCCTCGAGCAGCTGTCCCGCTTCCTCGAACTCACGGACGCGCTGTTCCATGTCCTGTTCGATCCGGCTGAGGGCTTCGTCCCGCCCCTGCACACTGGTGGCGTAATGGGTGGCCGGGAAGATTCCTTTGTGCTGCACGGTATGCAGAGCATGACCGTTGACCACCGAAAATTCGGTGATTTTGTCGATTTCATCACCGAAAAACTCCACTCTGACCCCATTTTCGAACTCTCCGGCGGGGATAATCTCCACTGTATCTCCACGTACGCGGAAATCGCCTCTCGAAAAGCCGATGTCGTTTCGGCTGTACTGGATGTCCACCAGCCGGCGAAGGAAATCATCCCGGTTCATCTGCATCCCCGGCCGCAGGGAGATCATCTGCCCCTCGTATTCGGAGGGATCGCCCATCGAGTAGATGCAGCTGACGGAGGCGACGATGATCACGTCCCTGCGCTCCCGCAGGGCGGCGGTCGCGCTGTGGCGGAGCCGGTCGATCTCGTCGTTGATCGAGGCGTCCTTTTCGATATAGGTGTCGCTGGAAGCGATATAAGCCTCCGGCTGGTAGTAGTCGTAGTAGGATACGAAGTATTCGACCGCGCTGTCCGGGAAAAAGGACTTGAACTCGCTGCACAGCTGGGCGGCGAGGGTCTTGTTGTGGGCGATCACCAGGGTGGGCCGCTGGACCCGTTCGATGACGGACGCCATGGTGAAGGTCTTGCCGGAGCCGGTAACGCCGAGCAGTACCTGAGCGTTTTCCCCGCGCAGGACCCCGTCCGCCAGGGCCTGAATGGCCTGCGGCTGGTCCCCGCTGGGCTGATAGGGAGCTTTCAGGACAAACTGATTCATGGGACTCCTTGTGAAAAGAGGACGGATCATCAAAGGGCTTTGCCGGGTTGATCAGGAAGAAAACAGATCTAAAAAGATGAAACCCAGGCTGAAGACCAGCAGAAGGATAAACCCGGCGTTCCGGGCGGCGGCCCGGGCAGAGATGTCGGACGGCAGTTCCAAAGGAGCGGGATCAAAAGTCAGCTCCCGCCGGAAGCGGAGCAGTGGGGCGATACCGCACACAGCCAGCGTCAGCATGGCCAGGCTGAACCATACGAGCGCCGAATCGGGCCCCTGCATCACCAGGAACGGAATCACACCGCCCAGCAGGTTGATCGACGCGTGGAGCAGAAAGCCTGACAGGATGCTTCCGGTTTTGAGGGCCACCGCGCCCAGCAGCAGCCCGATCCCGAAAGCGTAGAAAAACTGGTACAGATTGACGTGGTACAGGGCGAAAAAGAGAGCCGACAGGAAGAGAGCCGTTTTCTGACCGTAAGGGGCCAGGCGGGGCAGCATCGCTCCCCGGAAAAAATACTCCTCGGAAAACGGTCCCAGGAAGACGACATACAGCGCCAGCGGGAGATCCATCCGGGCGGTCAGCGTGCCCAGGCGGTTGAAGGCCTTTCCCATCGTCAAGGCAGAGGCCAGCAGATTCCCCAGCAGATTGCCGCCGTAGATGATGGGCAGGGAGATCAGCAGCAGTTTCAGGTATTCCGCGGGGCGGAGGGATGTCTTCCGGGAAAGCTTCTCCTCACGGCCTCGCAGCAGGCAGCCGGCGCCGAGCAGGATCAGCGGCACAGGCAGCTGGGTCAGCAGCATGGCCGCGGACGGGCTGAGCTTCGCCCCGTTCAGCATGAGACCGACCAGTATGCCGCAGCCCTGGATCAGGATTTCGGCCGCGAGCGTGATCAGGGCGCACCGGGAATATGTCTGTTTTGCCTGATGAAAGCTGTCGGTGAAACCGTTTTCCATAGGTCAGCTTCCCGAAAAAAAGGTCAGTACTTCATGCCACCAGGGGAAGAGGACCCTGTCATCGGACCGGTAGATCTCATGGCGGGACCCGGGCACCTGCGTCCGGACGCCGTTTTTGACCCGCGCAATAAATGCCTGCTGTTCTTCCGGCATCACGCTGGAATCCTGTTCGGCGGCATACAGCCGCACCGGGCAGGAGATTTTTTCCGGAATGCCGCCGGCCAGCAGACGGCGGGTCACGCGGATGGCTTCCAGCGTCCAGCCGTAGGTAGGCCCATTGTTCTGAAACATGGGTTGCTGCTGCTTGATCCTGTCATACCAGTCAAAACGCTCGCGCCCGGTTGCGCAGGAGGTGTCGAAATCCTCTGGACCATTATAGGGCTTGGAAACAAAAATCCGCTTTTTTCCCTGACCCAGCAGATGGGACGCGCCGCACAGCGCCCGGACGGCGTTCCGGTGGGAAGTGCCCACATTCGGGGCGATCATCGGGGCGCACAGAACCGCCCGGGAAAACCATTCCGGATGCTCCGACAGGAACAGGCCGGCGACTGCCCCGCCCATGGAATGGGCAAAGATCATCCAGGGTTTGGGACAGCTCCGGAGGGCGGTCTTGCAGACCGCTTCCAGATCCAGCACATATTGGCTGAAATCACTGACATGAGTCAGCGAAAGATCGGAAGAAACCGCATTGTCCCGCCAGGAACGTCCGTGGCCCCGCTGATCGTAGGCGACGACGCTGTATCCGTTCTGCAGCAGGGAAAAAATGATTTCCGCGTATTTGAAGGCGTTTTCCGTAAAGCCGTGCACGATGACCACGGTGCCGCGCGCCTGATCCGCCCGGTAAGCGGAGCAGAACAGGGGCTTTCCCTCAAAGCCCTGTACCTGCAGGTCGTTTTCCCGTTCTTTCAGGTAGGGAAGCACGACCCCGTCCATGGTTTCCGTATAATGGTCTGAGAGGATCAGCCCGTCCTGATTCAGGCGTTCGCTCATCTGCACTTCTCCTTCCGCAGCGGCTCATCGTCCGCTGCCTGTGCCGGTCCGGACAGATGGCCCCGCTTTCCTCACACAAACCAACACGGACTCAATCGGCGGAAAGACAGGAATTGAGTCCGTGTTTCATGCTATGGGGCGGGCGGCACTCCGAATAACGGCCCGGAGCGGTTGGTTATGCCAGTTTCTTGATGAGGGTCATTTCCACAGTCTGGCCCTTGATGCTGATCCGGATTTCATCCGCGGCATGGGCGACGACGGATTTCTCCAGCTCGTCCCAGGCTTCCCGCGCAGCCTGGTCGTTCCGGCGGACGCCTTCTTCCAGGGCCGTCTGGTACTGGGTCATTCTCCATTCCCAGTCCAGGGAAGGAGAAGAGGAATGCTCGTACATGCCGGACATCAGCATGGGGCTGGCCTGCATCAGATCTTCGTCCGCGCCGCGGTCAAAGAAATCCCGCAGCCGGCCCATCAGCCCGCGGGCGGCTTCGTTTTTTCCGGTGCTGGATACGTTCAGCAGGCTTTCCCGCTTGTCATTGGTCATCCGGGTCTTCACCTGCAGATGGATGCGGTATACATGATCCTCATCCTCGATCCAGAACAGGCCCTTCGTTTCCCCGGTGATGGAGCGCATCATGCCCATCATCTCTTCCGTCAGCAGCCGGAGGCGGAGGGAGTCCTTCAAGGAAAGCCCTTTGTACGAGGCGACTTTTTCCGCCTGGTTCAGGGCAGCTTCCATCTGGCTTCCGCTGCTGGAAACCGTGATGATATCTGTTTTCATCCCGCAGTTCCTTTCCGGTCAGGATTATTCGATCGTCAGGATATCCGAGAAACCCGTGACTTCAAAGACTTCCTGCACGACGTCGTTGACGTGGGTGATCTTCATGCCTTCCTTGCCCATCATGGCTTTATGGGCGGTCAGAAGCACGCGCAGCCCGGCGGAGGAAATGTACTCCAGCTTGCTGAAGTCCAGCACCAGCGCTTCCGCCCCGCTCAGGGACCGGCTCAGCTCCGCTTCCAGTTCCGGAGCGGTCATGGTGTCCAGACGGCCTTCCAGGGCGATTTCCAGCGTGGTTCCGTTCTGCTTTTTGGTGATGGTCATGGTGTGGGTTCTCCTTTCTGATGTACAGGCCTGCGTCGATGACGCGCTTGTGGTGAACGCTTCCGCTGCGGGCCGGCTTCCGTGCCGGGCAGGCGGAAAGATTAAATCTTTTTCTGGATGGTCAGAATGTTCTGGCCGTTCTCGTACCGGTAGCTGACGGAGTCCATCGTCTTCCGGACCAGAAAGATCCCCAGTCCGCCGATCGGGCGGTCGGCCAGGGGGGACGTGACGTCCGGCGCCTGCTGGGCCAGCGGGTCAAAGGGAATGCCCCTGTCCATAAAGATGACGGAACAGATCCGATCCGCTTCATCGAAAACGAAGCGGACAGCCGCCTCGCCCTGGCCGCCCGGATAAGCGTACCGGGCAATGTTGCTGAACAGCTCGTCGATGGCGACATCGATCTGCATCTGGGCCTTCATCGGACAGTCCAGCGCTTCCAGCTGCGCGTCGACAAACGCGGTCACAGCGGGAATGTTTTCCAGGACAGCTTTCACTGTCAGTTCCTTCATCGTCCGCTTCCTCCCTTCAGGTGCAGGCGAAACCGTCGTGCGTCCGGAGTGCGCGGCCCCATGTTACGGCCGGCCCGGACATCCGTCCGGAGGGCAGTTTTCCGTATATATGGAGCAACATTGTTATTATAACACCAGTTTGGCGCTTTGTACAGGTGAATTTTTAGGATGTTTCCGGATATCGGTTTTAAAAACGGGGAAATGGGCTGCTGAGTGAAACCTGTTTCATGAGGGCGATTTTCTCGGGACAGAAAACCCCCTGAAGCGCGCCGGTGCTGTCCAGCGTCAAAACTGCAGGGGGCAGATGGCGGAATGCCGTTCATCAATATGTGATTCATGCAAGACCTGCTGCGCGCAGGGCGGTTTCGATGGACCCGGCAGTCGGTTCGGAGAGAAAACGGAAAATACGGACCTTGCCGGACATGGCGCTCAGAAGCTTGATGGCTTGCATGGTGCCGACCGGATCTGACGGGATAAACGTCTGCCTGAGCAGGAAACTGAATGCTTCCTGGATGGTCAGTTCCGTAAGCGCTGTATGATCGGCTCTCTCCAGAAGGAAAATGGCTGTAAGCGGTGCTTCCGCGTTGACCCCGTAGTTTTCTTTTCCCTTCCAGGGAGACCCGCAGGCGACAACCCGTCGCTCTTCCACCCGGATCAGCGGTTTATCCCCGTTCAGGATGAAAAAGCCCGGATGGTTTTCAAGCGCCAGTTTGGCGCGGGTGGTCTTTCCGGTGCCGCTGGCCGCCGTGAACATGCAGGCGGATGTACCGCTTGATACGACGGCACCGTGCATCAGAAGAACATTCAATGATGGCAAGCGTTCAGCAATCAGATGATAAATTGCCCGGCGTTCCAGCACGGATGCCCATGTGCCGAGGTTTTTTGTGTCAATGTTGGCACCGGCCAGTGACTGTAATTCGTATGCCCATTCCGTTTTCATATCGGCACGGGTCGGACGGATAAGAAAACCGGGGCTTTTCCCATCTTCAAGAAAATCCTTGAAGAAGTAGACTGTACCGGGGCACATAGCCTCGATTCCGAAAACGGAACCTGCTAATTCAACTTGAAATATCATCTTTTTTTCTTTCCATTGACCTGATACGGCAGCGGTATGCCGAAATAAAAAGCTGCCGCAGAATGAAAGCGGGAGCATCTGCGGCAGCAGGAATGAAAAGGACTGAATCAGTTGCCCATCGGCGTGACAATGCCGGCACTGACCATCGCCTGGAAAATGCCCGCTTCTCCGTAATAATCATAGTTCTGCTCAACGAAAGCCACCATCTGGCGCCGGCTTTGGAACTCATACTTTACATCCGGGTTATGTGCGCCATAGCAATAGTGATCTGTTTTGTTGCAGACATACAGTACATTGCCGCCGGTGACGTCTTCCAGGCGGTCGTCTTCAATCATCATCCGTTTGTTATCACTCATTTTTCTACCTCCAAATTTGTGGAATTAGTTAGTTTTGGGAATTTAATGCTTAATCGAAGTCGCAGTCTGTCTTACAATAATCAAGGCATTCTGCGTTACATTCGTTTAGGCAAACTGCACCGCAATCACTCCTGCAAACATTATCACAACTAGCAACAGAAATAAAACTATCCCCCAGCCTGATAACTTCACACTCCGGTTTCTTCATAGACAACCTTGTCACCTCCCGTATGTTCTTGAGATCTGTTCCGGTACGCAAACCATATTTGTTTTTTGATATCGTCTGTCCTTTCCATTACCTGTCCGGACAGACAAGGAACAGCGGTTTCACAGCTTTTGATCAGGCCGCAGTCAGGATAAAGAGAACACTTTTTACACGACTCCTGATAAACCGGATTCATCCAGTACTGCCATTCAGGAGAATCGGATGCACATCCGTCTTTCAGGGAGCCGACAAGATGCGTTGAAATATCGTGCTCGCATTTTCCGAATTGCCCGAGCGGATTGATCTGTATGGAATGAGGGTTATCAGCCATGCAATAGTAATATCTGAGCGATGGCAGAGTGCCGTTCTGGACGTATTTTGTCCCGCGTCTGCAGCCCGCCTGCTCAATCTGCTGATTCAGGCGCAAAACAGACTGAACAATTTCAGGATAGTCATCCTTTTGATGGATAATCGGGGCATATCCTGCGCCTTCAAACAGCGGAGCGGCATACGCTTCAAACAGCTTCCGGCCGGAAAAACGACTTCCCAGTTCTTTTACCAGCTCGGTTAAGTCGTTTTCGTTATGCTTATCCAGGTTCATCCGGACAAGCACCCGGATCCCGGCGTCCAGCAGCAGCCCGATATTCCGCATGACCCGCTGATAGGGGCTGCCCTCAGCGTTTACATAGGCTTTGACCTGATTATAGACCGGCTCTGTTCCGTCCAGCGTGATCTGAATACTGGTCAGTTTCCACTTGTCTTTGGCTTTTTGCACCATCTCTTCGTCAAAGAGATAAGCGTTGCTGATTATGGAAGAGGTGTACCGGATGCCCTTTTCCTGAAGAAGATCACAGATCTGGTCGATCCGCTTTTCTCCTGCGGTGGGCTCACCGCCGAACCACTTAAGGGGAACGGTTTTGTCCGGTTCGCAGTGCGCTGCGATGAATTCGGCTGTTTTTTCGGCAATTTCAGCTGTCATCGTATAACGGGGCTCATTGCTTTCGAAACAGTAGAAACATCTGGCATTGCAGGCTGTCGTCGGCAGGATACTGAAACCGGTGACGCCTTTTTGGGGCTGCAGTCTTTTGAGCAGGTTCCGCAGCTGGTCAACTGATTTGCTCTCGTCGAACGCTTCGGGTACCAGGAAACGATGCGCGATCAGTTCGTCCATTTCCGGGACATAGGGAGAGGGGAGGCGGCTCAGGAGTTCGCTTTCCTTTTCGGACAGGAGAATCAGTTCGCCGGAAACAACATTGAGCAGCAGGGTGTCTTCCCCGCACTGTTCCTGCACCAGATACCGGATCAGCCGGTAGCGGGCTGCCGCCGGTTTGGCGTTTCCCCAGAGCAGAAGGATCTGTTCTTTGCCCTTGGCGATGACGCGCATCTTACTCCAGAACTCCTTCGCCGGTCAGGTACAGGACCATATCCGCTACGAAGCCGGGTATTTCCGGATCGTTTCCGTAACGCTGCTGAAGGGCTGTGATGACTGCTTCTTCCGTAGTTTCCTCTTTCAGAAGATTGAATATTTCCAGTGCGCTTTCGTTCAGCTTGACGACGCCGCGGAATTCCTGGGAGCCTGCGCCGATGGGAACAGCAATGGTCTCATTGTCCAGTTCCATGGTTTCAAAGCTGTACTTCAACTTCATAAGGTCGTTCCTTCCGCCTCCTGAGCTGATTGTGGAAGAATAGCTTTCCACATCAATCATTATACCCTATCCGTCCGGACCCTGTCAATATCGGCATTGTGTCATTTTCTGTTCGTTTTAGCCCAAAACAAACGAAAACAGAGCCGATGCCGGGCCGGACGCTGTGTTTCACCCCCTTTCGGTCTGTCTCTGTACTGTGTGCCGGATGGCCATCCGCTGAAGAAGCCCGGCGGAGGGATGCTCCTGCGGTCCTTCCGCACGGCTCTTCATGGGTTGATACGCGCGAAAACGGAGGATGGCAGTTGTTTTGAAAAATTTTTTCCGCAAACTGGCATTGTCCGGCCGGATTTCCTTTTCCCGGACTTTACCGGATGGCGGAAACTGTGGTATGATAAACTTGGCAAGCATCAGAATCAGCCCGGGGTCCGGGCAGGATCTTCGGACACAAAGGAGAAAGATCATGATCAGGCTCTATGATACAGGGGTTTATCTGGTGAACGGGACGGACATCTGTGAGACGGAAGCGGAGGCCGCGCGGAAGGCCGGCAGGCCGGTGAACCGGGCGGAAGCGGTCCGAGGCACGATCGCCTACGGGATCCTGCGGGACCACAATACGTCGGGAGAGATGGACCGTCTCCGCCTGAAGTTTGACTCGATGACCAGCCATGACATTACCTACGTCGGCATCATCCAGACGGCCCGGGCATCCGGGATGAAAGAATTCCCGCTTCCCTACGTGCTGACCAACTGCCACAACAGCCTCTGCGCCGTCGGTGGGACGATCAACGAGGACGACCACAAGTTCGCCCTATCCGCCGCGCATAAGTACGGTGGCATCTACGTGCCCCCGAACCTGGCGAACATCCACAGTTACAACCGGGAGATGATGGCCGGCTGCGGCCGGATGATCCTCGGGTCGGACAGCCATACCCGCTATGGGGCCATCGGCACGATGGCGGTGGGCGAGGGCGGCGGCGAGCTGGCCAAGCAGCTGGTCGGCCGGACGTATGATTTCGCCCGGCCCCAGACGGTTGCCGTGTACCTGACCGGGTCGCCGAAGCCCGGCGTCGGCCCGCACGACGTGGCCCTGGCCATCGTCGGTGCGGTGTACAAAAACGGCTACGTCAAGAACAAAGTGATGGAGTTTGTCGGCCCCGGCGTCGCCGGCCTGCCAATAGAATACCGCAACGCCGTCGACGTCATGACGACGGAGACCACCTGCTGGTCTTCCGTCTGGGTGACGGACGAAAGGACCCGCGAATACCTCGCCCTGCACGGCCGGGCGGACGCGTACCGGGAACTGAAGCCGGCGGAAATTACGTATTACGACGGCTGCGTGTACATTGATCTGTCCGCGGTCGAGTGCATGATCGCCATGCCGATGCACCCGTCGAACACCTTCACCATCCGGGAACTCAACGAAAACGCGGCGGATATCCTCCACGAGGTGCAGGAAGCGGCCAACCGCCAGCTCAAGGGCGTCAGGATGGACATCATGTCCAAGTACCATGACGGCGGAATCTGGGTGGAACAGGGCGAGATCGCCGGCTGCTCCGGCGGCACGTTCGACAATATCTGCGCCGCGGCGGACATTCTGCGCGGCCGCAGCATCGGCAACGGGGCCTTCTCCCTGAGCGTATATCCGGGGTCCATGCCGGCTCTGGCCGAGCTGGTGAAGAACGGCCGCGCGGCGGACCTGATGGCCGCCGGCGTGCTGATGCGGGAGTGCTTCTGCGGCCCGTGCTTCGGCGCGGGGGACTGCCCGGCCAACGGGGAGTTCTCGATCCGCCATACCACCCGCAACTTCCCCAACCGCGAAGGCTCCAAGCCCGGCGAAGGGCAGATCAGCGCCGTCGCCCTGATGGACGCCCGTTCGATCGCTGCCACCGCGGCAAACGGCGGCCGGATCACCGCGGCGACCGATCTGGATATCGAATATACCGACCCTGCCTACCATTATGACGGCGGCATCTACGAAAAGCGCGTCTATAACGGCTGGGGAAAGCCGGAGCCGGACCATGCCCTGCGTTTCGGCCCGAACATCAAGGACTGGCCGGAGATGCCCGCCCTGACGGACGACCTGCTGGTGCGTATCTGCAGCTACATTACTGACCCGGTCACCACCACGGACGAGCTGATCCCCTCCGGGGAGACCTCCGCCTACCGTTCCAACCCCGAGCGGCTGAGCGAATTCGCCCTTTCCCGCCGCGACCCGGGCTACGTGGGCCGCAGCAAGGAAATGCGGCAGACGGAGCGGGACCGTCGGGCCGGAAAGCCTCTGCCGGAGGAAATCCTGAAGGTGTACGCGGCCCTGGCCAAAGCCGGCATCGGGAATGATCCGGAGCATACCGACATCGGTTCGGCCATTTTTGCGAACATGCCCGGCGACGGATCGGCCCGCGAGCAGGCCGCCAGCTGCCAGCGCGTGATGGGCGGCAGCGCGAACTTCGCCCGCCAGTACGCCACCAAACGCTACCGTTCCAACTGCATCAACTGGGGCATGACGCCCTTCCTGACCGATAGCCCGGAGATCTTTGGACTGGGGGATTACATCTTTATCCCCGGTGTGCGGCAGGCCGTGCTGGAGAACCGGGAAACGATCACCGCCTACGCCGTCAGGCCCGACGGTTCCGTTCTGCCCTTCCCGGTGACGACCGGGCCGCTGACCGAAGCGGAGCGGCGGATCATCGCGGACGGCTGCCTGATCAACTACTACCGCAGCGGGGCGGACAGCTGACAGCCGGCGGAGATTTCCGGAACGATGGAAAGCTGAATGATCAATTGGAAGGAATAACCATGGATCGGGAGGAGTGAAAGCGGAGATGAAACTGAAAGATCATTACGAGACCATGCCGCTGTGCGGGAAGGTCGTGGCGGTGCCGGTCGGGGAAGAGACGGCGTTCAGCGGGGCGCTGAAGACGAACAGGACCGGGGCGGCGATCCTGGAGCTGCTCCGGGAAGAGACGACCGAGGAAGAGATCGTGGAAAAGCTGAGCGGACAGTTCGAAGTGCCGGAGGATCAGCTCCGGGAAGACGTGCACAGGTATCTTTCCGCTTTGCGGGAAAAAAATTTGATTATTTGATCCCTTTTTGCTGCCAGCCGGTTTTTTCGTGCGTATCAACAAGCGGAGACAGAAATGTGTCTCCTTTCACGAACAGAACCGACCGGATGCGAAAGGGGGGAAGAACAGAAAGGAGACCACTATGCGGCTGAAAGTTCCATATGAGATCATGGAAGTGGAAGGACAGAGCTTCGCCGTGCCGATGGAGGGAGCGGGCGGAATGATCCGCCTGAGCAAAACCGCCCGGGTGATTTTCGAGTTCCTGCAGCAGGAAACGGACGAAGCGGCCATCGTGGATCAGCTGAGCCGGCGCTTTGACGCGGACCGGGAAACGCTGGAAAAGGATGTGCGGAATGTCGTCGGGAAATTCAGGGAGAAAGACCTGCTTTTCTGACCGGCGGCCCGGGCGGAACTGCATGATGTCCGGAAAAACACCCTTTTTTCCTCTTGACACGGTGGGCCGTATGTGGTATTCTTAACAGGTAAAATCAGACTTTGGTTGGGAGGAACGATGAGAAATGCCTGAGAAGTACGAAAAGCCAGAAGTGGAATTCGTCGAAGTTGAAGAAGAAGATATTGTTACATCTTCGCCGTGTGATGAGTATGTGTATGGAGATGGATGTACCGGCAGTCTCGCTCCTTAAACATTCTGTTTTTTGAATTCTGACACTGTACGTAAAGGAGAATCATTATGAGTGAAGGAAGAAAAATCATTGATGAAAAAAGCCTTGAAAAAGTCGTAGGCGGTTTTTTCCACTTTAATACCAATAATAACACCATCACTTATTCTCACAAAGACGGATCCAAAACCGTTCATAAGATTCTGGACCTGGACAAAGCCTGGGAGACAAGCAATAACATGCATGCCAAGAAAATCCCCGAGGATGATATTATGAAGGAGCTTGAGAATAAGGGTTATGTCGCGAAGTAAATAGTTATTTGCCCTGAATTCCCAAAAAAAGGAACTGTTCAGATTGCTCTGAATAGTTCCTTTTCGTGTATGGTTTGATGAATGCTGATAGAAACATCAAAACGAGGCAGACATGAAGATACTTGAACAGGAGCATCAGGACTATCTGAAGTTTTTTCCGGCTTCAGATCATGCGGAAAACCGTATCTGGGTTCCAAGCTGTTTTCTTCTCAGACGGCAGACCGATGACGGCATGCTGCTGTGCAATACCCTGACGGGGGAACTTGCCCTGCTTTCCGCTGAAGAACAGGAATGGATGGACAGGCTGCCGGCTGTGGCTGTCCCTGCTTCAGCGGAGCTGATCCGCGGGCGTTTTGCCGTGCCTGAAGGTTGCGATGAGGCCAAAGCGGCAGATCAGCTCCGCGGGCTGCTGATCAGGAGACAGGCTGCGAAAAAAGTTTTCACCAGCTATAATATTCTCCCTACGACATTCTGCAACGCCCATTGCTTTTACTGCTATGAAAGCGGCATCCGTCATGTCCATATGTCACAGGATACCGCGGAGCAGCTGGTTCAGATGATAGCCGGTCATTATGACGGCAGGCAGGTCACTTTGTACTGGTTCGGGGGCGAGCCGCTGGTTGGAATGGAGCGGATTGATCAGATCTGCACGCGGCTCCGGGAACTGGGCATAGATTTCCGTTCCAAGATGACCAGCAACGCCTATCTGTTCGATGAAGACCTGGTACGGAAGGCGAAAGATTTATGGAACCTCCAATTCATCCAGATCACCCTTGACGGGACGGAAGATGTTTATAACCGGACGAAAGCGTACAGCGGCGTCTGGGATAATCCGTATCAGAGAGTATTGCGGAACATCCGGCTTCTTGCTGAAGCGGAGATCAGCGTGGTCATCCGTCTGAATCTGGACCGCCATAACGACGAAAACCTGATGCAGCTGGCCGATGAACTGGCAGCCCATTTCCGCGGATGCAGATACCTTACGGTATATGTGAGGGAATTGATCAGCGGTGAGGGCTTTGAACCGCTGCATCATGCTGAGGGTGATGCAGGGTATCTGGCGGGGCAGATCATCAGGATACAGGAAAAGCTGGAACAGAACGGATGGCGGCAGTACAGCGAGGATTATCTGCCCAGCCTGAAGATCTCGATCTGTATGGCGGACAATCCCTGCGCGGTCCAGTGTACGCCGGATGGGATTCTGAGCAAGTGTGAAGACCAGATTTACGGCCACACTGTAGGCACGCTGGCCGACGGAATCACGGATACGGAAGAGGTAAGCTACTGGCAGCAGCGCAGGGCTTTTGACGGCTGCGGACAGTGCCCGCTCTATCCCTCCTGCGGCCGGCTGCTCCGGAACTGTCCTGTCAAGACGACGAAGTGCACAGAATACGAAAAAGACCGCAGGTTGGCCCGCTACCGTGAAATCATGCAGCAGGAATATGAAAAATGGAAGAACAAAGAACAGTAAGCGCAGAGAAAGATGCTTTTCAGATCCGCCTGGCCGGGCGGGTCGTCCGGATTCAGCCGGTCTATGACGAGATCCGCATCATGTGCCGGGAGTATGTCTGCTACGGCAATGAAGCGCCGGACCTGACTGTTCAGGCCTCGACGGAAGATATTTCGCTGGAGAAAGCATTCGCCCTGGAGCAGCAGCGGACAACGGGAGAGCGCCTCAACCTGTCTCTGCCCTATCTGGAAACCCTGGCCGTATACCGGCAGATCGCCTCGGGCATGACGGCGTTTTCAACCTTCCTGATGCACGGCTCCGTGATCTCTACGGCGGGGCAGGGGTATATGATCTGCGCGCCGAGCGGGGTCGGCAAGTCGACCCGGACGAAGCTGTGGCTGGAGGAGATCCCGGATTCCTTTGTCGTCAACGGGGACAAGCCGCTGCTGCGGGTGGAAAAAGACCGGGTCATTGCCTTCGGTACGCCGTGGTGCGGCAAGGAGGGCTGGAACAGGAACACATCCGTGCCGCTCCGGGCTGTCTTCCTGCTGGAGCGCGGGGAAAACATGGTCCGGGAGATCGGGTTTGCGGAGGCTTTCCCGGCACTGCTGCGGCAGACCTACAAGCCGAAGGACCCGGACGCGAAGCGGGAAACGCTGCGGCTGCTGGCGGACATGGCGGGCAAGGTCAGGGTGTTCAGTTTCCGGAGCGGACCCACTCCGGAGGCGGTGCGGATGGCGTGGGAAGCTGCCGGGGGAAGCGTATGAGCAGTTTTGAGGAAATCCTGGCACGGGACGGCCGGCTGGTGTATAAGACGCGGGGCGTCAGCATGCTGCCGATGCTGCATGAAAACCGGGATCTGGTGATGATCGAGCCGCCGAAAGGGCGGCTCCAAAAATACGACGTCGCCCTGTACAGGCGGGGAACGGCCTATGTGCTGCACCGGGTGATCGCGGTCCGGGAGGGGGACTATCTGATCCGGGGCGACAACACCTATGCGGACGAGCGCGTACCGGATGCGGCCGTGATCGGGGTCCTGACCGGTTTTACCCGGAAGGGAAAGACATTTTCGACCGCCGACCGGCTCTATCAGCGCTACGTCCGTTTCTGGTGCGCTGTCTACCCGGTCCGGAAACTTCTGGTCAGGGGACGGAGATTGCTCGGCAGGATCCTAAGGAAACTCGGGCTGAGAAAACCCCGGTCAGCATAAGCTTTGGCGAAGGATTCAACATGGAAAACGCAAAGAAAATACAGACTTTATTCAGGAGCCATGCCCTGGCGTCCATCGTCCGGTGGTGCGGCTGCGTCCGCAGGCAGATGCTGCTGATCTGCCTGATGAGTGTTCTGATGTCGCTGATCTCGCTGGGCATTCCGCTGGTTACCAAAGGGCTGATCGACGGGGCGACCTCCGCCGATTCTTCCGCCCTGTGGCGCAACGGTCTGTTTCTGGCCGGGCTCATCGTTCTTTCCCGCGGGTCTTCGGTGCTGACGGCTTCGGTGCGGAACAAAGCGTCGGCCCGGCTGCAGAAGTCCCTGCAGGCCATGGTGACGCAGGAGGTTCTGGGCAAGGAATATGCGGCTGTCAAGCGGTTTCACAGCGGGGAACTGGTGAACCGGGTCTTTTCCGATGTGAACGTGATCCGGAACGGGGTCATCGGATTTCTGCCTTCCGTGCTGCAGACGGCGGTCAGCTTTGTGGGCGCTGCCGCGATCCTGATTTCGATGGACTGGCGGTTCGTGCCGCTTCTGATCGGGGCGGGCGTGATCGGCAGCGGCCTGATGGTGCTGTTCCGCGATCCGATGAAGCGCCGGCATAAACGGATGCAGGCGGCGGAAGACAGCCTGCACGCAGTGACGCAGGAAACCATCGAAAATCTCCGGGTGGTGAAAGCCAGCGTATCCGAGGCCCGCGTCATCGGACAGATGGATGACTGCCGGGATAAGCTCAGCCAGGAGCAGATCCGCAGCGGGAAGCTGTCGATTCTGATGAACCACGGGATGGGAAGCATGTTTGATCTGTCCTGGCTGGTGTGCAATCTGTGGGGCTGCGTCAAAATTTATCAGGGCACCTTTACCTACGGCTCTCTCGCCGCGTTGATTCAGCTGGTGGGCCGGATCCAGTCGCCGATCGCCAACGCGATCAGCCTGATGAGCCAGGCCTACAATGTGGTGGCATCCGCCGAGCGGCTGGAGGAAGTGCTGGAACTGCCGCAGGAAGAGATGGGGCAGATCCCGGACGGGTTTGACGCCCTTTGCCTGGAGAACGTCTGCTTCCGGTATGAGGACGGGCCGGACGGCGTGCTGACGGACGTGAGCGGGACCATCCGCCGGGGAGATTTTGTCGCCCTGACCGGGATTTCCGGCGGGGGCAAGACCAGCCTCTTCCAGCTTCTGCTGGGGATTTATCATCCTTCCTCCGGCACGGTCTGTGTTGAGTGGAAAGAAACAAAAACACCGGTCGGCAAAGCGACCCGGTCCCTGTTTGCCTATGTGCCGCAGGGAAATTCCCTGCGTTCCGGCACGCTGTATGAAAACCTGACCATGTTTACGGACCACGCTTCTCCTGAAGACGTTCAGAACGCCGTCCGGGCTGCCTGTCTGGAAGACGTGGTCCGGGAGGTCGGCCTGAACGCGGTGCTCGGGGAACGAGGGGTCGGCCTGTCCGAAGGCCAGGCGCAGCGTGTGGCGGTTGCCCGGGCGCTGCTTTCCGGGGCGCCGATTCTTTTGCTGGACGAGGCGACAAGCGCGCTGGATGAGGAGACGGAAGCAAAGATGCTCCGGAACATCTCCGCCATGCGGGAGAAGACCTGCATCATCGTCACGCACCGCCGCGCGGCGCTGGCCATCTGTGATTATGCATTCCAGATCGACAGCGGACGGATGACGCGGGCGGAAGGGAATATTCAGGTATGAGAACCATCATCATCGGGGATATCCACGGCTGCAGCGCCGCGTTCCAGGCCCTGCTCAACAAGGTGAAAATCGTCGGGAACGACCGGCTGATCCTGCTGGGGGATCTGTTTGACCGGGGGCCGGATTCCTTCGGGGTGTTCCGGATGGTCCGGCAGCTGGCCGCCTCCATGGAGGAAAACTTTATCCTGCTGCGCGGCAATCATGAAGACTATCTGCTGAGCCCGAAACTGACGCTGGCACAGCGTTTCGTCTGGGAACGGGTGGGCAGGGGAACCACGGCCGCTTCTTTCAAAACCCACGGGGACAGGATGGAAAGCGCGGTTCCCTGGCTTTCGCAGAACTGCCGGATGTATTATCAGGGCGATGGGCTGCAGTGCGTTCACGCCGGCCTCCTGATCGACCCGATCGAGGCGAATGACCGGCAGACCATGATCCATGATCATTCCGTCGTGCAGCGCAACGCCTATTCCGGCCCGCTGACCATTACCGGCCATATCGCCCTGGGCGAGCCGACTTATTTTGCCGGGGACGGGCAGACGGTGGAACCGCTTGAATACGGCATAACCCGGCCGCTGCCCGAAACCGGGATCATCTGCATCGATACCGGCTGCGGCAAGGGCGGCCGGCTGACCGCCCTCATTGCCAGGGATCAGGAATACAGGCTGGACTGTGTGCCTGAATAAAAAAGAGCTGCCGCAGCAGCCCAAAGGATCAATCATGAAGAGGAGGCTGTTGCACAGCCCTCGAAAGGGGAACACGTCCCCCTTTCGGGAACCCCCTCGCCTTTGCCTCTCGTCCCTTCGGGACTCCCGGGCGGCAAAGGCGCAAGGTACGAATTTTTGCTCCGCGAGGCAAGCTCCGCTCCGCAAAAATTCTCCTCGCACCGCGCATGTCGCTGCTGCGGATTTGACATGGAGGGGCTGCGGCCCCTCCATACCACCCTAAAAAATATTGATTTCCAGGCAATTCTCTGTTGCACAACTTGTTTTGATTTCCAATTATGCTGATACCAAAGGGGATAATGCAGTTTTGCTTCTGCAACATCCCCTTTTCCGTTCAGCCGGAGACGGTCAGAAGAATCTGACCACTTCGTCCAGCGGCTTGCGGGGCCTGGCGGAAGGTTCCGCGGCGCGCTTTCCGACGGCGATCACGGACATGATTTCTTCGTTTTCCGGAATGTTCAGCTTTTCCCGGATCACGGAGGCGTCCCGGATGCCCATGATCAGGGTGTCATATCCGGCATTCCTGGCGGCCAGAGTCAGATAGGCGTCGTGCAGGCCCAGGTCGTATGCGCCCCAGCCGTTCCCGATCTCGTTGACGGGCGTACCGTCGCTGAACCCCACGACGTCTTTGACGTAGGTGGTCACGATGAGGGCGGCGTGAGCGGAACTGTTCTGATTGAAAGCGGGGAGGGCAGACGCGCGGAAATCCTCCAGGATTTCCGGCGTTTCGACGGCATAGCAGCGCGCGGTCTGCTGGTTTTTCCAGGACGGGGCCTGCTGGGCTTCCTTCAGGATCGCTTCCAGGGCCTCATGGCCGATGCCTTCCCGATAGATCCGGACGCTGCGGCGGGCGGCGGTCAGTTCTCTGAATTCCATAAAAAACTCCTTTCGGCAACGGATTGTTACAGCAGAGATTTTGCGAAAGATGCGGCGGCCGCCAGGTCATCCCGGTCGGGTTTGCCCTTGTGAATCCCCTTGAACTCGCCTTTGCAGTGGAATTCGCGCTCATCCATGGGAATGCCGGCCTTGTCCGCTTCCGCCTTGACTTTTTTGTAAGTCGAATTCAGCATCGCCGCTGAACCGAAGTTGACGATCCGGCCGACTTTCCCTTTGTCCAGCGAGCGGATGAAGGCCCGCACCTCCGGATCGATGGTGAAGGCATAATAGGAGTTCCCGAGAAACAGCATATCCACCGCTTCCGTAACGGGCTCGCTGATCGGCAGCGCCTGGACGCCCAGAGCGCCGGCGATGGCTTCGGCAAGTTTTTTCGTGTTTCCGGTTTTGGTATAGTATCTGACCGCGGCTTTCAATTCAATCATCCTTTCTTTTCTGATGGATCCATGCGGAATAGTAAATCTTTCCCGGCAGACGGGGCCGCTTACCGGTTCTTTCTGCCGCCGTTGCTCCAGTCTACCGTCGGGATCAGGTTCATGGATTCGGGATACACGCCCTCGGTCACCAGCAGGAAGCCGATGTCGTCGGACAGGGTGGTGGCGCCGCTGGGGATCATGACCTCGGTTTCGACGGTAAGCCCGGGGACCTGGGGCAGGATGCTGTTGATCAGCGGGAATTCCGTCTGGTGAACCGTAGCGGTGAGTTCTTTGGGCATGGTGACCTTCAGGGTGTATTTGCCGGGGTAGAGGTCTTTGAACATATAGTGGCCGTAGACATCCGTTTCTGTCCGGGCAACGAGCTCGTCTCCCTGGTACAGGGCCAGCACGATGCCCGGGATGCCTTTTTCACCGATGTCCTGCATGCCGTTTCCGTTGGTGTCGAGCCAGGCGAAATCGCCGATGGAGCCCTTGGCTCCGAAACCGATGTCCGCCCCGTATTCCTTGAGGCCCATTGTCAGGGTGAAGGGTTCGCTGACGCCGGTGTTGGAGTTGCTCCGGATGACGCTGACACGGTCCTCCGTATCCGAGACGCGGGCAAAGCCGAAGTCTTCCGGCAGATCCGCGCGGATCCGGTAAACGCCGGGATAAAGCCGCGGGAAAGCGTAGTTCCCGTCTTCGTCGGTCAGGGTTTCCATGATGGGCAGATCGTCCCCGTCCCGGAGCAGGCTGATTTTGAGGCCGCTGACGTGCCGGGCCGCCCCGTCCAGGCTCCACAGCTGGCCGCCCAGGGAGGCAAAGCGCAGGATGCCGATGTTCTGCGAGAGACTTTCCCCGCTTTCCGGGCTGACGTCCAGCGCCCAGTCCGTCAGGCTCTGCTGACGGCCGCCGGCCAGGATGCAGTCTTCCTCCAGCGGCATGACGATCACGTACCGGTCCGGCACCAGGGGAGCGGTTTCAAAGAAGCCCGTTTCATCGGCGGTCAGGGTCTGGACGGTTTCGCCGCGGACGTCAAGCAGGGTGAGGGGAAAGCCGGGAATTGTTTCCTCCCCGGATTCCATATGGTCCGAGTGATCCGCGTCCCAGTAGACATAGCCGGAAACGCGGGCGGGCCGGGCGGCGGTGACCGCCTGATCCGTCAGGCGCTGGCCCATCGCCAGGGGCAGGGTGACAGAGGAGACGCTTTCCGCCCGGGCGGGAACCAGCATGGTGTCCGCCCCGAAGACCAGTTCTTCCGGCAGGACAGCCGTCAGGGTATACTGCCCCGGGCGCAGGAGACTCAGGTCAAAGCTGCCGTCTGCCGGATCGGTTTCAGCGATCACGGTGATCCCGCTGTCTTCATTGACGGCGGTGACGGCGGCGGAAACGGGCGCTCCGTTCAGCGTGACGGTGCCGGCCACCTGGGCGGTCCGCACGGCGAATACGTCCGGGAGCTCCGTTTCGGAGCCGTTCGCGCAGGTGAAATAAGGGGAATAGACGGACAGAACGTCGGCAGTTTCCAGCAGGGCGTGCTCAGGCAGGGTGTACAGCACGGCATATTCGCCCGGCAGGATGCCTTTCAGGTAGAAAAAGCCGTTTTCATCCGTATGATCGTTGGTGTAGTCGGAATAGGGGGTCCCGTCGCGCCGGGTCAGGGAGACGGAAACGCCGGCCAGACCGGTGACGGTTCCGTCCGCCTCATGGACAAGCACATGGCCCTGCGCGGTAGAGGCTTTGAACAGGGCCGCCTGCAGGTCGGCAATATGCCGGCCGGGTTTCAGCTTCAGCGTGTCTGTTTCGCCGTACTCGGCCGTCTGCCGGACGATGCAGGTTTCCCCGGCGTCTGCCGGCGCGGAGGCGATATAAGGGTCCACCAGCAGGAAACGGAGGACCTGGTTTTTGGGCATCAGGCTGGGGAAGACGAAAGCGCCGCTCTTATCCGTCACCGTTTCAGCGGTGACCAGTCCGTCGGTGTCCACGACCTGCACGGTCATTTCGGGGAGGGTTCCTTCCAGCGGGTCCCAGCGCCCGTCCCCGTTGGTATCCAGGTATACCTGGCCGGATACGGCGGCAGGCTCGGTGAGGCCGGCATACAGGACCTTCTGCTCTCCCCGGCCGAGGCTTAAGGAAACGGATACGGAGGTTTTTGCAGCCGCGGCGGCAAAATCGTTCTGATCGCCGGACACGGAGAAGATCCGTTTGCCGGATTCGTCCGTCCGGGCGGTCAGTGTGATATCTCCAGCTCGGACGACAGGCGCTGACGCGACGCCCTGCCCGTCCGCCTGTACAGCAAAAACTTCCCGCCCGTCCGCCTGGATGGAAAGAGCGCCCGGGCAGGGCTTTTCGTCCCCGTCCATCCGGCCGTTGGCGTTTTCATCCTGATAGAACTGTACGGACAGGCCGCTGGCGGTGATGACGCCAACCGGCTGAATCTCCGTTGTTTTTTCCCGGGAGACGGAAATCTTCGCGGCGTCCGTCCGGCTGTAGCCGTTGGTCAGCAGGCTGCCGGACCCGGGGGCGGCGAACATCCAGCCGTCCGGAAGGGTCACGCTGAAGCTGTACTCGCCGGGCTGAAGCGGGTCGAACACAAAGCTGCCGTCTTCGTTCACCCGGGCTTTGACCGTAAAGCCCTGGCTTTCGGACGTGACGGAAACTTCCGCACCGGTGAAGCCGGCTTCGTTCGCGTCCCGCTGCCCGTTCTCATTCTGATCCAGCCAGATTATTCCGCGGGCACTCCCGGCGGCGACGGCTCCGACGCCCATGCCCTGGGTGCCCTTTTCCAGGGTGATCGGGTCTGTCCACGCTTCACCCTGATCGTTCAGGCGGAAGCAGTTGTAATAGATGTTGACCTTGGTGCCGACCGGGCCGATCATATAGCCGGAGGGCAGCACAGCCTTCAGCCGGTATGTCCCGGGGGACATACCGGGGAGGGAGAGCTCTCCTTTTTTGTTGGTCGTGCCGCTGGCGATCGGGTCCAGATCCGTGTATCCGTCGGCATAAACGGACACTTCCACACCGGCCAGGGACGGCTCCGTGTTCATGTGGCCGCCGTTTTCATTGGAATCGACAAAGGCGGAGATGGAAATGCCCGCCGTCGTCCGGGAAGATCCGAGGGGAATCTTCACATCCTCCCGGATCTCCATCCAGGGGGTCAGCACGTTTTCGCTGTTGGACGGCAGAAAACGGCTGTTGTCCCCGATCGGCGCAGCCACGTGGCCCTGCGGCAGGCGCACTCTGATGCGGTAGGTGCCGGCTTCCACGTTGGTGATACGCCACTCGCCGTTGGCGGCTGTTCTCACAGTCAGGGTGGTTCCCTGCCGGTTTTCGAGGTTAACCGCCAGATCAGCCAGCGGCGTTGCGCCGTTTCTGCTCAGTTGCTGCAGCGTGCCGCTGACGGTCAGCGCCTGCGCTCCCAGGGGCAGGGCCAGCAAAAGGATCAGCAGCAGCGCGGGGATCAGGAATTTACGCATTGCAAACCTCCGGAGATGATACAGATAAACGTGATTTGGTATGTGAGCCGAGCTATTTCTTATATTCAGCCGTCACCGATCAGACGGACGGCCGTCTTCCGGCGTTTCAGAAGCACGAGAACGGCCAGGGGAGCGTCCTGCGTCACGACGGTTTTGGATCCCGCCGAAGCCAGGCGGGAGAGGGTTTCTTTGGACGGCGTGTCTTTTTCTTCTCTGGAAGAGGTGGAGATCACGCTGAGCTTTGGACGGACGGCCCGGAGAAAAGCCGCCGTACAGGCGCTTGCTTTTCCGTGAAACGGGACCTTCAGCACGTCGCAGGGGGAAAGGAGGCCGGCCCGGAGGAGGGAGAATTCTTCCTCCGCTTTCATGTCTCCCGTCAGGAGGATCACCCCGTCGGGCGATACCAGGCGCATCACCAGGGAATTGTTGTTTTCGTTTTCCGTGTTCAGCGTGACCGGGCCGAGGATTTCAAAAAACGCATCGGCGCTGACGGATACCAGGTCGCCCGCTTCCAGAAAACGGACGCGCATGCCGGCTCCGGCGGCAGCGGCGACGGTCGGATGAGCGGGCCCGATGCCCATCTGACTGAGCGCCGGGGCGTACACGGCGCCGACATGGATGCCGCTCTCAAGCAGTTTTTCCAGTGCGCCCATGTGGTCCTTGTGCGGATGGGTGATGAACAGGCCGTCCAGCCGCCGGACTCCTTCCTGATCCAGCAGGGTTTTCAGGCGCTTCCAGGTTCTTTTGTAACCGGTGTCGGCCAGATAATTCTTTCCTTCCAGGGAAAGAAGGATGGCGTCCCCTTTGCCGACGTTCAGGCAGACCATACGGACCCCCTGGCTGCCGTCTTCTTCTCCCCGGGCGGGCCGGGCGTGAACGCAAAGCCACAGCGCAGCCGCGGTCAGAAACAGCGGCAGAAACCTTGCCAGCAAAACACCACCTCCAGGGAAAACAGCCGACAGACAGAATGATTATACCATAGATTATGCGAAAAAGAAAACCGGTTGAGAGCGGTTTGTGTAAATATAAAAGGGCGGGCATGCTGTCCGCCCCGGAAAAAAACGATCATATGATGCGGATAAAACGCTGGAAAGGACGGCGCGCGTCATACCAGCCGGACATTGTCCTCGCCGTAGGCTGTTTTCAGGGTCTCCAGGAGAAAAATGTCCGGTGAGACCCATTGATCCCGGGGAGCCAGGAGCGTCGTTTTTTTCTCCGGGAAATTCAGGTATACAGGAACGGGTCCGGGAGAAGCGGCGAGCAGCTGCCCGGCCTGATCCAGCTGATCCCAGCGCAGGCGGAGGTAGAGTTTTTTCGGCGCCGTCTTCGCCTGGCCGGCGAGAGAAGGAGCGGCCTTCGGCTCTTCTGCCGGTTCCTTTTCAGCGGAGGCCGGATGTTCATCCGGCGTCAGGGGCTCCACGGTTTCGGCGATCAGCTTCGGGTCCTCGTCTTCCCGGACGGACAGGCGGCCGGACACCACGACCGCGCGGTCTTCGCCGATCAGCTGCCGGTACTGCTCGCACACCCGGGGAAAGAGCAGGCACTCAATCTGGCCGGTCAGGTCTTCCAGGGTCAGGAAGCCCATCAGCCCCCCTTTTTTGGTGATCCTCGTCCGCCAGGCGGAGACCATGCCGCCCATCCGGGCCCGCGCTCCGTCATGGCTCAGCCCATGGTCTTCTTCTTCCGTCCACGCGGCGATCCGGGCGGTGTCCAGCGGCAGGCGGCGGAGCGCCCCGGCGTAGGCGTTCAGCGGATGGCCGGACAGGTAGACGCCTGTCACCTCCTTTTCCTGGCGGAGCAGCTCCTGCACGGGGAAGGGAGGAATGTCCGGGTAGGTCCTGGTGACGGGAGGCACGGAGCCTCCGCCCAGGTCAAACAGGGAGATCTGTCCCTCCACATTGTTTTTCCGGGTGCGGTTTTCCCCGTCCATGGCGTTTTCGTACACGGCAAGCAGCTGGGCGCGGTGCGCTTCGGGGGAGTCAAAACACCCGGCCATGATCAGGCTTTCCACAGCCTTTTTGCTCAGGTCCGTCCGGACACAGCGGTGGCAGAAGTCATAGAGGTTCTTGAACGGACCGTTTTTCTCTCTTTCTGCCGTCACCTGGTCCAGGCTGGCGGCACCGACGTTTTTGACGCTCCCCAGGCCGAAGCGGATGGCGGGCGTTTCCCCGCTCAGGTCGACGGTGAAGCGGCGGCTGGAACGGTTGATGTCCGGCCGGAGCACCGGGATACCGCGGGAACGGCAGGACTCGATATAGCCGGCGATTTTGCCGGTGTTGCCGGAGAACGAGTTCATCATCGCCGCCATGAACTCGGCCGGATAATGCTTCTTGAGCCACCCGGTCCGCACGGCGACCAGGGCATAGGCGGCGGCGTGGGATTTGTTGAACGCGTAGGACGCGAACGAGGTCATTTCATCGAAGATATGCTCGGCGACCTGGGCGGGCACCCCGCGGCTGACCGCGCCGGGCACCCCGTCCTCCGGCGAGCCGTGGACAAAGAAGGCGCGCTCCTTCGCCATCACGTCGTGCTTTTTTTTCGCCATGGCCCGGCGCACCAGGTCGCTGCGGCCCAGGGAATAGCCGGCCAGGTCCCGCACGATCTGCATGACCTGTTCCTGATAGACGATGCACCCGTAGGTGACGGAGAGGATCGGCTCCAGCAGCGGGGTTTCATACTGAATTTTTTCCGGGTGCTGCTTGCCTTCTATGTAGCGGGGGATGCTTTCCATCGGCCCGGGGCGGTACAGGGAGATGGCGGCGATGATATCCTCAAAGCTTCTGGGCTGCATGCTGGTCAGGAAGGAGCGCATGCCGCTGCTTTCCAGCTGGAACACCCCGTCGGTATCCCCCTGGGAAATCATCTCGTATACGGCGGGATCGTCGGTCGGGATGTCCTCCGGGGACAGGATGACGCCCCGGTTTCTGATCAGCTCCAGGGCGTCCCGGATGACGGTCAGTGTCCGCAGGCCCAGGAAATCCATCTTGAGCAGGCCCAGCTTTTCGATGTTGCCCATCGGGTACTGGGTGGTGATGACGCCGTCGTTGGTCTGCAGGGGAACGTAATGGGTGACCGGTTCGCTGGTGATCAGCACGCCGGCGGCGTGGGTGCTCGCGTGGCGCGGCATCCCTTCCAGGGACAGGGCGTTTTCGTAAAGCCTGCGGACGCGGGGGTCGGAAGCGACCATGTTTTTGAGGTCGGGGCTCACGTCCAGGGCCTTTTCCAGCGTCATGCCCAGGTCCATCGGGACTGCCTTGGCGATCGTATCCGTTTCCTGGTAGCTGTAGCCGAGCACCCGGCCGACGTCCCGGATCACGCCCCGGGCGGCCATCGTGCCGAAAGTGATGATCTGGCTGACATGGTCTTTGCCGTATCTGGAGGCCACATAATCGATGACTTCCTGGCGGCGCTCATAGCAGAAGTCCACGTCGATATCCGGCATGGTGACCCGCTCCGGGTTCAGAAAGCGCTCGAACAGCAGCTGGTAGCGCAGCGGGTCCAGTTCGGTGATGTCCAGGCAGTAGGCGACGATGCTGCCGGCCCCGCTGCCGCGGCCCGGGCCGACCATGATGCCGTGGGTCTTGGCGTAGCGGATAAAATCCCAGACGATCAGGAAATAATCCACATAGCCCATCTGGATGATGGTGGACAGCTCGTATTCCATCCGCTCCCGGGCGTCCGTACGTTCCGGGGCATAGCGTTTTTCAAACCCTTCCCGGCACAGGCGGCGCAGCATTTCTTCGGCGGTCTCCCCGGTGCCGATGGGAAAACGGGGCAGGTGGATGGTGGAAAAATCAAAGTCGACCCGGCAGCGGCGGGCGATTTCTTCCGTCCGCTCGACGGCGTCCTCGTGGCCGGGGAAAAGGGCTTTCATTTCTTCCTCGGATTTGACGTAGAGCTCCCGGGTCTCCTGGCGCATCCGCTGGTCGTCCTCGAGGGTCTTGCCGGTCTGGATGCACATGAGGATCTCCTGGGCGTCGGCGTCCTCCCGGGTCAGGTAGTGGCAGTCGTTCGTGGCTACCAGGGGGACGCCCGTTTCCTCGCTCAGGGCGATCAGGCGGGGCAGAACCGTCTTTTCATCGGGCAGGCCGTGATCCATGATCTCGATGTAGAAATGGTCCTCGCCCATGATCTCCCGCATCCGGGCCACGTAGTCCCTGGCGTCCTGGGTCCGCCCGTCCAGCAGCGCCCGGTTCAGGTCGCCGGACAGGCAGGCGGACAGGGCAATCAGCCCCTCATGGTGCTCCCGGAGCAGCCCGTAGTCGATCCGCGGCTTATAGTAGAACCCGTCGATAAAGGCCAGGGAATCCATATAGCAGAGGTTCCGGTACCCCGTCTCGTTTTCGCACAGGAGGATTAGATGGCCGAAGCTCCGGCTCTGGACCAGACGGTTTTCGGCAACATAGACCTCGCAGCCGATCACCGGATGGAGCCCCGCCCCCTTCATCGCGGTATAAAAATCAACCGCCCCGTACAAGGCCCCGTGGTCCGTGACGGCGCAGGCGTCCATCCCCAGCTCCTTGAGCCGCGGTACCAGCCTGCTGATCCTACAGGCTCCGTCCAGCAGGCTGTATTCGGTGTGAAGATGCAGGTGTGCAAAGGCCATGGGGGCTCCTTTCGGGCAATTCGTAATTCATAATGCATAATGATATAGTGCTGTGACAGCAAAAGAGATGTCAGAATAGGCATCTGGCTGAACAGTCATTCCCGGTATGGACAAAATGGTGTCCGGAAAGGCCATTGCCTAAGGCATGCGGAAAGCGTATAATCAACAGACGGCAGCTCCGGAAGGAAAACGATCCCGGGCATGCTTTATTCTCGGGAGCAGATCCGCGCGCAGGCGCGCATTACGTATTACGAATTATGCATTACGCATTATCTTGGGGGTTCTATGGCGAAACTGTATTTCCGCTACGGGGCGATGGGCTCCAGCAAAACGGCGAACGCGATCATGGTGCAGTACAATTATCAGGAGCGCGGGCAGAAGGCCCTGATGGTCAAGCCCTGCCTGGATACCCGGGACGGGGAGCGCGTGGTGGCTTCCCGCTCCGGCCTGTCCGCTCCCTGCATTTATATGGAGGAGCTTGACCGGGTGAACCTGCACGACTATGCCTGCGTCATCGTGGACGAGGCGCAGTTCCTGAACAAAGCCCAGGTGGAAGAACTGGTCCGCATCGTGGATGAAGAGCATATCCCCGTGGTGGCCTACGGCCTGAGGACCGACTTCCGCGGCAACTTTTTTGAGGGCAGCCTCTGGCTGATGGCCTGGGCCGATTCCATCGAGGAGGTCAAGACCATCTGCTGGTGCGGCCGCAAGGCGACTTACAACGCAAGACTTCTGAACGGCAGGGTCGTCAAGGAAGGCGAGCAAGTGGTGCTGGGCGGCAACGAAAGCTACACCAGCCTGTGCAGGCATCACTGGAAGACGGGGGAATTAGGGGAAGGCAGCAGGGATTAGGGAACAGGGACCAGGGAATAGGGGCCAGGGATATTGGCTGGCGCCGCAGTTTCAAACGGACCGGGTCTCCTGCCGTATTCTTTTGAAGGGCTGTGCGGCAGCCCTTTTTTTATTGGAAGATGCTGTACAGAAGGACCGCGATGCAGGACAGCCATCCGGCGATGAAAAGGATCAGATGCCTTTTTTCCGCGTGGATGGCGATGTACTCGCGGATCAGCGCGCTGGGCCAGTAATAAAATGCCACATGGCTGCCGATGCCGGTGCACTCAAGGCCCACTTCCCGGCAGTACCGGAGCGCCCGGTATACATGATAGTTGCTGGATACGAGGGCGGTATATTTTCTGCCCCCGAAGCCGTCCAGGATCTGCTTGGAGAAGCGGAGGTTTTCCAGCGTCGTTGCGGACCTGTCTTCGGAAACGATATCCTTTTCCGGGATGCCGCGGCTGATCAGGTAGTCTTTCATCGCGATCGCTTCGGGGACGGTTTCGTCTGTTCCCTGCCCGCCGGAGGGGATCAGCACGGGCGGGGTCGGGTCCAGACGGTACACCTCGATCGCTTTGTCCAGCCGGTCGCTGAGGAGCTTGGACACCCGGTTCCCGCCGAGCAGCCCCGCCCCGTGGATGATGACGTAATCAAAATCCCTCTTCCGGGGAACGATCTGCAGAAAGAGGGTGTAGATCATGAAGATCAGGAACGACATCGACCCGTAGATCACGGACACGCAGAACACGGCCAGGACCACAGGCAGGAAAGCCTGGGGGATCAGCACCGGCTGGGGCTCCTTTGTGGTCAGGATCCGCACGATGCCGGCGGCGAAGACCGCTTCGCCGGCCAGGATGATCAGTCCCAGCAGCAGGGATAAAAGCTGGGACAGGCTTTTTCCTTCCCGTTTCATCATCACGATCCCGTTATAAATCAGGAAAAACGGGGTGATCAGAATCCCCAGCAGGAAGGCGTACACGATGATCATCGCGGCCGTTATGCCGTGCTTTCCAAAGAGGTTGATCAGGAACGGAAACAGCGAAATCAGCGCCAGAAAGAGAATATAGCAGTTGCGGTACCTGCTCCTGTCCTTCCGGAACAGGTACCCAAACAGAGCCCAGCAGGCCGCTGAAAACGCACCTGCGATGATGACTGCGCGCATGGTCTTTCTCCTTGCGTAGCTGTGATCATCCGGCTCGATGATCACTTGTTTTTTATCCTATCCAGTCCTCAATTCTCAGATTCGGTACCCTGGAAAACTCCCCGGTGTTGTGCGTGACGACGGGTAAGCCCCGGGCCAGGCCCTGCGCGGCGATCTGGAGGTCGTACGGGCCGATGGGCGTGCCGTTTTTTTCAAGTAGCTGCCTGATTCTTCCTGCGGCGACGGCATCTCCGCTGTCAAAGGAAAGAATGGTCAGCGGAGCCAGAAACAGTTTTACAAGATTTCTGTTTTTTTCCGGCCACAGGCTTTTGGCAGCGCCATACTCCAGTTCAAAAAGGGTAACAGAAGATACGGCAATTTCCGAGGGGTCACAGGCCAGGAACTTTTTCGTGACGGCGGGATATCTGTTTTTCATCAGGGCTACACAGATGTTCGTATCCAGAAGGAGCATCAGAATTCCTCCTTCGTTTTAACCTGATCCCAGGAAGGCTGGTTCCTTTCTTCCATGAAATCATCGGAAAAAGAGCCAATGGCCTGTCGGGTCGGCAGCCAGGGATCATCGGCGGGAAAGGCGATAAATGCCCCGCCGATTTTTGTAATGTAAAATTCCTTTTCGGTTGTGCGCATCTCCTGAGGAATACGCAGAGCCTGGCTGTTTCCATTCTGAAATACTTTGGTCGTGGTCATCCGGAACACCTCCCCCAAATCATTGTACATACATACTGTACATACGAATCATACCATGTTCCTGTCCGGTTGGCAAGTGCAGAAAGATAACCGCAGATGGAGAGACGTAATGACGGGTCTGAACTGTGTGAAACGGTTTCAACTCCTCAATCCTCATTCCTCACTCCTCACTCCTCACTTCTTTATCCTGTCCGGCAATCCTCAGCATCTCATCTCTGAGCGCGTCGCAGATGCGGTCTTTTTCGGCGTTCGGGTCGTTGTCGGGGTCAAAGTCGGTGTATCGGCCGAAAGTCAGGGTACGGCTCTGCCTGTTGGCGTAGATGGGAACGAAATGGCAGCGCTTGCCGGTTTTGCGGTAATACATCTGGCCGAGCATCGTAAAGCCGGTAAAGAAATGGGAAACGCCGTTCAGGACGTAGCGGTGGTCGGGCGTGTCGTCCGAATTTTCAGGGAAGAGAAGGATGTTGTCGCCCGCTTCCATGGCGGTGACGCTTTCCCGGAAGGTCTGGCGGAGTTTGATGGGCTCGTGAAAGTAGACGGGGATGGCCTCCACCGACCGCATCGCCCAGGAGATGACCGGGGCGACCCGTTTGGCCAGGGCGTAGCGCCTGCTTTCCGGGATGATGCGGAAGCGGGTAAAGGCTCCTTCCGCCGTCCGCCTGGCGATGGCCTCGTTGTCCATCATGTCGCTGATCACCCAGGGGCGGAAAGAGAAGGGGATATAGAGGTTGGTGACGATCGGGCCATAGACCTCCCCGTGGTTGCAGACGAACACGTTGACGCAGTCGTCGGTCGGCACCCGCTCCTTCCCGATGATCCGGTGATAATAGAACGGACGCATGAAAAACATCAGGATCCGCACGCCGTAGTGCCGCAGGGAACGGCGGATGATGACGCCCTCGAGCTGGGCCTTGAGAGCCGGATTTTCCTCTCCTTCCAGGTAGCGGTCCAGCTTCTGCCAGTGCAGGCTGTTCATCGGGAACATCAGCCCGCAGAACAGGGCGGCGAACACCAGCAGCAGACAGGGCACCACCATCAGCGGGCGGAAGCGGCCCGCCAGGGCCTGCAGGGTATCCGGGAACTGGTTGTGGTTGAACACGCAGATCAGCGCCAGGCCGACCAGGGTGAGCAGCTGACCGCACAGGGAGGCAAACTCCACCCGGAAGCGGAGCGTCGCGTAGTAGGACTGGGTCGGCTCGTGGCCCAGGGAAAAGGTGATGATCTTGCGGATGTTGTCTTCCATCCCGGTCAGGACGCGGACGCAGACGCCAAGGCCCAGCGTGCACAGGGCCAGGGACAGGTAGGCGTTCAGCATCGAGGCGCTCAGGATGTTCAGGGAGAACAGGAGCAGCCCCAGGATCCACAGCACCAGGCCCAGGTACAGGACATTGGCCGGGTCGCGCCCGGGCAGCCAGTTGATGGCCAGACCGGTCAGCAGGTAGGAAAGGCCGGTGCACAGCAGGGCCAGGCCGATGCAGTAGAACAGCTCGTAGGCGGTGCAGCCGATAAAGGTGTAGGTCATCAGCAGGGTCGCCTGCATGGCCGCGGTGACCAGCAGGGAGGTGCGGGTAAAGGTCTGGTAGGCGTGTACGCCGCGCAGGCGCTCGGTTTCTTCGCTGTTGAGGGTAGGCGCCCGCTGATCCTGGTGGCGGGTATGCCAAACCTCAATGGTCTCCAGCAGCACGCCGATCAGGAAGCCGGCCAGCAGGGACCAGGACTGCTGCGGTTCGGAGGCCGTAAAGAACAGCAGCACGGGAAAGGCCAGGGCCAGCAGCTGGAACAGCAGCACGTAGCAGAGCACCCGAACCGGCTTCAGGGACTTCCCGACCCAGCCGGCAAGCAGATGGTGCAGCAGCACCGGGCGGATGTTGATATAAAAGGCGGTGACGATGATCAGCCACAGGGGGATCGACGTGAGGGGCACCGGGATGGCCGGCAGCAGGAGCATGGTGAACACGAAGGAGACGGAAAGCAGGATGATCGATGTCCGCCGCTGCGCTTTGTTCAGGGTATGGAAGCGCAGGGGATGGAGCCACCGCCCGTACAGCACCGCCGCCCGGGCCACCAGAAAAAACCCGCCGCCCGTCAGGGGGTTGGAAAGCAGCACGCTGCTGAGCAGCATGCAGAACAGAAAGTGAAACAGCACCGTGGCCGTGCCCATCGCGGAGGGAAGGGCAAGCCGGGTACGCGGCTGTTTTTCGTTTGTGGTCATGGGTTTTTCCGTCATGGAAGGTCCTTTCCTGGTCAGAAAACGGTTGTCTGCCGTCCGATGGATTACAGCAGGCTCAGCTGCTTGTCCGGGGCAGGGCTGGCCTGATCCGCCGGCTGAACGGAGCGGGCATGGGCCGCGCAGGCGCGCAGCAGGGAGTCCACCGTCCGGATGTCCGCGACGCGGATGCTGCCGAAGGGGAGATCCATCGTCCGTTCCATCAGGTAGCGGATGGAACGGAGGCTGTCCAGCGTTTCTTCCTGGGAGACGGTTTTTCCCTGCGCGAGATCTGCGCCGAACTTCAGCATCTGCCGGCACTCGATCTGGTATGCGCCGAAGACCAGGGCAGGAATCCCGGGAATCGGGAGAAACGCCTGCTCGGTGCGGCTCAGTTCGTCCAGCAGTGCGCGGAAATCTTCAAAGAAACGCTGGCGGAGCTCCCCGAACAGTACGGAAAGCACCTGCTCCCCCTCCGGGGTGGCAATCAGCTGCATCAGCAGGGCGCAGAGATCTTTTTCTTCCTGCTGCACGGGGAAGGAAGCCTCCAGCAGGAGGTTCAGCTTTTCAAGAGGGTCCTCCGTTTCCGCGGCTTTCTGGGCGTAGCGCTCGTACGCCCGTTCCGCGTCGGCCCGGCACAGGGCCGTCAGGACGTCCAGCTTGCTCTCAAAGTGATGATAGAAACTGCCCTTGCTGCAATGCTGGCTTTCAAGAATGTCGTTGATGGTGGTTGCGGCGTACCCGCGGGTGAAAAAGAGTTTTTCCGCTGTATTCAGCAGGGCGGCTTTCCGGATGTCTCCCTTGATCATGGCTGCGCTCCTTTGTCATTGTATTCGATGATCCGCTCTCTGGCGGGATAGGATGTGGTGAAAACGGTTTCCCGGCGGTATTCCCGGCCGGAATGGGTATAAACCAGGCAGCAGGTCCAGTCTTCGCCTGCGGCCTGCTCCTGCTTGAGGAACTTCCGTCCGGGCGGAAGGGCGTCGTTCAGGACCGTCACCGGTTCGCCGGGTTTTGTTTCCCCGGTTTTTTCGGCTGCCAGGGCGACTTCTTCCCCGGGGTTCAGGGTCAGCCCGTACCACTCAATCGTGACGTCTCCCGCCGTTCCGGCGCTTGTGCGCGGCGTATAATAGCACAGGACACAGGCGGGCGCTCCGCTGTCGTTGGCCAGGATCATGTCCCCGCTGCCGGAGATGGCCGCTTCGGTGCCCGGCGGAATCAGCGCGCTTTTCTCCTTCAGGGGAGAGCGGGCTTTCAGGGTCATACCGGCACAGAGCCCGCCTTCCATCAGGGCGGAGGCAATCTGTGTGGGCAGCGGGTCTTCCTCAAAAGGCAGCAGGGTGTAGCCGGCCTGTTTCAGAACGCTGTGAAAGGATATCTGATCCCCGCTCTGAATGACGACGCCGTTCAGCGCTTTGACCAGAGCTTTGAGGGCGGCGTCTCCCGCTCTGGTCACCGTCGGGACCGCCCGCACGTTCATCAGGCCGAAGCGGTTCATCAGGTCGGTTCTGCGGACGGCGGGCGGGGCGTAGGACATGCGGGCCCGGATGGTTTTTTCCGCAGCGCCTTCGTCCAGGGCGGCGCAGATCTGGCTGACCAGATTTTCCTGGTCGAGCATCAGGCCGCTCTGGTCTTCCGTATAAGAGAAGACGCGGTGCACGAAATCCACGTCCCGGAGCTTTGCGCTGACGGGCGGGGTATCCGTCTGCCTGGCCAGGGCAGCGGCGAAAGCCGCCACATCCTCCCGGCGGTAAGCTGCGGAGGAAGCGAAGGCAAGCCCTTTTTCCCGGAGGCCGCGCACGGAGCGGAGCCTTTCCTCGAAGGGGCTGTTTCCCGCTTCCAGGGCGGAAGCGTCCCAGCTGCGCCCGACGGCGTAGGCCTGGTCCAGCGCGTCGCCGACATTGCGGGAATAGGAGATATGAGCGGAAGAAAATTCGGCTGTCGCTTCGCCGATCAGGATCGTCAGCCGGACCTCTTCCCCGGCGGACCGGGAGATGCCGGTCAGGACGTCTTCCGCCTGGCCGTACGTCATCCCGCCCACATCGGTTCCGTCTACGGTCAGGCCGGAAAAAAAGCGGTTCCCCGTCAGGGAGTCGGCGCCGGAACGGAAGGAGAGCCAGGATGTCCGGTAAAAGAAGACGGCCAGCAGAAGGGACGCGGCCAGGACCAGCGAGCAGGGAAACAGCGCCTTCCACAGGACAGAGGATTTCTGATTTCTTTTGGGAGGCCGGGGCGGCGGATGGGGACGCTCTTCCCGGATTTCCTCCGCCATTTCGGCCTCTTCCCCGTCCGGATAGGGCACGGTCAGCGGATCATGGTCCTGCAGGGTGAAAGCGGAAAACGGGGGAACAGGGTTTTCGTCTTCCAGGGGTTCCCCCAGGGAATAGGAAAACGGATCCTCCCAGGTATCCGAAGGCTTTTCAGGCTTTTTTGCCGGCAGTTTCTTTTTCACAGCGTCCCCTCGATGGCATGTCAAAACCATACCGTATTCTGTTTTATTGTACCTTCTTTTGCGGAGGCTGTCAATGATCAATTCGTCCGGGCTCACGGCTCACGCATGAATGCGTGAGCCATGTTGGCGGGGAAATCCTTCCCCCGCCAATGCCACCCCCTGAGCGGATTTGCCTCTCGCCCCTTCAGGGCTCCCGGGCGGCA
>JBGUJG010000016.1:0-9180 GCA_045113695.1 Christensenellales bacterium
AGGGCGTTCTGGCCGGGGCAAACGGCTTGTTGTTGCCGGAAAAAGCCATTTTGTCCACAAACGGAGCCGGCTTTTTCGGATTGGCCACCCCGGCGATCAGGGCTCCGGCGGAACAGACGGTAGCCGGATACCAGCCCGTGCCGGACAGGATCAGCCCGTCCAGCACATCGCCGTAGCGAAGCACGTATTCCCTGGCCAGGAAGGAGCCCATCGAGTGGCCCAGCAATACCAGCGGGATACCCGGCAGCTGTTTTTTGACCGCCTCCGTGACGGCATAGCCGTCTTCCATGATGCTGATCCAGCCGTCCTTGTCGTAGAAATAGCCAAGCAATTCCTTCGGGGTTTCAGGCCCGTGGCCCTGGTGGTTGTGGCCGACGACGGCATAGCCCCTTTTGGCCAGCTCCATTGCCGGCCTGTCATAGCGGGCAATATGCTCCGCCATGCCGTGGAACAGCTGAATCACCGCCCGCGGCCGGCCTGCCGGCAGCCAGACGGAGACATGGATATCGTTCCTGTGCGGGGACTGTACATTCCAGACAGCAGCAGCAGACATAGGATCACTCCTTTTGTTTGGGCATCAGGCAGCAGAAGCCATGCAGCAATCACAGCTGATACAGACCGACCTTCTTGTACACCTTCCGCAAAGTGCGCTGGGCGATCGCGTGCGCCCGCTCGGCGTTGGTTTTGAGGATGGTGTTCAGGTATTCCTTGTCCTTGATAATCTCCTGATAGCGGGCCTGGATCGGAGCGAGGGTTTCGACCACGGCCTGCGCGGTCGCCTCTTTGAGTGCGCCGTAGCCCAGGCCGGAAAGGGCGGAAGCCTCTTCCTCCGGGGTGGTATTTTTCACAGCCGCCAGAATGCTCAGCAGGTTCGAAACGCCGGGCTTGTTCTCCGGGTCAAAGCGGATGTCCGCTTCCGAATCGGTGACCGCGCGCTTGAACTTGCGACGGATGACGTCCGGCGTATCCAGGACGGCGACATAGCTGTCTTCCGCGTCGGACTTGCTCATCTTCCGCGTGGGTTCGGACAGGCTCATGATCTTGGCGGTCGTCTTCGGGATATATCCTTCCGGGATGACGAAAACATCGCCGTAAATGCTGTTGAAGCGGCCGGCGATATCCCGGCAGATTTCAAGATGCTGCTTCTGGTCCGCCCCGACGGGGACCACATGGGTCTGATACAAGAGGATGTCAGCCGCCATCAGCACCGGATAGGTAAACAGGCCGGCGTTGATATTGTCCGCGTGCTTCTGGCTCTTGTCCTTGAACTGGGTCATGCGGCTCAGCTCGCCCATGTACGTAAAGCAGTTCAGCACCCAGGACAGCTCCGCGTGTTCCGGGACATGGCTCTGGCAGTAGATGATGTTTTTCTCAGGGTCCAGGCCGCAGGCAATGTACAGCGCGGCCAGCGAAGCGGCGTTCCGGCGCAGGGCCGCCGGTTCCTGGCGGACAGTCAGCGCATGAAGGTCCACCACGCAGAACAGGCAGTTGTACTGTTCGTGCAGCAGGACGAAATTGCGCAGCGCCCCGATATAATTTCCCAGGGTGATACTGCCTGAAGGCTGTATCCCCGAAAACAGGTTTTTCTTCTGAACGGTTTCCATCGTCTGTTCCATAGAAAGTCAATCGCGCCCTGGCGGCGCTGCCCCCTCCCATATCGATTCTTGGGAAAATTGTATCACTTTTTTCCCGCCGTGTAAAGTTCAGCGGGCCGAATCGTGAAGGAAATCTGACAGAACCGGAAAAATCATGCCCGGGCTCCGCCCCTTGATACCAGCGGAGGATTGCGCGGGAGGGATTTCTCCTGTATAATGAACACATTAAAACGATTCTGTCCCTGAAGCAGCCGTCTGCGGAAAGGAGTTCCTGACGATGATCGATATGACAGCCTGGCAGGACCTGGCAAAAGCCCGCATCCGCCAAAGACCATCCGCCCCCGGCAGAATGCAGGGCAAAAACGCCGTCGTGACCGGGGCCGCCCAGGGATTCGGACTGGGCATCGCCCAAGCCCTGCACAGGGAAGGCGCCGCCGTGCTGCTGGCCGACCTCAACGAAAGCGGGGCCGCCCGCCAGGCGGAGCTGCTGGGCGGCAGAGCCTGGGCTTTCCGGGCAGACGTCTCCGATGAAAAAGAAGTCGCCGCCCTCGTACAGGCGGCGGTGGAGAAAATGGGCGGGATCGACCTGTTTGTCAGCAACGCGGGCATCGTCCGTTCCGGGCCGCTGAGCCGGATGGAAACGGATGATTTTCTTCGGGTTGCGGACGTCAATTACAAAGGATTTTTCCTCTGCGCCAAGTACACGTCGGCCATCATGCATGCCCAGCACGAAGCAGACCCTGAATGGACGGGCGACATTGTGGCTGTCAATTCAAAAAGCGGCCTGCAGGGATCCTCGCGGAACTGCGCGTACGCAGGGTCCAAGTTCGGCGTGATCGGCCTGACGCAAAGCCTGGCGCTGGAGCTGTGGACAGACCGGATCAAGGTGAACGCCGTCTGCCCGGGCAACTATCTGGACGGGCCGCTCTGGGCCGACCCGGAAAACGGTCTCTTCCGCCAGTATCTGATGGCGGGCAAGGTACCCGGAGCGCAGACCGTCGAGGATGTGCGCAGATACTATGAAGCCAAGGTCCCCATGGGCCGCGGCTGCCTGCCGGAGGATGTGGCCCGGGCAGTCTTCTACGCGGTCGAACAGCAGTACGAAACCGGCCAGGCCATCCCGGTCACCGGCGGGCAGGTCATGAAATAAGCAGCGGACATTGCTGCGGTTCTGCCTGATTACTCCTGTTCCGGCCAGAAAAGCTCGTCCAGCGTCTTGCCCAGGGCCCTGCAGATCGCGATGCAGAGATTGACGGTCGGGTTGTAGTCGCCCTTCTCGATAGCGTTGATCGTCTGGCGGGAAACGCCGCACAATACGGCCAGCTGCTCCTGGGAAAGGTCTTTGGCCGCGCGGGCAGATTTGAGCTTCAGGTTTTTCATTCCGCCGCCTCTTTTCTGCCTTTGGCCGTTTTCACGATCAGAGTGATCAGGAGGATCAGGAAGGCAGCAAACATCAGGACAGAAGAACCGCCGCTGAAATTCAGCCTGCCGCTTTCGGTCATTTTGCCGCTGATGAGGTTGATGACAGAAACGGCCCCGTCCACCACCACAATGATCAGAAAAAGGATCATGGTACGCTTCGGCTTTTCCCGGATGCCCAGGAAAGCATCATGGGCAACACAGTAAACGCCAAACGTCGTGACGCTGATGATCAGCACGGCAAAAAACGCGAACCCAGCCGTCACGCCCTTCAGGGCATCCAGCTCCGACAAAAGAATCATGACAGCCAGCAGGATCACCGCGGTCAGGAACCCGATGCGGTATCCCCTGCCCCGGATGACCGTCTGCATCTCGTCAAAGTCCTTGATCCCGGAAGCGTTTCTTTTTTTCCTGTTCAGAATCCATAAAGCAATCATCACACACAGCAAAATACCTGAAACAAGCAAGACATCGGCGTTCATTGAAAACCCCTCCATATTTTTTTGAACGGTTTTGTTTCCGTGCTGAGGAGCCGGCGGCCGTTCCGTGTCCTGGCACAGCAAGAATATACATCATATCATTCTATTTGTCAAGTTTATTTTACTTTTTAATCATAATATTTTCCATTCTGTTTTTTCTTACTGATAATCCCGTTCCTCCGGACAAACGGAAGCCGGCCAGACGAAAAACCTTGACAGTAAACAGGAAAGGAAGCATAATGACAGGTGAAAACCTGAAGAAACGGAAGCGAACACACAGATGAAGCTGAATGAACTGAAACCGGGCCAGAGCGCCAGAATCGAATCTGTCGGCGGGGAAGGCGCGCTGCGCCAGCATTTTCTGGATATGGGCGTGATTCCCGGGGCGGAAATCACGGTGATCAAGCTTGCCCCGATGGGCGACCCGATGGAGCTGAGAATTCACGGCTATGAGCTGACCCTGCGCCTGGCGGACGCGGAAAAGATTGTCATTGCCCCGGTTGAAAAAACCTCCGCCGGGGACGCGGAAAAGCGGGCGCGCAGGCGCACCGCCCACCCGGGTCTCGGTGAAGAAGGGAAGTTTCACCCCAAAGGCAGCGGCGACCCGCTGCCGGAAGGAACGACGCTGACCTTTGCCCTCGTCGGCAACCAGAACAGCGGGAAAACCACCCTGTTCAATCAGCTGACCGGAGCCAGCCAGCATGTCGGGAACTTTCCCGGCGTCACGGTCGACCGGAAAGACGGGGTCATCCGCGGGCACGGCGATACCCTGATCACCGACCTGCCTGGTATCTATTCGATGTCCCCCTACTCCAGCGAGGAACAGGTCTCCCGGAATTTTGTGCTGAACGAAAAACCGAAGGCCATCATCAACATCGTGGACGCCACCAGCATCGAGCGGAACCTTTACCTGACGATGCAGCTGCTGGAAATGAACGTGCCGATGGTGGTTGCCCTGAACATGATGGACGAACTGCGCGGCAACGGCGGCACCGTGGACGTAAACGCCATGGAAGCCATGCTGGGCGTCCCCGTGGTGCCGATTTCCGCCTCCAAAAACGAGGGTGTGGACGAGCTGGTCCGCCATGCCGTCCACATCGCCAGATATCAGGAGCGGCCGCTGCGCCAGGACTTCTGCGGGGCGGATGATCACGGCGGGGCCGTACACCGGGCACTGCACGCCGTCGGCCATCTGATCGAGGACCATGCCCAGCGGGCGGACATGCCGCTGCGCTTCACGGCCAGCAAGCTGATCGAAGGGGATTCCCTGATCGCCGACCAGCTGAATCTGGACCAGAATGAAAAGGAAATGCTGGAGCACATCATCCTGCAGCTGGAAAAGGAGCGCGGGCTCGACTGCAGCGCGGCGATGGCTGAGATGCGTTTTGACTATATCCGCAAGGTATGCGACGAATGCGTCATCAAGCCGCACGAGAGCAAAGAGCATATCCGAAGCGAAAAGATCGACCGGATCCTGACGGGCAGATATTCGGCCATCCCGGTCTTTATCGGCATCATGGGGCTGATCTTTTACCTGACGTTCTTCCTGATCGGCCCATTCTTTCAGGACCTGCTTCAGGCCGGCATCGACCGGCTGGCGGACCTGACGGCCGGCGCCATGGAAGCGGCTCACGTAAACGCCTCCATTCAGAGCATGGTGCTGGAAGGCGTTTTTGAAGGCGTCGGCACGGTGGTCAGCTTCCTGCCGATCATCGTGATCCTGTTCTTCTTTCTCTCCCTGCTGGAGGACAGCGGCTACATCGCCCGGGTCGCCTTTGTGATGGACAAACTGCTGCGGCGCATCGGTCTGTCCGGCCGGAGCATCGTGCCGATGCTGCTGGGCTTCGGCTGCACGGTGCCCGCCGTCATGTCCACCCGCACCCTGCCCAGCGAACGGGACAGACGGATGACCATCCTGCTGACGCCGTTCATGTCCTGCACGGCCAAGCTGCCGATCTACGGCTTTTTTGTAAGCGCCTTTTTCCCCGGATACAACTGGCTGATCATCACCGTCCTGTATGTGCTGGGGATCCTGGTCAGCATCCTGGCGGCCTTCGTCTTCAAGCGCACCCTGTTCAAAGGCGAAGCGGTTCCCTTTGTCATGGAACTGCCGAATTACCGCTTTCCAAGCCCCCGGAACGTAGGCCAGCTGCTCTGGGAAAAAAGCAAGGATTTCCTCCACCGGGCCTTCTCCGTAATCCTGATCGCCGCCATGGTGGTCTGGTTCCTGAGCCATTTCAATTTCCGCTTTGATCTGGTCGAAGATTCGCATGAGAGCATCCTGGCCGCCGTTTCCGGCCTGGCCGCCCCGCTCTTTGCCCCGATCGGCCTGGGTGACTGGCGGATCGTGACCTCCCTGGTTTCCGGCTTCATGGCCAAGGAAAGCGTGGTCACGGTCATGGAAACCCTCTTTGTCGGCGGGGTCTCGTCCATCGGCGCTCTGTCCGCCGTTTCGATGCTGGTATTCAGCCTGCTGTATACCCCCTGTGTGGCCGCCGTGGCCGCCATCCGCCGGGAGCTGGGCCGTCGCTGGTCTGTCAGTGTCGCGCTCTGGCAGTGCGGCGTTGCCTGGATCGCGGCGCTGATCGTCCGGCTGATCGGGCTGGCGCTGGGGCTTGGATGAGGTGAACGCTGATGAATATCTGGGATATACTCATATTGGTTGCCGTTGGCTGCGCCCTGTTTTTTGCCGTCCGCCGGACCGGGAAGAGCAGGCATCGTGGCGGCTGCTCCTGCGGATGCGAAGGCTGCAGGGGATGCGACGCCCGCCGTGCAGGCAGTCCAAAGAACGATCATGAAGCATGAGCAAAAGCCCCCTGCATCTCCGCAGGAAAACGGCGGGAAAGCATACGGTGCTATCATTGGCCGGACAGTATCCGGCACGGTGGACCGGCCGCTCGGCAGCGCGCATCCGGACTTTCCGGATCTGATCTATCCGGTCAACTACGGCTATGCGGACGGCATTCCGGGAGGAGACGGCGAGGAGCAGGACGTCTATGTGCTGGGCGTCAGCCGCCCGGTCCGCCGCTTTGCCGGCAGGGTGATTGCTGTCTGGCATCGGCTGGACGACTGCGAGGACAAATGGATCGTGTCCGCGGACGGCCGGACATATACCCGGGACGAAATCCTGGAAGCGATCCGCTTTCAGGAACGCTTTTTTACCGGGGAGCTTTATCAGTAAACAGCACTTGTTTATCAGAAACCGGGAACGCCGGCGCACGGGTGGCTGATCATGGAAAAAGAAAAAAAGCGGAACGAAAAATCCTGCGGCGCCGTCGTATTTTCCGGCAGCTCGGAGAACCGCAGATACGTACTCGTCCGCGAGGCGAATGACTTCTGGTGCTTTCCCAAGGGGCACATGGAAGCAGGCGAAACGGAAAAAGAAACAGCCCTGCGGGAAGTCCTGGAGGAAACCGGGGCCGACGTCCGGCTGATCGGCGGTTTCCGCATGACGGATGAGTATGCCCTGGTGCGGGAAGGCCGGCCGGACGTGACCAAGGAGGTCGTCTACTTCCTGGCGCAAACGGATCAGACATCCTTTCTCCCCCGGGACCGGGGCGAAATCACAGAAGTCCGCCTGATGGACGAAAAGGCCGCGCTCGCTTCCTTCCGGACGGAGCGGCTCCGGCAGATCCTGCTGGAAGCCGGGCAATTTCTGAACAGTCTGGAAGCACGGCAGAGCCGGGAGCGCACGGCTGCGTCCCTACGCCGGTTTGACAACCACGACGCCCGTCTCCCCTATTACGAGCTGATGCTGGAAAAAGAACTGACGGATCTGCCGGACCTTTCTCTGCCAGAAGGATACGGTCTGGCGCTTTACATGCCCGGGGACAGGGACGAATGGATCGCCATCGAAAAAAGCGCCCGGGAATTTGACTCCCGGGAAGAAGGCGAGGAAGCCTGGAAACGCTTTTACGAAGGGCATGACGATGAACTCAGGGAGCGGATGTTTTTCGCTGTCGGCCCGGAGGGAGAAAAGGCCGCGACCGCGACGGCGTACTACGACATCCGTTCAGGAGACGACGGGATCACCGGCTGGCTCCACTGGGTCGCTGTACGGCGGGAAGAACAGGGGCGCGGCCTTTCCAAACCGCTGATCGCCTGTGTGCTCCGGAAAATGCAGGCCCTCGGTTACCGCCGCGCCGTGATTCCCACACAGACCACCACCTGGCTGGCCTGCAAGGTCTATCTGGATCTTGGCTTCCGTCCGATTCCCAAAAACGCCGAAAGGAACCGGGCCGGCTGGGAAATCGTCCGGACGCTGACGGATCACCCGGCGCTCCGCTCTTTCGCGGAGACCGACGTGGATCGTTTCCTGACCGGCAGCGGAAAACACAAAGAATAACATCTGAATCATCCCAGGATCAATCAAAACAGCGGACTGTACATGAATCGGAGGAAAAAACATGCAGTACAGAAGACTTGGCAAAACGGACCTGATGGTCAGCGAAGTGGGCTTCGGCGGCGAATGGCTGGAACGCCATGAGGAGAGCGAATCCGTGGAACTGATGCGGTACGCGCACAGCCTGGGCATCAACATCATCGACTGCTGGATGCCCGACCCCAAATCCAGAAACATCATCGGACAGGCCATCACAGATGACCGGGCAGGATGGTTTGTGCAGGGGCATATCGGGTCAACTTATCAGAACGGGCAGTACACCCGCACGCGGGACGCCGCGCAGTGCCGAATCGCCTTTGAGGACCTGCTGGCCCGGCTGAGAACCGACTATATCGACCTGGGCATGATCCACTATGTGGACCTGGAAAGCGACTGGGAAAACAACATAGCAAAGCCCGGCCCGTACATGGAGTACGTGGCAGAACTCAAAGCGCAGGGAAATATCCGGCATATCGGCCTGTCCACGCACAACCCCGTGATCGCGAAAAAAGCGGCGGAAAGCGGATTGGTGGAGATGATCCTGTTCAGCGTCAACCCCGCTTTTGACCTGATGCCGCCGACGGACAACATTGAAAACTACTTCGCCGACGCCTACGCCGAAGGCCTGAACGGGGTGGACCCGGTCCGGGCGGAGATGTACAGGGTCTGCGAACAGCAGGACGTCGGCATCACCTGCATGAAGCCTTTTGCAGGAGGCCGTCTGTTCGACGCGAAACGCTCCCCCTTCGGCGTCAGCCTGACGCCTGTGCAGTGCATCCATTACTGCCTGACCAAGCCGGCCGTAGCATCCGTCCTCTGCGGCTATGACACGAAGGAACAGGTGGACGCAGCCGCGGCTTATGAAACGGTGTCGGACAGTGGGAAAGACTATGCCAGCGTCCTGGCCGGAGCACCGCGCCATACGTTCACCGGCGGGGAATGCACCTACTGCGGCCACTGCAAGCCATGTCCCGCCGACATCGATATCGCGATGGTCAACAAGCTCTACGACCTGGCCGTCATGCAGCCGGAAGTGCCTGCCTCCCTCAGGGAGCATTATCTGTCCCTTTCCCATCGCGCGGACGAGTGCATCGGCTGCCGCGGCTGCGAAACAAGGTGTCCTTTCCATGTGTCCGTCGCGGACAGGATGAAGAAAGCCGCCGCCCTGTTCAGCTGAGCGGGAATGCTGCGCTTCCCGGCAAAACTCCTGCCATGAAAGGAAAACGATCATGAAGAGATTTCTGGCGGTCCTTCTGACCTGCCTGTTGGTCCTGAAAGGGATATGCACATTGGCGGAGGATACGAC
>JBGUJG010000017.1:0-33788 GCA_045113695.1 Christensenellales bacterium
GCTCCGCTTCGCAAAAATTCATCCTCGCACCGCGCATGTCGCTGCTGCGGATATGACATGGAGGGGCTGTGGCCCCTCCATACCACCACAGGATTGTTGATTTCCAGATAATCACTATTGTACAACTAGTTCTGACAATCAAATTCTTTGATACTATAGGGGATATTGCTGTTTTGATACTGCAACATCCCCTTCTGCGTGAAAAAAAGATATGGAGGTACGTGTATGTCCTTTGCGGATCACAGGAAGCGGCTGTATGAAACTCTGCCGGACGGCAGCCTGGTGCTGAGTTTTGCCGGGGTGCCGCTGCATACGAACGAAGACGACTACGCGGGCTTTGAGGTGAACAGCCAGTTTTTTTACCTGACGGGACTGGAACGGGAAAAGATGGCCCTGCTGGCGGTCAAAGCCGGCGGAAAGACGACGGAAACCCTGTTCATCGAGCAGGCCGATCCCACGCAGGAGCGGTGGACCGGCAAAATGCCGACGAAGGAAGAAGCTTCCGCCGTCAGCGGCGTGGAGGACGTCCGGTATCTGGAGGACCTCAGCCCCCTGATCAGCCGGGTCATGGGCCGGTCCCGGATCGAATATGTGTATATGGACGTATACCGCTGCCAGGAAAGCGACGGGACGGATTACAATGCCCTGCGGGCGCAGGATTTCATGCGGAAATATCCGGCCGCCGTCCTGCGGGATCTGCGCGCCGCCTGCGTCCCCCTGCGCGAGGTCAAGGATGAGGAGGAAATTGCCCTGGTGCGCCGGGCGGTGGATATCACCCGGCAGGGTCTGGAGCGCGTCCTGCGGACGCTCAGGCCCGGGCTGACCGAATATCAGGCGCAGGCGAACTTCGAGTACACCTGCCGGTATCAGGGCGCGGTGAAATTTGCTTTCAGCACCATCGCGGGCGCCGGGAAAAACGGCTGCATGATGCACTACGTCACCAACCGGGACGAGCTGAAGGACGGTCAGCTGCTGCTGATGGACCTGGGGGCCAAATACGGGAACTACTGCAGCGACATCACCCGCACCTTCCCGGTGAACGGCCGCTTTACGCCCCGGCAGAAGGAAATATATCAACTGGTTCTTTCCGCCAACCGGGCGGTGGCGGAGGCGGCAAAGCCCGGCGTGACCCTCAGGGACCTGAACGACGTGTGCAAAAAGGTGCTTGCCGAAGGCCTGATCCAGCTGGGCCTGATCACGGACGAACAGGAGGTGGGCAGGTACTATATGCACTCCGTCAGCCACTCCATCGGCATCGACTGCCACGACGCTTCCTTTGCCGGCGACGTCCTCAGTCCCGGCTGGATCATCAGCGACGAGCCCGGCCTGTACATCGATGAAGAAGAAATCGGTATCCGCATCGAGGACGACCTGCTGATCACCGAAGACGGCTGCGAGGTGCTGAGCCGGAGCATTCCCAAAGACCCGGACGAGATCGAATGGATCATGGCGGGCAGGGCGTGACCGGACGTTTCTTCCTGAAATCGGGAAAAAACTTCCCATAACAGCTGCCATCCGCCGGCTCCCGGACGTATCAAGCTATGAAGGGGCTATGAAATGTTACGAAAGGCCCCGATACCCGTCAGCGGGTATCTCCTGTGAATCATCATAAAAAAGGAGGATACAAATCATGCGTAAATCCATTGCCATGACCCTGGTTCTGACAGTCATCCTTTCACTCTTCGCCGTCATTCCTTCGGCGATGGCTGCGGCGTATTACATCCGTACGGACAACGGGAAATCCGTGACCCTGCGGGAAGAACCCAGCACGAATTCCAAGGCGCTGCTGCAGATTCCCTACGGCGATGAGTTCTGGGTTTCTGACTTCCTCGGCAACGGCTGGGCGTACGGCCACTGGGGCGGCGCGTTCGGCTATGTGATGAGCCGTTTCCTGTCCAACTCCAGGCCTGAGGAGTATATCGGCGGCGCGGCCGGCGCGGGGTATGATTACACCGTGGAGAACAAACCCAAATCCGGCTCTTCCTCTTCCCGTACCACCTCTTCCCAGACCAAGTCTTCTTCCAGCGAGCAGGCGCAGCTGGATAAGGAACTCAGAAGCCAGCGGGACGTGTCTCCTTTTCCCATCGAAGTGCGCGCGAGCCGCACGTCCGGCCGGGTGAACTTCCGCGTCGGCCCCGGGACGGGCACCACGAGGATCACGGGCTATCCGGACGGCAAGGAACTGATCTGCACCGGCGAAACGACCAACTGGTACCGGGCGTATGACCCGGACAACGGCAAGTACGGCTACATTCACAAGAACTTCGCCACCAGGATCTCCGTTCCGGCCCAGTACAGCTTCTCCAGCCAGAAGACCAGCGACAAGAAAACCCTGGGCACCCTGAATGTGAACGGCAAGTTCAACCTGGTCTGCCAGATGCCGGAAGGCTATGACCTGCAGGTCGTCAACATGCGGGGCAGCAGGATCATCGCTGCCATCGAGCCGAAGGATATGATCCGCCCGCAGATGTACCTGACCGTCGCCTATGACGAAAGCTACGGCAGCGTTATGCGGATCAACGATATGACGCCGGAAGAACTGGCTGTCCTGGAAAACACCTTCCGCGAGATGAATCAGGTGGAGATCACCTACCGGGAGACCGGCTACGGCACCAAGCTGCTGGTTGCCCGGGAAACCGGGAACGACACGGACTTTGTGGACATCCTGGCCATCTACCAGGGCTACTTCATCGAGTTCACCATGTCCCCCAATGAAAACAGCGCCAACAAGACGTTGACGAACGAGCAGATCAAAACCTGCATCGATTTCCTGACCAACCTGGACTTCAACCCGGTGAAATAAACAACAGCAGAACAATCAAGCGGGGGCTGCCTGCAGGATGATCCTGAGGCACCCCCCGCTGTATGATTGACTTGTTTTCCGGTCAGCCGTGCCCGCCGACGCAGGAATAATCCTCGACCCGCCACGCGGGCGACAGCCGGACGGTCATCGAAACGCCGGTTCCTTCCCCGTCTTCCGTCTCCCCTTCCACATCGAGCCAGGTGCTGGTCCCGTCGCCGTAGGAACCCATGTTGACCAGTTCGCCGACCTTCAGTTCCGGATTGACCGCGCGCAAAAAATCCAGCATCGGCTGCAGGACCTCAGCGGGCAGCTCGTCCGGGTAGTCGGGCATTTCTTCGGTTTCTTCAATGTCTGATTTCTCCAGGAATAGCTCCAGCAGCGCGCCGTCTTCCGTCATGCACAGGAAGCAGATCCCGCCCTCTGTATCCACGCGGACATTGGCGATGCCGCCGTCCATTTCCGTTTCCAGATATTTGACGGTTTCATAACCGGCGGCTTTGCAGGCGGCCAGGGCGTACTGCTGATAGGCCGCCTCCTGCGCTTCGGTCAGGGGCTCTTCTGTCCACTCCGGCTCCGCCCATTCTTCGGGCGGGACAGCCGGATAATCCCTGGGGTCAAAGGGCTTGACCGTGCTTTCCCCGTATTGGGACAGGGCGGCGTCAAAGCGGACGGTCAGCAGGCTGTCTTTGACTGTAAACCCGTCGATATATTCCTCCTGGTCCCGGACGGCCTCGAGCTCAGCGGCGGTATAGGAGACCAGCAGGGCGGAAAACTCTCCGGATAGGGCGGTCAGGCGGCCCTGTTCGTCCATGCTGACGAGGACGGAGCAGTCCTTGAGCCGGACGTCTTTGGTGGCGTAAAGGATCGTCTGGATCTTTGTCCAGCCCGTGACGGAGAAGGCGTCCCATGCCTCCGCGTCGATGCCGAGCAGGCGCTTGCCCGCAAAGCGCATGCCCAGGTTGGCCAGGATATTGAGGACAGCCGGCGCGTCCCCGTCCTTTAACTCAAAGCGTAGGTCCCTGGCGCCGTTTGCCTGCTCTGTGACCGTGACCGAGGAGCCGAAGAGCGGCTCCAGCTGGTCCGCAGCCGTCCGGGCCAGGGTCAGCAGGAGGTCTGCCATGGCGCTGCGCCGCAGCAGGGTGTTCTGCTTCCCGTCCGACCCCTCCCGGAACTGTCCGGGCTTCAGGGCTTCCATCACGTAGATGTCCCACCCGTTCTGGATCACGGTAAAGCCGCTTTCAAGGTCCGGCTTCAGGTCCCTGGGGGTCAGCAGCTTTTCCTGCCAGAAGGAGTTTTCCCCGTCCTGCACATAGGTGATTTCCGCGGTCTTGAACCGCTCCCCGTCCAGCAGGAAGTCGGCCTTGCCGGTGACGGTCACGTTGTGCGTGTCAAAGGCGAGGCGTTCCGCCGCGTCAATGAACGGGACCAGCGCGGATTCCGCGGCGGCGGTCAGGCAGAGGGTCAGGATCAGCAGGGCAGCGATCAGGGTTTTTGCTTTTCTCATGGTCATCCTTCTTTCTTTGGTTGATTCTGCGGAGGGTGTTTATCTCAGCCGTGTCCCAGGCAGGTATACTCTTCGATCTTCCATGCCGGAGTCAGGCGGATGGACAGGAGTACGTCGTCCCGGTTTTCTGTTGTTCCGGCGACATAGATGAAGCTGTTTTCCCCGTCATCCATTTTTTCAATCACCGACAGATCCTGGATGTCCAGTTCAGGGTTGACCATATGAAGGAAGTCCAGAATCCGCTCTTTCAGAGCGTCCGGACAGCTTTCCTCGGTATGGGTCCCGTCAAAGCCTCCCTCCTCCAGGATCAGATCAAGCAGCAGGCCGTCCTCCGTCATTCTCAGACGGCAGGGGCCATTTTCCGCCTCAAAGCACAGGGAAACCCATCCGTCGCCGTCCGGAATGACCCTGGTCCGTTCTCCGGCTTCAATCCCGGCGGCGCGGCACAGATCGCGTCCGCGCTGCTCCAGCCGCGCTTCGTCTTCAGCATTCAGCTTCCTGCTTTCGCCCGGCCGGTGTAGGTCGTCCATAAACATGTCTTTGCGGGATACGGCTTTCAGGCCCGCAGGGTCAAAAGACGCAACTCTGCTTTCGCCGTATTGGGATGCCGCGATGTCGAAGCGGACAGTCAGCACCCGTTCACTTTTTTCAAACCATTCCCAGACATCCTCATCGATCTGAACGGCCCCTTCCTGATCGTCCGGCAGCAGCCGGTCTTCCTCTGTATAGTAGTGAAGCCGGACAGACAGATCGCCGGACGCGGATACCGGATGGCCGGATGCGTCCATCCCGATCCGGGCGGATGCGCCGAGGAATGACAGCTCCTTCGTGTCGCAGAGGATCCGCTTCGTTTCCGTTCCGGGTGCCATGGTGATATTGTCGAGGGGAATCGGAACCGTCCGGCTGTCCATGCCGATGCCGAACAGCCGGCTGCCGATAAAATGCATGCCCAGGTTGGCCAGGAAGCTCAGTATCTCCGGGGAGGAATCCTCCTGAAGCGCCAGCTTCAGTTCCTTTGAACCGTCTTCCCGTTCCTCGGAAGTGACCGCTGAACCGAAGAACGGCTCCAGCTGGTCCGCCGCTGTCCGGCCCATGGCCAGCAGCAGATCCGTCAGCGGGCTGCGGCGGATCAGGGTGTTTTCCCCCTCGCCGTATCCATGCCGGTACAGGCCCGGATGCAGCGTTTCCGTGACATAAACCTCTTCCCCGTTCTGCACGACAGTGAAACCGCTTTCCACATCCGGCCGCCATCTCCTGGGCGTCCACAGTTTTTCCTGCCAGAAGGAGTCAGACCCATCCTGGACATAGGTGATCTCCGCGGTCTTGAACCGTTCCCCGTCCAGCAGGAAGTCGGCCTTGCCGGTGACGGTCACGTTGTGCGTGTCAAAGGCGAGGCGCTCCGCCGCGTCGATGAACGGAATCAGAGAAGGTTCCGCATGGGCGGAAAGGCAGAGGGAAAGGATCAGTAAAACAGCGATCAGGGCTCTCGGTTTTTTCATGTGTTTGTCCTTTTTCTCTGGTTGATTGATAGGCTCAGTCACTTTAAATCCGGATTTTCATAAACTGCGATCCGCCATTCCGGTTTTACACACACTTTCAAAATGATGTCTCTTGTTTCCGTACCTTCCGAATTGATTACATGAACATCTAAAAACCGGGTTTCCTCTTTCTCCTGCTGCCCAGCAGCTGTCAAATCAGCGACATCAAGCGATGGATTGACTGTGTGCAGAAAATCAATCGTTTTCTGTTTCTGTTCCTCCGTGAGGCCATCCTTGAGTTGTACATATCCATCGAAGGTATAATGCACGCTCTGGAAAAAATACAACAAGCCGTCTTCTGTAAAAATGAAAAAGCAGGGCAGATCATTGTCGGTACCGAAACTTATAGAATAATAATCCTCGTAATATTCAGTATGTGTCAGTTCCCCCAATGCAACGCCGGTTTTTTTGCTTATTTCCCGACAGCGCTGTTCCATCTGTGTCTGTTGTTCGCTTGTCAGTTCTCCCGGAAGTCTTACCTGATAATCTCCGGGTTCGAACAGTTTGACCACGCTTTCACCGTATTGGGCAAGGACTGCATCAAACCGGATGGAAAAAAGCCGATCTTTCAATGTATACCATTCAGGCAACAGAACATTATCAGCTGTTGATTCCAGTTCCTGAAACGTATAGCTGGTCAACTGCGCGTTTATGGTTCCGGAAACAGATGTAACTCTCCCGGAAGCATCAAGAGAAACTGAAACGGAACAGTCCTTCAGTGCCATGCTTTTTGTATAATATAAGATCGCTTTGGCCTCCGTCAGTTCGTTGACCGTGATTGTATCCAGCTTATCATTGTCTATCCTGAACAGCCGTTTTCCAATAAAACGCATGCCTAAATTGGCCAGAAAACTCAGATCATCCTGATCATTCTCTTCCGTAAGTGACAGCCGAAGTTCTATTGAACCGTCTTCCTGCTCCTGAGCAGTAATCAAAGAATGACAGAAAAGTTCAAGGTGCTTTGCCACTGTCCGAGCATTCAAAAACAACAAATCCGCCATGGGACTGCGTCGAAGAAGAGTACTCTGTTTTTGATCAAAACCCCTCTTGTAAATTCCGGGATTCAGCGTTTCCATCACATAGAATTCATTACTATTCTGGATGATGGTAAACCCGCTTTCCAGATCTTCTTTTCCTTCCTTCGGTGTCCACAGCTTCTCCTGCCAGAAGGAATTGTATCCGTCCTGCACATAGGTGATCTCCGCGGTCTTGAACCGCTCCCCGTCCAGCAGGAAGTCGGCTTTCCCGGTGATCGTTACGTTGTCTGTCTCGAAGGCGAGTTTTTCCGCCGCGTCGATGAACGGCACCAGAGAAGATTCCGCGTGGGCGGAAATGCAGAGGGTCAGGATCAGCAGAATGGCGAAGACTGCTTTGGTTCTATTCATCAGACCGTTGTTTTCCTTCCGTTGTTGTTGTCAAGGGCAAAATGGCTGCCGGAAACGCCATTGCAGCCGTTTTGTATTACCTCTCTATATATAACGATCCGCCTTCCCGTTTTGTTGCAGAATCAGGGGGTTTTTATTTTTTCATCATCCCCCGCTCGATCTGGGCGACCACGGCGTACAGCACGCCGGCCACGGGCCAGATGATCCAGCTGTTTGCCCAGTCTTTCGTCCAGAAGCTGTAGGCGAGAAAGACCGCCGCGGCCAGGGACCAGTAGGCGCCGGACAGCCAGCCTTTGGGGGCCAGCTTGGTTTTGCGGGTATAGTCGCCCTCTTCCAGGAGTTTCTGGTAGCTGCCCCATTCGATGCAGACCCGTACGATCAGCCAGACGCCGGCAGCGCACATTGCCAGCATCACGCAGACGCCGATCCCGGCCAGCAGATCGTCCTGGCTGAAAATGCCCGCCAGAACCGGGATCACGCTCAGCACGCACAGGATGATCCCGACGGTCAGCCCGGTCGTGAAGGTATGTTCAAAGGCTGCCTTGCGCCCCTTCACCATCCCGGTGACGCCGTACTCCGTGTCGATGGCTTCCTTTTCCAGATATTCGTAGCGGGACAGGCGCAGCCCGCTCGTGACGAAGAGAAAGACGGCCCCGGCCGCCAGCAGGATCAGCAGGATCAGGCCGGCAATGCCGCCCTGGTCGGCGGACAGGGGAATCCGTTTCTGTTCGCCAAGCAGGGCGAGCAGGATCATGGGGACCGGCGAAAGGATGCACAGCAGCACGCCCAGGGCGATCCGGCCGGAAGACGCCCGGGCGTCATCCAGGTAATCGTTCGCTTCCTCCATGCTCACCCAGCGGACGCCGGCTTCGCCCGTTTCCGGCGTTTCCCGTGTTTCCCGCGCGGGGACGAGGGCTTCCGTTCCGATTTCATCCTTCAGCAGGTAGTCCGTGCTGACCCCGAACAGGTCCGCCATCGCGATCACCTTGGCAAGATCCGGGACGGACTGGGCCCCTTCCCACTTTGATACGGCCTGGCGGCTGACCCCCAGCTGCGCCGCGAGCTCTTCCTGGGACCACCCGTTCTTCTTCCTCAAATCAATCAGCTTGTCCGCGAAAATCATGGTTTTCATTTCTCCTTTCTGTGCGTCTGTCCGGGAGGCTGTCTGTCTCCGCCGGACACGCACAGCATACAAAAAACCGCCGTTGCAGGCAATCAGGCGCGCCTGTCAATCTGTCAACTGGCGGTTGCAACTCGTAAAATGGATGCTGCTGGGACAAAAAAGCAGTAAATGCGGTGAAAAAACTGTCGTTACTGAAACAATTCCGGCTCCGTATCCCGCAGTATTTCAGCCAGCACTTTATAATCCAGATACTGTATTCCTTCCAAACCCAGATGGATTTTTTCAGCCAGCCTGCTTTGATAGTAGACGTCCATGGCTTTTTCCAGAGAAAAACCATTCTGTTCAGCAAGATACAAAATCAGATGCTCTTCCAGGTTTTCCCGGTAAGTCTGTTCCAGAATATTCTCATCCATGGCTTACACCTCCCAGCAGCGATCGAACTTCAGCAATTGATCGACGGCCTTCTGGGAAACAAAAGCAATCTGGTCATAATCCGGGTAAGCTCTGATTTCCTTCAGCACCCGTTCACGGTCCCAGATGCCGGAATGATACATGTCCACTACCCGGAAAACCTTGTCATTGGCAACCTTTCCGATAATCAGATCAAATTGCTGATAAACTGTCTTTTCATCCCGGCAGTCGCACACGAAATCAATCCATTCCGTCAGATCATCAGAAAAAGTCTTTACGAGCAGTCCGGACGTGTCATCGCTCATCCGGTACTGGTTGACCACAGCTGTACCGCCGGTCAGATCAGCCTTTCGTCTGGCCCAGCGCTCAGCCTGTTCCAGAACCGTTGTAACATAAAAACCTTTGCCAAAGTCCAGCGCCCGGTAAGAATGGTGAACATCCGGCCGCCGTACGATCTCCGAAGATCCGTGATATTACGATCATGGCGTGATCTCTCTTTTCTGAAGGTACTGCTGAATATCATTCAGCACGTATCCGCTGGACTGCGTATGAAGCACGTCATAATGCGGCACGAGATAAGTCTGGATGCATCCGGATTCCTTCAGCATCCGGTATACCTTTGCCGGCGGCAAACCCCATTGATTGGCGCACCGATGGATCATATATACGACAAAAGACAGAGAGTCCTTATTCATCAAACCATGTCTCCCATACCGAAGGTCAGAATCTTCTGTAATCAGCAGATAGCAGGGGATCATACAGCCGTTGTGCCTGATGGAAAAGGAATCAGCAAAGGGCATAGCAGTACCTGTCGCCCAGAATGTCTGTAATCAGGACGGCGACGCTGCCGGACAGGAGGGGGATCTGCAGGGACCGGGGGAGGGCCGGGGTCTTCTGCGTGCGGGCGGCGTCGGCCAGGGAGCGGAATACTCCGTGCTCCACCGTGCCCACAGACCATTGATCGACCCCGTCCAGGCCGGTCACACCGTCCGGCCAGGGGGAAGGCGGGACGAAACCGTCCAGGCAGACGTCGGCGTAGGCGATGCCGGGGAACATCCGCAGGGAGGCCTGGGCCGGAGCAGCCTCGCAGGGGGCTTCAAGGTCGAAGGGAATCTCCTGGGATACCAGGCGCTTCCTGGTGACGGAAACGGCCGGCTTCCCGATGTCCGCGACGACGAAGCGGCGGCCCGTCAGGGCGGCTGCGACGGCGGTGGTGCCGCTGCCGCAGCAAAGATCCGCCACGATATCCTCCGGCTCCGTCACCGGCAGGAGGATGCGCCGCAGGAGGGATTCGGGCTTCTGCGTGTCGTAGCCGGTGCGCTGCGGGTCTTTCTGCTGCAGGTGTGAAACGTCGGCCCACACGTCGCTGGGGTAGACCGGGTCGTCGTCGTAATAGACGTAGGTTTTCCCGCCGGAACGGATGGTGCGGCAGGGCCGGCCGTTTTCGTCGACCGTGCGGCGCATGTGGTTGGAGCGGTTCTCGTCCCGCGGGATCGGGACGTGGGTGATGTCGAAATGGAGCTTGCCGGTCTTGCGGTAGAAGAAAATGATATCGTGCTTCCGGGAAAAATATTTGACCGAGCGGCCGCCGGACTGATAGGACCAGATGATCTGATTGACGAAATTCCGCTCGTTGAACAGCTCGTCCAGTAGCAGGCGGACATGGGCATCCGCTCTGGTATCCACGTGGACAAAGAGGGCGCCTTCGTCGCTGAGCAGGCCGCGGGCGGACAGGGCCAGGGAACGGACCAGGGACAGATAGGCCTCCCTGTCCTCAAAACGGTCCGAATAGGCCTGCACTTTTACCGTGCGCTTTCCGGTTTTCCAGCCGCTTTCGCCCACCCGCTGGTTCAGGGCGTACAGCTCCCCGGTATAAAACGGCGGGTCCAGGTAAACGCAGGAGACTTTGCCCTGATAATCGCCCCAGGAAAGGGCGTCCGGGCTGCCCAGGCGGACCAGGCCTCTCGGGTTCGGCCGGGTTTCCTTCACGCAGGGGATTTGCTGCCAGTTCATAGTGCCTCCTTCATCACGCGGATGGTCTCGTGCAGGGCCGTCAGGAAGGCCCGGTGGTCCGGATCGGCGTACAGGATCTCTCCCGCCCGGACGACGGCGGCCCGGAAAGCCGGATCAAAGGCGGACAGGCCGTCCGGCAGCAGGGGACAGACGATGAACCCCCGCCGGTCGCGCACGACGCGGACAGCCCCGTCTTTTTCTTTGGGCAGGAGCGGAAACAGCCGGCAGGACAGCGGGCGGTCTTTCCGCTGACAGCGGCCGGAGCAGGTGATCAGCAGGGCGCCGGGCATCTCCGGAGCCGGGGTGACCGTGAAACCTTCCGGCAGGGGATCGTACAGCCCTTCCTCCCCCGGGAAGAGGAGCATACCGCCCTGCCCGTCTTCGTCCGGCTCACAGCAGGCTCCGCCGCAGATCCTGCCGCAGTCCCCCTTCAGCGGGGTCACGTTTTCCAGCAGGGCCCGGGCGGCCAGCAGTGATTCTATTCGGTTCAACGCCCTCACCTCAGTTCAGTCGCTGTCTGTTCGCCATGTACTTTTTTCACATTTTCCATTATATCATTTCAGGAGACAAAGGACAAGAAAGGATTTATGTTTATCTCGCCAGCCGGATATTACGGCGCTTCACGGCAGCCTCCCAGTCGGCCTGTTCCTCTTCGGTTTCCGGGACGAAAGGCGGCACGGGGGTGGGTTTGTCATTTTCGTCCAGGGCCACATAGACGGCAAAGGCCCGGTTGACCAGCGTCCTGGTACCGTCCAGATGCTCCACAAAGCTATCCACCCGGACCTCCATGGACGTGCGTCCGGTCCAGGTGACGCGGGCTTCCTGCACGATCATGTCGTTCAGATGGCCGGGGCCGATAAAGTCCAGGTCGTCGATGCAGGCCGTCGTGACCTCGGTATGGGCATAGCGCTTCGCGGCCACGCCCCCGATGACATCGATCCAGGCCAGCAGCTGGCCGCCGAACAGACGGCCCTGCTTCGTTCCGTTGCAGTGCTGGGCCAGGACCAGCTGCACGCTGGTGGTAAGCTGATGCATGATATTTGTCCTCCCTTTATTCCGGGCAAAAAACTCCCCCGAAGAGGATACGGATCCTCCGGGGGAGTTTTCAGATGGTTTTATTGATCCTCGTCCTCGTCTTCCACGTCCTCGTCCTCTTCGGGGAAGAGGGGCTTGTGGCAGTTTGGGCAGAGGTAATCCTCATCAAAGTCGAAGCGCTCGACGTCAAAGACCATGGTCTCGCCGCAGTAGGGGCAGGCGTATTCGACCGTACTGTCGTCTTCGCTGCCGTCGTCCTCGTCGTCTTCGTCTTCTTCGCCGTCCTCATCGTCCGGCTCGTCGTCGCCGTAGATGGCTTCTTCCATGTCGCTCAGATCCTCGTCGATGCTCTCGACATACTCGTTCATCTCGTCGAGGCTCTGATGGAGGGCGTCGTTGTCCTTGGCGAAAGCGTCCAGCAGCTCCAGCATCTTGCCGATCAGCGTGCCTTCGGGCCTGCTGTCGTCCAACTTGAGGCCTTCCGCCAGCCCGCGCAGATAGGATACGCGGTCAGTCAAATCACTCATAGTATTGTCCTTTCCCCCGGAAAGACGGGGATGATCAGTGCATTAAGCCCTGCTCAGGTATTCGCCGGAGCGGGTGTCGATCTTGATGACGTCGCCGATGTTGATGAACAGGGGCACCATCAGCTCGTAGCCGGTCTCCACGGTGGCGGGCTTGTAGGTATTGGAAGCGGTGTCGCCCTTGAAGCCGGGCTCGGTCTGGGTGACCTCGAGGTCAACAAAGTTCGGGGCTTCCACGGAGAAGGCCTGGCCCTTGAAGTAGCGGATCGTCACGTTGACGTTTTCCTTGACGAACTTGATGGCGTCCTCGACGGCGTCCTTGCCCAGGGGGGTCTGCTCGAAGGTTTCGGGATCCATGAAGTAATACAGGTCGCCGTCGTTGTACAGGTACTGCATTTCCTTGGTCTCGATGACCGCGCGGGGCATTTTGTCGGTGGGGTTAAAGGTGCGCTCCACCACGGCGCCGGTCATGACGTTCTTGATCTTGGTGCGGACGAAGGCAGCGCCCTTGCCGGGCTTGACGTGCTGAAAGTCCACGATGTTCCATACGCCGCCGTCCCATTCGATGGTAACGCCTTTTTTGAAATCGCCTGCGGTAATCATGCTGTGTTCCTCCAATCAAATAAGTTGAGTCTTGTGTATTGAGGGAAAACCCTCTCATAAAGGCCGCCGATCAGAGGATCAGCAGTTCCTTTGGCGCGGTAACCAGCGTCTCCGACTGCGTCTCGCCGATCACACAGGTGTTCTCGATGCGGACGCCGCCCAGGCCGGGGACGTAGATGCCGGGCTCCACCGTCATGGTGGTGCCGGCGGTCAGGATGTCGTGACAGACGGGGGAAAGGCGGGGGTCCTCATGGATGTCGATGCCGACGCTGTGGCCCAGGCCGTGGCCGAAGCACTTGCCGTAGCCCGCTTCCGCGATGATGTCCCGCGCGATCCTGTCCACGCTGTCGGCCGGGATGCCTGCGTGCAGGGCGTCCTGCGATTCCTGCTGGGCCCGGAGCACGATGCCGTAGATTTTTTTCATCTCGGTATTGGGCTCGCCGACGGCGACGGTGCGGGTCATGTCGGCGCAGTAGCCGCCGGACCTGGCCCCGAAGTCCATCGTGATCATGTCGCCCGCTTCGATCTTCCGCTGGCTGGGGATGGCGTGCGGCAGGGAGCCGTTCGGCCCGGAGGCGACGATCGTGCTGAAGGCCAGGCCTTCCGCGCCCAGGCGGAGCATTTCGAACTCCAGGTCGATGCGGATGTCGGTCTCGCTGACGCCGGGTTTGATGCGGGGCAGGATGTTTTCAAGCGCCTGGCAGGAAATATCGCAGGCCCGGCGGATGTGTTTGATCTCCGCGGGCTCCTTGATCCGGCGGACCAGCTCGGGCTCCCCGCGCAGGGGCGCGAAGGCGAAGCCGGTCATGTCCTGCTTCATTTTGTCAAACCGGGCGACCGTCATTTCGTCCGCCTCGAAACGGACGGCATGGACGCCGCGGGCGGTCAGGACTTCCGCCGCCAGGGCAAAGTGGCTCTGGCCCGTCCTGATCTCGAAGACCTCAAACCCCGGGGCCTGACGGGTGACCTGTTCGGTGTAGCGGAAATCCGTCACGACCGCGCACAGGCCTTCGGCCAGCAGGGCGATGCCTTCGCCGGTGTAGCCGGACACATAGAAAATATTGGAAGGCTTGGACAGCAGGATCGCTTCGCCCTGCTGCAGGGCCGCCTTTTCCATGATTTTTTGGGCTCTGGTCATTGATGTTCCCCTTTCGTCCGCCGTATTCCGGCAGACTTACACGCCATTATAACACATCAGCCCGCTCTTCGCCACAGGAAATTCTGGTTTTTCCGGTGTTTTCCGAATTTTTTTGGAAAATCCCGTTCAGTCTCCGTCCGCGGAACGATGGGCCCAGCATTCGCTGATCAGGCTGCCGTCCCGGTAGGTTTCCCGGACGGGGCCGGACTCATTTTCATCGCCGGGGATTTGATCAGTCCATTCCCGGGCATGCTTTTCCCTGTCCGCTTCCGTCGGGAGGGGACGCTTCCTGATATCCTGCTTCACGTTTGTCTGCCTCCGTCCATGCGCTTACCGGCCGGTCGAGCCGAAGCCGCCGGTCCTTCGGGCCTCCGCCGCGTCGTCCTCCGTGATCCCGAAGGGCACGAAGATTCCCTGGCAGATGGCGCTGCCGGCTTCAAAGACGGCGGGGGGCGCTGTATGGTCCGCCAGTTCCAGACGGAATTTGACGGCCATGTGGCCCTCGTTGTCCGCGAAATAGTAATCGCTGTCGATGTTGCCGACGGTGTTGGCCAGCCGGGTGTACAGGCGGAAGCCCAGGCCGGAGCGCGGCATCAGCAGCAGGCACCAGCCTTCCGCCATCCGGCAGCGCAGACCGGTGGGGACGGTGACGTCCTCCCCGGGGCGGAGCGCAAAGGAAAACGGCGTGCGGATGTCGTAGCCGCTGGAGCCGGCGGTCGCCCGGGCCGGGAGGGCGATCCGGTCATAGGCCGCCCGGATCTCTTCGCCGGAGAGGCCGGGCAGGTGTTTTTGGACGTCCTTCTCAAACTGCGGAAAGCTGACTTTTTCAAACCGCGCCACGCGCGGAGGGAACTCGTTCATATGTTTCTCCAAAACCCCAAAGGGCGGGGACCGGCCCCGCCCTGATGAATTGGTGTTTAAATCGTTTCAAAGGAATACCGGGTGACAGAGCGGAAGCTTTCCCCGGCTTTCAGGACCGTGGTCGGGAAGTTCGGGTGGTTCGGGCTGTCCGCGTAGTGTTGGGTTTCCAGTGCCAGGCCGCCGTAGGGGCCGTATGCCGTGCCCTGGTGGCCCACATGGTGCAGGCCCTGGCCGGAGTAGAACTGGACGCCCGGCTGGTCGCTGTACACCCGCATGCGGCGGCCGGTTTCCTTGTCCGTCACGACGGCCATCTCCCGGACGCCCTCGCCGGGCACGCAGTAGTTGACGTCGTAGCCGTTGGCGTTCTCAATGGCGTGGCACTCGCTCCTTTTTGCCAGGCCGGCGCGCACGGTGCCGCCCTCCCGCAGGTCCAGGGCCGTGCCGGCGATGGAGATGATATTGCCGGTCGGGATCAGCTGATCGTCCGTTTCCGTCACCAGGTCGGTATGGACGATGACCTCGTGGTCCAGGATGTCCCCCTGGCCGCGGAGGTTGAAGTAGGCGTGGTTGGTCAGGTTGATCACGGTGTCCTGGTCCGCCGTGGCCAGGTAGCGGATCGTCAGGGTGTTCTTTTCGTCGAAGGCGAAGGTCACCTGGACGCGGACCGTGCCGGGGAAGCCCTCCTCCCCGTCATGGCTGACGTAGGTCAGCAGCACGGCGTCTTCCTGCTCGTCCTCCATGGTTTCGGCCTGGAACCATTTGAACTGGAAGTTCTTGACCCCGCCATGCAGGCAGTTGCCGCCTTCGTTTTCCGTGACATGGTAGTCTTTCCCGTTCAGGGTAAAGCGGCTGTGGCCGATCCTGTTGGCGTAGCGGCCGATGGTGGCGCCCATGCTTCCGTGTGCGCCCAGATACGGGCCCAGCTCGTCAAAGCCCAGGTTGACTTCGCCCAGCTGTCCCTCGCGGTCCGGTACGCGGATGCTGACCAGGTGCCCGCCGAAATCCGTCACGGAAACGGAGGCGCCGGTCCGGTTGGTCATGGTGAACAGGGTCATTTCCCTGCCGGTTTCATCCTTTCCAAAGGGCCTCTTGGTAATCACGCGGCATCATCCTTTCTGTCGCGGGCAGGCAGTGCGGGCCCGCTGTTCCATTCTGTTCTGTGCCTATTATATCACATTCTGAAAATTCCGCAATTATTTCTTGGGGCGCATGTCGGTCAGGAAGGCGGCGTAGGCTTTGACGGCTTCGTAGAGGTCGGCCTTGCTGATGATCTCCTGCGGGGCGTGCATCGACAGGACGGCCACGCCGCTGTCGATTACTTCCATGCCGTACAGGGCGCAGATGTAGGCGATCGTCCCGCCGCCGCCCAGGTCGACCCGGCCCAGCTCGGCGGTCTGGAAATACACCTGATGGTCGTCCATCACTTTGCGCAGGCGGCCGATGAACTCGGCGTTGGCGTCGTTGGAGCCGGACTTGCCGCGGGAGCCGGTGAACTTGTTGTAGCACACGCCCCGGCCCAGGATGGCGGCGTTCTTTTTTTCAAAAGCGGAGGCGTAGAGCGGGTCGTAGCCCGCGCTCACGTCGCAGGAGAGCATGCGGCTGTTTGCCAGCGCGCGGCGCAGGGCCAGGTTCCCGTCCTCCCCGCGCAGGGCCATCACTTCGGCCAGAGCGTTCTCAAAATACACGGCCTGCATGCCGGTCGCGCCGACGGAACCGATCTCCTCCTTGTCGGCCAGGATGGCCGCGGCGGTGTATTCGGGCGTACCCGTCAGCTCCAGCTGCGCTTCCAGGCAGGCGTACGCGCAGACCCGGTCGTCGTGGCCGTAGCCCAGGATCATGCTGCGGTCCAGGCCGAAGTCCCGGGCCTTTTCCGCCGGCACGACTTCGATCTCGGCGGAGAGCATGTCTTCTTCGTCCAGGTCATACTTTTCTTTGAGGATTTTGAGCAGTCCCCTGAGCACCGGCTCCTTTTCCTCGCCGGAAAGGGGCATGCCGGCCAGCATCACGTCGAGCTTTTCGCCCTCGACCGCCTCGGAGGCCTTCTTGGCCAGCTGCTCCTGGGAAAGATGGATCAGCAGGTCGGAGATGCCGACCACCGGGTCGTTTTCGTCTTCGCCGATCACGACGGCCACGCTCGTCCCGTCCTTTTTGACGACCACGCCGTGCAGGGCCAGGGCCCGCGCCACCCACTGGTACTTCTTGATCCCGCCGTAATAATGGGTGTCGGCGTAGGCGATGTCCGTATCCTCGTAGAAGGGGTTCTGCTTGAGGTCGATCCGGGGCGAGTCGATGTGCGCGCCCAGGATGTTGAGCCCTTCGGAAAGCGGCTTCTTCCCGATGTGGAAGAGGACGACGGCCTTGTTCATCTGCAGCCAGTACACCTTGTCTCCCGCCTGCAGCGGCTTTCCTTCGCGGATGACCTCCGCCAGATCGCGGTAGCCGGCGGCCTTCGCCATTTCCACGGCCTGCGCGGCGCACTCCCGCTCGGTCTTGCCTTTGTTCAGGAAGGCGATGTAGCTTTTCGCCGTCTCCATGACGCCGGCGAGGGTCTTTTCATCATACTTGGTCCAGGCGTTGGTTCTTTCCATGACATTTGTCTCCTTTTATCTTGGATTTATTATTGTGGATCGACGTATATAGAAATCCACATCGCGGGGCGGATAACCAATTTATTATTGTCTGCTTTCGTACTACTTAGTGAGCCATCCGTACGAACACTGGCAACATCATAATAATCACGATATGATCGTAGCCACCACCAACCAGCCTCTCTCCCATCTTTTGTTGTCTTCTCTTTGCTAATATACGCATTATTTTCAATAGCATAAGGGGTCGGAGAAATGCGTGATAGTTGGTTATTGTCGTTTTCCCGTGTTACATCAAAATATCTGTTTGCTTCTGCGTAACTTAAAAGAAAAATTTTATCAAATGTGGTATTGCCATTATTTCTTGACGGGATATACCAAGTGCTATATTGCTGTTCCTTACCGTTCTCTACTGTTGTCTCCAGTATAACTCTTTGTTCAGCTTCACTAAATGCTTTATGATAGAAATCATTGTTCAACCAAGCACGTAATGCGCATTGTTGCCAAGAAGATCCCCAATAAGGTACATTATTATATGGTTTTGTGTCTAATCCATATCTACTGATCAAAAAAGCGCGTTTGTCTTCCATATCAGATTCTAGCACCAACCATTCAATAGGTGAACTGTCTGTCCCACTGGCGGTTTGCGGATATGTACCAAACGTAATAATGTCTCCCTTTTTAACATCTTTATAATTATATGCAATATTGTATGCTTCTACAAAGGTTTTTTCAGGGTATAACACGATGATGGTATCCTCACCAGAATAATAACTGAATGTAAATGTCCGTCCTTCTTTTTCAAGTACAACACTAATCGCTTTTCCTTCCCGGGTGGTATTCACCACCTGACAGCCGGACGTACCCAGGTATTCTGAACAGGCGTTGTACTCGTTCCGTCCGCAGTTCAGGAAAACCATCCGGATGATTCCGTCCGGCAGGCTTTCCGTTTCATCCGCCTGCCGATGAAGCGCGTTTTCTATGCTGGGCATTTCCGTATCGAAAAGTTCATTCAATGGCGGCAGGAAATTCTCAGCGAGAGAAACCGTCATGATGATTGTGAGTGAAATTAACAGAAGGAGAGCCCACTTCTTTTTCATCAACCTTTTTACCTCTTTTCTGCCACTATCATGCCTCAGATGGAAGATTATCTGTACCATTAGGGACGGTAAAAAAGTGCCAAATTATTTATAGATCAAACGGAATATAGAATGATTTATTCAAATAGTTCATCAAAGTCGAGTTCCCCATTGCCATTTTTGTCTAAATCAGCAAATCCACTCATTGCGTTGATTACTTCAAAGTAGGCAAGTATATCGTGCTCATTTTTTAGTATGGCATTGTATTTGCTTTTATTCATTAGGTCAATAACACCATTGGCGTCAGCATATGATGCATAATCGCCATCACTAGGTACTCTTTTTTCAAAAATCAGTTTAAGGCCATATTCATCGGCAGCATCTTTAATAGCAGATAAAGATTCAAGCAGTTCAATCTCCCATCTAAGATGTTGAACTACTTCAGAAGTAGATAATCTTGCTTTTTTTGTCATATATGTGGTTGTAAACTCATCGCAGAAGAAAACAACATCGCCTTGAATGGAAATCATCCAGGTATGGATCTGGTTGTCCTGTACCGGGAAGGTCCTCCGGTAATAAGAAGAGGGGGAGAAAAAATCTTTTGTGTCTTTCGTATGCTTCGTAATGCATGGACAAGAAGAAATCAGTTTCTTAATTGTTTTATGATTGACGAAAGTCAATTCTGTTTTTGATAATTTCTTGTTTGGAGTTTTTCTGGGTGTGGCTGTTTTTCTTGGAGTCGCGGTTGGTTTTCGGGTTGGCGTCGGCGTCGGATTCGGCGTCGGCGTAACAGGAACAGGCGTGGGGACCGGCGTTGGGGTCGGGGCGATTCCTTTCTCGACCGCTGTATCCGCCGCGCGGGTCATGCTCAGGACACCGTTTGCGCGGTCATAGGATACGGAAAAGGACTGGCCGTTTTTTTCGAGTCCGAAGGTTACGGTTTTGCCGAATACGCTGTAATCGGTCAGGACACAGCCGCTGTGCTCCAGATAATCCCCCAGGGCGTCATAATCGCTGTCGCTGAAGCCGTTCCAGGATTCTTCGATCATTCCGTTAACTGTTTTTGTGTTGTCGGCGGCCCGTTTCATCAGGTTGCTCAGATCCGGCAGGGCATTCGACCACAGCTGATCCAGCGGGGGGAGAATCCCCTCCTCAGCCTGTTCAGAGAACGACGGATCAACAAAGACGTCGGCGCTGTACGACAGCGTCATCGTGCCAAAAGTAAAATCGTAACCGACGGTCAGACTGCCGCTTTCTTTGACGATATGGGCAGTCAGGACGGATCCCTCCACAGCGCTGTCTTCCAGCCGGCAGCCTGCCGCGGCCAGCGCTCTGCTGAAAGCCCCGTAATCCTCCGGCAAGATACCGGAATAGGACAGGGAGGAGCTGCCGTCCTGCTCCGTTTCGGACTGTTCAGCGGGTTTTCCGGTGACAGCGGTTAAATCCGGCATCCGGATCATAAATTCCTCTTCGAAGGAGGGAAGAAGACCCATGGCCAGCCCGCTGACGGACGGGAGCGCCAGGACCCCGGCAAGAAATGCACAGAGGATGGCTTTCATCAGCTGTGAAACAGGCTTCGTTCCGTTGGTTTTCATGGCGGTCTCCTTTGTCTGGCCGGGTGTTTATCTGACGGCGACGATCTCAATCTCGCACAGCGCGCCCTTGGGAATGTCTTTGACGGCGACGCAGGAGCGGGCGGGTCTGGACACGAAATACTTCGCGTACACCCCGTTGAAGGCGGCGAAGTCCGCGATGTCGGACAGGAAGCAGGTGGTCTTGACCACGTTTTCAAAGCCCATGCCGGCGGCCTTCAGGATCTCGTCCACATTTTTGCAGGCCTGCTCGGTCTGGCCGGCGATATCGGCTGCTTCGATCTGCCCGCTGGCCGGGTTGATCGGGATCTGGCCGGAAGCGTACAGGGTGTTCCCGCTCAGGATAGCCTGGGAATACGGCCCGATGGCCGCAGGGGCGGAAGGGGTGGCGATGTACTTCATGTCAGTTCTCCTTTCATATCCAGGGAGGAGTTTTTATCAGGGAGGAGTGAGGAGTTGAATCTGGTTCATGACAATGAACTCCTCACTGAGCGAACAAAGTGAGCGCTCACTCCTCACTGAGCGAACGACGTGAGCTGCCACTCCTCACTAATCTCACACTCCTCCTTTTTGATTCAGTTGACAATCTTAAATCCCGCTTCGGAAAGCTTCTGCCGGATTTCCCGGATCTGTTCAAAGTCTCTGGTTTCGAGGCCCAGGGTCAGGAAGCAGGAGGTGACGGCCATCGAGGTGTCGCTGTGGCCGTGGATGACCGAGACCACGTTCGCCCCGCATTCGGAGACGATCCGGGAAACGCCGACCAGCTGGCCGGGCTTATCCTCCAGGGCGATCTGCAGGGTGACATTGCGGCCCTGGGTCATGAGGCCCCGGGTAATGACGCGGCTCAGGATGTTCACGTCGATGTTGCCGCCGGAAACCAGGCAGACGGTCTTTTTCCCGGCGACGGGCAGCCTTCCGGACAGGGCGGCCGCCACGGACACCGCGCCGGCCCCCTCGGCCACCACCTTCTGCTTTTCCATCAAAGCCAGGATGGCGGAGGCGATCTCGTCCTCCGACACGGTCACGACCTCGTCCACGTACTGCCGGCACATGTCAAAGGTCAGGTCGCCCGGGTGCTTGACGGCGATGCCGTCTGCGAAGGTGTTGACGGTGTCGAGGGTCAGGGCTTCGCCGCTTTCAAGGCTCCTGACCATCGAAGCCGCGTTTTCGGCCTGGACGCCGTAGACTTTGACCTTCGGGTTCAGGCTCTTGACCGCGAACGCCACGCCGGAAATCAGCCCGCCGCCGCCGACCGGCACCACGATTGCCTCGACGTCCGGCAGCTGGTCGAGGATCTCCAGGCCGATGGTGCCCTGGCCGGCGATGACCTCGGGGTCGTTGAAGGGGTGGATGAAGGTGGCTCCGGTCTGCTTCTGGAGTTCGCAGGCGAAGGCGTAGGCGTCGTCGTATGCGCCCCTGACCAGCCGCACCTCCGCGCCGAAGGCCTTCGTGGCCTCCACCTTGCTGATCGGCGCCCCGTCCGGCATGCAGACCACGCTGCGGATTCCCATGCGGGAGGCCGCCAGGGCGACGCCCTGGGCGTGGTTGCCCGCGCTGCAGGCGATGATGCCGGCCTGCCGCTGTTCTTCCGACAGCTGGCTGATCTTGTAGTACGCGCCGCGGAGCTTGAAGGAGCCTGTCAGCTGGAGGTTTTCAGTCTTTAAGTACAGGTGCGCGGCGCTTTTCAGTGCCGCCGCCTCGATCAGGTCCGTCCGGCGGGCGACGTTTTTGAGCACGTACGCGGCGTGATAGATTTTGTCCAGTGTTACCATGATGCATCTCCTGCGGCCCTTCCGGCCGCGTTATTGTTCACGGGAATAGCAAAGATGGGAAAAGAGGAGTAATGAAAGGCGAATGATGGGGTATCTGCGGTACAGAATCCCAGAGTCCGCCGATTTACTCGGCGGATGGCGAAGCCACCCGCAGGGCGATGGGATGGGAGTGCCGCGGATACCGTGCCGAGGGGAGTGCAGAGGGGGAACACCCTCTGCTGTCATCCGCAGCAGCGGCATGCACGGTGCGAGGACGGATTCGCGGAGCGAATCCTGCCTTGCGGATTTGCCGCCCGGGAGGACTTTGTGTCCGACAGGCAAATCCGTTGGGGGGATCCGCAGGGGGGTCGCAAGACCCCCTTGCGGTCACTGTTCACGGAGTGAACAGTGACCCGGCCAGGTCGTTGATGAATTGCTGGGCGGTCCGGCCCGACAGGCCGCCGTGGCGGATCTCCCACCGGTTGGCCAGGGCCAGCAGCTCGTTTTCAGGCAGCTTGATTTCGGGGTGCCGGGCCGCCAGTTCCCGGACGATCCGGTCAAAGAGAGCCTTGTCCGGCGCGGAAAAACGGATGGAGCAGCCGAATCGCTCAGCCAGGGACAGTTTTTCCTCCACGGTGTCTGACTGGTGAATCTCCCCGTCAAACTCCATGTCCGAGCGGTCCTTCCAGGTTTCCCGGATCAGGTGGCGGCGGTTGGACGTCGCGCAGATCATCACGTTGTCCGGTTTCGTCTCCAGCCCGCCCTCGATGACGGCCTTCAGGTACTTGTATTCCGCGTCTCCCTCGTCAAAGGACAGGTCGTCCAGCAGCAGGACGAAGGAATACCGCCGGGCCTTGACCCGCGCGATGATTTCGGACAGGAGGCTGAACTGGTAGCGGCTGACCTCGATCACGCGCAGGCCCCGCGTCCAGTACTCGTTGAGGGCCGCCTTGACGGAGGTCGATTTCCCCGTCCCCGCGTCGCCGTACAGAAGGGTGTTGTTGAACGGCCGGCCGGAGAGGAAGGCCTCCAGGTTGGCGCAGAAGGTCTTTTTCTGCAGCTCGTAGCCGACCAGGTCGGACAGGCGGACGTGGTCCACGTTCCGGATCGGCTCAAAGACGAGCTCCCCTTCCTTCCGCACGCGGAAGGCCCGGTTCATCCCGAACAGGCCGGTGCCGTACAGGCGGTAGTGCTCCGTGATCAGGGAAAACACTTCGTTTTCGTCCTTCGCCCGGGCGATTTTCCCGGACAGGGTCCGGACGCACTCCGAAATGTCCCGGTTGAACAGCTGCTCCCGCTTGGGCACGGCCCGGTAATCCTGCAAAAGGGACAGGGTCCTCACGCCCAGGGCCTCTTCCAGCGGAGAAAAGTCAAAATGAAAAAGCGAAAGGAACAGCCGGAAATCGGCTTTGGCGATTTCGTTGATCGTCCCGTCCGCCGCCCCGGTCCTTTCGCACGCCAGGCCGAAAGAATGGACCGTGCCCACCATCAGGAAAGTCAGGTAGTTCTGCCAGAGGTTCCCGTCGAACCCGTATTCGGTGGACAGGTCCAGCAGGCGCTTGACCTGGGCGTTCAGCCGGTGGATCAGCTGCTCCCGCTCATAGCTCCCGCTTTCAAAGTCGCGCCAGATCAGGGCCAGCTCATGCAGGATGCTGCCCCTGGTTTCGCTGTACAGGGTGAGTTGACACCAGGAATGGTACAAACTGCTGCCTCCTTTGTTCAGATACAATGATCATGAATAAAAGATAGGGTGTTCTTAACTTTTGTGTTCCATTACCCATTGATAGAGCGCTTCATAGCTCATGGATCCGTCAGCAACAGAAAGTCCGATATGAACCAGTTCCTCGTCTGTACAGCGGATGCGGATGCCGTTCATCTCCAGGAAAGACAGCATGACGTAGATGCCGATCCGCTTGTTTCCATCCACAAAAGCGTGATTGGCGATCAGGGCATAGCCAAGCCTGGCCCCTTTCTCCTCCTTGGTCGGATAAAATTCCTTTCCGTCAAAGCTGGCATATGCCGTTTCCAAAGCAGATTCCAGAAGGCCTTCATCCCGAACGCCGATGCTGCCGCCGGTGGCTTCGGCGATGATCTGGTGAAGCAGAAGTATCTTTTCTTTTGAGAACTTAATCATTTTGCCAGTTCCTCAAAAGCGGACCGATGCTCGCGGAGGATGCGGGCAGCCACGAAATCCAGCTTTTCATCTTCAGTCATCTCGATCTGCGGCTCCGTATCCAGATCAATCAGCAGATACTTCGGCCGGTTGTTTTTGAAAACCACCACCCGGCCCTGTGTTTCAGCCATGCGTGCTACTTTAGAAAAATTCTGGTTTGCCTCCGTAGCGGAGACAATGGCGTTGCTGTTGATCATCATCGTTCATCACCTCAGGGTCATCATACCATAATGATAGGATGATTTCAACCTATGAAACATCAAACATAAGGGAGCAGAAGCCAGGCCTGCTCCGCAGAACCATTCCGATTATGCATTATGCATTATGAATTACGCATTGAGAAAGGGCGGAATTCCTTCCGCCCTTTCGGCTGAACTCAGTTGCTCGCGGTATCAAGGTCCGCGTCGTTCTTCCACAGCATCTGCTCGCGCAGCTGGCGGCCGACGATTTCCATCTGGTGGTTCTTGAGCTGGTCGCGCTTGGAGTTGAAGAAGCAGCGGCCGGTCTGGTTTTCGCTGATCCAGCGGTCAGCGAAGGTGCCTTCCTGGATGTCCTTGAGGACGGCACGCATGTTGGCCTTGGTCTGCTCGTAGGGCAGGACGCGGGGGCCGGACACGTACTCGCCGAACTCGGCGGTGTCGGAGATGGAATAGTTCATCGCCGCGATGCCGCCCTTGTTGATCAGGTCGACGATCAGCTTCATCTCGTGGATGCACTCGAAGTAGGCGTTCTCGGGTTCGTAGCCCGCTTCGACCAGGGTCTCGAAGCCGCACTTCATCAGGTCGACCACGCCGCCGCAGAGCACGCACTGTTCGCCGAACAGGTCGGTCTCGGTCTCGTCGTGCATGGTGGTCTCCATGATGCCGGCGCGTGCGCCGCCAATGCCGGCGATGTAGGCCAGGGCGATGTCACGGCACTTGCCGGAGGCGTCCTGCTCGACCGCGACCAGGCAGGGCACGCCCTTGCCGGCCACGTAGGTGGAGCGGACGGTGTGGCCCGGGCCCTTGGGGGCGGCCATGAAGACGTCCACGTCGGCCGGGGGCACGATCTGCTTGTAGCGGATGTTGAAGCCGTGGGCGAAGGCGATGGCCTTGCCGGCGGTCAGGTAGGGCGCGATGTCCTTTTTGTACATGGCGGCCTGGTTTTCGTCGTTGATCAGGATCATGATGATGTCGGCGGCCTGGGCGGCTTCCGGCACGGTCATCACGGTGAAGCCGTCCTTTTCGGCCACCGGCCAGGATTTGCCGCCCTTGCGCAGGCCGACGATCACGTCGCAGCCGGAGTCGCGCAGGTTCAGCGCGTGGGCGTGGCCCTGGGAGCCGTAGCCGATCACGGCGATCTTCTTGCCGTCCAGCGCCTGGAGGTCACAGTCCTTCTCATAATACATTTTTGCCATAGTCAAACTCTCCTTTTTCCTTGGTCTGTTCGTCGATGGTATATTGTCCGCGTTCCAGCGCCACCATGCCGGTGCGCACCAGCTCGAGGATTCCGAATTCGGTCAGGAGGTTCTGGATCGCCTCCGCCTTGCTCTCGTCGCCGATGACGGCGATGGTCAGGGAGGCCTTGCTGACGTCAATGATCGAGGCGCGGAAGATGTTGGCGATCTGGATGATCTCGTTCCGCTTGCCGAAATCGTCGGCCATGACCTTGATCAGCACCAGCTCGCGCCGGATCGCGTGCTCGGCCTTCAGCACCTTGACCGAATGGACGCAGATCAGCTTGCGCAGCTGGTTGGACAGCAGATGGATCTGCTTGTCGTCCGCCACGACCTCGATGGTGATGCGGGAGATCGCCGGATCGTCGGTGGTGCCGACGGCCAGGGACTCGATGTTGTACCCCTTGCCGGAAAACAGTCTGGCCACCCGGGACAGGACGCCCGCCTCGTTGTCCACCAGGACGGCCAGTGTATTGCGTGTTGCGTTCATAGGCTGCCGTCCTTTCCTCAGTCGATCATGAAATTCGTGATGTGCTCGCCGCCGCCGACCATCGGCCGGACCATCTCGTCGATGTCGATCTTGGCGTCGATCACGCAGCCGCGGCCGCTGGCCAAGGCTTCTTTGAATACCTGCTCGAACTCGCGGACGTTTTCGGCGCGGTAGCCGTTCAGGCCGTAGGCCTGGGCCAGCAGGACAAAGTCCGGCGCGCGGTCCAGGGTGGTCTGGGAATAGTGCTGGTGGTAGATCAGGTTCTGCCACTGGCGGACCATGCCGAGGGTGCCGTTGTCAAACACCACGGTGATGATCGGGAGCCTGTAATACTGCTCGGTCGCCAGCTCGTTGCAGTTCATGCGGAAGCCGCCGTCGCCGGTGATGTGGATGACGCGCTTTTCCGGGTGGGCCACCTGGGCGCCGATGGCGGCCCCCAGGCCGAAGCCCATCGTGCCGAAGCCGCCGGAGGTCAGCAGCTGGCCGGGATAATCGAAGTGGAAATGCTGGATGGCCCACATCTGGTGCTGGCCGACGTCGGTGGCGACGATGGATTCCCTGGGGACCAGGCGGGAGATGGTCGAAAGCACCTGGCCGGGCGTCAGTGACCCGGGATGCTCGTCGTATTCCGTCTCGGTCGGGCGGGAGAAGACCTGCTTTTTCCACTCGTGGTGGGAAAGCTGCGGCACCATCGGGGTCAGAAGCTCCAGCACCCGCCGGGCGTCGCCGACGATGTGGTGGGCGGTCTGGACGTTCTTGTTGATCTCCGCGCGGTCGATATCGATCTGTACCACCTGGGCATGCTGGGCGAAGGTGGCGGGCTTTAAGGCCACGCGGTCGGAAAAGCGGCAGCCGACGGCAATCAGCAGGTCGCACTCGTCGACGGCCATGTTGGAGGCCTGGGAGCCGTGCATGCCGATCATGCCGGTGGTCAGCTCGTCCTCGCCCCGGAAGCCGCCCGCGCCCATGACGGTGATGGCCACCGGCGCGTCGATCCTGTGGGCGAAATCGGTGAACTGCCGGTCCGCCCGGGCGCGGACGACGCCGCCCCCGCAGATCAGCATCGGGCGCTTGGACGCCCGGATCATGTCCGCCAGCTTGCGGATGTCGTCCCGGTCCGGTTCGGGGGGCTTGAAATCATAGCGGCGCATCAGGGCGCCCAGGCGGCCGGAAACGCCGTGCTCCCTGCGGTCCAGGGGCTCAAACTCCGTCTCTTCTGCGGTCACGTTCTTGACGATGTCGATGACGACCGGGCCGGGCCGGCCGGACCGGGCGATGGCAAAGGCCTCGCGTACGGTGTCCGCCAGGTGGCTGATGTCCCGCACCAGGTAGTTGCACTTGGTGATCGGCATGGTGACGCCGGTGATATCGACTTCCTGGAAGGAGTCCTTGCCGATCAGCGGCAGGCTCACGTTGCAGGTGATGCAGACGATGGGGGAAGAGTCCAGATACGCCGTGGCGATGCCGGTGACCAGGTTGGTCGCCCCGGGGCCGGAGGTAGAAAAGCAGACGCCGACCTTGCCGGTCGAGCGGGCATAGCCGTCCGCCGCGTGGCAGGCGCCCTGTTCATGAGCCGTCAGGATATGGCGGATCTTGTCGCCGTAGGAATACAGCTCGTCGTATACGTTCAGAATCGTACCGCCCGGATAGCCGAAGACGGTATCCACTCCCTGCTCCAGCAGGCATTCCAGCAGGATTTTCGCACCGTTCAGACGCATGTTGACCCCCGTTCTCGTAAGTAGAAAAAATCGCGTTTATTCTACCATCTTCTCCTGAACGTGTCAATGAAAAGACTGGGAAAAGACGGCCAAAAGACGGACAAAGAAAGGGCTTTTCAGGTTTTCCGTTCGGTATTGTGCTGTTTTGCGGGGCGGACGCCGGGTCTGGTCCGAAGTGATCTGTTTGAATCCATGCGGTCCAATCGCCGGACAAGGCATAAAAAGGGTTCTGTTACTATAAATATGCCCCATGTTCGTGGCAGCCAGCCACAGGCGGGGGACATCTTCACGATTGCTCAGGGAATCGGACTTCACACTGGGTCTCTTTATTCAGGCAATCCCTGCTGCTGTCATCCCGGGTGATGAAGAAGGGACGGGTGATCCAGGAAAACAGCAACGTACAGCTGCTTTCTTAATAGCATAAACTCCTCAGATGTCATCCCGAGCGATGAGGAAGGACCGCCATTGCAGGGCGGTCCGCATCGCGAGGGATCCCGACGGCCAACCAGGTGAAACCAGACGGACTTGGGCGCGGGAACTGCCCGCTGCGGATAAAGTTCATGGCGGTTTCTTTCAGGCATGCTGGTCCCGCGCCGGCGCTGCAGCCGCTTCCAAACCTGGCCGCCGGGATCCTTTACATCGGTTCCGGCTCAATGGGAGCCGGAACTGATCGATGCTCAGGATGACAACGCTGCCTGGACCCGCAGGTACTGATATCTTTGAGAAGGAGATACTGCAGAGTAAAACTACAATACCTTCTCTTCGGGGGCTGTGCAGCAGCCCCTTCTTCATAATTGAAAAATACGACATATGAAAATGCTGTGGATCCAAAACTCATGCTCTCTTCATGCCGGCCGGCAATCTGTTTCCTGACTTTCCGTGAAGTACAAAAAGCCGCCCGGAGGAGCAGTTGCGGTTCCTTCTCCGGGCGGTGGGAATCAGAAACCGGCCTTACCTGCGGATGTCGTAGGACATGTTCATGAGGTTGCGGATGGTCTCGGCGTTGTCGGTGATGTTGGCGTCGCCGTGGATGGTGTGCTTGAGGGCGCTGGAGGCCACAGCGAAGTTCAGGATGTCCATGGGCCGGAAGCGCTTCATCATCGCGTAGATCAGGCCGGAGGCAAAGGCGTCGCCCCCTCCGACCCGGTCCAGGATGGTGAAGGTGAAGAGCCGGCTTTCAAACGTGTGCCCCTCGTAGTACATGAAGGCCTTCAGGCTGTTTTCCGACCCGGAGTGCGCGTAGCGCACGTGCCTGGCGATGCAGGAAAGGTTCGGATACTTTTCGACGAAGTGCCGGAAGATCTCGTCCTGCTGCTCGTAGTCCGGCTGGAGGGGCACGCCGTCCTTCCAGTCGCCCTTGCCGTGGTCTTCTTCGTCCTTCCACAGGTGGTACGGCTCGATGCCGAAGAGGACGTTCACATAGGGCAGGCACCGGGTGCAGAAGTCCCGCGCCTGCTCCCAGGTCCACAGGGAGGAGCGGAAGTTGCCGTCAAAGGAGACCGTCAGCCCCTTTTCGTGGGCCACGCGGAGCATGTTCAGGATCAGATCGGCGCAGCTGGGGGAAAGGGCAGGGGTGATCCCGCTCAGGTGCAGCCAGTCAAAATCGGCCAGCAGGGCGTCCAGGTCCACCTGGGAGAAATCGTGCTCCGAAATGGCGGAGTGCTTCCGGTCATAGATGACCTGGCTGGCCCGGATGCCGTAGCCGGTTTCCAGGTAATAGGTGCCCAGGCGGTGGGTGGGCGTCTGGTCCGGGGTGGAGAGGATCACGGGCGTGCAGTGCACGTCGTTGGAGCGCAGCCAGCGCACGGCGCTTTTCCCCAGGGAGTTGTTCGGCACGACGGAAAAGAAAGTGGAATCGATCCCCAGGTTGGCCAGGGCCAGGGCGATGTTCGCCTCGCTGCCGCCGTAGCTCGCCCCGAAGGAGGAAGCCATGCGGATCTTTTCATAGTTGGGAGGCGTCAGGCGGAGCATGATCTCCCCGGCGGTGATGAAACGGGTGCTGGTATCCAGGCTGGGCTGGAGCGGATTCTGATGCTGCATAGGGCACCTCCCATATCGGATGGATTGTCTGGCTTTCATTATACCAGATCTGGACGGTCTGATCAATGGGAAGAGCTCTTTTTTAAATCGGATTCGCCGGGACCGGCAGGTCAAAACTTACGGCAATCTGAAGTTGAGTTTATTTTGCCGTAAGTTTTTTGGAGAAATGCAAGTACAATTTACAGAAATGCCTGGCCGGTTTTCCTTGTGCCGGCAGGGCAAAGGGAGTATAATGCAGGAGAAGCCGGGGAATCAGGCGGTCTTGTGCGGCACCGTTTCCTGCAGCCGGCGCAGAAGACGGCCGCCGTGAACCGGAACCCATATGCGTCAGGGAGAAAACCATGAGTTTACAGCATCCTCCGTTTCTGAAGCCAGGCGGCGGTCGGCGGCTTCTGTCAGCCGCCGTCTGCCTGATCCTGATCCTGACAGGCCTGTCCGGAGACACCCTGGCCGCGTCAGGCAAAAAACTGACCCCAAAACAGCTGAAAGAAATCGCCGCGGACTTTTTTTCCGTCAAGTGCGGCATTCCGAGGAAAACGATCCTGAAATCCCAATTTAAATTCGACACGGACGACGGCGTGCATACGGTGTTCATCACGGGCTTTGCAAAGCCTTATGAGGATCACTGTTTCGATACGCAGTGGCATTTTCTTTCTGTAAGCCCTTCGGGAGAGATCCTGTCCTGGGACGCCCATGGAGCGGTCTATCATGAACCCGATCCCGATTACTGGGCGATGGGGGAAGAGACGCAGCCCGATCCGCGGTTTGCGCAGCGGGATGAGGTGCTGGCGCAGTGCAGGCTGGATTTCGCCGGGAAATACGGAAGAGAGCTGCCGGCAGATCATTCCGTCCGGATCAGATTCATGTTCCATGAAGCGTTCGGCAGGGCGCCCGTGTGGCCTGCCTGGGAACAGGAACCGCTCAGCAGCCATATTCCGGTATGGCTGATCTATATCTGCGATCCCCAGGGCCGGCTTTGCTGGAAAGCGGTCTACAGTCACCTCGGGAAACTGATCAGCCTGGTCACGGCGGAGCGGGATTTTGAGACCTATGAGATTCCCGGCGAAGACTTTCTGGGCGAGGTATACGGCTGGGACTACAGCGTACAGAACGATATGGGGATTGCCGTACGGGACACGATGAACAGGAAACAATCATATTCCGTTTCCGATGAGCAGATCCTGGCATGGATGGCGGAATGGGCCCCGAAGTACAAAGCCTGGCTGCAGGAACATCCCTATTCCCGCTATGGCCTGATGGAATGGCTGCTGGACCATTATCCGCAGTTCCGGTGATTTCCGGTTTTCATTTCTTTATCAACTTCTTCCCATCTGATGCTCACAAACGCCCGCCAGGTTGCGCGGGCGTCCTTTTTATGATATACTCCAGCGGTAAAAGATGAAGTGTTTTTCCTGGAAATCGGACCGAATTTGCGACGGGAGGAAACCATATGAACCGCGAAGCAGCAAGGCAGAAGGCGGAAGCCCTGGTCGGCCGCATGACCCTGGAGGAAGCGGCGTCCCAGCTGATTTATAACGCCCCGGCGATCCCGAGGCTGAACGTCCCCGAGTACAACTGGTGGAACGAGGCCCTGCACGGGGTAGCCCGCGCCGGCGCGGCGACGATGTTCCCCCAGTCCATCGGCCTGGGCGCGTCCTTTGACGCCGGTCTGGTCAAAGAGCTGGGCGGCATCGCTTCCACGGAAGGCCGCGCCAAATACAACGCCGCCTCCGCCCACGGCGACCGGGACATCTATAAGGGCCTGACCTTCTGGAGCCCGAACGTCAACATCTTCCGCGATCCCCGCTGGGGCCGCGGCCAGGAGACCTTCGGGGAAGACCCGTACCTGACCTCCCGGATGGGCGTGGCCTACGCCGAGGGCCTGCAGGGGGACGGGGACGGCCTCAAAGCCGCCGCCTGCGCCAAGCACTTCGCCGTCCATTCCGGCCCGGAAGCCCTGCGCCACGAGTTTGATGCCGTGGCCTCCGAAAAGGATATGAAGGAGACCTATCTGCCCGCCTTCGAGGCCCTGGTGAAGGAAGCGAAGGTGGAGTCCGTCATGGGCGCGTACAACCGCACCAACGGCGAGCCCTGCTGCGCTTCAGAGGATCTCCAGCGCAGACTCCGCGGGGAATGGGGCTTTGAGGGCCACTTCGTCTCCGACTGCTGGGCCATCCGCGATTTCCACGACGGCCACCATGTGACGAAGGACGCCGTTTCCTCCGCCGCCCTGGCCCTGAACGAGGGCTGCGACCTCAACTGCGGCTGCACCTATGAAAAGGTCATCGCCGCCGTGATGAGCGGCAAGCTCAGCGAAGAGACCGTCCGCCGCAGCGCGGTCCGCCTCTTTACCACCCGCTACCTCCTGGGCATCATGGGCGAGGGCAGCGAGTATGACAAGATCCCCTATACGGTGGTAGAATGCCCGGAGCACCTCGAAAAGGCCGAGCAGGCCGCCCGGGAATCCATGGTGCTGCTCAAAAACAACGGCCTGCTGCCTCTGGATGAAAACAAGATCAAAACCCTCGGCGTGATTGGCCCGAACGCGGACAGCCGCCGCGCCCTGATGGGCAACTACCACGGCACCGCCTCCCGCTATATCACCGTGCAGGAGGGCCTGCAGGACGCCCTGGCCGGCAAGGTCCGCGTGCTCTGCTCCACCGGTTCGTGCCTGTGGAACCCCAAGGACGAGCCCCTCTCCCAGTATGAGGACGACCGCTTCGCCGAGGCCGTGACCGTGGCGGAAAACAGCGACGCCGTCGTGCTGGTGGTGGGCCTGGATGAAACCATGGAAGGCGAACAGCAGGACACCGGCAACCCCGAAGGGTCCGACGACAAGCTGTCCCTCCTCCTCCCCGCCGCCCAGCGCCGCCTGATGGACAAAGTCCTGTCCGTCGGAAAGCCCACCGTCATCTGCCTGATGGCGGGAAGTGCCATCGACCTGGGCGCGGCCGGCGAAAAGGCTGACGCCATCCTTTTGACCTGGTACCCCGGCGCCCAGGGCGGAAGGGCCGCCGCGGACATCCTGCTGGGCCGGGTCTCCCCGTCCGGCAAGCTGCCGGTCACCTTCTATCACAACGAGCAGCTTGCGAAGATGCCCGCCTTCACCGACTACCGGATGGTGAACCGCACCTACCGCTACTTTGAGGAAGAGCCGCTCTATCCCTTCGGCTACGGCCTGACCTACGGGGACGTTTCCGTGACCGGCGTCATGAAGGCGCAGGGCCAGGACGGCTGGACGCTGACCGCCGAACTTACCAACAGCGGGAAAACGGATACGGACGAGGTCGTGCAGGTCTACTGCGAAAACGAGGGCAGCAAAAACGCTCCCCTCCATCCGCGCCTCGTCGCCTTCCGCCGCGTCCACGTACCGGCCGGAAAGGAAGCCGAAGTCTCCCTCCGCGTCCCCGCGGACGCCGTGCTGGTCTATAACGAGCAGGGAGAACACGTCCCCGAAGGCAAACCCGTCTTCCACATCGGCCTCGGCCAGCCCGACCCGCTCACCGAAAAGCTCACCGGCAAAAAGAGCATCCGGGTGGAAGCGTAAAGCAAAGAAGCCCGTCATCAGCGACGGATGCTGAGACAAGATCATATCATCACAAGCCCGCCGCAGGCCAATCCCGCGGCGGGCTTGTGTAATCTACATACAACATAAAGGCATGAGCTGTTCAGGGTTCAGCCGATGATCTCTAAAGTCATTTTATCAGATGTAACTGACAGCAAAATACGGAGGTGCTGGACACTTTCCCTACGATTCCGGCGATGCAGGAAGCGGAGCAGATTCTGGCGGAGGCGGAGAATCCGGAAGTGACGATCCCGCAGGAAGCCTGACCTTGCCGGAATACATCTATGCCACCTACAACGAACTGATGAAGAATGGCTGGCGGATGAAGGAAATCGACGAAATGGACATGCTGGGCTTCCTGCGTCTGCGGGCATGGGACGCCACACGGGAGCAGGAAAAGAAAAAGCCCCGGCAGCGCTTCA
>JBGUJG010000018.1:0-49092 GCA_045113695.1 Christensenellales bacterium
GGCTCCCGCTGCCGCCGCACCCGCGGCCGTAGCCGGCGAACAGGTGGTCTCCCCGATGCCCGGCACCATCGTGAAGGTCAACGTCAAGGCCGGCCAGGCTGTCAAGAACGGCGAAGTACTGGCTGTCCTGGAAGCCATGAAGATGGAAAACGAGATCATGGCGCCCCATGACGCCACCGTGGTGCAGGTGCTGACGGACGTCGGCACGAAGGTGGATACCGGAACGCCCATCATCGTTCTGGGTTAAGGGGGTTAAGCGATGTTAGAATCCCTTGGAAAACTGGTAACGGAATCCGGATTTGCCGGGTTCTTCAGCAACCCGGACGGCTGGCGCAACCTGGTGATGATCATTATCGCCTGCGTGCTGCTGTATTTGGGCATCAAGAAGCAGTATGAGCCGCTGCTGATGGTCGGCATCGCGATGGGCTGCCTGCTGGCCAACGTTTCCTCCGTATTCATGACGGCCGACGGAACCCTGCCGGACGCCCTGTATCATCAGGACCTGTGGGACCGCTTCCTGAACACCGGGAAGTTCGCTGTCGGATACGAGCAGTATCTGCATAACTACGGATACATACTGTCCGAAGGCGGCCTGATCGATATCCTGTATATCGGCGTCAAGGCCGGCATCTATCCCTGCCTGATCTTCATGGGCATCGGCGCGATGACGGACTTCGGCCCCCTGATCTCCAACCCCAAGAGCCTGCTGCTGGGCGCTGCCGCTCAGTTCGGCGTGTTCTTCGCCTTCTTCGGCGCGAACCTGCTGGGCTTTGACGCGCAGCAGGCCGCTTCCATCGGCATCATCGGCGGCGCGGACGGCCCGACGGCCATCCTGACCACCACCAAGCTGGCCCCCGAACTGCTGGGCCCCATCGCCGTGGCGGCGTACAGCTACATGGCCCTGATCCCGATGATCCAGCCCCCGATCATGCGGGCGCTGACCACTGAAAAGGAACGCAGCGTCAAGATGACCCAGCTGCGCGAAGTGACCAAGACCGAAAAGATTCTCTTCCCGATCGTCGTGACGATCTTCGTCGTCCTGCTGCTGCCCTCCACCGCTCCGCTGATCGGCTGCCTGATGTTCGGCAACCTGCTCAAGGAAACCGGCGTGACGGAACGTCTTTCCGACGTGGCGCAGAACGCCCTGATGAACATCGTCACCCTGTTCCTGGGCATCAGTGTCGGCGCGACCATGGTGGGTTCCCGCTTCCTGACGATCGATACCATCAAGATCGTCGTCCTCGGCCTGATCGCCTTCAGTTTCAGCACCATCGGCGGCCTGCTGGTGGGCAAGCTGATGTACAGGCTCAGCGGCGGCAAGATCAACCCGCTGATCGGCTCTGCCGGCGTATCCGCCGTGCCGATGGCTGCCCGCGTTTCCCAGAAGGAAGGCCAGAAGGCCAATCCTTCCAACTTCCTGCTGATGCACGCCATGGGCCCGAACGTGGCCGGCGTTATCGGCAGCGCGATCGCCGCCGGTTTCCTGATCAGCATGTTCGGCGGCTGATAAAGCTAGTCACGGCTGATGCCGTTATCATGAAAGCAGCGCCCTGTTCCGGACTCCGGAGCGGGGCGCTGCTTTAATTCTTGGCTTATTTCATGGCTGATTTCACAGTCTCATATAGGCCAGGAGTCCAACCGAAATCGAACCTGTAGAAGGCTTCGGCAAGGATGAGGAAGGTTGCCAGGTCTTCTTCGTTGGGCTCATAAATAATCCTCAACCTCCCATTGTCTGCACGTTCAATAAACCGATGTTATTCTATAATAAGTCTGCAACAGCAGCACGAATGGCAGCACCGCAGGCCATTGTATCGGCATCTTTTTCGAGTGTTGGCAGAATCTCTTCAATTTCCTTCCTTACCTGTTCATCTAAAGCTTTTTCTATCTCATTGTATTCCTCTTTTGAATCCACCATCTTCAGCCGTTCGATTTGATCTTCATACTGTAACATGCAATTAAGGACACAGAGCTTTTGCGCTGTGATTGCCTCACTCATCTGTACAATGCCGATCCCTTGATTGAGAACTAGATAGTCTTCGATCTTTTTTATAAAATGTTCATCCATCAGCTCTGAATAGACATCGATGAACGATTTGATATGGTCTGGCAAGTGCTTTTTTTCAAAATAGTAATCTCTTACATAATAGCATAACAATGCTGTGAAAGCAGAAAGAAGATTAAAAATCATGTTAAGCGCGATATCGGCCGCAGCGCCAGAGGAAAAATTGCGCATGATTCTTTGAATAAAAACTCTCATTTCCGTGAGCAGTTGCTCAATCTCCTGCCGAGTAACCAGGTCATTATCTTTGATTCTTGTTGACATGGTGCCAAAGTTCAGGCAGATCCGATGAAAATCGGCTTGCAATTCACTGGTTAGAAGATTTTTGATCTGGCTCACTTCTGATGATAAGTGGTCCAGTTTGGTTTGAACCTCGTTTAATCTGTTATTGATATACAGGATACCATAAACCGTAACACCCAGATTCACTAAGTTGATAGCTATGTCTATATAATCCAGTTTTGAGACAGAGCTGAATGATGTTTTCAGATTACTTATCTGCGATAATGCTGTCTTCATATCAGAAGATAATAATGACAAGCTTTTTGCTGAAGAAGAGGTTTTATTTTCAATGGTTTTAAGTATTTTATTAAGTTTACCAATATCAACATTATTGATCTTCTGTTGTCTGATGGCTTTCATCATTGATCTGACAGTTTCTTCTTTTGAAGAATCAGCAAGAGATATTGGACATTTTGTGAAGGCTTCAAACCTGGCATCAATCCACCTGGTAACAACTTCGGCAGTCTCCTTATTCAGAAGCTTCTTTGCCAATTCAGGAGGAACTTTCAGGAGTAAATCCACATAATCAGCCATTTGGTTTTTCCTCCTCTTCAAACTTTCCCTGGCTATCCATCAGAAGCCCCCACATTAAGACGTTATGCATGTATATTACATTCTTTTTTTCAAGGCTCTGCTTTTCCTCTCGTCCCGGCAATAGGGGTAAGCCAGGAACGATTTTCTTAAAAGGATGTTTTCTTAGTTTGACCAGCAGCTCAGCGTCACTCTTATCAATATTAAGATTGATATCAATCGCTTCTTTTGATTCAAAATTTGGAAATATTTCTCGGGCCAGACCAATATAGATAGCAAATAACGTTAAAAGGTTATCATACCGTTCCTTCCCTTCATTAATCCCTTTTACAAGCATATCCGAATACTTCGCATACTGCTCCGCCCTGCTGCCAGACTTGTATTTGAAGTAATGGAGAATATAGTCCTGAAGAGCGGCAACATAAGATATGATTGTATCGTCATTTGTATATCTATCACACATTTTGATCTTAGATGTGAATTCAAACATTTTCTCGCCGACATCGATCGGTCTTGCTTTTTCTAACGGTATGCACTTGTATTTTAACAAGGGATAGATCAAGTATCTGCAATGCTCAAACCCCTTTGTGCTCAATAAGGAAAACCAGAATGGATAATCAAATGAGTTGTCCATTTCCATCCTCCAAAAAAACGCCTTCTTCGTATTCATATAAGTGCCATGGTTTTACGGTTATATGATATTGTTATTCTTTCATCGGTTCCCCCCACGCGCCCATGTCCCTTCCGTCCCATCCGAAATAGTGGTGGCAGGTGGTGTGGACCGGGGCGATGGCGGCCAGCTTCTCCGCCGCGGTTCCCGGGCCTTGGGCCAGGAAATCGTCCTGGAGCACGTTGCGGATTTTGCAGAGCATCACTTCCCCGCCGTCCAGGGGGATAAACTGTTTGACCTCCAGTTCAAAGGAAACCGGCGAGTCCGTCAGGACAGGCACCGGAAGAACCCTTCCCTGTTCGGTTTCGATGGTCCGTTTCATCTTTTCCGGGCTGCCGCCGGCGTTGTTCCCCAGGAAATCCGCCAGGGGCAGCAGCTTCTCCGTGACCAGGTTGGCGGAAAACACCTTCCTCTTATGGATATTTTCCTTGGTCAGCTTGCTGCCGCCGATGCAGGCCATCACGCCCATCTCGCCGTCCCAAATGTAGGAGAACCAGCAGAACAGGCCGAAATCCGCCTTTCCCTCATCGTCATAGGTGCCGTAAAGAAACAGAGACTGCGGGCAGAAATCGTTATAAGGCTTCAGGCTGGTTTTACTCATCTTCACACACTCCATTCTGTCTTTGCTCATTGTTTTTTCTTTTTTTGAGGGCAGCGATGATATCATTCACATTGTCGCCGTTGATTATACCCGGCCTGTCTTCCTGGTATTCAAGCAGTATCTCCCGGTTCTCCGCTTCAGTATGGCGGATGCTTTCATAGATTTCCTCATATTTGCCATTCTGCACAGCACGCTCAATGAATTGTTTCATCTCATCGGAAAGAACATCATAAGAACCATACAGATCTTCAACCGCTTTCCTGATCCTGTCCAGCGAAAGCGGATCTCCTTTCTTTTCCTGTCCCCATAAAATCCCGATGATGTCTGAACGGTCAAATTTGTACAATCTCCCGGATTTCAGCTTCATGGCAATCAGGTATTCCCCGGTTACCGTCCGAACCGTCACCGCGTTGGAAAATGTACGATAGTAGGTGGAATAAAAAACGATTCTGGGAGAGTAGGAATCAGTCCTCATGAAATCATCATTGATCCATCCGCCGGGCAATCCAAACTTGTCCCCGACGGACAGGATGGCGTCTCTGAACGAGGAAGCGGCTTCCATAATGGCGTCCATATCCTCAGTCATTTCCCTGAACCCGTAGTTGATCACAACAGACGCTCCGCCGATCAGGGTGATTTCCGCTGAAGCAGACTTCCCGTTCCGTTTTCTGTAGTCTTTCGCCAGTTCTTTCAGATACAGGTCCAGATTCTCTTTCGTAAAAGACGGGTCAGACAACGTCTCTTACCCCGCTTTCCATGATGTTGAACCGCCGGAACTCGGGAATGGCTTCCCGTTCGGCCCTGCGCATCGGCTCATCTGACTGCAGAACGATCCCGGTAACCAGAACGCCGGAAGAAAACAGCGGTTTACTGAGTCTTCTGGAACGGATATCTTCATACCTGGTGCAAAGCGGAATGTGGTTGACTCTTGAAAGATAATCCAGCATGGCCAACAGGTACATCGCTTCGGCATACGAGCCTTTTGTATACAGGATTCTGATCTCATCCGATTCCAGAAGATGAATCATAAAAGCCGCATCGCCCATCTCTTTCACCCGATGGCAGACGCTGCTTTTGAACGTCTCAAATCCGCCCGGCAGCTTTGAATCTGTTTCTGCGGACCGGAGGATTTCCTCCACGGTAACGCCAAGCGCTTTTGCCAGCCTGAACAAGGTCCCGGCAGAGCACTTCTCCAGATTGGCTTTCCCGCTGCAGATATCGTGAATGGTCGCCTGCGGAACACCGCTTTCCGCACTGAGACGGTATTTCGTCATGTTCAGCTTCTCAAGCCGCTCATTGATCAGCATGGCCGCCTCCTCCTCTCATCGTCCATTCCATTATAACGGTTCACCGAAGTAAATGCAAGAAGTATATGGTTTTGCACGGTCCGGACATAAAAATGTGCTTTGAAGCCTGGTCTCAGTCTTTGCCGAAATCTCAAAAAAAAATTGACGTTATATTCCCTGTGTGATAGAATATATCAGTATCTGATACTTTCAGGAGGGATTTCTATGTCAGGTCATTCCAAATGGCATAATATTCAGGCGAAAAAGGGCAAGGCGGACGCCGCGCGCGGCAAAATATTCACCAAGATCGGCCGTGAAATCGCCATCGCTGTCCGCGAAGGCGGGCCGGACCCGAACGTGAACGGCAAACTGCGCGACATCATTGCCAAGGCGAAAGCCAACAACATGCCCAATGACAATATTCAGCGCAGCATCAAAAAAGCCTCCGGCGAAGGCGGCGGCGTCAACTACGAGGAATTCTCCTATGAAGGCTATGCGCCCGGCGGCGTGGCGGTGATCGTCGATATCCTGACGGACAACCGCAACCGCACTTCCTCCGACATCCGCCACATCTTCGACAAGAACGGCGGCTCCATGGCGACCACCGGCTCGGTCAGCTATCAGTTTGACCACAAGGGCGTCATCGTCATCGAGAAAGAGCCCGGCATGGACGAGGACGAGATCATGATGCAGGCCATGGAAGCCGGCGCGGAAGACATGAAGGTCGAAGACGACGCTTTCGTCATCTACACCGATCCGGGCGAGTTCTCCGCCGTCCGCGAGGCGCTGGAGAACGCCGGGCTTTCCTTCCTCTCCGCCGACAAGCAGATGGTGCCGCAGAACACCATCAAGATCGACGATCCGGACACCGTCAACAAGATCCAGAAACTGCTGGACATGCTGGACGACAACGACGACGTTTCCGAAGTCTATCACAACGCGGAGCTGCCCGAGGACGATTCCGAGGAAGACTGATTATTCCCTGCTTGCCCGATGCTGTCCTTCATGGCAGTGTGACTTTTCAGAACGGCACGGCCCATTTTGCGGCCATGCCGTTTTTTATTTTGCATCATTGTCCAAAAAAGACTGCCGCACGGCAGTGCAGCAGCCTCTTTGTTTTGAGAAGAATTACTTGATTTCGACGGTAGCGCCGACGGCAGCGAAAGCTTCCTTGATCTTCTCGGCTTCTTCCTTGGTCGCGCCTTCCTTGATGGTCTTGGGGGCGGATTCGACGAATTCCTTGGCTTCCTTCAGGCCCAGGCCGGCGACATACTCGCGGACAGCCTTGATGACCTTGATCTTTTCAGAGCCCGGATCCTTCAGGATGACGTCGAACTCAGTCTGCTCTTCCACGGGAGCAGCGGCAGCGGCAGCGCCGGCACCGGCAACAGCAACGGGGGCAGCGGCGGAAACGCCGAATTTCTCTTCCAGAGCCTTCACCAGATCGTTCAGCTCGATGACGGTCATCGACTCGATCGCGGCAATAAATTCCTCATGAGTCATGGATCAATTCCTCCAAATTTTAATGTTCAGATAGAGTAAAGATAAAAGATTGATTATTCTCCGGCCTTCTGCTTGCGGATCGCGTCGACCACGTACACCAGCTTGGCGACAGAAGAATTCAGGCTGCCGACCAGGCGGGCCAGCAACTCTTCGCGGGAAGGCATGGAAGCCAGGGCCTTGACAGCTTTCTCATCCATGATTTCCTCGCCCATCAGACCAATCTTGACAGACATATGGTCATTCTTGGCCTTGTCGATGAAATTGCAGAGGATCTTCGCGGGAGAAACCGGATCCGCCGTACCGAAAGCGTACGCGGTCGGGCCTTCCAGCACGTCGTCCCAGCCGTGGATGCCCATATCATCCAGCGCGCGGCGGACCAGCGTGTTCTTCAGCACGACGTAATCCACCTTGGCGGCGCGGCACTCGGCACGCAGCTTGGTGACTTCCTCCACCGTCAGTCCGGAGTAATGCACAGCCACGACAGACTGGGCATTCTTGAACTTTTCGGTAATTTCACTGACGACTACCTTTTTGTTTTCGAGGTTCTTGCTCATTTGTTTCTTTCACCTGTTTTCCGGCCTGAATTAAAAGATTCCCTGTGCTTGAAGGCACAGAGAATCGTCAATCAGCATCATCTCTGTCCTCGGCGGGCATGTTTAAGCGCCTTGAGCGCACCAGCTGTCTACGGCACAGACTCTTTTGAGCCGAGAAGTATTATAGCAAAGATGAGGCTGAATGTCAAATACTTTTTTAAGCCAAAACTGTTCGGAGTGAGGAGTTAACGCTCCCTCCGGTCGCTCAGTGAGGAGTGAGGAGTGACCGCTCCCAGCGGTCGCTGAGTGAGGAGTTTATAGTCGAGTGAGGAGTGAGGAGTGACCGTTTGCTTACGCTCACTTAGTGAGGAGTTAATAGTTGGTCAGGAAACAGGTGATATGAACCAATTTCAACTCCTCACTCCTCACTCCTAACTCCTAACTCCTAACTCCTCGTCCCCAGTTTCTCATTGAGCGGCCAGCTCAACGACCGACCAGAACGCGGGCTTGGGCTGCATGCGTGCGTCGAACAGGAGCGGATACTGGGGGGCCAGCCAGCTCAGGTCGTCGGAAACGCCCCACAGCTGTACGGCGTCCAGGGAAGCGGCGTGCTCGATGAACAGACCGAAGAGGTTTTCATAGCGGATGGCTTGGGAGCGGAGGTTAGCTTCATTGTTTGCCTGAATCGTGATGTCCAGCTCGCTGACGCGGAGCCTGAGGCCCAGCGCCTCGATCCGCTCCATCGCCTGGCGGATTTTGGAAAGCCCCGGATTCCCGACGCCGTAATGGCACTGGAAGCCGTAGCCGTCGATATTCCCCTCGGAAACCAGACGTTCAAGCAGGGCGACGATTCCATCCGTCTTGGGCGCCATGGGGGTGTTGTAGTCGTTGTAGAAGAGCTTCGTTCCGGCCGGGGCGTACTTGCGGGCAATCTCAAAGGCACGCTCGACAAAGTCCTCGCCGACGACCCTCGTCCAGTTGGATGCGCGCAGCTTGCCGCTGCCATCGTCGATCGCCTCGTTGACCACGTCCCAGGAAACGATCAAGCCGGGATAGTTCTCCTGCATGTATGCCATGATCAGGCGGATGTAGTTGTCCAGCCTGGCCAGCATGACCTCGCGGGAGACAAACTTGCCCGTCGCGTTGTACCCCTCGCGGAAGAAGACCTCCGGCGTCTGGGAGTGCCAGACCAGAACATGGCCGTGCACGGCCAGGCCCTTTTCCTGACAGTAATCCAGCATCGGCTTCGCCGCGTCAAAATGGACGGCCACCGCGGCCGGATCCTCTTTGGCCAGCTTGCGGCTGGCGGAAATATCCAGCACGGAATCAGGCTTCAGCTCGTTGCCGGGGGTGAAGATCGCAAACTGGGAGGCATAGATATCCATCCGTTTGCGGTCCAGCGCTTCGCCCTGGGTGACGGCTGTACCCAGCGGGAAATAGCGGGCATAGGTTTCCTTCAGGGAAGGAAGGGTGCTGTCATAGCGGATCTCGTTGAGCTCCACGGAAAAATTCCTGATCGTAAAATCGATGGTACCGTTTCCGTTCGTCTCGACGTAGAGGATATAGTTATCGAACACACCCGGCGTCCAGGTGCAGGTGAGGGTGGTCCACTCTCCCTTTTTGGCCGTCCCGGTCGCCAGGTTCTCATAGGACTCCGTCCCGTTTTTGGAATGGGCGACGGAGATCATGAATTTGGCCTGATCCACGGCGTCCTGAAAGACGTCGACGCTCAGGGTATATTTCTTTCCGGCTTCCAGCGGAAAATCCCTGCCGGGCGAATTCCAGGTGCTCTCCCGGCCGGTGATCTTCAGCCCGTCCGCCGTCACCTGGACCGACGCGCTGCCGGCGCTGCGGGCGTACCATCCGTCCGTCCCGCCCGAAAAGTCAGAGAGATAGCTTGTCAGGCTTTCCGGCTGGGCTTCGGCCATGGCGGAAAAGCTGAAAGACGGTTTTTCCCCGTTCTCCGCGGCTGCGGCGCACATGCCGGCCGCCAGGCACAGGACCATCAGCAGAGCTGTGATTTTTTTCATCAGATGTCTCCCCCTTTTTTTGAATGCAGTCTTGTATCCGGATCGATTATACCACAGACCGCCCGCCAATTCCATCCATCCTTTGAAGAAAAGCGGGCATCTGCGGATAAACGCAAAAAAAGAGCCGCCGCACGGCAGCCCTTGATCGTTGTTACTTGTTGTTCTTCTCTGATACAATCCGCATCAGCAGGTCCAGGATCTTCATGTACAGCCAGATGACCGTAAAGGTCAGGCCGAACGCGGCATACCATTCGGTATTTTTCGGATAGCCGCCCTTGACGCAGCGGTCGATTTCGCCGAAGTCGGAAATCAGGAACAGGGAAGCGATCACGATGCCGACCACATCCAGCGCGATGCAGAGGCCGAAATTCTGCCGCATGGCCCCGATGAAGGGACGCAGCGCGGGAATCAGCGAGCCGATGAAGGCAAACAGCGCCAGCAGGATGGAGCCGACCACCAGGGTCATCAGGATCGAGTTGAACTTCTCCGTCGGCCTGAGCCTGCCGGTTACGTACAGCCAGCTCATCACGCCGATGACCGCTGCCGTCAGCAGCAGGGCTTCCAGGCCCAGGTATTCGTAGCCCTGGAGCACCTTGAACACCAGGAAAGAAATCACAAAGCCCTGGGAGAAGGAATAGATCGAACCGGTCACAGGAATGGTTTTGCGGACAAAGATGCCGACCAGTTCACTGATCAAGCCGACAATCGTCACGCCCGCCAGGGCGATGGCTTCGGTCTTTCCAAGGTCAAACTGGAGGTTCTTCCCGTAATGGACCGTGGTCAGCACGGCATCGCGGGCGAATACAGACTGATTCAGCAGCAGATACACGAGCATGCCCGCCAGGGTGACCACCAGGAAGAAACTGGTTTTGACGGCGATGCCGGCATAGGTGGCAGTAACATTGCCCTCCGCCCGCTCAGCGATCTTGCTCATCCTGCGCAGGACTGGGTTGGGACGGAAGAAAGTGGAAACAGCGTTCTTGCTTTCCGTGGATTTCTCAGACACTTCAATCATCCTTTCCGGCCGCCGGGCGGCCCGCCTGAATCATAGCATACTTTTCCGCAGCAGACAAGGGATTCACCGAAAAAACGGTGCTTTCCGCTGCTCCGGGGCCATCCCGGATCAGCCGTCTGCATGTCTTGATACGAAGCCGCGGGCCTCCTGGCAGCAGACAAACAGGAAAAAAACTGTCCAGCTGCTTTTCTCCGCATTGAAAACCATCCACCCTTGTGATACCATTGGTTCACAGCCAGAGCGGAAGGGGGATGCCGTTCCCCCGCTGTCCGCGAATCCCGGCGGCAGGAGGCAAAAACAAATGGATGAACCATCATGCGGCTTTTCCATTCAGAAACTCGCTCCCCTCTTTTCCATCTGCAGGGTGGCCGATTATTCCGGCGTGGACCGGGATCAGCCCTTCTGCTTTACCGGCTGCACCGACACGGAAAAGTCCCTGGTATGCCCGGAAGACCGGGTGCCGGGAAATACCCTCAGCCGGGACGACGGGTGGCGGGCCTTCCGGATCTGCGGGGAGCTTGATTTTTCCCTGATCGGGATCCTGGCGCGGATCGCGCAGGTTCTGGCTTCCGAGCGGATCGGCATCTTCGCCGTCTCAACCTACAACACCGATTACATCCTGACCCGGGCGGACCGGTTTGAAAAAGCGCTTGCCGCCCTCCGGCGGGCGGGATACACGGTGGTGAACGAATAAACCATACCGGAACGGGAGGAAAAACCATGCTGACACTGAGCCATGCAAAAGAACTGAACGCGGCGATGGTGGCGGACAGCGCCCTGCTGCTGCACGAACTGAACGTCTGCTACGCCATGGGCGCAATGGCCAGGCACTTCGGGGAGGACGAGGAACACTGGCAGGCCGTCGGCGCGCTCCATGATTACGACTATGAAAAGTATCCGGACGAACACCTTCAGCATACGGCGGAGCCCCTCCGGGCTGCCGGCGTCCCGGAAGAGGACATCCGCGCCATCCTGAGCCACGGCTGGGGCATCTGCTCCGATGTGGAGCCCCTCACCCATCTGGAAAAGAGCCTCTATGCCGTGGACGAACTGACCGGCATCATCCAGGCCTGCGCCCGGATGCGGCCCAACGGCATTCAGGACCTGGAAGTCAAAAGCTTCATGAAGAAGTTCAAGGACAAGCGCTTCGCCGCCAAATGCGACCGGGAGCTGATCCTCAAGAGCTGTGAAATGCTGGGGATGGACCTCAGAGACGTGGCGGAAATCTGCATCGAAGGGATGAAGGAACACGCGGAAGAGCTGCAGCTGCTTGGGACCGGAAACGCCTGACCGCACCGGAGAGGAATGCATAAGATGAAACCCTATACGCACCAGGTACAGTACTATGAGACGGACATGATGGGCATCACCCATCACGCCAACTATATCCGCTGGATGGAAGAAGCACGGATCGACCTGATGGACCAGCTGGGCTTCCCCTATCAGAAAATGGAGGCCGAGGGGGTACTGTCCCCCGTCCGGTCGGTCTCCTGCACCTATCTGAAGCCCAGCACTTTCGGGGACTCGATCCGGATCAGCGTTTCCCTGACGTCCTTCAACGGCGTGGTGCTGACGATCCGGTATACCATGACAAATCAGCGGGACGAAACCGTCTGCGAAGCCCGGTCGGAACATGTGTTTGTCAGCCGGGACGGACGGATTGTCCGCATGAAAAAAGAACAGCCGGCGTTCTGCGGGGCGGTTTTCAAAAACCTTGAGCCTCCGCAGGAATGATCACCGCTGTTCCGGAACCCGTTTGCCAAACCCTTATGGATTGCACCGCCTGCACGGCCTGTAGCCTGCTGCGACCGCATCCTCCCGGGCGGCGAACGGGGTTTTGTTTTTTTCTTTCATGTCCGCGACCGACGGACAGGACGGAACGTGAAACACCTTGGTGTTCCGGTTGCCGATATAGACCCGGTATTCCGCGGAACGGACCGCTCCGTCCGCTTCGGGAAGCTGTTCCTGATCATGCCAGAGCGGCAAATCAGGCAGAAGGATCAACGCCTCCGCCTCTTCGGGGGAGCTGATGATCAGGCTGCCCGTACCGTCCGCGAAGACAGCCGCCAGCGTTCCGGCCCCTGCATACTCCCCGTAGCGGGACAGAACGGAAAGGGCGATGTCCTGCACCTCCTGCCGGGAACCCAGCTGCCAGCAGAGGGCCGAAAAATGGGCCGGCCCGTCCCGCACCCCCAGCAGCACCCGGCTGTCCGCCAGGTCAAAGACCAGGGCCGTCCGTCCGGGCACCGTGCCATGGAAGTATCCGGTCAGGGCTTCGCTTCCGGTTTCCGCGGGGGAAACGCCCGTTTCCCTGCTGATGTCATCGCTCAGGCTCAGCGTCCCGGACAGAGCGGCAAGCGGAAAAGCGGCGGTCAGCACCGCCGTCAGCACAAAAGCCCAGAGTATCCGCATCCGGCTCATTCGCCCTTCCTCCAAATCTTCTGCCGTCCGGATCCGTCACCGGAGCTTCCGGGTGATGGCGGTATCGTTCACCAGGCTGTCCAGGGAATACAGGTACAGGATCCGGTCCACCTGCCCGGCAGCGTCCAGCACATCCCGGAAGGAGCCGTCCATATACCGGGCGTCCGCCGCGATGATCCGGGAAAAATGCTTTGTCAGGAACGGCAGGAAGCAGTTGGCGAAGGAATCACGGAAAACGACGATCGTCTCCCCCGTTTCCGCTTCGGGAGACCGGATCTCCAGCACCCCGTGATTGCCCTTCAGATACACCGCGTATCCGTCATATGTTTTTGCTTCTTCCGGGAAGATCAGGTGGTCCGTCCCGATCCCTTCCGCGGGGACGGAGAAGGTGACGGGCCAGGAAGGCTCTGCGCATTTCAGCGTATCCGCCTTGGCGAACGGCAGGCCGGAACGGGAATAGGTCGTGCCGTAGAAGGGGCTGTACTCTGTCAGGGTAAAATCCGCAAGCGGCGCCGGGTTCAGGCCGGTCTCTTCACAGTACCATCTGTACGCCGTATAGGCTCCTTCCAGCGTCCAGTGATGGTCGGTCCGGTAATAGGTCTCATCCGGAGCGAAGGGAACGGAAGAGAGAGCCAGGGCCGATTTGAGTCTCACCGGAACAAACACGCCGGCGTAATCCTTTTCCAGCGTTCCGTGAAGCGTATCTTCAGCTGCATAGACGTTACGGATCAGGGAAGGCATGCCGTTCATCCGGCGGATCCCGCTGCTGGGCGGCACCAGAAACCGGCAGGGAATCTCCCCTGCCAGTTCCATCATCTGCGTCACACGTCGTTCAGCCTGCTCCGCCGTGCCGGAAACCGGCTGTTCCAGGAAGCAGTCCCCGTCCGGCCAGGCCTCCAGCTGCTGGGCGCGGCCGGTCAGCACCTGGGCTTCCGCGTAGAGATTCACCAGCAGCCGCCTGCCCGGCACCTGGTCGGACAGTTCATCCTCCAGGTCCTCGTTCAGCGTCCAATCCGTCAGGGAAAGGTTTTGGGGAAGCCCCGTCAGGTTCCGCCGTTCCCAGGCGGAAAAGTCCTGCCGCAGCAGCAGGGCGCACAGGCCCAGAACCAGCAGCAGGGAAAGGCCGCCGTATACGGCAAGCCGGTCCGGAAGGAAATGTTTCTGTTCTTTCATGGATCTCATATCCTCAGAACTGGAAGTAGACAAACGGCGCATAGCCCTGGGAAGCTAGGGCGGCCAGGCACAGCACGGCCAGCACGGGAGCCGCCAGACGGCGGACCAGGGAAGGGATCTTCCGGAGGCCCGGCAGGAAGCCGATCAAAGCGCACAGGACCAGCATCGGCAGGAAGTTGACGGTCGTCAGCAGGCCTTCCGGGGTACAGAAGCCTTTGAGCCCGATCAGGGCTCCCCAGAGCCCTCCTTTTCCGGAAAAGATGCCCCAGCCCAGCAGGACGATCACATACGTCACCGCCTGCCGCAGCCAGCGCGGGATTTTTTCATATCCAGGCCTATTCAGTACAAAGCGCTTTTCAAGGATCAGCAGGACGCCGAAATAGAGCCCCCAGAGCACAAAATGCCACCCGGCCCCGTGCCAAAGGCCCGTCAGCCCCCAGACGATCATCACGTTCACGTCCCTGCGCCAGACGCTCACATGGCTCCCGCCCAGCGGGATATAGACATATTCCCTGAACCAGCCCGTCAGGCTCATGTGCCAGCGCCGCCAGAACTCCGTCAGCGACAGGGACCGGTACGGCCTGTCAAAGTTCTCGCAGAAGGTAAAGCCCATCGCTTTGCCCAGCCCCAGGGCCATGTCCGAATAACCGGAAAAATCAAAGAAGATCTGGAAGGAGAAGGCCGCCAGGCCGAGCCAGGCCCCCAGGGCCCCCGCCCCTTCAAACGAGGCGTTCATTTTGCCCCAGTACTGGCCCATCACGTCGGCCAGCAGCACCTTTTTGGCCAGGCCTGTGATAAACCGCCGCAGGCCTGCCCGCATGTCCTCGTCCGGGACGCGGGGAGGGGAAATCAGCTGCTCCTCCAGGTCGGCGTAGCGGACGATAGGCCCTGCGACCAGCTGCGGGAACAGGGACAGATAAACCCCGAACAGCAGGAAGCTGCGCTGCACCCGGACCTTCCCCCGGTACACGTCGATCAGGTAGGAAAGCCCCTGGAAGGTAAAAAAGGAGATGCCGGCCGGCAGCAGCGGGGATGCGAAATCCAGGTACATCCCCGTCAAGGCGTACCATGAATCCCGGAGGAAGCCGCTGTATTTGAAATACAGGAGCGGCAGCAGGTTGAGCCCGATCAGCGCGGCCAGCACGCCCCGGTTATGAAGCCGCGGCTTTTCCAGCAGGAGGGCGCCCGCGTAGTCCAGCCCCATCACCCAGAACAGCAGCAGCAGCCAGACCGGGTTGCCCCAGCCGTAAAACAAAAGGGAAGCGGCAAACAGAAAGGGCCGCTTCGCTTTTTCCGGCAGCGCGCGGTGCACAAGCAGCACCAGCGGCATGAACAAAAGCAGAAAGGTAAATGAACAGAAAACCATCTTATTCCCCGATCATTGACGCTTGGTTCCGTTATTCCCCCGACAGGAATTTCTTTGTCTCCGCCGGACTGTCCCCGCTGATGATCAGCGCGGCGGTCAGGTCCTTGACCGAAACGGCGGATTTTTCTATCATCGTGAAAATGTCCGGCGCATAGGTGCGGGTTTCGGTCTGACGGCGTTCACGGTAATGCGCCAGAACCCCGGTGATCCGTTTCAGGGCATCGCTGTCCTTCGCCCGGACAAGGATGATTTCCCGGGCGACCAGGCCGATCCCGTTTTCCCCCGTCCGGTAGACAAATTCGGTATAATCGTCCGGAGCGACGCCGACGATGTCGTACAATTCCTCCCCGTCGTACTCCGTCAGCTGATCAAAATCGGCAAAAGCCTTTTTCGCCGCGTCCGCCAGCGGGAGCACTTCCTTTTTGGGCGCGGATCCGTTCCTTGTCACGGTGAAAACGGCTGCGGCAGCCGCCACGGCCAGAAATACAAAGGCCACAATCCATTTTCTCTTCATCGGTCATTTCCTCCGGTTGTATTTCGCATTTCGTTTTTCGGCCGGTTATCCTGAAGCGGAGCCGGCGCGCGGCGGATCTCCCGGCGGGGCACCGCCGTACGTCCGTCCTGCAGGACGGGGCTTCGTCCCTTCCGCCCGGGCCGCGGCTGCGTCAGCCTGCCGCGCCGCGGACGGACACAGACTTTCAGGACGCACAGCGCAGCGAATAAAACCGCCAGAAGCAGTTTGAACTCCCGGAGCCAGCCTGCCGGGAAGGAAGGCGGCTGAAAAAACCCCCATGCAGCCAGCAGGACAGCCGGAATCATCAGGAAGGCGCAGGCCCGCCGGGACCGGCCGAGGACCATCGCCAGCAGCGACAGCAGCGCGCACAGCAGCTGATAACACGCCGCTGGCACAGTGCGCAGGTCCCACATGTATCCGGTCAGAAAATCCGTCCACGTGAGCCTGCCGTCCCTGACCATGTGGGATACCATGCGGACTTCGCCTCGCAGATCGTCCAGGCGGATCAGCAGCTCGTACAGGGAAAGCAGCAGCAGGAAAACCGCGGCGCAAAAAAGCGCGCGGGAGAACATGCGGCCGGTTTTTTCCGCCGCCCGCCGCCTGCTTTCTTCCGCCGGGCCCAACGCCGCCGGACCGCCCCGGTACAGATGGCCGGCGGTGTTTCCTCTGTTACGCATCCGGGGTCCAGAGCCCCTGCTCATACCGCAGCTGGGCAAAATCCAGCAATTCATCAATCCAGATCGGGATGCCCTTGTTGTTGACATGGTATTCCCGGTCCGTGGACCAGTCGTCCGGCAGATAGCCTTCTTCGTCCTTGAGCCGTTCGGCGATTTCCACGTAGGTGAAATCCACCGTTTCGCTCAGTTTCTTCAGGGCGGCGTTGTATTCGTCCCAGAGCTTCCGGTAATCCCGCTTCTGGCAGAAATTTCTCGTCACCGGCGTCAGGGACTGGAAATACACCTCCGTCCCCGGGGCGTATTTGTGGATCAGCTCCACCGTGCGGGTGACGTACTCCATCCCCTTGTCGATCTTTTCGCCGATATAGTCGTTGATGCCCAGCAGGATAAACACCCGCCTGGGCCTCATCGCCCCCATGATCATGCACAGGGACATCTCACGGCCGTTGTAGGTCAGGTTGGCAGACTTCTCCGACACGTAGTTCTTGCTGGCCATAAAGAGCATATAACTCTGTTTGACCAGGAATTTCGCGTTGGAAAGCAGGTCCGGCTCCTCTTTGCGCTGGTCCTTTACGTAGGTCCGGACACGCTCGGACACAGAATCGCCCACGAACACGGAATCCGTAAAGAAGGTCATCAGCGTTTCCCGCGGCAGACGCTCTTTGGCCGGGGCTTCCGGTACGGCCGGCGCAGGGACCTGCGCCGGGACACCCGCCCCCTGCTCCTGCGCGGCCGGTTCATTCCCTGAGAAGGGAAAGAAGAGCTCGTCTTCCTCTTCTTCCGCCAGGCAGCACGGGCAGAGCAGGACCACAGCGGTCAACAGCAGGATCAGGCGCTTGAGCATGGTGTTTCCTCCCTCTCCTGCGCCGGATGGGCAGGACTGCTGTTATTATATCCAAATTCAGGCCGATGCGCAATCCTTTTTGTCCTGGATTTACGCCTCCGGGCAGATTCTCTTTCATATTATATGCCTGACGTCAGGACATGGACCGCGGACGTTTCCCCTGAAAGCTGATCATCCCCTGATTTCATTTAAGCCCCTGCGGCCCAGCGCCATCAGACGGCGGCAGTAATCGTCGCTGCGCTTCTGCAGGTCGTCCTGGTAGACCTCAAGCTCCGGCATCGATACGGCGAAGAAATCATAGCCTACCCTGTCAAACAGGTGACGCTCGCCGAAAATGATCAGCTGATGGAAGGACTTTTTCGCCTTCTCCATGCTGCCCAGGGCGGCAAATGCCAGGCCCTGATAATAAATGTAATCGGACGGCTGGTCGTTGTAATACCGCACGGGTTCGGGCACCTGGGAGCCGGCCGCGGCTTTTTCAAAGCACTCCCGGGCGCGGGCTTCCTCCCGCATCATCCGGTAAGCGCAGCCCATCGTATAATACGCCCGGTTGTCCGGCACATTGTCCAGCTTGCCTTCACCCAGGTTGGGAGGATAGGTCAGCGTGCGTTCCGCGAAGGCGATGGCCTCCTCCGCCTTCCCGTCCGCCAGGGCCTTTTCCGCCAGGGCAAACAGGGCGGTCTTGTATTCGTCCGCCACCTTGCCTTCGCCGCCCTCCCAGACATGGAATGTATAGTGCATCAGCAGGTCCAGCGCCTTTTCGTGCTGTCCGTCCTGATTGAGCAGGGTCACGTAGGCCAGCATCAGGGCGCAGCGGCCGGGAATGATTTCCTTCCGGGCTTCCAGCAGGGCCAGACGCTCCCGGACCGGCCGTTCCAGGCGCCTGAGCAGCTGGTCCTGTTCCAGCAGGAAACGGCTGTTTTCCGGCTCCAGCCTGCAGGCTTCCGCGATTTCCCCGGCTGCCAGGTCTTTGTCCCCATGATTGTAACAGGCAATGGACAGACAGCGGCGGGCCGGCGCAAGGTCGGGCTGCTGCCGTACGGCTGTCTGCCAATGGGCAATGGCCGCCCCGTACTGTTTTTTGTCGTAGAGCAGTTCGCCCAGGTAATAATGCGCTTTGGGAGCGGCGGGCAGGATGCCGGCAGCGTACTCCAGGATCATCCGTTCCAAAAGCCTGTTGGGGAAGCAAAGGTCGGCCGGCAGGGCTTCGGCCCTTTCCGCATCGGCTTTCGCGGCTTCCCGCCTGCCCAGCCTGCCTTCGGCATAGGCTATGGCATAATACTTCATGGGGTTTTCCGCCGGACAGGCGGACAGGATGTTCACAGCGTCCCCGAAGAACCCAAAGCCAATGTATTCGTACGCCGCGGTCAGGTATTCTTCGGCGCGTCCGCCGGTCACTTTCTCAAAAGCCGCCTGATCTTCCGCACGCCAGAGCAGGGCCAGGTACAGGGGGTCGATGGCCAGGCTTTCCGTCAGGAAACGCCTGTATTCCGCACTTTCCGGGCACAGATGCGCCAGGATGGATGCTTTGAGCGACCGGGCTTTCATATCATGCCATCCCCGCAGGAGGCTTTCATCGGCAAAAGCCAGCGCCTGCCCGAAATCTCCCCGGCGCACGCAGATACTGGCCAGATGAGCATAGGATGCGCCAGCCGTTTCCGCGCTCCAGGCAGCCTTGAAGAAAGCGTCATAGGCTTCGGGCAGCCGGTCCTTCAGTTCCAGCGCCAGGCCCAGGTTGAAATACGCTTCCCCTGCATAAGGGTTCGGATTGCGCCAGGTCTGCTTTTGGATGGCTGCCCGGAAATAAGGGATGCTTTCCTCCGTCTGCCCGCTGCGCAGCAGAATCAGGCCGTGGGCGTTGTTGAGCCGGATGTCGGTAGGATCCCGCCGCAGCCCCTCCCGGTAATAATCGTCGGGCAGGAAGGCGGCGTGACGGTACTGTTCCAGGTGCAGGCCGGCCAGATACAGCTCTTCCGGGGACTGGATTTCGGACGGCTGCTTCAGCGCCTCGGCGGGCTCCGGAATGGGCCGGTTTTCCTTCACATACTCGGTATATTCGCAGAGGGCGGTGCCATTTTCATCATACACCGCCGCCCGGTAGTCGTAAAGCCCCTCCACCGTATCGACGAAAGCGGCCAGGGGGCTCAGATCCGCTGTCCTGCGGTAGATTTCCCTGCCGCCCGCCCACAGGACGACGCTGGCGTTTTTGTATTCGCCTGTTGCGTACACCTTGACGCGGGCCGCGGCCGCCCGCCGTTCGGCGGCCTCATCGGCCTCCCTGCCGGCTGCGAAAGGATCGGGTTCGATGACGGCGCCCCGTTCATCCAGAAAGTCGATGCCCAGAATGACGTCCTTCGTGGCGTTGCTGACCCGGCCCACGGTCTTGTAGGGCATGAAATACTGGACAAATGTCTTTTCCTCCCGGGGCTTGAGCCAGGAAAAATCCGGCTGATTGTCGCAGTACACACCGGTCATCAGTTCGATGTACGGCCCGTCCCCGTCGGTCAGGTTCCTGTCCCACATACGGCCGAAGTCCCCGTTCCCCCAGGTCCACTGCTTCTTGCCGGGGCTGATATGATGGTCGGCCACATGAAGAAGGCCGGCGTCCCTTCCCTCGTCAAAGTTGCCCACAAAGTCAAAATCGGAATGGGCCGCCATGTAGGAAGTCGGCACCCGGATATTCTTGTACCGGGAAATATCCACCCCCGCCGAGTAATCGGCCTTGTAGTATTCGCCGGTCGCGATGGGGAAAGTGGAAACGGCGCGCCTGCCGTGGTCCATGACGGCGTTCACATCCGGCGGAAACACCGAAAAGGTCCGGTCGTTGACATGCACGGCAGGATTGGCCCACCACAGGAAGGTCTGCGGAAAGTCGGTGGGATTAAAGAGCCTGCCCCGGATCTCGATATAGGCCTTGTCCGGGTACAGGGTGACCGAAGCGCTGCCTTTGGTGCCGTTGATGCGGTCGGTTTCGCTCAGCGTCACGGTGGCGGATCCGTCCGGGTTTTCCTCAAAGGCATAATCCACCGGCATAAAGGTGGAAGGGCGGTGATGCTGGGGCCAGTTGAATTCGATGCCGCCGGAGATCCACGGGCCGGCCAGGCCCACCAGGGCGGGCTTGATGACCCGGTTATAGTACACGAAATCATACTGATTGGTCTTGTCCAGCGCCCGCTGGATCCGCCCGCCCAGTTCCGGCAGGATCATCACCCAGAGATAGTCGTTTTCCAGAATAACGGCCCGGTACTGCACGTCCTCTTTGGTTTCGCTGATCATCTCCGTGACGGGCAGGGGATAAACCTTGCCCGTGGAGCCCTGGTAGGCGCGCTTTTCGATAAACAGCGGATTCTTTTCCGGAGCGGCCGCCCGGTAGGTCGGAATCGTCACGATCCGTTCCGAGACCTGCACCTTTCGCATACCCATCCCCCTTACAGACCGATTTCGTATACAGGCTGCACCCGGACTCCATTCAGCTCGGCGATTTCGGCGTCAGCCGTTTCGCTCCGGGCAGCCATGGCCGTTTCCGCGTTCACCCGGGCTCCTTCCCGGACCGGCGTGATTCTGAGCACCATCCCGGCAGAAAGAGCATTCTTCTGCTCCATCAGCCCCACTTCCCAGACGGCGCCGTTGCAGAAATTGTCGCTGATCATCCTGCCGTTCAGGAACAGGGTCCCGATATCGCCCCGGCAGTCGATCTGCAGCCTCGCGTCCCGCAGACCGTCCAGGGCGTCTTCCGGCAGCTTCAGGATCCAGCGGCAGGGAGCGGCGGCTTCGCAGGAAACAGGGATCTGCTTTTCGGCGGCATCCGCCCGGTATACGCCCCAGACGCCTTCATCGGAAAGACGGCGGGCTTTTCCCTCCAGACGCTGCGCAGGCCAGCAGCGCAGGGTGTTTTCCGGCAGCACGGTCTGAAGCCGGAGCAAGCCCCGCTCGTCCTCCAGCAGGGCGGCTTCGGTCAGCACCAGGCTCCCGTCCCTCAGGAGAAACAGCCGGCCGGCTTCCTCCCGGCTGACCACCAGCACGTCAGCCTCCGCTTCGCCCTTTTTCACGGTGAAAAACGGCCTGCAGCCGGAAACCTGCGTTCCTTCCTCAAAGCGGAAAGCCCCGTCCATCCCGTCGGGAACCATAAAGACATAGGTGTTCCTGCCGCTGACAGCCGTCCGAAGCAGCGGCTGGGCGTTCGCCTGAAGAAGCAGGATGCCGTCCAGATCAAACCGGAAGGGCAGGACGGCGTTCTCCTCCGAAGCGATGGAGATGTCAAACGAAAAGCTTTCCCTTGCCGTTTCGATCAGGACCCGCTTGTTTTTCCGGCCGGGCATAACGCGGTGATCCTGGAAGTTGTTGACGAACAGGAAACCGCTCTCCCCGTCGGTCCGCACGGCAAAACGCAGGGCGGTCAGATCCTCCGGTGAAATCCGTGAAGCGCCTTCCGGCAGCACCGTTTCCATCGGCGCGATGCGGTCCCCGAAAAACCTGGTAAAAAAGTGGATCGATTTGAGCCTCCGGTAGCTCTCCCGGACCTGGCCGTACTCGCCCAGGGCCGCCTGATAATCATAGCTGATTTTGGACACCTGGGACTCGTTCAGATACGTCCCGTTCTTCCCGATGGGATTGGTGCCCCCGTGGAACATGTAATACCCGAGAAAATTGCAGCCTGAGCCCAGCTTGATGTTCGCCAGGGCGTCCACGCTTTTATAAGGGTACTGAAAGCGGTAATTGTAGCAGCACATCATCCCGCCGCCCATTTCACAGCAGGCGTAGGGACGGTCCTCCGGAGGATAGGCCGGGACGAAATCATCGGTGCACCGGACCCCGTTGTGATGATAGTCCTGATAGACATATTCTTCGGTGGCGGGATGCTCCCCCCTGTAGGAATAGAAAATCCACGGCCGGTAGGCGTAGCCGCCCCACAGCGGCAGGACCCTGTCGGAATACGCCGCGCCGCCCCAGGCAGTGCCGGTAAAGAACACCGGCGTCAGGCCGCAGGAAAGCGCGATTTCCCGCAGGGCGAGGATATATTTTTCCCCTTCGTTTCCCCTGAACACCCATTCATCGGAAATGCCGGCAGTCATCTCCCAGGGCGCGCTGGAGTGCATGTATTCGTTGTCCAGCTGCACGGCGATCACGGGCCCGCCGTCCTGCCAGAAAAGGCCGGCAGCTGCGCGGCCGATCTCCCCGTACAGCCGGCGGACGCACCCGAGAAAACCGGGATGGGTGGTGCGAACCTCAAAGGGCTTTCCGTACAGCCAGTCCGGCAGGCCGCCGTTCCTTGCTTCGCCGTGAGCGAAAGGCCCGACCCGCAGGATCACGTACAGGCCGTGCTTCCGGCACAGGCTGACAAAGCGGCGCAGATCCCGCCGGCCTGTAAAATCAAAGACGCCTTCCTGTTCCTCCACATGGTTCCAGAACACATAGGTGGAAACCGTGTTTACGCCGCCCATCCGCATCTTGATCAGCTCGTCTTCCCAGCGGCGCTCATCCATCCGGCTGTAATGAAACTCGCCCGATACAGGGAAAAAGGGTCTGCCGTTCTTTTCCAGATAAAAGCTGTTGACGGAAAGCACATCTCCCGAGGGATTCCGGCCTGAAAAACAGCCGCCGAGAGAGCGGACCGGCACCGGCCTGAAATTTCTCACATCTACGGTATACATAGAGCACCCGCTTCCTCCGTTTTTTGCCCCGGGCAGGGAACTGCCGCACAGCCTGCAAAGCCTCATTCCCGTCCGCGCTCTTTCCCGCCCGGCTGTCCGTTTCCTATGATACAGGGAAACGGATCATCTGTAAAGAACGGAATCGTTTCCGCAAAGAAATCCCCCGGAACACCGCTCAGCGGAAAGTCCCGGGGGAAGGATTCAGGTATTCATAGATGAACTGCCGTCAGTTTTCCAGCTTATCCTGGCTGTAGACGATCTTGGCGGCGTTGGTCCAATCTTCGAGCGTTTTGTTGTACAGCTCATCCTGCTTGTCAGCCAGCAGGGACAGGCGGATCTCTTCGGCAAACGCTTCCAGACCGGTTTCGCCTTCCGGAATGTCCGCTACGTACTTGAGGATATGGTAGCCGTAGGCGTCGTTCCTGACCGGTTCAGAGACATCGCCCACTTTGGCCAGGGCCATCGCGGCGTCCACGAACTCAGCCATGAAGGGGGTGTAGCCTGCGCAGACGGCGTAACCGTTCGTCTTGCCGGGCTCGTTCTTCATGCCGGGGTCATCATTGTACTGCTCGATCAGGGCGTCAAAGTCCTCGCCGGCAGCCAGCTTGGCCGTTACTTCGTCCAGACGCGGCTGCAGATTGGCAAAAGCGGTATCCAGCGCCTGCTGACTCTTGGCCCTGGCTTCGTCCAGGGCAGCCTGGGCCTCGGTCACGGCCTGGTCCAGGGCGGTGCGGGCCTCGGCCAGTTCTGCCTTCGCTTCGTCGGTCACGCCTTCGGCCTTCTGGGCCTCATCATTGTCGGTCACGGCCTTCTGAGCGTCATCCAGCGCTTTCTGCTCGTTGGTCACAGCGGTCTTGGCTTCGTCGACGGCTTTCTGGTCATCCTCGCCGAACTTCAGGAGGATCTGCTTGACATAGCGGTAGCCGGCCGGAGTATAGTACACCTTTTCACCGTTGTTGACCGCGGTGCCGAAAGCGGAAATGTTTTCTTCATACTTTTTCTTGGCTTCATCCAGATTGACCTTGTACTGGTTCTGGATTTCTTCGTCCGTCACGGTGACGTCCTTGACGACGAAGCTGCGGAGCTTTTCTTCCTTCGCCCGTTCCAGCGCGTTTTCGGTAAAGCTTTCCAGCGTGCCGTAGTTGTTCTCTTCGCAGTACCTGCGGGCTTCTTCCTTCAGGGCATCGCCTTCGCTTGCGGTTTCTCCGAGATACCCGCCGTCGATGACCTGCTGCAGCATCTCATTGAAGTTGGCTTCCGCATCCGCCTTGGCGGCGGCAGTTTCTTCATCCGTCAGGGTATCCTGGCCCAGCTCCGCGCCCTTCTGCTTGAGAATGAACTCCTTGACCTCGGCATCGTACACGTTTTTGACGGCCTCGGCATGGATCTGTTCACTGGAGGGCATGGAAAAACCGCCGATCCCGTAGTACTGATACATCTGGTAGGTGTAGGCGTAATTGTTGACCAGATAGTTTTCTTCTTCGCCCAGTCTGCGGAGGAATTCTTCCTTGTTGACGGTATCGTCATTCACGCTCAGAACAATCTGGGCGGCGTCCTTCACCTTGTCCTTCACCACCAGGGAGCAGCCGCTGAGGGTCAGGGAAGCAACCAGCAGCAGCAGTAATAACAGAGTAAACTTCTTGCGCATTTTCAGGCATCTCCATTCTTGAGAAATAATGACAACGGACATATTATACAGGAAAAAAAATCAAAAGACAAGTTATTTTCTCACGAAATCGCACTTTTCTGAGCAGAGTCAGAACCTCGCCAGATCCGCAAGGAGGGCCTCATCGCGGGCCGTGTTGGCGCCGGAAAGGACCGCCCCCGTCTTTTCCGGGAAAAAGCGGCGTCCAGGCGCCGTGAGCCTTGTCTTTCTGGCTTCCCGGGCAGCCCGCGCCCTGTCCGCCGCTTTCAGCGGCGCATAGCGGTTGAAGCGCTCGTGCCGTTTCCCGTCTATCCCCTTCACGCGGGAAACGAGCTGCCCCGCAAAGGGAATGCCCTGCACAGCCAGCAGCCCGGCCGTACCGGCGGTTCCCGCCGTTTCGCCGAAAATCAGCCGGATCAGCACGGACAGAACCGGCAGGAGCCATCCGCCCAGGAACACCCAGATCAGCCTGACACGGTCCTGATCAAAATAGCCCCGCAGCCAGAGAGCAGGCAGAACGGGAATCCGGGCGCTTTTTTCAAGCAGAACGGCCTGGGTAAACTCCAGCGCGCTGAAAAACCAGCACCGGAGCCGCCTGGCCGCCCAGACCGCGGCCGCCCCGGAAAGCACCCAGCAAGCAGCCGTCAGGCACTTTAGCGGCAGGCTCATGATCCGGCCGCCTGCGCTTTTTCCCAGGCCAGGTATTTTTTGATCGCTCCGCGGGCCAGCTCGTCGCACCGGTTGTTGTACTCGTTGTCCGCGTGCCCTTTGACCTTGATGAACCGTACCTGATGGGTCTTCAGCTGTTCCACCAGCATCAGCCACAGGTCCTGATTGGCCACCGGGGCGCCCGCGGAGGTCTTCCAGCCCTTTTTGAGCCAGCCGGACAGCCAGTGCTGCGTCACGGCGTCAACCACGTAGGTCGAATCGGAATAAACCTCCACCTGGCAGGGCTTTTTAAGGGCTCCCAGCCCACAGATGACGGCCAACAGCTCCATGCGGTTGTTGGTCGTCTCCGGCGCGGAGCCGGACATCTCCTTTTCCCTGCCGCCGAACATCAGCACGGCCGCCCAGCCGCCCGGGCCGGGATTGCCCGAACAGGCGCCGTCGGTATACAGCGTTACGCTTTTCCGTTCCGTCATGTCCTCATTCCTCCGGCACAGCGGTCACGTATTTTGACATCACATAGCCCTCCACCGTATCGGTCCGGACACGGAGCCAGTCTCCCTCCGTCCCGATCACCGCCAGCTCCTGGCCGTAGTACAGCCGCATCAGGATCTCGGAAGTCGTATTGTTTTCCCTCCGCAGGTTCAGCGTGGAATCGCTGGAGATTCTGTCGACAATCACCCGGGTTTCCCCGGCCCGGACCGTCACCGGCATCAGCGTCGGCCGCGGGGTCGGCGTGGCCGGCGGAGCAGGCGTCGAAAGAAAAGCGGCGCTCAAAGCCGCGGCGCTCTGATAGGTATACCTGACGCGGCGCAGCGTGATTCCCTGATAGTAATAGCGCAGGATCTGCCGGTAGCCCCAGCCTTCCCTGGCGGCCATCCGCTGCGCTCCGCGCTGGCTGAGGCCGACGCCATGGCCGTAGCGCCTGGCTTCCAGGACAAAGGCGCCCGGTTCCTCCCGGACTGTTGTCACCTCGTTGTTGGATCCGTTCAGGGACAGGCTGAACGCGCCTTCGACCTCCCCGAAATAGGACAGCGTCAGGACGACCGGCTGTGGCAGGTCCGTCCATCCGTCCGGGGACGCTGAAGGCTGCGGCGTCTGAAGGGAGAAACCGGGCAGGCTGATCTCTTCTTCCCCATCCGGCGCGGCAGCCGGCGTCCCGGCCGGCATGGGCGTATCCTTCGAAAAACCGGGCAGGCTGATCTCTTCCTCCCCGTCCGGCGCTGTCTGACCCCGGAGTGAAACCATGAGGCTGATCTGCACGGACTCAAAGACCCCGCTGCCTTCATCCGTCTGATTCCGCAGGGAGACATCCGAAACGCTCCGGATCCGGATGCCGTTTTCTTCCGGGGCATAGCCCCGCTGTTCCAGCGCCGCTTTCAGCCGCGGCATCAGGAACGTCCCGAGCGGCCCGGCGTTTTCGCTGTCTCCCCAGGTTTTCGGAACGGAGAGAAAAAGCATGGGACTTTCTTCATTCGCCAGATCGTACGGATCCGCTTTGCGGCGGACATACCCGTGCGGGCCGCTCGTGCCCCATACGCGCTCAATGCTTTCCACCCGGCCGCCGTTGCTGGCGGTATAATAGCAGGGCACCATGCTGTCCTGATAGAAGACGCAGATGCCCGCGGTTTCCTTTACGGCCTGCCGGATGACCGGGGCGTCGGCCGTGATCCCGGCGTAGACCTGATCGTTGGTATTGTCCTCCACATCGTACGCCCTGTCCGGGTGCAGATGGGTCAGCGCGTAGGTGCGGGCGGCGACCGCCTGCGCCTTGAGGGCTTCCAGCGGGAAGGCGCTGCTCATCTCATAGGGCAGGACGCCCAGCAGATATTCCTCGACCTCCAGCCTGGCCACGCAGCGCAGCTGCCCTTTATCGATGTCAAACAGCAGGTCCCCGCAGTATAGGGGATATGCCCCGCCCACGCGGATGCCGTTCAGGTCCTGCCTGGGAAGCCGGTGGCGCAGGAAGGTGACCTGCTTTCCCATATCCCGGACCATGCCCTCGTAGAACAGGCGGATGCTGCCGTCCCTCACCTGAAGGATCACTTTGCTGCCCTGCTGGAAAGCCATCTCCCCGCAGGTATAGCTGCCGTCCAGCAGCAGCTCCGCCGTATCCGTCAGGGCCAGCCGGGTCATCAGCACGCGGACGCTGCCGTCCGGGCCGGCGGCTCCCGAAGCGCTCCCGGCAATGAGAAGCAGCAGTATCAGCAGGACAGCCGTCAGCCGGAGCCGTCCGGAGGATTCACGCATCATGCCCGGCTCTCCTTTGGATGCAGCAGATTGAAATCATGCACCCTCGAAAGCGGCATCCAGTACATGGCGTAGGTCAGCGTATAAAAAACCGGAAGACCGCTTTCGGTTCTGCCGGCGCTGATCACGGCGCTCTCCGGAATGATTTCCCGGACAAAGGGGGTCACCTTTTCGTGGTTTGTCTCGCTGTAGGGGTCGAGGGCCAGCACCTGTTTTTCGCCGCTGTCTTCCCGGGCCAGGCAGAGAGCCACGATGTGGCCCACCCGCAGGTTGCCCAGGGCCGCGCCGCCGCGGAGCAGATGATCATACAGCGTATCCAGGTCGTTTCTCAGCCCGTCGCCCCGGTAGGAAAAGCCGTACCGTCCGGCCAGTCCCTTTTCCTGCATGGCTGAAAGGAGGGCAGGCCGGTCTGTCCCGTCGTCCCCCCTGCCGCCGTTTTCCATGGAAAAGACGGCCAGGCTGTCCGCATCGACGCGCAGGCCGTTCAGGAAGCAGACGGCGTTGCCGACGGAAAAAATGCCGCAGCCCGCGCTGGAAAGGGTCGCGTCCGAGCCCCGGTAGCCGTAGTTCTGCGTCCATTCGCGGCAGCGCTGATTATACAGGCGCAGCGTCCGCCCCTGGTAATCCACGTAGAGATACTTTCCGGTCGGTGTCATCGCGGCCTCCGTCATTTGATCACATAGCCCAGGGTCTTTAAGTCTTCCGCGGAATTGCGCCAGTTCGGCCTGACCTTCACCCAGAGCTGGAGATAAATATGATAGCCGAAGAGCGCCTCCATGTCCTCGCGGGCTTCCTGGCCGATCTGCCGGAGCGTCTGGCCGCCCTTGCCGATGATGATCCGCTTGTGGGAATCCTTTTCGCAGTACATGGTGGCGTCGATTTCGGTGGCGTTTTTCTGTTTTTCAAAGCGGAGAATCTCCACGCCGATCCCGTGCGGCACCTCCTCCCGGAGATGAAGCAGGGCCTTTTCACGGATCATCTCGGCGCACAGCACCTGCTCGGGCTGGTCGGTCACCATGTCTTCCGGGAAATAGCGCGGCCCGGCAGGCATGTGGCTGCTCAGATCCCGCACCAGGGTATCGACCCCTTCGCCGGTGGCAGCGCTCAGGGGGATGAAGCTGTCAAACGGCAGATCCCTGAACTCGGCCATGACCTCCAGGAGCTTCTGCGGGGTGACCAGGTCGAGCTTGTTGTAAACCAGCACCTTATAGACTTTCCTGGCGGAAAAATCCCGGACCAACTGACGGTCCCTGTCGGTGATGTGGGAAGCGTCCACCACCACCATCAGCGCGTCGATGCCCTTCATCGCCTCGGTGACGGAGGCTTCCATGTATTCGCCCAGCCTGGTTCTCGGCCGGTTGACACCCGGCGTATCGACCAGGACGATCTGTACCTGATCCCCGTTCATGACCCCCATCAGGCGGGAACGGGTGGTCTGCGGCTTATTGCTGACGATGGAAATCTTCTCCCCCACCAGGCGGTTGATCAGGGTGGATTTGCCCACGTTGGGAGAGCCGACGATCGCCGTAAATCCGGAGTGAAACGCTTGTTCCGCCATGTCATTCTTCCTTTCCAAGATATTCGGAAGTGCCGCTGCTGGGCCCAAAGCCGTTGGGGAGCAGGTTGCTGAGCTTCGCGCTGGCTTTCTGATCCCCGCAGGCGACAATGACCGTGATATCGGGCGAAAACTCGAACAGCGCCTGCCGGCAGATCCCGCAGGGCCAGGCCATCGCCTTTTCCGCCGCGATCGCGATCCTGGTAAAATCGCGCTCTCCGTCATACACCGCCTTAAACAGGGCCGTCCGCTCCGCGCAGTTGGTCGCGCCGTAGGACGCGTTTTCGATGTTGCAGCCCTGATAGACCTTCCCTTCCCGGGTCAGCAGCGCCGCCCCGACGCGGAAATGCGAGTACGGCACATAGGCGTGCGTCATCGCTTCCTTCGCCATCGCGATCAGCTCGTCGTCCGTCAGCCGGCCCATGCCGGCGCTGTCCAGCGCTTTTTCCTCCATGGTTCTCATGCTCCTTTTGTCCTCTTCGTTCATGTGATCGTATCCGAACAGATGAAAGAGCCCGTGCACCAGCAGATACGCAAGCTCCCTTTCCGGGCTGTGTCCGTATTCGGCCGCCTGGGCCCTGGCGTGCGGCAGGGAAATCACAATGTCCCCGATGAAGCAGGCGTCTTCATCCGGGTCGTATTCCCTGAGCAGGAGCTTTGGGACCTGGCCGGCGGTTTTTCCGGCAGGATAGGAAACCGCGGGAAAGCTCAGCACATCCGTCGCCCTGTCGATCCCGCGCTGCGTCCGGTTCAGAAGCCTGATGTCCTCATCGTCCGTCAGTTCAACATGAACGCACAGCGGCACGGAGATCTGTTCCGCCCGCTGTGCCGCTTCCCCGGCGCGGTTCAGCAGGGCCTCCGTTCCGGCTGCCCCGCTGTCCCGAACACCGGCATTCCATTCCAGTTCGAGTTTCATTCGTTATCCGTTCCCTCTTCAGCCGGTTCTGCTTCCGGCGTCTCGTCGGGGATATCCTCGGTCACATCCCGGCCGGACGGAATATAGGCCGGCGCGTTCTCCGTCTCGATGTCCTCCGGTTTGGGCTGGTCCTGCAGCGCCGCGTCCGCCGCCAGGCTCTCCGGGGACGGAGGCGGCGTCACGGTCACGGGAGCGGCCGCCGGCGCGGCTTTCTGCTGCTGCGGGGCCGCGGGCGCGGTGCGGCCGCGCTGCTTCTTCTGCCCGGCGTCAGGCTTGCGCGGATCGCCCGGATAGGCGACCCGCTCGTGATTGACGCCCTTGAGCACGATGGTGCAGGCGGTGCAGATCTGGTCGATGTCCCGAAGCGTAATCGGCGCGTTGTTGAGCTGGCCGTCCGACAGCTTTCCCCTGACCAGCTTGACGATGTAGGCAGTCAGCTCCTCTTCCGTCATGCTGTCCTTGCGGCTGCGGACGGCGGCTTCGATCGTATCGCAGAGCATGATGATGGCTTCTTCCCGGGTGGACGGCTTATTGCCTTCATAGCGGAACAGGTTGATATCCACCGGTTTGCCGCCCGCCAGCTGCACGGCCTTGTGATAAAAATACATGACCGGGCTGTTGCCGTGATGGTTCGCGATGATCTGCTGGATTTCCACCGGCAGCCGGTATTCCCGGGCCAGGGCCAGACCGTCCCGGGTGTGGGCAGTCAGGATCTTGGCGGAAATTTCCGGTTCGGTATGGTCGTGGGCGTTCTCCCCGCCTCCCTGGTTCTCGCTGAAGTACTGCGGCCGCTTGAGTTTGCCGATGTCATGATAATACGCGCCGACCCTGGCCAGGATAGGGTTGGCCCCCACCGCTTCGGCGGACGCCTCCGCCAGATTGGCAACGAGGATGCTGTGGTGATACGTGCCCGGCGCCTCCATCATCAGGCGCTTGAGCAGCGGGGAGTTCGGGTTGCTCAGTTCCAGCAGACGCATCGGCGTCGGCAAATTGAACAGGGACTCCAGGAGCGGCTGCAGCGCCATGGCCAGCAGACCGGAGATGGCCGGGCCGGCCATGCTGATCAGTGCGTCGTCCCATTCCGTTTTCCAGGAATTGACGGTAATCATCGCGATGCCGATGATCACGATGAAATTGATGACGGCGGCCACCATACCGGCAAACATCGGTTTCAGGCGGCTGCCGCTTTTCCGGATCATCATCCCGGCTGCCGTGCCGCTTATCAGCGTCGTCAGGGCGGTCCGGACGACGTCCGTATTGTCGTTGTCGCCGAAGCCGAGGAGGAAAACCACCATCAGCGCGCTCATCGCCGTGTTGACGCTCAGCCCGGCGCGCAGAGAATCCAGGGACGTCAGAAGGAGCACCGCCAGAATCACGGGCATCAGCAGCAGGTGAAACATCCGGGTCAATGCGCACAGAAGCACCGTTCCGGCCATCACAATGCACAGGATCAGCATCCGTCTGAATTCCCGGGTCAGGCCAACGGAAATATGGGAAATGACCTGATAAAGCAGGATCATCACCGCCAGCACCAGCACGGCTGAGCCGGGATAGGCCGCGATGTTCATCTGATCGCCTTCCAGAAGGCCCAGGTTCCCCAGGATATTGATCTGGGCGGCGGTGACCCGCTGGCCCTTGGTCACGATTTCCTCTCCCTGCTGGATGGTGATCGGTTTGACTTTTTCCCGCGCCAGCTGACGGCTCTCTTCGGTCGCCTGCTCGTCGATGATGACGTTGGGCTCGATGCACTCCCACAGCACCGGGATCGCCACGTTCTGCATCAGAACGGCATCGAACTTATAGCCGATGATCTGGCTGATCTGCTGGATGGTGCTGTCCTTCTGGGCGCTGGAAAAACGGAGGTTCATCGAATTGTCGATGACGGTGTACATGTTGTTGTACAGGGAGTCAAAGTTCTCCTGGCTGGTGCGCATCAGCGTCGTCAGCTGGAAATCCGTCATCACCATCAGCGTCAGCATGGAAGCGGCATAGCGGAGCTCTTCCCTGGTATAAGCGTCTCCCGCCGGCTTTTCGAGCGTGCCGCTGAACTGGCGGACGGCCCGGAGTTCGGAAAAAATCGCATCGAACCGGTTCAGGACCCGGGGCTTGACCTCCTCGCTGTAGAAGGTGATCGGCTCCACTTTTCTGGCTTCTTCCGCCCGCTGTGCTTCCGTGGTGACCAGATCTTCCACCGTTTTGGGCGCGATGACGGTCACGGAAGAAATCTGTCCCAGCGACAGACTGTATTTGCGCGGGATCAGGCTGACCACAAACACGACCGCCAGGAAAACGGTCAGAGCGGCGTACAGCAAAGCGCATTTGCCCCGCTGCGGCAGGGAAATGCCTTTTCGCTGCTTTTTCTGTTTGCCGGAAACGGAACCGGCTGCCTGCGGATCACTCATGTTATCAGCTCCTTCGATGAGCCTCCTCATATTTCTGGTACGCCGCGACAATCCGGCGCACCAGCTCATGCCGTACGACGTCTTCCTCCGTCAGGCGGATCATGCCGACGGCGCTTTCGTCCCGCAGCACTTCCATGGCCTGCACCAGGCCGGACTGGCGGGCGTTGGGCAGATCGATCTGGGAAATATCCCCCGTGACGACGCAGCGGGAACCCTGGCCGATCCTCGTCAGGAACATCTTCATCTGTTCCGGCGTGGTGTTCTGGGCTTCGTCCAGGATGATAAAGGAATGCGCCAGCGTCCTGCCCCGCATGAAGGCCAGGGGCGCCACTTCCAGCACGCCCCGCTCCGTCAGCCGGGCGTAGGCGTCCGCGCCCATGGTGTCGTACAGGGCGTCATAGAGCGGACGCAGGTACGGGTCGATCTTCTGGGTCATGTCCCCGGGCAGAAAGCCCAGCTTTTCACCGGCTTCGACTGCCGGGCGGGTCAGCACGATCCGGTCCACCTCCCGGCTTTTGAGGGCGGAGACCGCCATCACGACGGCCAGGTACGTTTTGCCGGTGCCGGCCGGGCCGACGGCCAGCGTCAGCTCGCGGCGGCGGATCGTATCCACATACTGCTTCTGGCCCGGCGTCCTGCAGCGGATCGGGGCCCCCCTGTGCGTCACGGCGATGACCTGGCTCATCAGCCCGTCCAGCTCGGACAGGCGGCCGGCCTTCGCCATGGAGATGACCGTGCGGACCAGGGAAGGCTGTACGGCCTCTCCCCTGGCGGCCAGGGCCATCAGCTTTTCCGCGCACTGGGCGGCAATCAGGACGTCCTCTTCGTTTTCTCCCGTGATTTCAAGCTGCTGATCGCGCGGCTTCAGCGTGACATGAAGTTCTTCCTCAATCAGGGAAGCAATCTGGTCTCCCGTGCCGAACAGGGATACATACGTGCTTTCCAGGGTCGTAAAGTGCTGGTGCAATCATCTGCTCCTTTCCAACGCGACGGTTGCCAAAAACCCTCCCCGTGCTGTCCGCGCTGCAGGGAGGGCTTCCAATCGGGTGAACCGGTTCAGATCATGAAACGCCTGATATCTTCCATCAGATCGGCGCAGTCGTCCGAATAGATTTCCAGGGAAATCGGCTTGGACAGATCCAGGGAGAAAATGCCCAGGATGGACTTGGCGTCCACCACATGGCGGCCGGCCCGCAGGTCCATTTCATAGGCGTAGCGGTTGACGGTGTTGACAAATTCTTTTATTTCTTCTGCCTGGGAAAGCTTGAGCGTAACGGATTTCATCATTCATCTACCTCCTGCTTCATTATTTTACCATATCACAGGGTCCGAATCAAGTTTTTCTTTCGGATTTTCGGCCGCGGCCCGCTGCTCAGTGCACGAAGACAGACACCTCAAACGGCAGCAGATCCAGGATATCTTTCTGCAGGTCCACCCCGGGATAAACCTCCCTTAAGGCCAGGCCTTCCGCCGTCAGCTCAAACACGCAGCGCTCGGTGACATACAGGACGCGCTGGCCGTTCTGCAGGGCCCGCGCGGCGGAAAAGCTGACGGACCGCACCTCGTCGACGAATTTGGGAATGGTGCCGTTCTGCAGGATCGTCACCTCGTCCTTCCGCCGCTCGATCTCCAGCCCATGGGTGTTGAAGGTCAGGCAGAAGACGACCGTGGGCGTTCTGGCGGTGATGTTGGCAAACCCGCCGATGCCGGAAAAGGTCTCGGGCCCCCGGTGGGAATTGACGTTGCCGTGCCTGTCCACCTCAAAGGCGCCCATGAAGCAGATGTTGAGTCCGCCGGAATTGTACAGGTCGAACTGGTTGGCCATGTCATAGACGGAGGCGGCGCCGATCATCGCCCCGAAGACCGTGCCTGAGGCGGGAAAGCCGCCGATGCCGCCGGATTCGACCGTCATCGTGATCTTGTCCAGGACGCCGTTTTTCCTGGCGTATCGGCTCACCGTTTCCGGAATGCCGATGCCGATGTTGACGATATCGTCCGGCTTCAGCTCCCGGGCGGCCCGCCGGCCGATGGTATTGTAGGCAGGGTTCGACTTGCTCCTGGCTTCCGACAGTTCGTCAACCATCTCCTGCCAGCCCTTCCATTCCTCGTAGGGGATCTCAAAAGAGCCTGTCAGGGCTTTGAAGGCGACCGGGCGGACTTCCGGCGCGGCGACCACGATCACATCCACCAGGCACCCGGGAATGATGGTGTTGCGGGGGCGGGAAGGCGTGGTGACCAGGCGGTCCACCTGGACGATGACCCTGCCGCGGTTCGCCTTGACCGCCTGGCAGATGGACAGGGCGTCGCCGGACATGTACATATCATCGAAAGAAATGTTCCCGAAGCGGTCCGCCGCCGTGCCTTTGATCAGGGCCGTGGTGATTTTGGGCAGCTGATAATAGAGGTATTCCTCCCCGTCCACCACGACGGGCCTGACCAGGCTGTCGTCGTGGGAAATCCTGTTGATGCCGGGCCCTTCCCGCCTGGGGTCGACAAAGATGTCCAGGCCGACCTTGCTCAGGGCGCCGGGTATGCCGCTGGCCTGGGCGCGGATCGCATGGCTGATGCAGCCCAGCGGGAGATTGTAGGCTTCAAACCTGTCTTCCAGAACGAGCCGCTTGGTGGACGGCATGGCCCCGAAGTGCCCGCAGATCAGCTTGCGCACGGCGCCCTCGCGGATATAGCCTTCCGCGCAGCGGTCGGGGTCCCACACGCCGAAGCCGGCGCTGGAAACCATGGTCAGGTTATTCGGCTCTCCGGTTTCGTGAAAGCGGCGGTAAATCGCCTCGTGCAGCTCCACGGGGTTTTCGATGCCGACGAATGAATTGACGCAGATCGTCTCTCCGCTCCGGATCATCGCGGCGGCTTCGTCGCTGGTAAGAATACGGTACATCTGTCTGTTCCGTCCTGTCCGAAAAAAATCATCCGCGGCGCGGGCCGGAATGAAAAGGCCGCCCCGCAGCGTTTCCCGGCCGCAGGCGGCACCGGCCGCCGGGCCCGGTTCAAAACGGTAGCATCATACCATGAAAATACCGGAACCGCAAGCGGATCGCGTCAGGTTCTGTGTTTTATTCGCGTCAGGTTCTGTGTTTTATTCCGGTTCTTCCGCTCCGCGCAGGCCGGGCTGCGCCAGCCCGCCGGCTGCCCGGGAAAGACGGCCGGCATCCGGAACTGACGGAAAGTTGTTTGCAATTTGTAAGAAAACCGTAAACAAACCTTCCCCTTTTTGCCAATGATAACAGGTATAATAGACACGAACATCACCATGCGGTTATTGTCCGGACAGTTGGCTCCAATCCGGAAGGAGGTTTCCCCCATGAAAAAGAACATCGCGCTTCTGCTTGCCTGTCTGCTGGTCTGCGCCCTGCTGCCGGCCGCTCAGGCCGACGGCCTTTACGGCCTGCCCGCTTCCTATGATCTGACCGGGGCCGCCGGGTCTTTCGGCATGGCCGCTCCGGCCATGGCCTGCGGGCCGACCGGAGCCGCCGGGACCTATGGCATGACCGGAACGGCTGCGGTCTGCGAAACCGTCGGCACGGCTTTGTCCTGCGCAGCGCCGTCCGCGTACAGCGCCTGTGCTCCTTCGGCATACACCCCTGCCGCCTGCGTCCCCGCGCCTGCCTTCAAAGCCTTCAAGGGCTTTGTCAACGGCTACCGGATCAATGTCCGCACCTGCCCCGGCACGTCCAGCACGGTCTGCGGCGTGGTCTCCTACGGGGATCCGATCTATGTGACCAATTACACCTATGTGAGCAGCAAGCTGTGGTATTACGGCAGCATCGGCAGCCTGTGCGGCTGGATCTTCAGCGGCTATGTCGGAGGCGCCCCGACCTTCACCCCGACGCCAGTGACGGGCTGCGCGGTGCCCAGCGGTTACGGCACCATCTGCATGAACGCCACGAATTTCCGCTCCGGTCCCGGCATGTATTACGCATCGCTGATGCAGCTGAGCCGGGGCACCCGGGTGCAGCTGCTCTGCGCCGTCACCGACGTCAGCGGCATCATCTGGTATCAGGTGCTGACCAGCGGCTATACCGGCTGGGTGAGGTCTGACCTGATCACCACCGCCGGCTGCGCTTCCTACGGCTCTGTAACGCCTTACACCACAGCGGCCAGCTTTACCGGCTACACCAACACCAACGCGGTCAACGTCCGGTATTCGCCGAACGGCACCGTCATCACCCAGGTCAGCCGCGGCACCACGGTGTATGTGTACGGGATCGTCTGCCACTGCGGCGTGTACTGGTACCAGGTGCGCTTCTACGGCGGCGTCGGCTATATCCGGGCCGATCTCGTCAGCGTCTACGGCTGCCCCGGCGGCGCCGCCCCGGGCATCGGCGTCGGCAGCGCCGGCATCAATTACTACGACTATTCCGATAACTCCACGACCATCATCACCGAGGGCACCATTCACAGCCCGACGTTCGGCGCAAACGCGTCCGGCCCGGCAGGCGGTTACAATACCCCTTCCGGCGGATACGGCGATCCGGCTTACGGCGCCGCCGCTCCGGACTGCGGCTACAACGCTCCCGCGGACGGCTGCGACGGCCGCCAAAGCAGCCTTGCCCCCAGCCAGCCCTACGGGTATGACGATACCGGCGACGTCGGCTGCAGCAGCGTGCCCGCCCCGGCCAGCCTGTTCTTTACCACCTGCAGCCTGAACGCAGGCCAGACCCTGCCGGTTTACACCGCGCCAAATACGGCCAGCCTGCGGGCAGACAACGGCACCGCCCAGGTGACCCTGATGGAAAGCCTGTACGCCGCCGGTTTTGACGGGCAGTGGCTGATGGTAATGTACCGCAACCAGGACAAGATGACCCGCGTCGGCTATGTGAACGCCTTTGAACTGCAGGGCATGCTGCCGAATCTGCATTCCCTTTCCTTCGGCACGCAGCGCGTCCTGATTGCCTACCGCACCGCCGTTACCAGCGACCCGATGGAACAGACGGACGCCCTGATGATGCTCAACGCCGGGGACAGCGTCACCTATCTGGCGACGCTCAGCCTGAACGGCTCCTGGGCCTATGTGGAAACGATGTACAACGGCATGCCCGTGCGCGGTTTCGTGCCGCAGAACGCGGTCCGGTAAACCGCCGGCACTAAAAAAGACTTCGTTTTCTCTTTCGATGATCCGGAAAAACCGGATCATCTTTTTTCATTGCTGGACAATGATTCCCATGGGCAGAAGGCTCCTCCGGTTGACCCGGCGTCATCTGAACCGTATTGTTATGCATCTGCACCATGCGCAAAGAAACGCGCTGCCGGCCTTGACAAATCCGTCCCGCGGTTATAGAATTAGTTGCGTCTAACAGAAGGAAGATCCGGATGTTGGGTAAGGCAGCCGGGCCGCGGCGCGTTCCGTCCGGATTCCTCCGGAAGGCTGTCCGGCTCCAGGCTTCTGACGGACGTCAAGTGAGGCGATACGATGGATATTCAGATTGCGGAAGGCATCCTGATCCCCTTTCTGGGCACCGGTCTGGGGGCGGCCATGGTGTTCTTCCTGAAAAAACAGATTTCCGCCGGGGTGCAGAAGGCACTGACCGGCTTTGCGGCGGGCGTCATGGTGGCAGCCTCGTTCTGGAGCCTGCTGCAGCCGGCCCTGGAGAGCAGCGCCCATCTGGGAACGCTGGCTTTCCTTCCCGCCGCCGCCGGCTTCCTGATCGGCATGGGCTTTTTGCTGGTGCTGGACATGGCAACACCGCACATGCACCTGGACAGGCAGCAGGAGGGCCCGCGGAGCGGCTTCAAGCGCACCACCAAGCTGATCCTCGCTGTCACGCTGCATAACATCCCGGAAGGCATGGCGGTGGGCGTGGTTTACGCCGGCTTCCTGGCCGGGGAGACCGGCATCACTGCAGCCGGCGCCCTGGCCCTGGCCCTGGGCATCGCCATTCAGAACTTCCCGGAAGGGGCCATCGTCTCCATGCCGCTGCTGGCGGAAGGCATGCCCCGGCACAAAACCTTCTGGATGGGCGTGCTCTCCGGAGCGGTGGAACCCATCGCCGCATTCATCACCCTGCTGGCCGCCGGGCTGGTGACGCCGGTGATGCCCTATTTTCTGGCCTTCGCCGCCGGGGCCATGATGTATGTGGTGGTGGAGGAACTGATCCCGGAGATGTCGGAAGGCAGGCATTCCAATGTGGGAACCGTCGCCTTTGCGCTGGGGTTTACAGTCATGATGATCCTGGACGTGACGCTGGGATAACACCGGAGGAACGGACATGAAAACAGCTGAACAGATCATGAAGAAGAAAGCCGCCATGCGGGCGGAACTGGAAAAGCATCTGCCGAAGGAAGAGGCCGACGCGCTCTGGCTTCAGGCGACGGGGCGGCTGTCCGCCATCCTGGCCCGGTATGCTCTCCCCAGGGCCATGCGCTTCCACACGGAATCACGCATTTTTCCCGCCGCCGCAATCTATCTCACGGCGAAAGAACGTCTTGATGATCAAACGGCTTTCAGCATTGTGGAGAACGCAGCCGTCCAACTGACGGACAGCCTGGGAAAAAAGCTGGCGCGCCTGATGCGGCTGCCGGGGATGCCCTCCCTGTTTGTCCGGATCTGGGATCCCCTGGTCCGGAAGGTCTTCGGGCCGGCTAACGGCTTCCGGAATGCGTTCTACCCGAAAAAGAAGGGGGAATACCGCATGGACGTGCTGGCCTGCCCTTACTGCCGGTATTTTACGGAACTGGGCTGCCCGGAACTGACCCGGATCTACTGCGAGAACGATGAGCGGACCTACGGGCATCTGCCCGGCATCGTGTTCGGGCGGACGGGCACCCTGGGCAAAGGCGCGGACCGGTGCGATTTCCGCATCCGGAAGGCATAAACAGACGGATATTGCTTTTTTCAGGAGGGTTTCTCATGAAATATGCGGGAATGCCCCTGGGCATGTGGCTGCTGTTCAAAGGCTCCTTCCGCAGGCATCTTGTCTCGGAACTGGGTTTCAGCCCGGTTGAAGCAAAGCGCCTGACCGCTTCAGCAGGGCCAAAATACAGGAAGATCGTCGCCGAACTGCCGGAATTCGAAAAAAAAGACCGCTTCAGAATGAATATCGTCAGCTGCGCCATGCTCTCGGCCTTTGTACTGTCCATGAAGGAGAGGCCGTCCGTTGAGAAGCTGACGGATTATTACGCCTCGGCCATGATGACAGGAACCATGCGGCGGTTCTGCCGGATGATGGGCAAAAAGAAGTTCAGCGAACAGGACGTCCGCGGCATGCAGGCCACGGCCGCCCTGCGGGCGGCGGACCGGAACCCTTATTCCTGGAATATGGAGTTTCTGCCCTATGCGGACGGCTGCGGCTACGAGGCCCGGTTCAGCCGGTGCGGCATCTGCACCCTGATGAAGGAATTGGGGCTGTATGAATTCGTCCCCGCGATGTGCCATCTGGATTACACCATGGCCGAGGCGGGCGGCGCCTGCGATTTCGTCCGGGAATACACCCTGGCCTCCGGCGGGCCGTACTGCGACTGCGGCTACAGGAAGAAAGGGCGCAGCTGACCATGCCGCCCCTGCCCTTTCCTGTTCCGGTCCCTGCTTCCCCTGATATTCAGACCCGGCCGCAGGTGCTGAAAAACCCCGGATCCTGACACCTGTCCGGGCCGCCGGACTTCTCATCTTCAGCTTCTGATACGTCAACAGCAGACAATCTTTCAGCCTTGACAGCAGGTACAGCCTGTGATATGATCTGGTTGTTAGTCAAAACTAACATCCGCCGCCGTGCGTCCATGCATCCGAACGCTTCAGCGGCTTTTCTTCAGACCGGCAGTTAGAAGAATCTAACATTAAAAAATCCTTTGATTGACCGGAGGTTCCCATGTCCACAGAAACCCTGATCCGCTGCTGCGCGCCCACGATGGCCTGCCTGAAAACCGGAAACATGTTCAGCTGCGTTTTTGACAGCCGGGAACAGATGACAGCGGAGCTGCGCCGTCTGAATCTGCAGTGGCGGAAAAAAGGGCTGCGCATCCTTCCCCTTCGCTGGCGGGACGGGAAAGCGCTGCTGTATCTGTACCGCCCAAAGCTGCTGGAGCGCGATCTGCGTGATCCCCTGTCCAGAAAGCTCCTGGCGGAATGCGGATATGCCGGCAGGGATGCCGGCGCCTGCCTGGCGCGGCTGATCGCCCGCCTGCGGACGGAAGCGGACTTCCCCCATGAAGTCGGCCTGTTTCTGGGCTACCCGCCCGCCGATGTGGACGGATTCATGCACCGGAAGGAGGAATGCAAGCTCTCCGGCCTGTGGAAGGTCTACGGCGATGTGGAGAGCGCGGTCCGCCAGTTTGCCCGGTGCAGGCACTGCACGGAGGTGTACCTGAACTGCCTGTCCCGCGGATTTTCACTGGACCGGCTGGCAGTCGCCCGATAAAGCACGCTATTCATCACCCCGAAAGGGATTGGAATAGACCACAAAAAGAAAGGATGGGTTTCTTATGAGCAAAGTGGCGGTGATCTTCTGGAGCGGAACCGGCAACACAGAAGCCATGGCAAAAGCTGTGGCGGACGGTGCAAAGGCGGCAGGGGCAGACGTCGATCTGCTGACCTGCGCCGATGTGACAGGTGTAGACAGCTATGACGCAATCGCGCTGGGCTGCCCGGCCATGGGCGCGGAGGAATTGGAGGACGGTGAGTTCCTGCCCATGCTGGAAGGCATCGAAGCGGCCCTGTCCGGCAAAAAGGCTGCCCTGTTCGGTTCCTACGGCTGGGGAGACGGCGAATGGATGCGCACCTGGGAAGCGCGCTGTGCGGAAAAGGGCATCACCCTGGCCGCGGAGAGCGTAACCGTGAACGAAGCCCCGGATGAAGAAGGCCTGGCCGCCTGCAGGGCGCTGGGCGCTGCGCTTGCCTGATTGAATTCGAAGAGTATGAAGGAAGTCCCCTGATGAAAACAGTTCGTTCGATATGTGCGGTCGCGGCCGCGCTTTGTCTTGCGCTTTCTGTATGCTGCGCGCTGGCTGATCAGACGCTGGAAGGCGACGCCAATGTGGATCAGCGCAACTATCCTTCCACCGCGCCTTTCATCCATCCCCCGTTCTACAATGTCAGACTGCTTGTGGAGGTGGACGGCAGCGGCGTGATCACCGCGGTGAAGGACAACGGCACCGGTCCCGCCGGCTCCGTGCAGGAAGGAAACGAGGAATTCTGGGCCAACAAAAACAAACCCTATTTCGACGCTGCCGTGAACGGCGGCCTGCTGGACAAATTCGTCGGCAAGACCCTGGAAGAAGTGCGGGCCATGGACATGACCGCCGGCGCGGACGCCGTGTCCGGAGCGACCATGGTGAGCGCGGCCGCCCGGGAAGCCGTTATCAATGCCTTTGAGGGCAAGGCCGGCAAGACCTTCCTGCCGGTGGAAGGCTCCGCGCTGCCGGTGGAATCCGTCAGCGGCGGCGTGATTACCCTGGTCAATGCCCTGCCCGAAGACTTTGACCTGCAGGTGCTGGACATCCGCTGGGGTGTCCGCAACGAGGAAATCGTTCCTGCGGACCAGTATACCGTCGAAACGGCCGGCGGCAAGGTGATCATCACCTTCCGGGATGCAGCCGCCATGAAAGCCGGCTATTACTATGTGAACGTGGCAGACGCAGGCGGCAAGTACCGTTCTCCTTCCTTCGAGGGCGGCCCAGCCGCCGCACAGGCCCCCTGGTTCATCATCGACAGCGGTCTGAACGCCGAGGACATCAGCTTTGACGGCCGTTCGGTCGTGCTGAACGGCGCCGATATGGCGGATTTCATGGCCAATATCAGGCACGTTCAGATTCTGGCCGATGGCGCTGAAAAACCTGTTGAGCAGGAAATCATAGGCCATCACGGCACCGTCGGAAGCTTCATCGCTCTGGATGAAAACGGCGTGCTGAACGCGGACGGCGTGGTCAGAGCCAGGAACGGCAGCGAAAGCCCGCTGTTTGAAGCCGGAAAGAAATATACGGTCACGGTCGCCGCTTTCGGTTATCCTGAACTGACCTTCGCTTACGAGAAAAAGGATGAAGCCGCCGATGCCGCTGCCCTGCTCGAAGCGGTCAGGGGCACGTATGAGCCTCTCTTCCCGGTGATTGTCAAAGAAGAATATGATCCCCTCTGGTCCGATCCCTGCGCGGCGGTTCTGGGTGAAGAAGCGGCGCCCGCCATGGTTGAAGTACTCCAGTCCGCCTGCAGCGGCACCATCTACGGGCAGGAGGCGGTCGACGCTTTCGGAGACGGATCAGGCGGCGCGCAGTTTGACTGCCTGTTTATCAACGGTGTTTCCTCCATCACTTTTGACGGGGCTGTGATCAGCGGTGCGGACGGGCAGGGGAATCCTGTGTTCAGCCATGAATACGCCTATGCCGGCAGGCTGTCCCTGGCCGGGATGATGGAAGGCTGTCTGTACGAAACGGCAGATGAGGACGCAGGGGAGTTCAGATACTTCTTCCTGATGCCCGATACCCCCGCCACCACCTATCATCTGGAATTCCGCTACGGCAGCAGCACGGAAGATCTGGCCAGATACAACGAAGGCCCTTATGCCAACTGGCTGGCCGCCGGATTCCCGGTGGATGCGGACCGGGAGCTGATTGAAAAAGTGATCGGGCTGTTCTGCCTGGAAAACATGGACTATTCCGCCCATACGGACACGGCGCTGCATCAGCTGGCCGGCCTCGGCTTCGTGGGCAGCTGGAAGGCCGATCTGTCCGCCTATGGGGAAGACTACGCCGCCGTCGATCTGGCCATGACCATTGATGAAAACGGCCACGGCGTTACGATGATGAACGGGGCGCAGACCGCTGACTTCGAGGCCTTTGCTGTGGACAACGGCGAAAAAGGCGACGGTCAGGGCCTGTACGTGGCATACAGCAACCTGGAAAACGAGGCTGAGGCCGCGCCATATGCGTTTTCCACGAACGAAAACGGCCGGACCGTGCTGACCTTTACCGCGGATGACGGCGTCATCCGCTGGGTCCGGCAGGACGCAGAATCTTCCGCCGGCATGATCGAAATCAGCACCGCGGAAGAACTGGCCGCAATCAATGGGAATCTGTCCGGCCGCTATGTTCTGACCGCCGACATCGACCTGGCGGGCATCGAATGGCAGCCCATCGGTTCGTTTGTTCCCGGCGGCGGCGAGGAAGGCGAAGTGCCGGACATGACAGCCGCCTTCACCGGCGCTTTTGACGGCCGGGGCCATACCATCCGCAATCTGACGATCAACCGGCCCGAAGCCTGGGCGATGGGTCTGTTCGGCTGTATCGCCAATGCGGAGGTCGGCCATTTCACCCTGGAGAATGCGACTGTGGACGGCATGATGATGACCGCCTGCGCGGTGGGCTATTCCTACTGCTCCACCGTTTCCGACGTAAAGCTGCTGAACGGCAGGGTCACCGGGCACTTTGCGGAGATGGGCGCCGAAGGGCAGCCATGGGCAGCCTGATCTCCGGCTGCGCGGTACAGGCCGACATCGTGATCCCGGACGGCACCGCCAATGCCGGGCTGATCGGCGGCGGCCTGGAAATGACCAGCGTGGTCAGCTGCACGGCCACCGGTTCCGTCACCGCGGGAAACAACTGCTACGGCATCGGCGGCATCTCCGGCTGCGGTTTCGCCGCCGAACAGTTTACCGGTCTGACCGCGCAGGATGTGACGATCACCGTGGGCGGCAGCTGCCGCTGGATCGGCGGGATCACCGGCTATGCGGGCGGCTACCCGGCGGAGGAGCTGGGCATGCCCGTGACCGTCTTCACCGGCTGCAGGGCGCTGAACGTTGCCGTGAACGCCGAAGCCGGCGCGGAAGGAGTCGGAAGCATCGTGGGCAGCGGCTTCTACAGCGGCGAGCTGGCCGCCGGCGGGGCCCCGTTCGATCAGCCGACGCAGTTCATTCTGGTGGACTGCGAAGCAGCGCCTGCCTTCGCGGAATAAACACAGCGCCTGCCGGAAGAAGCAGACAGACTGAGTTTGACGGCTTTCATGACCTGACATTCCATCCATGAAAAAAGGGCGGGATACATCCGCCCTGGCATCAGCCCGCCGGAGGTCTCCCTCACGGCGGGCGTTTTCATCTGAAAAAACAGAACGCAATCAGTATGCCCCGGTATTCCATGTTTCCGCCTTTCAGACCGTACAGCCTGTCCTGCCCGGCCGGGAAAGCAGAGCCGGCGCGCAGGCCAAGCCCGGCCATTGAATCAGTTTTCCGCGCATACCATCCGTTCTTTTCAGAGCCCCGGCTCAATTCTCTTCCAGGATTCTCAGGCCCTCTTTCCAGTCCTGACCCAGAATCTCCTGCGTCTTTTGAAAATCATACCGCTCATGGAGCCGGTCGTGCACCTTCAGGAATTCCTTTTTTCCGTGCTTCCTGATGTACATCGCCTGCGCTTTGGCCGCGTTCGCACCGTCGTTGGACGGGATGTAAAAGCCCTTTTCGCAGGTTTCCAGCTCCCCGCAGTCATAGCAGCCGTCGATTCCCCTGTCCTGGCAGCACGATGCGTTCGGGCATTTCCCGTCCGGGGAAACCGTGGCGAAGGAGCAGGTATTGTACGCCGTCCTGCACGACCCGCACCAGGCGCTCAGGAAGCAGTGATTGCAGGAAAAACCGCAGTACGCGATGGGATCGGCCCCTTTTCTGGCCATGCCGCACAGCCTGTTTTTGATCCGCTGCATGGCTTCGATATGCATGATCCAATGCCTGCTGAACGGCATCCTGATCAGGCCCAGCACATCCTTCCCGCACCAGTAATCGATCAGCCAGGCTGCGCTTTCGTCTTCACTGACACAGCCGGTGCGCCGGAGCTTTTCCTTCATTTCGTCCCCGAATTCCCGTTTGAGGTCCGCATGCTTCAGTTCCCCCAATATCCGGTCGGTGGACCGCATCACTTCCTGCGCATACCGGTACAGTGCCCGGATGTCAAGCTGACCGGAAAAATCCGCGATCTCCCTGCCGGACAGCTCATTGCCCGTCGTAATCAGCGGGGAGCGGATCGCTTCCAGAAACCCCTGAGCGAACAGGACCTGCCGGTCTTCCGCGATCATCTCGTGCGCCACGATGTCCTCGATCCGGAAAATATGCCAGATGGAATAGGCCAGGGTCTTGGCGTGATACCCGTCCGCCCCTGCGAACGGCATCTGATCAAACGCCTCTTCCGGGAACGTCGTCACGATCTGCGTGATCTGTTCAAACAGGCTCTTTCTGAGCGCAAAGAGCTGATCCATCCCGGCCCTGAACGTGTCTTTCTTCTGAAGCAGCTTCTGCATCGCCTTGTTCATCTCAGACCAGTCTTTGTTCATCCTGCTCTCTCCCCCGTCATCCCGCCCTGAAATCCGTACATCTTTCCAATATGTTATCACACGGATGGACGGCCGTCCATCGTCCGCGGAAAAAAACTGCCCGGGCCGCAGCAGTCCGGAACGGAGCGTTTTTCTCAAACCCGGATGCCCAATGAAATAAATTTCCGGAAAAACCTGCCATCTGTTTATATTACCCGTATCAACAGATGTACGCCGACTGCGACGTCATCACGGAAAGGAGAAACGGACCATGGATACGAAAGAGCAGGAAGACCCCAAGCCCCTTACGGATGAAGAACTGGCTGAACTCCAGAAGAAAGAGCAGCGTACAGGCGGGTTCATCGGATCCGTCATTGAATTCATCGCAGGCTTTTTCCACTGATCCGCCTCCGGCGCCTGCAGCCGGAACTGCCGCTGTTTTTACATTACATGATACCCCAACCGCGTTATACTGCTTATGACGGATGAGAACATACGAAACGAAAGGAGAAACAAATCATTATGAAAAAACTTTTATCTGTTCTGATGGCCCTGTGCCTGCTGTGCGCCGGCATCACCGCCCTGGCGGAAGAAAAAGCCCCCGTCTGGGAGAATATGCCCCTGGTTGTGACCGCTGAAGAAGGCGTCGAACTGACGGACGCGGACTTTGAAGGCGACTGGATCGCTGACAAAGTTTTCTATGGCACCGTATACATGACGCCGGAAGAAGTCAAAGCGAAGGGCCTGGCCATCCTCCCGATCCGCATCGCCGGCGGCAAGGTGTCCCACACCTTCACAGACGAACTGGGCGAACACGAAGTGTCGGCGGAATACACGCTGGAAAACAACCAGCTCCTGTTCACGGACGGTGAAGGCCTTGAGACCGTGATCGAAAAGCTGGAAGACGGCAATATCGTCCTGTCCATTTTTGTCCCGGGCGAAGACGAAACTCCGGCCTGCGTCTCCTACTTCATGGTTCATCCCGAAGCCTGACCGCTTCAGGACGCATCAGAAAAGAGGGCTGTGAAAGCCGGGCATCCAAAAAGATGCCGGGGCTTCACAGCCTTTTTTTGTGATTCTTTTACTCTGGTGCGATCAGCAGGGAATCAGCAGAGTTCTTTTTTGGACATTTTCCCGGATCGTTCGCCAAAATCAGCAAGAAGACCGAAATCACGTTCAGAAAAACCCCAAATAGGCTGGAAAAGTCAAATATCTGTAATCACAAGTACTGCAATACGATAGCACTGGCCAATGGCAAATCCAGGATTCGATCCCAGATTTGTCAAAAAGCGGCTGCTCTTTGTACAGAAAAAGCACCTGGCTGATCAGGATCAGGCAGGTACACTGTCATGTTGCCGCTTAGTTCCTACTCGGTAAGGAAGTCTATCAATCTGATGATTTCAATTCCTTCCACAGAGGCTGTTGAGTATGTACTCATAGCAAGAATGACTTTCCTGTAATTATCACGAACCATCTTCAGCGGCGCGAGCTCCCGCTGCCTTGCTGATTCTGCCGTCATATCGTCTGTCACCTGGAAATAGGTTTTCTCATGATCTTTCGCAGCGATAAAGTCTATTTCCTGGCTTCCTATTTTTCCGACAGCAACATCGTAGCCTCGGCGCAGCAGTTCAAAATAAACCACGTTCTCGATCATATGGCCGGTATCCACATCCCGATAACCAAGGAGTAAATTTCTCAGCCCGATATCAACAATATAGTATTTGCCGAGGGTTTTCAGTTCCTCTTTTCCTTTGATATCGAAACGCTTGATCTCATAGAACAGATAAGCTTCTTTGAGCGCGTTCACATAGGCAGCAATTGTCTGCGTTGCCGGCTTGCCCTGTTTCGTGCGATCCTCCAGCATCTTTGCGGAAACCAGCGTGTTGCTGATGGACGTTAAAGAGGTATTGCTGCCGACATTATCCGCAAGAAACAGGATGATCTTCCGCAGAAGGACAGGATCTGTGATCTGGCGCTGGCCTCTTCTCCGTTCACGTTCCAGAATGTCACGAACAATGACTGTGGAATATACGCCGTCCAGTAAGCTAAGCGCTCTGTCCTGTACGAGACCGACGTCTGCGATTCCCGGCATGCCGCCGTAATGCAAAAAGGCTTCAAAAAGCTCTTCCCATTCGACAGGTTCACCTTCGGCATCGCAGGCGCGCTTCTTCATCTCCCCTCCAAGACTCTTTCGTTCACGAATCTCATATCCGTGAAAGGCCAGAAATTCCTTAAAGGAGAGCGGAAGCATCTTGATTTCCACGTGCCGCCCGGAAAGATAGGTTGAATACTCGGATGAAAGCAGATAAGCGTTGGACCCTGTGATATAAATATCACAGTCGAAATCCACACGGAATGAGTTAATCGCATCCTCCCACCGTTCCAGCCTCTGCAGTTCGTCAAAGAAAAGATACATTCTTTTGTCGGGCAGAACTTTTTCCTTTACATGATTGTAGAAGGCTTGCACATCCATATCCCGGAATTCCATGGACTCAAAGTTCATGGAAATGATCTGCCGGGCCTCGATGCCTGTTTCCAGCAGATGCTTTTGCATCAGTTTCAGAAGGCTGGATTTTCCGCAGCGACGAATACCCGTGATCACCTTCACAGGCTCTGTGTCCTGAAACGCAATCAACCGGTTCAGATAGATATCTCGCGGTTTTAATTCCTCCAAGGTTTTTAGCATGGCAGCTGCCCTCCTGACATGCTACATGATAACCTAAACCCCCAGATCTGTCAAGTTTAAGTTATTGATAACCTAAACTTTGCGTTTCGGATAGTTTTCGTCATGCATATCCATTCTTGACCATTGATTGGGCATATTTCAGAACCGGTCATAATCCATCTGATCACCCACAAGAACAGCAGGTGGCATATGCACAAAATCCAAGTATCAGTCAAGCAAAATCGGAATAAAACTCAAGTTTGATTCTCTTGAGTCAGGATTTTTTTCAAGTTCGAAATGTATCAGCCTGAAAAGGCAATGGAGTCTGCGGGCCTGACCGTCCGCCTGCGATGCGGTGATGGCAAAGTTCTGACCCTCATTCTGACCCTTAAAAAAAGGGTCAGTTTGGAAAAATACGGAAAATATGGAAAACCCCAAAAGCAAAAAGAAAGCCCTGAGACCTCGAAAATCTCAGGGTTTTCGGAAGCGTCCCCGGCGCGATTCGAACGCGCGGCCTTTCGCTTAGGAGATCGAAAAAGTGTTCGCCTTTGCTGTTCCCTGAAGTGCCTTTAAGCCTTGCCATTGCTGGGTTTCTAACGTTTTTCA
>JBGUJG010000019.1:0-20667 GCA_045113695.1 Christensenellales bacterium
CAGCCAGGACTGGTATTTTACCGTGACGGACGGCACCATCACCTTTGATGATTTCTATGACTACGATGGCCCATGGCAATGGCAGACTACAGGCGAGATTCGCCTGACGGAAATCCACTTGCCGGATTTGGAGAATTTGGTTACTGAATACGATGCGGCAATGTCCGACCGTTATTCCCTGCATCCAGAAGATTTTGAGTAATTACGGGCGCGCCGAATTGGCCTTGGTAGCGAAGGGCGGCAAGCTGATGTACATTGACCACAGCGAAGCCGTGGTGTGGGAGGAGAAGTGAACATAAGCCAAACGAATTTGCCTGATTAATCCCCCCAGATTTGCTATAATGACCCTGCCAAGCGTGGCAACATTTTGGCAACACAAAGTCAGATAGCGCATCCCAAACGATGGAATAGGTCGAATGTGGATAATGTGAGCTAAATGAGCCCAGCAAAAGCGTTTAAGATGGGCTTGCCAGAAGCGAATGGGAATAATGTTGTTCAGAAAGCGTCCTGTTCCGGATCTTGTTCAATCTTTGTATTTACCGGCCGGAGCGCTTGACTTCTTCAGAATCGGTGGTAAACTGCTGACATCATCTGACAGAAAGGCGGGATTCCGATGAAGCACAGCATGAACACCTCTCCCGTGTCCCGCCCTGAAGCCCGCTATATTTCTGTATCCAACGCCGTATTCAATCATGCGCAGAAGCTCTATGCCCTGCGCTTTTACCTTTTTGCGTACTTTTTTACGCCCTTGCCCATCCGCAGGAACTGTTCCTGATGAATGACAGCGTTCATTGAGACGGCTCTTCCGGATGGGAAGGGCCGTCTTTCTGATAAAATCAACAATTGGGAGGAAACCGCGATGAAAAAAATGTTTGCCGCACTGCTTGCCATGATGCTGTTGCTCTGCATCGGAAATGCTTCCACGGCCGAAGAAACCTGGCGGATCGGCATCTGCCAGCTGGTCCAGCACGTGGCGCTGGATGCCGCCACCCAGGGATTCCAGGATGCCCTGACGCAGAAGCTGGGTGACAAGGTCATCTTTGACGTTCAGAACGCTTCAGGCGATTCCGCCACCTGCTCCGCCATCGTGAACAATTTCATTTCTGAAAACGTCAGCCTGATCATGGCCAACGCAACGCCTGCCCTTCAGGCCGCGGTGGCCGCCACGGGCGATATCCCGATTCTGGGCACCAGCGTCACCGATTACGCGACCGCTCTGGATATCGACAACTGGACGGGTGCGACCGGCTTCAACGTGTCCGGCACCAGCGACCTGGCGCCTCTGGCGCAGCAGGCTGACATGCTGCATGAGCTGTTCCCCGAGGCAAAAAAGGTGGGCCTGCTGTACTGCTCCGCCGAGCCCAACTCCAAGTATCAGGTGAACGTGATCACCGGCTATCTGACCGCCCTGGGGTATGAATGCGCGGAATACACCTTCGCCGATTCCAACGACGTGGCCTCCGTGACACAGAGTGCCTGCGACGGGTGCGACGTGCTCTATATCCCCACCGACAACACGGCAGCTTCCTGCACAGAGGCCATCCGCAACGTGCTGGAGCCCGCCAAAAAGCCCGCGGTGGTCGGTGAAGAAGGCATCTGCGCAGGCTGCGGGGTGGCCACCCTCTCCATCAGCTACTATGATCTGGGATACGCCACCGGCGAGATGGCTTATGAAGTGCTGGTCAACGGCGCGGATATCTCCGGAATGGACGTGCGTTTCGCTCCCAGCGTCACCAAGGAATACAATGCGGAAATGTGCGCGCTCCTTGGCATTCAGGTCCCGGCCGATTACGTGCCGATTCAATGATTTTCCGCAGGGAAGGAGCGGCGGGAAACGCTCCTTCCCTGCTGTCTGGAGGTATCCTGCATGAACTTTTCCGCTCTTTTCAACGCCATGCCCGGGGCGGTCGCACAGGGGCTGATCTGGGGCATCATGGCCATCGGCGTCTATATCACCTATAAAGTGCTGGACCTGGCTGACCTGACGGTGGACGGCAGCATGGCAACCGGCGGCGCCGTATGCGTCATGCTGATGCTGAGCGGCGTCAATGTCTGGCTCGCGCTTTTGTGCGCGGTGCTGGCCGGCATGCTGGCAGGGCTGCTGACGGGAATCTTTCATACGGCCATGGGCATCCCGCCCATTCTGGCAGGGATCCTGACGCAGCTGTCCCTGTATTCCATCAACCTGGCCGTCATGGAATTCAAGGCCAACCAGGGCATCAACGTGACCAAATACGCCCTGATCGTCAGCCAGCGGAATGTGCGGACGGCGGGATGGAACAATCCCATCCTGACCGCCCTGCTGATCCTTGCGCTTCTGATCGCTGTCCTATACTGGTTTTTCGGCACGGAACTGGGCAGCGCCCTCCGCGCTACGGGTGCCAACGAAGCCATGTCCCGCGCGCAGGGCATCAACACCAATCACGCCAAAATCCTGGGGCTGATGATCTCCAACGGCATCGTCGCGCTGTCTTCGGTCCTGCTTTCCCACTATCAGGGATTTGTGGATGTGAATATGGGGCGCGGCGCCATTGTGATCGGCCTGGCGGCTGTCATCATCAGCGAAGTCGTTTTCGGAAAACTGTTCCGGAACTTTGCCCTGAAACTCACAGGCGTCGCCCTGGGCGCGGTGATCTATTATATCGTGATCCAGATCGTGCTTTGGCTTGGCCTGAACACCAACCTGCTCAAGCTGCTTTCCGCGGCGATCGTAGCGGTTTTCCTGGGCATTCCCTACTGGAAGGCGCATTTTTCCGCGCATTCCGTCCGCAAAGGAGGCCGGGATCATGCTTGACCTGAAGAACGTGAAAAAAACCTTCAACGCGAAAACAGTGAATGAAAAAACGGCGCTGGACGGGCTGGACCTGCATCTGGACGACCAGGATTTTGTCACCGTCATCGGCGGAAACGGAGCGGGGAAATCCACGATGCTGAACGCCATCGCCGGGGTCTGGCCGATCGACCAGGGCAGCATCGCCATTGACGGTATGGAGATTTCCCGCCTCCCGGAGCACCGGCGCGCGCCTTTCCTGGGCCGTGTATTTCAGGACCCGATGACCGGCACGGCCGCGACCATGCAGATCGAGGAAAACCTCGCGCTGGCCGCCCGGCGCGGGGACAGGCGCACCCTCAGGTCCGGCATCAGCCGGGCGGAAAGAGACCGGTACCGCGAGCAGCTGGCCGCTCTGGGGCTTGGCCTGGAGGACCGGATGACCACGAAGGTCGGCCTGCTCTCCGGCGGGCAGCGCCAGGCCCTGACCCTGCTGATGGCGACGCTGAAAAAACCAAAGCTGCTGCTGCTGGACGAGCATACCGCAGCGCTTGACCCCCGCACCGCGGAAAAGGTGCTGGAGCTGTCGGATAAGATCGTTTCCGAGCATCAGCTGATGACCCTGATGGTGACCCACAATATGCGCGACGCCATCCGCTACGGCAACCGGCTGATCATGATGAACGACGGGAAAATCATCCTGGATATCGCCGGAGAAGAAAAGAAACGCCTGACCGTCGAAAACCTGATGACCGCTTTTTTCAAAGCCAGCGGTGAGGAATTTGTACATGACAGGGCCCTGCTTTCGTAAAAACGGAAACGTTTTCGCTTTTCGGATTGTTCTTTGACTGTTTTCCCCTTGACAAACGACATTTCCCGGCATAAAATGCCATCATTCCAACAAGGCGCAAGGGTGTGCTGGACGCACCCCTGCGCCTTTTCCTTTTTGCCCCTGTTGGAAATTTTTAAAGAAACGGAAGTGAGCGTTATGACGTATTCTCCCGCAAACACGATCTGGGTCCTGCTCGGCGCAGCCCTGGTATTCTTCATGCAGGCGGGCTTTGCCATGTGCGAAGCCGGCTTCACCCGGGCCAAGAACACCGGCAACATCCTGATGAAAAACCTGATGGATTTCTGCATCGGCACGCCGCTTTACTGGCTGTTCGGGTTCGGCATCATGTTCGGCGCCGGCACGGCGGTTTTCGGCTGGATTGATCCTTTCATCATGGGCGATTACAGCCATATCCTTCCCGCCGGCGTCCCCCTGTGGGCCTACGCGATCTTCCAGACGGTGTTCTGCGCCACATCGGCGACGATCGTGTCCGGCGCCATGGCAGAGCGCACGAAATTCTCCGCCTACTGCGTCTACTCCGCCGCGATTTCCCTGTTCATCTACCCCGTCAGCGGCCGCTGGATCTGGGGCGGCGGATGGCTGGCCGGGATGGGCTTCCACGATTTTGCCGGTTCCACCGCCGTGCACATGGTGGGCGGGGTATGCGCCCTGGTCGGAGCGAAAATTCTGGGGCCGCGCATCGGAAAATACGGCAGCGACGGAAAGCCGCGCGCCATCCTGGGCCATAACCTGTCTATCGCCGCGCTGGGCGTATTCATCCTCTGGTTCTGCTGGTTCGGCTTTAACGGCGCCTCCACCGTCGGCATGGACAGCGACGATCTGATCACTTCCGCCGGCTTGGTCTTTTTCAACACCAACCTGGCCGCCGCCCTGGCGACGCTCGTCACCATGATCTTCACCTGGGTGCGCTACGGAAAGCCCGATGTGTCCATGACGTTCAACGCCGCCCTGGCCGGTTTGGTCGGCATCACCGCCGGATGCGACGCTGTCAGCCCTTTCGGCGCCGCCGTCATCGGCCTCTGCTGCGGTTTCGCCGTCGTGCTTTCTGTGGAGTTCTTCGATAAAGTGGTCAAAATCGACGACCCTGTCGGCGCCATTTCAGTTCACGGGGTGTGCGGCGCCCTGGGCACCATCCTGACCGGCTTCTTCGCTACCGGCGTCTCCACCATGAAAGGCGTTTTCTATGGCGGAGGGTTCCAATTCCTGGGCATTCAGCTGCTGGGCGTCGCCAGCACGATCGCTTGGACGGCTGCGGTGATCACGCTGGTCTTCATGCTCATCAAAAAGACGATCGGCCTGCGCGCCGACGCCGCAGACGAAATCACCGGCCTGGACCATTCCGAGCACGGCCTGCTCACCGCCTATTCCGGGTTCTCCGTCCTGCCTGACGGCAGCCTGGCGGAAACGGAAATCATGCCCGTACCCTCTGCTGCGGAAACTGAGCCCGCTCCCAGGAAGACTGAACAGAAAGCGCCTGATGCGCCGGTATATACCCGCGTGCAGATCATCTGCCGCCCGGCCAGCCTGGAAAGCCTGAAAAAAGCCATGAACCAGATCGGCATCACCGGCATGACCGTCACCAACGTGATGGGCTACGGCCTGCAGAAGGGCAAGCCGGAGTATTACCGCGGCACGCCCGTGGAAGTGACCCTGCTGCCCAAGGTGCAGGTGGACATTGTCGTCAGCAAGGTGCCCGTACGGCAGGTGATCGACACCGCCCGCGGTGTTCTGTATACCGGCCACATCGGGGACGGAAAGATCTTTGTCCAGGATGTGGAAAACGTCATCCGCGTCCGCACCGGGGAAGAAGGCTTCGACGCGCTGCAGGCGGATGAATAACTGAATGAATGGACAGGGGGTTGCTGCACGAAAAACATTGCAGCAGCCCCCTCCGGCTTTGGCCGGCCATTCCAAAACGCTTCAGCCATCGAAGCCCGCACAGCGCCTTATGGCAGGGATGGTCTTTCTCCGCCCCTCTGTCTTTTCATGAACACAGGATCACGGTCCGGCCGGCATCACGCGGCCTGATCCAGCGCGGATTCGCTTTCAAATTCAGCAGCGTATTGCTCCGGTTGGAATTGCCGCGGCCGGCGTCCGGCACCGGGCAGCCGGCTTCGTTGGCTGCTGCCCGTTCACGCTGTTCCGTGGTGATTTCAAACGCACCGATTTCCTTCTGCAGCTGCATATCCGCTTCCTGATCGGCTGAAGCGGCGGCAGACCATGCCAGACAGAGGATCAGGAGCAGACAAAACATTCTTTTCATGTTACATCTTCCCTCTCTTCACTGACCGGACCTGCCGGATCAGTTCATTTTCCCTGAAGAGGAGGAAGCTCATGAATATCATAGGTTTCAAAGTAAACCGAAAACGCCGTTTCCGCATCGCCGGACAGCTCGATCAGCGCCCCGGCCTGGAACATCGGGGAAAGCGCACCCCCCGGAGCACGTCAGGCGGCGTTGCTTATGACGCTCACCGGGCTGTCCCGCAGAATGGCCTCCGCGCCGAACAGCAGCGATCCCGTGGCAATGTGATAGTCGCTGGAGATCAGCGCGATCTGCCTGACCTGCGGAGCATATTCTTCCAGCATGGCGAAAGTGAACATGGCGTTCTGCGCCGTGGTGAGCGAACGGTCCTCCACCAGGATCCGGGCCGGGCTGACGCCGTGCGCCCGGAGCCATTCCCCCATTCTGCCTGCTTCCGTGGCAGAAGGATCATCGGCCGCCGTGCCGCCGCCGGTACAGACGATCAGGGCCCGCGGGTATTTTTCCGATGCCGCCAGCGCTGCCTTCAGCCGCTCGATCAGTTCGCCGCGCATCGATCCGTCCGGATTCAGCTGAAACCCAAGAACCGCCAGACACAGCGTATCATCATCCGGCAGATCGTCCGGCAGCTCCGCATGGACCGAAACGGGGGCTGCCCAGAGATCCATGATGCGGCTCCATTTTTCCCCCAGCGCGGGATCAGCGGCGGAAAGCGCAGCCAGGGCCTGCTCATCCCTTTCCCCGCTGGACGCATAGGTTACCGTTATCCGTTCAATGAGCGCCTGGGCCGGGGACTTTCCTGCCGCATCGGCCTTCAGGCAGATACCGGCCAGGATCAGCCCCATACAGACAGCACACAGCATCATCTTCCCGTTCCGCATTTTTCCGGTCCTCCCCTCCATTCCTTTTCACACCCTTGTGCAGTATAGCATTTTTTGTCATGGATGCCAACAGACAATCCAGATTGTATTTGACAAATCAGTTCTTTCTCATGTAGTATTCTTCTGCCGGATTTCTGCGGAACCAGCGGCGAATCCTGTCCGATGCAGGAAGCGGAAAGAAGCTGAAACCGGAAGTTCCGGAACCGTCCGACAGGAGGAATGCCGTTTTGTTCGATGTAATCTGCGCCGGAATGGCCCTGGTTGATTCCATCATCCGCGGATTTGACCCCAAGCCCGTCTCCGCTTCCGGCTATCGGGCAGTTTCCGGCTCGCTGAACGCCGGCGGGGAAGCCGTCAACGAAGCGATCGCTTCAGCGAAGCTGGGCCTGAAAACAGGGATCCTGTGCCGGCTCGGAAACGACGCGGCCGGGGAACTGATCGTAAGCCTGCTCCGATCGCTTGGGGTGGATACGGGGAGAATCATCTGCAGCGGCACCACGCCGGTCACCACGATGTTTGTCATGGAAAACGGCACGCGCAGGTCCATCACCAACGAAGCGCACCGCCAGGGCTTCCATCCGGAACAGCATCCCGGGCTGTTTACAGATGCCAGAGCGCTGATCTTAGGCTCCCTTTTCCGTACGCCCTTTGACGACCCGGAGATCATTTTTGCCATGCTCTCCGCCGCCAAAGCGGCCGGCCAGACGGTGTTCGCGGACACCAAGCTGCCCAATTTCAGGCGCCTGGACCTTTCTGACCTTCGGGACGCCCTGCCGCTGATCGATTATATCACGCCGAATGAAGACGAAGCGGCCTGGTACAGCGGGAAAGAAGATCCGGATGAAATGGCGGATGTTTTTCTGAATGCCGGTGTCCGGAATGTGATCATCAAGCTCGGCGCAGAAGGCTGCCTGCTGAAGGGCGGGAACACAAGGCTCCGTCTGTCGGCCTTTCCGGTGAAGGCGGTGGACACGACGGGGGCAGGCGATCAGTTTCTGGCCGGATTCGTTTCCGAGATCCTGCGCGGAGCGCCTCTTCCTGAGGCCCTGCGGTTCGCAAATGCGTGCGGCGCGGTCTGCACCACCGCCGTCGGCGCCGGAACCGCCCTGAAAAGCCGGGAACAGGTCCTGCAATGGATGGAATCAGCCATAAAATCAGCCACTTAATAAAAGGAACTGCTGTGATTGTTTCTGCAGCAGTTCCTTTCGTCTGTCAGAGGATATATTTTTTTGTATCCAGCGCCTTTTCGGCTTTCAGGTGATCCTTGACATACTGTTCTGTGATGGTTAGGTAGACGTCCGGCATATCCCCGCCGGCGGCGTTGAAGGAAACGTCTTCCAGAAGTTCCTCGAAGATGCCGTGCAGGCGGCGGGCGCCAAGGTCCTCCCCGGCTTCGTTCTCCCGCAGGGTGATCCTGGCGATTTCCCGAAGCGCGCCCTCCTCAAAGGTCAGGTGCACCTTGTCCACTTCCAGCAGAGCGGTGTACTGCCGGGTCAGGGCGTTGTCCGTCTGGGTCAGGATCCGCACGAAGTCTTCTTCCGTCAGGGATTTGAGCCGCACATGCACCGGGAAACGGCCCTGCAGCTCGGGAATCAGGTCGGTCACCTTGGCGACATGGAAGGCGCCGGCGGCGATAAAGAGCATGAAATCGGTCCGCACCGGGCCGTACTTCGTATTGACCGTGCTGCCTTCGACGATCGGGAGAATATCCCGCTGGACCCCCTCGCGGGAAACGTCCGGCCCGCTGCCGGTCGTCCCGTGGCCGGCGATCTTGTCGATCTCGTCCAGGAAGACGATCCCGCTCTGTTCGGTGCGGCGGACGGCTTCTTCCTTGACGGCGTCCTCGTCGATCAGCTTGTCAGATTCTTCCTCAATCAGGATCTCCCGGGCCTCATGGACCTTCACCCGGCGCATCTTTGTTTTCTTGGGCATCATGCCGCCCATCATATCGCCGATGTTGATGGACGCGCCGCCGACCTCCAACTGGGGCGCCTGCTCCTCCACCTCGATCTCGATTTCCTGCTGATCGAGTTCACCCCTGCGCAGCTGGTCGCGCAGGTCGTCCTTGCGGCGGGCCAGGGCCATCTTTTCCTCTTCGGAGGGCTGGGGCTGGGGCTGATTGTTCCTGCCCAGCAGAAAATCAAAAGGGCTGGAGGTTTTCTTCTGGATGCCGCTCAGCATGTTGAGCAGCCGGTCTTCCGCCAGCACCTGGGCGCGGGTGCGCACCTTGGCGGCGAACTCGTCATGCACCATGCGGACTGCGTTCTCCGTCAGGTCCCGGATGATGGACTCGACATCGCGGCCGACATAGCCGACCTCGGTGAATTTGGTGGCTTCGACCTTGATGAACGGCGCTTCCACCAGTTTGGCGAGCCGGCGGGCGATTTCCGTCTTGCCGACGCCGGTCGGGCCGATCATCAGGATATTCTTGGGCGTGATTTCCTCGCGCAGCTCTTCCGGCAGCCGGGACCGGCGGTAACGGTTGCGCAGGGCAATGGCCACCGCCCGTTTGGCGTCATCCTGCCCGATGATGTAGCGGTTCAGCTGACGGACCACCTCATGGGGGGAAAGCTCACTTTTCATAGATTAACTCCTTCAGATATCTTCCACAATGATGTTGTCGTTGGTGTACACGCAGATCGAAGCGGCGATTTCCAGGGCTTTCTGCGCGATTTCGTGCGCGCTGAGCTCCGTGTTTTCGTATAGCGCCCGCGCCGCAGCCAGCGCGAAGTTCCCGCCGGAACCGATGGCAGCCACGCCCCCGTCCGGCTCGATCACTTCCCCGGTGCCGGAGAGAATCAGCATTTTGTTCTGATCGGCGACGATCAGCATGGCGTCCAGCTGGCGGGCTGCTTTCCCCATCCGCCATTCCTGCGCCAGGTTGACCGCGGCCCGCTCCAGGTTGCCGCCCACCTGGGTCAGCATCTCCTCGAAGCGCTCGCACAGGGAGAAAGCGTCGGAGACCGTCCCGGCAAAGCCGGTGATTACCTGATCGTTGAAAATCCGGCGCACCTTGTGCGCATTGGCTTTGAAAATCGTATGTTCGCCCATGGTGACCTGGCCATCCCCGGCAATGGCGGTATGGCCGTCCTTGTGCACGGCGCAGATCGTCGTGGCGTGAAATTCTGTCATTTCTCAGACCTGTCCTTTCCATTCATTCCCCCGGCACCGCCGGAGGCTCTTCCATACAATACCATATTCCCCGCCAAAATGCAAAGGCGGAAACGTCTTTGACACGATTTGGCCATATTCAAGGTGAAAGATAGTCAAATTACTTTGGTTCATGTCATTTCAAACGCAAAACCGCGCGGGATCGATGCCCGCGCGGAAGAATGTCGCTTTCAGTGATGTGCATTGTAATGCAGCGGATCAGAACCCGGATACCCGGATGACCAGGCCGTCCCGGACGGAAATCGTCCTGCCGTACTGCCGCAGCGTATCAAAGGGCTTTTCGGTGACGGTCATGCGGTAAGAGCAGGTGTAGGTACCGGTCGGCGCGTAGGAAACCACAAACTTATTCAGCGCAGCCTTTTCGGTGTTCCAGTAGTTCGCAACGATCTTGGCCAGTCCGCTGCTCTTGGGATAGACGGTGGTGATGGTCGGGATGTACCAAGTGTCGTAATACCAGTGAACAAGGATCCTATTGCCGTATTTATCCAGCTTATAGCTACCGTCATCGTTCAATTCGTATACTTTGCCCTTCAGATTGACCTTTTTCTGTTTGCCCGTCCGCGGATCAGTCTCATAGATGTAATGATCCCCGTCGATGGTCACAGGCTCAAAGCGGATGGTGGTCTGTGCGCCTTCAATACCGGTGCCGAAGAAGTCGCCGTCGTACGTGTACTCGATGTAGCGGACGTCGCCGCTGTTGGAATAACCGGCGGATACCCCGTCCTTGCCGGCCTGGATGAACCAGTCCTTTTCCTGGGTCTTCCAGCCGTTCCAGCCGAAACCGGCCTGGATCTTCTTGCCTTCGGTATAGAGCTCGCCGTAGCCGTCCGGGCCGACGCTGATGTTCTCTTTGCCGTTGTACCAACTGGCGATGGCAAAATCAGGCTGTTCGGAGAACTGCAGGTGCATGACCGCGTCAGACAGCGCCAGCACCGGGCAGGGATCGTTCGGCGTCAGGGGATGGGAAGGATCTTTCGGATTGCCGTAGGTCGGAATGCTGTCCGTCCAGGTGTACAGCTCCAGCGGTTCCGGCATATCCGGCAGGGCCAGATTGCCCAGCTTGCTGGGAATGCGAACGGTGATTGTTTCCGCGAAAGCGGAACCGGACATGGACAGCAGCAGGAGAACCGCCAGGACCAGGCTCAGCGTCCGGAAAGAAAACAGCTTATTTCTAAATGTCATGAACAAAACCCTCTTTCTGTTCCAGAGTTCAGCCGGGCATCCCGGCTTATCCTATTTTACTCCTTTTTTGCCGTTTCGTCAATCACCCAAGTGCGTCAACCTTTTTACATTCATATGACAAAACGCAAAAAACTTTTTCTTTTCATCTATCCAGGCAGATAAAGATATGATATAATCAAATTTACCTGGTACAGGAAAAACAAAAACACAGAAAGAGAGTGCCTGAAATGAAAACCAGACGTCTTACCAAAAAGGAAATGTGGATCTTTGCCATCGGCCAGCTGGGCTGGTCCATCCTCGGCGGCATCATCAATACCTGGCTGGTCACGTTCTATCTGCCCACGCAGAGCTCGGTGGAAGCGGGAGCAAAATTCTATGTGCCTACCGGCCTGGTCATCTTTGGCGTGCTGACGGTGCTGGGACTGATCACCTTTATCTGCCGGATCTTTGACGCGGTCACCGACCCGTGGATCGCTTCCCTGTCCGACCGCAGCGCCAACCCAAAAGGGCGCCGCATTCCCTTCATGCAGAAAGCGGCCGTTCCCTTCGCCGTCATGACCGTGCTGGTGTTTTTTGCTCCGGTGGAAGCCATCAGCACCGTCAACATCGTCTGGGTGCTGGCCTTCCTGATCCTCTTCTACCTGTTCATGACGATGTACTGCACGCCCTACAACGCCCTGATTTCCGAGTTCGGCAAGACGCAGGAAGACCGCATGTACATCTCCACCGCGATCTCCCTGACCTTCTTCTTCGGTACGCTGATCGCTTACCTGCCCTTCGTGTTCGCCGCCCCGCTGCAGAAAATGGTCGGCTATGCCTGGAGCTACCGGATCTGGTTTATCGTCCTGGCTGTCATCGCGCTCATCTGCATGCTGATCCCCTGCCTGAAGCTCAGGGAAAAGGACTTTGTGGACGCCGCTCCCAGCAGCAGCAACGCCTTCAGGAGCCTGGCAAGTACCTTCCGCAACAAAAACTTCCGCTGCTTCGCCGCCTCCGATATCGCCTACTGGATCGGGCTGACCCTGTTCCAAACCGGCCTGCCCTTCTTCGTCAAGGTGTCCATGCAGCTGGATGAGTTCTACACCACCGTCTTCTTGGGGGCCATGACGGTCCTTTCCGCCTGCTTCTATCCCTTCGTCTCCAAAATGGTCTTAAAGCACGGAAAGAAAAAGCTGGTCATCTGCGGCTTCCTGGGCCTGGCCGCCGCCTATGTGATCACTGCCCTGATCGGTCTCTTCCCCGTCCTGACGGGCATCGTGCCCGGGGTGCTGATCGTCCTTGTATCCGCTTTCCCGATGGCCCTGCTGGGCATCATCCCCCAGGCCATCGTGGCCGACGTGGCAGAACAGGATGCCCTGACCACCGGCGAAAACCGGGAAGGCATGTTCTTTGCCTCCCGCACCTTTGCCATGAAGTTCGGCCAGTCCGTCGCGATGCTGGTGTTCACCTCCCTGGCCGTCCTGGGTACCGCGCAGGACCTGACCAGCAACGATCTGACAGCCTCTCCGGTGGGTCTGCGCATCGTCGCCATCACGGCGGTCTGTTTCTGTGTGCTGGGCGCCGTGATCCTGGCCGCCTACGACGAAAAGAGCGTGATGAAGACCATCTCCGGCAAAAAGTGATCCTTGTCCGCACGGGAAAGCGGAACACCGGGCCCGGATGAGGAAGCGCCTGCGGCATCACCGGGGCCCTGTGCGGGAACCGGTGTGCCGCCTTTTCTTTGCACAGTTGACGTTTTTTCAAAAATACGGTATAATATATCCAGAATCCAACCAATCCGTACACCTGTTTTTCCCGATCCACGCCAAACGGCTGTCAGACCGTTTGAATCGGTCATTCCCGGGCATCCGGAAAAAGGGAGGTCATTTTATGATTTACCGCGTCGTGACCATCAGCAGACAGTTCGGGGCCGGCGGTCATACCCTGGGTCATCTGGTCGCCGAAAAACTGGGCGTACCGTTTTATGATTCCGAGATCATCGAACAGGCCGTAGCCGATACCGGCTTTTCCCCCGAATTCGTCAAGGAAGCCGGCGAGTACGCCTCCACCACCCACAGCTTCCTGTTCAACCTCGCCCTCTCCCACAGCGTGACCGCCGGGCCCGGGGAAATGTCCAACTACGATAAAATCTACATCGCCCAGGCGAAGATCATCCGGGAGCTGGCGGAGAAAAACTCCTGCGTGATCGTCGGACGCTGCGCCGACTATATCCTGAGGGAACGCGACGACGTATTCAATGTCTTTGTGCACGCGGATTACGAATACCGCGCGAAGCATATCCTGGAAGCCTACGGGGAAATTCCCGGCAAATCCATCGAGGAGCGCCTGACGGAAAAAGACAAGAAACGTTCGCTGTACTACCGCCATTACACAGACCGGGAGTGGGGCGACCTGGAAAATTACGACCTGACGGTCAACACCGCCCGGGTTCCCCTGGAGATGGCCTGCGGATGGATCGTGCAGGCTCTTCAGGAATAAAGCATGTTCCGGCTTCTGAGTGTTTTCTCCGGTCGGCTGCGGGCATGGATAAGCCCGCTCTGCAGGCGGTATCAGACGGCTCTGACCGCCTGTTTTGCTGTGCTTGCAGCTCTGCTCGTTTCGGCGATGTTTACCGGGTGCTGGTTTACGGATCCCAACGGATATCCTTCTTTTGCCCTGCAGGCAAACGCCTGGCTGCAGGGCCGCCTGGATCTGGGGCAGGATTATCCCTGGCTGGAGCTTGCCATCCACGAAGGGAAATATTACGTAAGCTTTCCCCCGTTTCCCTCATATGTCCTGCTGCCTTTCGCCCTTTTCTGCGGGATGGACACGCCGGACGGGCTGATTTCCCTTTTTTTCACGCTGATGGGCGTCTTTGCAGCCGCCGGGATGGCGGAAAGGCGCCTGAGGGACCGGCGGGAAGCCGTTTTCTGGACGCTGTTTCTGTACCTGGGCACCGGCTACCTGTTTATCGCCCTGACGCCGGCCGTCTGGTTTTTCGCTCAGGTGATCTGCTTTAACCTGTCGGTCCTCGCCGTCTCCCTGGCCGACCGGGGGAAGGGCGGGCGGAGCCTTCTGTGCTGGGCCTGCGCGGTCGGCTGCAGGCCGATGGTCATCCTGTTCCTGCCGGTGCTGGCTGTCCTGCTGATCACCCGCGTCAGGGAAAAGACCACTCCCCTGCCGCTGCCCGCCCTGATCAGGAAATACTGGTACTGGGCCATCGGCCCCCTCCTGCTCGGCGGGAGTTACATGCTGCTCAACTGGCTCCGTTTCGGGAACATTCTGGAGTTCGGCCATAACTATCTGCCTGAATTCACCCGCTCGCCCGAGGGGCAGTTCAGTTTCCGGTATTTTCTGAACAACTTTCCCCTCCTGTTCCGCCTGCCGCAGCTTCAGGCTGACGGCGTAGTCAAATTCGCGACTTTCGACACCTCCCTGTTCTGCCTGATCGACCCGATGAGTCTGCCGATCCTGTGTTCCATCGTCCTGACTTTCGTCAGGCCCGGGGAAGCGGCGGGCAGGAAGCTCCGTGTCCTGCTTCCTTTGCTCTCGCTGATCTATATCTGCGTCCTGTGCGCCCACCGGACGCTGGGCGGCTGGCAGTTCGGCAACCGCTATCTCAAGGACATCCTGCCCTATCTGTTCTTTGGCCTGCTGTGCTGGATGCCGAAGGCAGACTGGTTCCGCCTCCCCGCCCGCGCCCTGTTCTGCCTGGGCTTTGCCCTCAACCTGATCGGGACCGTGGCAACCTTCAACGGGTGGATATGATCATCCGGTCAGAAAAAAAATCTCCCGGGCCGTCTTCCTCATCGGTCCGGGAGATTTTTTTGCGGTTATAGACTTTTTTGCTTTCCACCCGCTTGGTGACCGGGGAAAAAGCCCAGGTCGTGCGCCGTTCGGCATTCAGCTTCCGCCTGGCCTTCTTGCTCAGCTTGGCCTTCGGGACGATCTTTTTTTTCACGCGATCACATCCTTTCCGGAGACAGAATATCATATTCTCCGGAAAGAAGCAAGGTTTTTTACTGCGCGGCGTCGATCCGGACATCGCCGGAAGTCGTGCTGATGCTGACGGATCCGCTGCCGTCCCCGCAGACATAGTCGGAACCGCTGCGGGTCAGGGGCAGGCTGTAATCAAACCGTCCGCTGGTCGTTCTGACCCGGGCGGCAAAGCCGGGGGTTTCCGGCAGGAAAGCCGTTACGCCGCCGGAGGTGGAACTGACGCTCAGCTGATCCAGAGCGGCGGCGGTCAGAGTGATCCGGCCGCTGGTGGAGGTGAGCTTTCCATTGACGACCGCTTCCGTCTTTGCTTCCAGCCTGCCGGAGGTGGAGGTCATCTCCAGTGTTCCGGTCCGGCCGGCCGTGACGGCGATATTCCCGGAAGTCGAGACGGCCTTGATCCTGTCCGCCGCCTGCGCCTCAATCCGGACGCTTCCCGAGGTAGAGGTGGTCAGGATCTCCCGGGCGTCTTCCGTGACTGTCAAAACGAGATCGCCCGAGGTCGAGGTGCAGCGGATCTGCCCGGCCGCGGCCAGAGCGTTCACATTTCCGGACGTGGTGGTCAGATTCAGGCTTTCCGCCTGCAGGGACGGGACCGACAGATCCGCGGAGGTCGCGCTGATCGTGACGTCCCCCAGGCTGATGCCTTCCGGCAGGGCCACCTCCAGCTCTTTCTGCTGCGTGTTCATCACCATCTGGCGGAAGCCGGCCTTCGCGTAGCGGATGCGGAGGGTATCCCCGTCCAGCCACCAGCGCAGCTGCATATCCGCACCGATGGGCCTGTCGGACGTTTCGCTCAGGGATACGGAGGTTCCGCTCCGGTAGGCCAGTCTGACTTTTCCGTTGATCCAGCCGATGTCCAGGTTCCGGACCGTGCCGGTAATGTCCGAACCGCCCGCCTGATACCGGTCCGCGTGCTCATAGCTGTAGCCTGCGAAAGCAAAGACATCCCGAAGGCTGTACAGGACAGCGGCGATCAGCACCGCCGCGCATACGATGATCAGAATCCTTTTGACTGACTCGCTCATTTTCCGTTTCCTCTTTTCCTCATCATGATCAGTGCAAGCATGACGGCGCCCGCGATGACGCCGGCGGTGAGCAGGATGTTCCTGAAGATAAGCCCCGCACGTCCGGTAATGCAGTTCATCATATGCACGAACAGGACGGCGTCGGTGCCCAGCACGACCCAAATGCGGTTCGCGCCCCGCAGCAGTTTTTTAACGGGCCTTGCCCGGACCACGAAGGGCAGGAAGATCACGCTCAGGCCGAACAGGGACGCGCTGGAAGCGATCCAGAACCAGTTGCCGCCGGTCACGAGGCAGACCACGGCCAGCAGCACCATGAGGCTTACGCAGAACGCGCAGAACGTCCACAGCAGTTTGTCTTCAGGCACCATCAGCGGCACCACGATCAGGGAGGCCGCCACGCCCAGCGCGGCAAGCACGATAAAGAACCAGCTCAGTCCGGCCCCGGTCGTCAGGTTGATGATCAGGCACACCAGGATCGGGATCATGAACACCCCGGAGGTCACCGAGCCGACGGTCGCCGTCCTTCTTTTGAAACGTTTTTCGCCGTATTCCAGCACGTCCATTTTTTCCATGTGCAGCTTTTCCTCGATCCGGCTGTCCATCAGCTTCATCATGATGTCCCTGCACGCCGGGCATTCCCGGACATGGCCTTCCACCAGCTCCCGGCTGGAAGGGCTGCAGACATCATCCGCATACAGCGGCAGCAGATCGCGGACAATTTCACAATCGTTTTTCACTGTTTTTCCATCCTTTCCTGAAGCTTGAGTCTTGCGCGGTGATAGGTGACGCGGGCCCAGTTTTCCGTCCGGCCGAATATCTCGCCGACCTCCCGGAAACTCAGTTCTCCGAAAACGCGGAGTTCAAACACTTCGCGGAACGGCTCCTCCATGGCATGCAGCGCCACATGGATGCGGAAGGAGGAATCCCGGTCGGCAATCAGCGTTTCAATCCCTTTGGACGGATCCGGCAGATCTTCCGGAACGGCCGTGTGCCGGGCCGATCTTCGTTTCTCGTCCAGAAACAGGTTGCGGGCGATGGCGCACACCCAGGTCGCTTCATCGGATCCGCCCCGGAAGCTGTCCTGCTTGGCGCAGGCCCGGAAGAAGGCCTCCTGTGTCAGTTCTTCCGCCAGCGACCGGTCGCCGGCCAGGGTCATCACATAGGAGAACACTTTCATGTAGCAGGCCTCATACTGTTTTTCAAAGGACTCCCTCGCCACGCACTCACCTCCTCTCTGTCAGACTCACCGGTTAGACGGAGAATCTCCGGATTCGTTACAGCGTTCCGGAGATTTTTTTAAAAAATATTTTTTCCTGTCTTTTATTTCCGGTAACCCGTCCGCCGCCGCTGTCCCTGGCCGGCAAAGCGGGCGCCGGTCTGGCGGCGGTAGCAAATATCGCACAGCTTGTACGGCCAGTTCCATGGCAGCCGCTTCTTGCAGGCCATGCAGGTTTTCGCGTTCAGTTTCTGGGTGGAAAGAATATGGATGATGCCCTGGGAGATCAGGTCTTTCCGCCGCTGGATCTCCGAAAGGATGTCTTCCGGATCCGGCAGGAAGAGCCGGGCGTAGTTATAATACAGGTCGCACCGCCGGTAGTCCGCCTCCAGCCCGTCCAGCATGGACACCGTGCAGTCCTCCGGCACCAGGGACTCCGGGATCTCAGAAAGAACCGGCGCGTGCTCATGGCGGGCTTCCGCGTGATACATGGTTTTCCAGCGCGCCAGGAGGTCCGGATCGGTCTCGTCGAAGGGGACGCACAGGAAACGGTAGAGCAGGTTTTTGTCGGTACGCTGGTTTTCCAGCATCGCGGCCAGAGAAGCCATCCGCTCCGTGGAGGCTTTGGAAAAACAGCCCTTGTCCTGCATCATGATCCACTGGCTGAGAATCTGCGTCAGCGGCAGCGGAATGCCCAGCAGGGATTCAGGAAAGCGGATGACCGCCTCCGTCAGCGGGAGCAGCGGCTTCCCGAGCGCCTGAGCGACCAGGGCTTTGAAGCCGTAAGCGTTCACATAGCCGATATCGTAGATGCCGTACCGCCCCGCGCGGCCGGCAATCTGCTTGAATTCGGCGTCCGTCAGCGTCCGGGTGATGTCCCCGTCATATTTTTCGGACTCGAGAAAAACGACCCGCTTGATCGGCAGATTCATGCCCATCGCGATGGCGTCCGTGGAAACGACGACGTCCGTCTCCCCGTGCTGGAAACGCCGCGCCTGATCGCGCCGGACGTCCGGCGGCAGGGCCCCGTACACCAGGGAGACCCGGCAGCCCTTGCTGCGCAGCTCCGCCGCCACCGCGTGCACCCGGGCTTTTGAAAAGACGATCAGCGCGTCCCCCGGACGGACGGAAACGGGAAAATGAAAGGCCTCTCTTTCCATCTGCAGCGGCGTCATCCGCTCATGCCGCACGATGGTCAGATCGTCCCCGCATTCCCGGATGATCCGGGTCAGCAGTCCTTCCGCGTCCGGGGAAGCGCAGGCATGGATCTCATCCGCGCACAGCCCGAGCACCGCCGCCGTCCATGCGCCGCCCCGGTCCCGGTCGGCCATCATCTGGCACTCGTCGATGACCGCCACATCATAATGCTCCTTAAGGTCCGCCATTTCCACGGTCGAGGCCTGGACGCGGCTTCCGGGCACGCGGATCTGCTCCTCCCCCGTCACCAGGGAACAGGGCACATCCTCCATATTCAGCGTTTCAAACTGTTCCGCCGCCAGCAGGCGCAGCGGGCCCAGATAAATGCCCTTGTCCGCATATCTGAGCCGCTGGATCCCTTCATAGGTTTTTCCCGAGTTCGTCGGGCCGAGATGCAGGTAAAAATGCCGCTTCATCTGCCGGGCCAGCGGATACAGGTCCCGGTAGTGCTCAGGCACCGCGCTGAGCAGGGCGTCGCGCAGCCTGCGCTCCTTCTCCGTCTCCTCGTCCGTCTTTTTCTGGAGGCGCCGGACCCCTTCGTTCTGCTCAATCAGCCGCGCGATCCTTTTTTTCGGGAACCGCTTCCGGATTTCCGCGCACAGCAGGCGGCAGGCCCGGTCCGTCTCTTTCATGACCAGGGATGACAGGCTTTCCCCTGACGGATGGACGATGCGGCCGCAGGCTTTGAGTTCCGGATAGGTCCGCTCCAGTTCCCGGAGCAGAACGCCGCTCAGCGACTGCGGAAAAAAAGCCTGGCGGACGGTCTCTTCCGTGACGCCGCGCTCGAACAGCCTTTTCTGCACGCGCTCGGCGACCTGCTTCGTCCGCTGTTCTTTCGGCAGCGAAGCGGTCAGCGCCCCGTGCAGCAGGTATCCTTCCACCCTGCTGTCCGCCATCACGGTCAGCCGTCCCATCTGCTTCTTATAGTAGAGCTCCGGCACGCGCTTTTCCGCCAGGCCCAGGGCGGCGCGGGCGCGCGCCAGCGGCACCCTGCTTTTTTCCACTGACCGCAGGAAGGGCAGACTGACCGGATGCCCCTGTTCCGCTTCGCTGAGGATCAGCGGCTCCAGCAGCTCAAATTCCGTCTGATGGTAATCCAGCACCAGTTCCCCGCGCAGCAGGGCCTGATAGACCTTGTCCCGCCGCCGGATCTGATACACAGTATTCTCAAAATCCTGGCTGCGCAGGTAATTTTTCCTTTCCTGCGGCGTCATGCGGCCCGTGACCGGTCTGACCTTCCGCACGGCGCATTGTTCCAGGTAGTTCTCCCGCTCCCGCAGGATCTCCTGCGCATACAGCCTGAGGGCTTCCAGCCTGTCCATATCTGCTCCTTTGTTCCGTTCCGCCCGATGCCCGCACCCGCAGACAGCAGGACATACAGCCATTATACCAAATCCTGCCCGGCTGATGCAAGGACCGCGGCATGCGGAAGCAGACCCCGGCGCAGGAATCTTCCCTTTCTCTTTTTCTCTTTTCCTCTCTTCCTTCGTCCGTGATAAATTTCTGTCAGTATCTTGACTTCAGTCAGTTTTTGTGCTAAAATCATTCCGCATCAGATGAATGACAGATCTGATGCAGGATGGATGAGGCTGCCGGTCAGACAAACCTTCCGGACTATCTCTCCAGACCATCTCCCATTCCGGGAACGTCACCAGACCCGCAGACGGTAAACGCGGGAAACTCCCCCGGGAACAGCCCGGGAAAACATACGGGGCATTAGCACAGTTGGTAGGACGAGCTTTGCAATTGTTACTCCTACTAGACCGCCTAAATGAGGCACGTCACCAGACCTGCAGACGTAAAACGCAGGAAACTCCCCCGAGAATCGCTCGGGAAAACATAAGGGGCATTAGCACAGTTGGTAGGACGAACTCCTCCTACTACAACCCAATCGGGTAAGCCAAATCCCCAACAAGTCCCAAACCTCTGGACTCTAAAGTCGAGGAGACTCCTCCGGGAAAGCCCGGAAAACCATACGGGGCATTAGCACAGTTGGTAGCGCGCTACATTCGCATTGTAGAGGTCAGCGGTTCGAATCCGCTATGCTCCACCACAATTTGTCCGAAAACGTAATGTTTTCGGACATTTTTTACATTATTTTTGTCTTTTACGTCGCATTATGGCACAAAAAAAG
>JBGUJG010000020.1:0-15473 GCA_045113695.1 Christensenellales bacterium
TTTCCGGGCGCTCACAGCCCCGCACCGCGCATGTCGCTGCTGCGGATATGATATGGAGGGGCTGTGGCCCCTCCAAACCACCTCAGGATTGTTGATTTCCAGACATTCTCTGTTACACAACTTGTTTTGATTACCATTTCCGTTGATACAAAAGGGGGTATTGCAGTTTTGACTCTGCAACACCCCCAAGCCTGGAAGGCGGAAAACACAAGGAAATCCGGCTGCGGGGTGGAAAAATGATTGCGTTTTGACGGATTTATTGGTATAATCTCTGAATAGGTCCGGTTTTTGCGGAAACGACGGACCCTTCAGACCGCTTTTTTATGCCGCGTTTTATATGTATAGACGCACTGAAACACAGGAGGATTTCATGCCCACCACAAAATTTGACAAAGAATCCATCAAGCAGTCCATTATCGGCAAGATCCAGCGCTACAACGGCAGGACCCTGCAGGACGCCACCGACCACCAGATCTATTACGCCCTGGCTTCCACCATCAAGGACCAGATCATGATGAAGTGGACCCAGTACCGCGAGAAGGACAAGAACTACCTGGGCAAGCGCCTGTATTATCTGTCCGTTGAATTCCTGACCGGCCGCAGCCTTCAGTGCAACGCCCTGAACCTGTGCAGCAAGGGCGTGTACGCCGAGGCCCTGCGCGAGCTTGGGGTGGACTGGCGCCGGATCATCCGGGAAGAGCCGGAACCCGGCCTGGGCAACGGCGGCCTGGGCCGTCTGGCGGCCTGCTTCATGGACTCCCTGGCTTCCCTGGATATCCCCGCCATGGGCTGCACCATCCGCTATGAGATGGGCTTCTTCCGCCAGAAGCTGATGGACGGCCAGCAGGTGGAGCTGCCGGACAACTGGCTGGAAAACGGCAACGTCTGGGAGGTCGCCGCCATGGAGGACACCTGCGAGGTGCACTTCGGCGGCTGGCTGGAAGAAAAGCAGGAAGACGGACGCCTGGTCTTTGTGGAGCATGATTTCAACCGCGTCATGGCCGTGCCCTACGATATGCCCGTGGTCGGCTATGACACCGATACCGTCAACACCCTGCGCATGTGGCGCGCCCGCCCGGTCGGCACGATGGACCTCAGGGACTTCAACTCCGGCAACTACGTCCGCGCCATGCAGGAAGAGGAACTGGCTACCGTCATCAGCAAGGTGCTGTATCCGGAAGACAACCATTACGAAGGCAAGGAGCTGCGCCTGAAGCAGCACTACTTCTTTACCTCTGCGACCCTGCAGTACGCCCTCAAGGACTTCAAGCGCCGCTTCGGCTGCAACTTCTCCCTGATTCCGGAGAAGATGACCATCCAGATCAACGATACCCATCCAGGCCTGGTCATTCCGGAGCTGATGCGCCTGCTGATCGACCAGGAAGGCCTGGGCTGGGACGAAGCTTCCGCGATCGTGCAGAAGACCGTCGCCTACACCAACCACACGGTCATGAGCGAGGCCCTCGAGCGCTGGCCGGAAGAAATGGTCCGCAAGCTCCTGCCCCGCATCTACATGATCCTGCAGGAGATCAACCGCCGCGTCTGCGGCCGCCTGGCCAACGCCTACCACAACGGGATGGATCCCCGGATCGCCGGCATGGCCATCACCGCCTACAACATGGTGCACATGGCCAACCTGTGCGTCTCGATGAGCTATTCCGTCAACGGCGTCAGCCAGCTGCACGGGGAGATTCTCAAAAACAAGACCTTCCACGATTACTATGAGCTGATGCCGCAGAAGTTCACCGCCATCACCAACGGCATCACCCACCGCCGCTGGCTGATGAGCTGCAACCCGGGGCTGACGAACCTGATCTGCGAAAGCATCGGCGACGCCTGGATCCGCGAGCCCGAGCGCCTGCGCGACCTGCTGCCCCTGGCGGACGACGCCGCTTTCCGCGAGAAGTTCGCCCGGATCAAGCGGGACAACAAGATCGCCTTCAGCAACATGCTGCAGAACCGGCAGGACATGACCGTCTCCCCGGACTTCATGTTCGACGTCCAGGCCAAGCGCCTGCACGAGTACAAGCGCCAGCTGCTCAACGCCCTGCACATCATGGTGCTGTACAACCGCATCGTGGACGATCCGTCCTTCCAGATGCAGCCCCGCGTGTTCATCTTCGGCGCCAAGGCGAGCCCGGCCTACTACATGGCCAAGCAGATCATCCGCCTGCTGCTGGCGATCAGTAAGATGATCGACAAGCATCCCCGCGCCAGCCAGATGCTCAAGCTGGTCTTCCTTGAAAACTACGACGTTTCCAGCGCCGAATGCCTGATGCCCGCGGCGGACCTGTCCGAGCAGCTGTCCCTGGCCGGCAAGGAGGCCTCCGGCACCGGCAACATGAAGTTCATGATGAACGGCGCCGTCACCATCGGCACGATGGACGGGGCGAACGTCGAGATCGCCGAGCAGGTCGGGATGGACAACATCTACATCTTCGGCATGCGCGTCAACACCGTGCACGACCTGGACAGCGAAGGCAGCTACCGCCCCCTGCACATCTACGAGACCAACGGCGAGCTGCGCAAGGCCCTGACCCAGATTATCGACGGCACCCTGTTCCCGGACAACGCCGCCGCCCTGCAGGACATCTACCACAACCTCCTGTTCAACGACACGTACTACGTGCTCAAAGACTTCGGTTCCTACTCGATGGCCCAGCGCCGCGTCGACAAGGACTATCAGGACAGGAACAAGTGGCTGAAGATGGCCGTCTCGAACGTGGCCTGCTCCGGCATCTTCTCTTCCGACCGTACGATCCGCGAGTACAACGAGCGCATCTGGCACATCGGGGAAAGCCAGCTGAAGCACAGGTAATCACTGATCCCGCTTTTGCCGCCCAAAGGGCAGGAGCGGGATTTCTTTATTCAATTCAGGGAGCGGTGCGCATGAAAATCTATGATATTTCCCAGGAGGTATTCGGCTGCGCGGTTTATCCGGGGGATCCGGCGCCGGAGAGGAAGCGCATCATGAGCATGGACGAAGGCGCGGCATACAACCTGAGCGCCTTCAGCATGTGCGCCCATAACGGCACCCATGCGGACGCCCCGCTGCACTTTATCCGGGAGGGAAAGAGCGTTGACCGGGTGGACCTGGACCGGTTCGTCGGCTATGCCTATGTGGCCGAGCATGAGGGAGAGATCCTGGCGCGGGACGCGGAGCGGATGTTAAAAACGGCGGCGGAAGCGGACGAACGGGCTGCGGAGCGGATCCTGGTCAAGGGCCGGGCGGTTGTGACCAAAGAAGCCGCGGAGGTTTTTGCGGCCCGCGGGATCAGGCTGTTCGGGAACGAATCCCAGACGGTCGGGCCCGAAGACGCGCCGATGGAGGTGCACCTCGTCATGCTCGGGGCGGAAATCGTCCTGCTGGAGGGCATCAGGCTCACGGATGTAGAGGAAGGGGTCTATCTCCTGCACGCGGCGCCGCTGAACCTGGGCGGGGCGGAAGGCGCGCCGTGCCGGGCGACGCTGATCCGTTTTGAATCATGATCAGTCCATTACTGTGAAAGAAGAGGGATATTTTGTTTCTGAGCGCGTTTGCCTTTCCCGGGGAAGAAGCGGAGTCGGACTTCCTGTTTAACCTGAAGACCACCTATGACCAGACGGCTTACCCATACGGCGTCCTGCCGAAGGCCGGCCTGAATGAGATCACCTTCAGAAAGGTGACCATCCTCTGCGGGGGAAACGGCAGCGGAAAGAGCACCGCCCTCAACGTGATCGCCGAAAAGCTCAGGCTGGCCCGCAGCAGCACTTACAACCGCTCCCGCTTTTTTGAAGACTATGTGGACCGGTGCGCCGCAACGGTGGAAGAGGCGATCCCCCCCGGAAGCCGGATCATCACCAGCGACGACGTGTTTGACATGATGCTCGACATCCGCTCCGTCAACGAGGGCATCGACCGGCGAAGGGAAAAGCTGGCGGAGGAATATTATGAGTTAAAGCGGGAAAGGTTTCAGATCCGGTCGCTGGACGACCTGGACCGCCTGCACCGGATCAACCAGGCCCGGAGCAGGACATACAGCCGCTTTATCGAAAATGAGTCCGGCAGGAGCCTGCGCGAGCGGTCGAACGGGGAAAGCGCCCTCATGTACTTCCAAAGCAGGATCGAAATGGATACGCTCTGCCTGCTGGACGAACCGGAAAACAGCCTGACGCCGGAAAACCAGCTGCTCCTGGCGGACTTCCTGACGGAGTCTGTACGATACTGCGGCAATCAGCTGGTGATCAGCACCCATTCTCCCTTCCTGCTGGCCCTGCCCGGGGCGAAGATCATTGACCTGGACGATCATTCCCGGGTGGCCGAAAGCTGGACGCAGCTGCGGAATCCGAGGGTTTACTATGATTTCTTCAAAAAGCATGCCGGGGAGTTTGAAGATCAGCAATAAGTTTAGGTTATAACCAGCTATTCTTTTTTCCTATTTTACAGGAACCGCGCGCCGTGCTATACTTCCCCCATCCCGAAGGAAAGGAGCGCTGAACATGAAGAACCGGACTTCCATGATGGGCATGCGGCGGACGTACATGTGCTGGATGCGCATGTGCATGGTTTCCCGCGCCGGTTTTTCGGAAAGCGTCCCCGCCTGACGGCCATTACTTTCGATCAGGAAACGGAGAGCTTTCTGCCCTCCGTTTTTTTGATGGATGAATGAAAAGGAGAAGACCACCATGAAGAAACTGACCGCGATCGTTCTTGCCGCTCTGCTGTCCCTGTCCTGCGTTTCCGCGCTGGCCCTGCAGATCGCCGTGCCCAACGACACCACCAACGAAGCCCGCGCCCTGCTGCTGCTGGCCGCCAACGGCGTGATCAAGCTGGACGAGAACGCCGGCATCACCGCCACCGTCGCCGATATCATTGACAATCCCCTGAACATCGAATTCTACGAGGTCGAGGCGGCCAACGTGCCCAACGTCCGGATCGACGTCGATTACGCCATCATCAACAACAACTACGCCCTGGACGCCGGCTTCAGCCCTGCCAAGGATTCCCTGCTGATGGAAAATGCCGAATCCCCCTATGTGAACGTGCTGACCGTCAAGGAAGGCAACGAGAACACCGACGCCGCCAAGGCCCTCTCCGCGGCCCTGTCCAGCAAGGCGGTCGCTGATTTCATCACAACGACCTGGGCAGACGGCTCCGTGGTCTGCGTCATCGAGAACGTGGACGAGGACGGCTATGACGACACCGTCAACTATGACGCCCTGGCCGGGACGACGATTTCCGTCGGCGCTTCTCCCACCCCCCATGCCCAGGTGCTGGCCATCGCCAAGGACATCCTGGCGGCCAAGAACATCACCCTGGAGATCATCGAATTCGCCGACTATGTGCAGCCCAACCTCGTGGTGGACGCCGGCGAAGTCTTCGCCAACTACTTTGCCCACATCCCGTATCAGGAGAACTTCAACCAGGAGAACGGCACCCATCTGGTGAACATCCTGGGCGTCCACGTGGAGCCCATGGCCCTGTACGGCGGCAAGCAGGCCGACCTGACCGCGCTGGGCATCAGCAAGTAACAGACTGCGTGCTGAAAATGATTCGCGGCGGAGATTCATCTCCGCCGCTTCGTAATGGGTTATGAGAGTGTGGAGTCAGGAGTGAGGAGTTGCAGATTTTACCGGTTTTGCGTCAGACATCCGTCATGTACTTTACTATATCCGGATTATCGGGTATGATAATGTCCTGGCCAATTTCAACTCCTCACTCCTCATTCCTCACTCCTCACTGAAACTGTTTTCGGAGCCAAACAATGATCGAACTAAAGAATCTGTCAAAGTCTTTTGTGACCGCTTCCGGCGCGGTGGACGCCCTGCGGAACGTGACGCTGACCATCCGCGACGGGGACATTTACGGCATCATCGGCATGAGCGGGGCGGGCAAGAGCACGCTGGTCCGCTGCATCAACATGCTGGAAAAGCCGACGGCCGGCGACGTCCTGCTGGACGGCCGGAGCCTGACCGCCATGAGCGAAAGGGAGCTGCGGGAGGTCCGCCGGAAGGTGACGATGATCTTCCAGGGCTTTAACCTGCTGATGCAGCGCAACTGCCTGCAGAACATCATGCTCCCCCTGATGCTGCAGAAGGATTACCATAAGGAGAAGGCCCGCGCCCGGGCGGAGGAGCTGCTGAATGTCGTCGGCCTGCCGGACAAGGCGAAGGCCTATCCCGCCCAGCTGTCCGGCGGCCAGCAGCAGCGCATCGCCATCGCCCGCGCCCTGGCGACGGACCCGAAGGTGCTTCTGTGCGACGAAGCGACCTCCGCCCTGGACCCGAAGACCACCCACCAGATCCTCGAGCTGATCCGGGAGATCAATCAGCGCCTGGGCCTGACCGTGATCGTCATCACCCACCAGATGAGCGTCGTGCAGGAGATCTGCAACCGCGTGGCCATCCTGGAGAACGGCTCCGTTGTTGAGGAGGGGGACGTGGCCCAGGTCTTTACCGAGCCCAGGGCCCTCGCGACCCAGACCCTGGTGTATCCGGAAATGGCGGACGGCAGCGCCTCCTTCGGAAACGACGGGGAAGCCACCCAGCGCATCCGCCTGATCTTCAACGGCTCTGAGGCGGCCAGCAAGCCGCTGCTGGCCCGGATGGCCATCGACTGCAATGTCCTGGCCAGCGTGCAGAACGCTTCCATGCGCTCCGTGGGCGGCAGGATGTACGGCTATATGCTGATCGAGATCCCCGGCGGGCCGGAGGAAATGTCCCGCGCGGTCAGCTACCTGAGGAAGGAGCCCCTGGTCAGCGTGCAGACCGTGGCCAGGTACCCGGCGGCGGGAGAAGAGACCGATTCTGCGCTCCCGGGAGCGTCAGCGGAGCAAGGAGGAGCGTTATGAATTTTGCCACAGCCTTTACCCCGGAAAAACTGCAGGAGGCCTGGGAAATCATCCAGCGGGATTTCCTCCGGGAAACCTGGGCCACCGTCTACGTGACCGTGCTGGCAACCCTGTTTGCCATCATCATCGGTCTGCCGTTGGGCTGCGTCCTCGTCATGGGGGACGCCAAAGGCATCCGCCCCCTCCCGGCTGGGCTGATGAAGGTGCTGAACGTGGTCATCAACTTCCTGCGTTCGGTGCCCTTCCTGATCCTGATCGTGATGGTCATCCCGCTGACCCGACTGATCGTCGGCACGTCGGTCGGCACGGTCGCTTCGATCGTCCCGCTGGTGGTGGCCGCTTTTCCTTTCGTGGCCCGCCTGGTAGAGGGGAGCCTCCGCGAGGTCAGCCCCAACGTCATCGAGACGGCGCAGAGCATGGGCGCGACCCCGATGCAGATCCTGCTGCATGTGATGCTGCCCGAGTCGGTCCCCTCCCTGATCACGAATTTTACCCTGGCCATCACCACCATCCTGGGCTATACCGCCATGTCCGGGGCGATCGGCGGCGGCGGCATCGGCAAGACGGCCATTACCATCGGCTACCAGCGCTACCGCTACGCCGTCCTCTACGCCTGCGTGATCGTCCTGGTCATCCTGGTGCAGCTGTTCCAGTCCATCGGCACCTGGCTGGCCCGGAAGGCGGATAAGAGACTGAAGCAGTAAATGAAGTGAAAATGGCACCAGCCGCCGGCAACTCCGGCGGCTGGTGCCATTTTCAGAGGTTTTCACGGTCTTGCTGAAGAAGGAAATATATCATATAATAACGTCAGGACGCAGGCATAATATTACAGAATGTACATGTACAGTAACTGTTTTTGACCCATCAAATTAATTTTGAAGGGAATATCGATTATTACTGATTTGATCCTTTCTTTTCAGAACAAGCCAATGAAAAAAGCGAACATTCAGCGAACATTCAGTGAAAATTCGCTTTTTTCACTTTCTCCGGTGAAAAAACGAGCAGACGGCTGAATTGCAAAGAAAACTTTGCAAAATGTGTTGACAAGTATACTTGGCAGTGCTATACTGATCATGCCAAGCAAACTTGGCAAAAGGAGGAACGGATATGAATCGTGAGGAAATACTTCTGAAGAGTCAGATGGAAAACAGGGGGCAGGACGTCGCCGGCCTGGAGGTTTCCAAAGCCTGCATTCTGGTGGGCTGGATCGTGGCGGTCGTTCTGCTGGCCATCGTGTCCGTCGTGGACGCGCTCGTTTATGAACGGGTGAACAATGAAATCTTCTTCGCGGTGATGGCCGGCTGCACGGCGATCTTCGTGCTGAAGTATCTCAAGCTGCGGAAAAGGCATGAACTGGTGATCGCCGTTGTTTACGCGTTCGCTTCCCTGGCGTTTCTGATCGCCTGGATCCTGCAGCTGGCGAAGTAAAGGAGCGGGCCATGAATGAAGAACTGATCCTGAAAAACCGGCTGAAAGAAATCCGGGCAGAAAAGAAACTGTCCCAGTCCGGACTGGCGGAAATGGTCGGCGTCTCCCGCAACACGATCAGCTCCATTGAAACAGGCCAGTTCAGCCCCACGGCGAAACTGGCCCTGATCCTGTGCATCGCGCTGGATAAGAAGTTTGAGGAAGTATTCTATTTCTGAGCCGGAAAATGATCCGTCCCTGGCTGCGGCGGAAGCGGGCTTCCGGCGGACCGTCAGTCCGTTTCGTCCGTTTCCGCAAAATCCTGCCAGTACTTCCGGACGGAGCGGGACATTTCCCGGGAAAAGCCGGAATTGTATTTCCGTTCGCAGAAGGCCCTGAGCCACTCCTCAACCGGCCGCGCGCCGGCCCTTTCTCGGAACATTTCTTCAAACGCTTCCCGGTCCGGCGACTGATAGGCGTTTTCCTGCACAATGTATTTCTGATCGAACCGGGCCGGTTTTTCCCTGGCCAGCTGCTGCTCAGTCGGATAGCCGAAAACGACCATGGCCGCGGGGAACACATACCGGGGAAGGGACAGGATCTCCCGCTGGGTCTCGATGTTTTCCATGATGTCGCCGATGTAGCAGGAGCCGATGCCGAGCGCCCAGGCGGCGGTGACGGCGTTCTGCGCGGCAATGTTGGCGTCGCTGGCGGCCAGCATCAGGTCGCCGGCGTCCGGCAGGCGCGGCTCACAGCCCGCTGCCCGGAAGGCGCTGTACCATCGGAGGCAGTCGGCGCAGAAAACCAGCACCAGGCCGGCCTGTTCAATGAACGGCTGATGATCGCAGGACTCGCTGAGCCTGTGCTTTTTTTCCGGGTCGGTAACGCGGAGGATGGTATACAGCTGCTGGTTGCCCGCGGTGGGCGCCTGGGCGGCGGCGCGCAGGATGGTCTGCACATCTTCTTCCGGGATCTCCCGGCCGGTGTAGGCGCGGACGGATTTGCGGCTGTACAGGGATTCGATGACTGGATTCATGTTCCGGCCTCCTTGATCGTGAACGTCTGAATGAAAAACGCCGTCCCGCGGAACGCCGGACGGAAGGAAAACCGTCGGGCTGCCGCGGGGCGGGCGGATCGTCTGCGGGTTTACGGACGGACGGGCCGGATCAGGATGAAGGGGGTCAGCTCCCCGCCCTGGCCGGAGGGATTGTCCCTGAGGGCGTCCTGGATCTGATCGTCGGTCAGGGGGAAATCAGAGCACTTGCCCAGCTGGTTCTGGTCGATGTCGTTGGCGTCCATCAGCACGACCGGGATGCCGGTTTTCTTTTCCAGATCGTCGCAGAGCTCCTGCGCGTTTTCGTTGTTGATCAGGGCCAGGTCCTTGTAGCGGTCGAAGGAGGAGCGATAATAGAACCCGTCGATCCCCGCGACGCCCTTGCCCACGATCTTGTAGAACACCCCGTGGACGCCGAACAGCTTCGTCACCGCGGAGGCGACGGAAGCGAAGACCACCTTGGGCGCGCCAACCATGTCGATGGCCAGCTGCAGCTTGTAGGCGTCGTGCATGCCGATGCCGGCTTTCGTTTCGCTGGCATGGCGGGACAGGGCCTTGGCCCAGAAGCCGGGATGCACCTGTTCCTTGGTGCGGACGTTCTTCGTGCACATGGCCATGACCTTGGCGCCGAAGGCCAGCACGTCCCCCTGCTGATAAAGAGGGCCGGCGTAGCGTCTGACGAGCTCCGCCTGATCTTCGCCCACCTCGATAAAGTGGGTCTGGATGGCGTAGCGGTCATACTGCATGCCGTCGCGGCCGGTCAGGCGGCCGCGGTCAAAATACGTGACGCCGTTCAGCTCCCGGCGCTGTTCTTCCCTGTTTTTGCTTTCGGTTCCCATAATGACTCCTGTCAGCTCATCAGATTGTGCCAGGTACGGCCTAAGTATGAGCCAGATCATTATAGTATTCAGAAACGTTCCCTGTCAACCGGAAGCTCAGCGGATCTGCGGCTCACGCGCAGGAACGGATTACCGGTGGCCGCGTTCCACGGCGTATTTCCTGGCGTATTCGGTCAGCTCGTCCAGGGACATGGCGGACCCGATGAGGGAACCCTGCCCCTTGAAGATGCCAATCTCCTCGAAAAATTCAAACTGGTCCTGGTTGTTGACCCCCTTGGCGCATACCTTCATGTCCAGCGTATCGGCCATATGCTGGATGGCGATCACCGTTTTGCACGTCAGGGCGTCCCCGGGGATGCGGGCCGCGTAGCTCCTGTCCAGTTCGATCAGGTCGAAATGCACCTTGGTCAGCAGCGGCATGTTGGTGTTTCTCGTGCCGAAGTTGCCCATGACCAGCGAAACGCCGAGTTCGTCGTGCACATAGTTCAGGTTGGCGCAGCCTTCGTCGTTCACGTCCTGCAGTTCGCTGATCTCAAACTGGAAGTGTTTGCTCTGCAGGCCGGTTTCGGCAAGGCAGCTGCGTACCTGGTCCACAAACGCATCGGACTCCGCGAATCGGGGCAGAAGGTTCAGCGACAGGGTCAGGTTGGTGTTGGCTTGATCGCAGATCCGGACGGTCTGACGGGCGGCTTCCCACAGCAGGGCGATGGAAAAGAGCTGGGTCAGCGCGTCATCCTGTTCGACAATCCGGATGATCGGCAGGGAGGGCAGGAGATTCCCTTCCTGATTGCGAAAGTGCGACACGAACACTTCATACGTGTTGCAGGTGTTTTTTCCGAAGGTCCATTTTGGCTGCCCCTGCAGCACCATGTCGTTTTTCAGGATCATATCGGAAATTGCGCTGTGCTCCATGGTTTTTCCTCCTTCCGGGCGAAAACGTTATGAAATTGTGATTCCGGGCAGGAATTCAGATGATCTGTATGAGTAAATTATATCCCATCCGGAAGGAAAAATCAAGAGAATCCGAAAGAAAACAGCCGCCCCGGGTGGGACGGCTGCTTTGGGTTCAGAATTGGTTAACGGCGCTGCATCGCGGCGTAGCATTCGCTGCAGTAGACGGGACGGTCATCCTTGGGCTCGAAAGGCACCTTGGTGGCGGCACCGCAATTGGCGCAGACGGCATCGTACATCACGCGAGGACCACCGGCGTTCCGCTGGGCCTTGTGGGCCATACGGCATTCACGGCAGCGAGTGGGTTCATTCTGGAAGCCCTTTTCGGCATAGAATTCCTGCTCACCAGCGGTGAAAACAAATTCCTTACCGCAGTCACGGCACACCAGCGTCTTGTCCTGATACATAGTTTTGCTTGACCCCCTGAAAAATAAAAAGATTTTAATGTGTTCAGAGTGACCGGCTGACCTGGTCTTTGACCCCACACCCGCCGACAGGAGCATTGCTCTGCGCTGACCGCGCCCTCACGCCGCTCTCTCGGGAAGAATCCCGGCCGGACTGACTTCTAAACCGCACCATGCTCATCAGCGCTTTGGCTGACTTACGTGGACCGCTTTGCCTGCGACTGGCATCGGCTTTCAACCACAGACCCGATTCTCTGACGTGTGCCATTATAAAACAAAAAAATCCGTTGCGCAAGCTTTTTTGAGAAATATTTTTCCCGATTTGGCCATTTTGTTGTTCTGATTGTGTTTTTCGGGCGTTTTTTTCAGGAAAACAGTGATTTATATGACAAAAAGGAGGGGGCGGCTTTGGGCGGGCAGGGGGTGCCGGGCTGAAACGCAGGCAATACGCCAGAAAACCCGGAAAAATTCAGAAAAAAAGAATTGACAAAGGGAAAAGTTGATGATATTATTTGATAGTTGCCTGCCAAGCAGGCGCTCTTTCAGTGTGCTTTTATGAAAGCGCGCTGATCGGATTCTTTCTGACTATATATTCCCGAGGGTTGCGGGGATGTTATAGGAGGAGGCCGGCATCACCGGGCTCCGATAAATTATGGGAGGTGCTTCCATGCCCACGATCAATCAGTTGATCCGCAAGGGAAGGGAAAAGGTTGTCAACAAATCGACCGCGCCCATCCTGCAGGGTTGCCCGCAGAAGCGCGGCGTTTGCCTGAGCGTCAAAACCACGACGCCCAAGAAGCCGAATTCCGCTCTGCGCAAAATCGCCAGAATCCGTTTGACCAATCAGATTGAAGGTACCTGCTACATTCCGGGTATCGGCCACAATCTGCAGGAGCACAGCGTCGTGCTGATCCGCGGCGGCCGTGTTCGTGACCTGCCCGGCGTCCGCTATCACATCATCCGCGGCGCGCTGGATACCGCAGGTGTTGCCAAGCGCAATCAGGGTCGTTCGCTGTACGGCGCAAAACGTCCCAAGAAGTAAGGCTCAGGCCTGCGCGGGCGCCGGACAAGCCGCTGCCCATGCGCGTAAACCCCGTCAGGATGCGCTGACTGGAACGGAAGCGTATCCGTAAAACAGACGGACGTCCATGCGCGCACCGCACCGTAGGAACGGAGCGGCGGGATGCTGACCCGCTGCGGACGGTGTGTCCGGAAAGACGCACAGGCGGATGAACCAGACATTATTGAGGAGGGAACAATATGCCCCGTCGTGGATTTGTACCCAAGCGTGAAGTACTGCCCGATCCTGTATACGGGACTGTGGTGGTTACCAAGCTGATCAACCAGATCATGCTTGACGGGAAACGCGGCACGGCCCAGCAGGTCTGCTACAGCGCTTTCCAGATGATCAAAGAAAAGACTGACAAGGAACCCACCGAGGTGTTCCAGGCCGCGCTCAACAACGTGATGCCGCAGCTGGAAGTCAAGGCCCGCCGCGTCGGCGGCGCCACCTACCAGGTTCCTATGGAAATCCGCCCGGAACGCCGTCAGACCCTGGGTCTGCGCTGGATCGTTGATTTCAGCCGCACCCGCGGTGAAAAGACGATGGCCGAGCGCCTTGCCGCAGAGCTGATGGATGCCGCGAACAACACCGGCAACGCCGTCCGCCGCAAGGAAGAAATGCATCGTATGGCCGAAGCCAACAAGGCTTTCGCGCATTACCGCTGGTAATCAGCCTTCGCGGTGCGGCAGAACGCATTTGCGAATGAAGGAGTTTACATTTTTATGCCCAGAAGTCATCCCTTAGAAAAGGTTCGCAACATCGGCATCATGGCGCACATCGATGCCGGCAAGACCACCACGTCCGAACGCATCCTCTTTTATACAGGCCGTACGCACAAGCTCGGCGAAGTTCATGACGGCGCCGCGACGATGGACTGGATGGAAGAAGAACAGGAACGCGGCATCACGATCACGTCCGCCGCGACGACCTGCGAGTGGAAGGGCCACCGGATCAACCTGATCGACACGCCCGGCCACGTGGACTTCACCGTGGAGGTTGAGCGTTCCCTGCGCGTGCTGGACGGTGCCGTCGCCGTTTTCTGCGCCAAGGGCGGTGTGGAACCCCAGAGTGAAACCGTATGGCGCCAGGCCACGAAATATCATGTGCCCAGGATTGCCTACGTGAACAAGATGGACATCATGGGGGCGAACTTCAGCCGTGTCATCGACATGATGAACACCCGGCTGAACGCCCGCGCCATCCCGATCCAGCTGCCCATCGGCAAGGAAGCGACCTTTACCGGCATCATCGACCTGGTCCGGATGAAGGCTGAGGTTTACTACGATGACGAGGGCAAGGATATCCGCGAGGAAGAAATCCCCAAGGAGCTCCTGGAAACGGCTCAGCAGGCCCGGGAAGTCATGATCGAAGCGGCCGCGGAGGACGACGACGCGCTGATGGAGAAATTCTTCGGCGGCGAAGAACTCACGGTGGACGAGATCATGAGCTCGCTGCGCAAGCAGACCATCGCCTGCAAGCTGACCCCGGTGCTGTGCGGCTCTTCCTACCGCAACAAGGGCGTGCAGATGCTGCTGGACGCAATCATCGCCCTTCTCCCCAGCCCCCTGGACATTCCCCCCGTGGAAGGCAGGGAGCCCGATTCGGAGAAGACCGTCACCCGTCCGGCCGACGACGACGCTCCCTTTTCCGCCCTGGCGTTCAAGATCGCCGTGGACCCCTTCGTGGGCAAGCTGGCGTTCTTCCGCGTCTACTCGGGAAAACTGGAAGCAGGTTCGTACGCCTATAACGTCAACAAACGCAAGCGCGAGCGCTTCGGCCGGATCCTCCGGATGCACGCCAATCACCGCGAGGACATCGACTGCGTGTACTCCGGCGAGATCGCCGCGGCTGTCGGCTTCAAGGACACCACGACCGGCGATACGCTCTGCGACGAAAAACATCCCATCGTTCTTGAAAACATGGTTTTCCCGGATCCTGTCATTCAGGTGGCCATCGAGCCCAAGACCAAGGCCGGTCAGGACAAGATGGCGCTGGCGCTCAGCCGCCTGGCCGAGGAAGACCCGACCTTCAAGACCTACACCGATGACCAGACCGGCCAGACGATCATCGCCGGCATGGGCGAACTCCACCTGGAGATCATCGTGGACCGCATGATGCGCGAGTTCCACGTGGAAGCCACCGTCGGCCGTCCCCAGGTCGCCTACAAGGAGACCATCCGGAAAAAGGCGACCGCCGAGGGGCGCTTCGTCCGCCAGACCGGCGGCCACGGCCAGTACGGTCACTGCGTGATCGAACTGGAGCCCCGTCAGCCGGGCGAAGGGTACGTGTTTGAGAACGCCATCGTCGGCGGCGTGATTCCCAAGGAATTCATCGCCCCCATCGACGACGGCATCCGCGAAGCGGCCAAGGCCGGTATGCTGGGCGGCTTCGAAGTGGTGGATTTCCTGGCCCGCGTGGTCGACGGAAGCTACCACGACGTGGACTCTTCGGAAATGGCCTTCAAGATCGCCGGATCCATGGCCTTCAAGGAAGCCCTGCCCAAAGCGGACGAGGCGCTCCTGGAGCCCATGATGAAGGTGGAAGTGGTCGTCCCGGAACAGTACTTGGGCGACGTCGTCGGCGACATCAACAGCCGCCGCGGCAAGATCGAATCCTTCGAGGCCAACATGGGCGATCAGACGGTGCACTGCTTTGTGCCGCTGAGCGAGATGTTCGGCTACGCGACCGACCTGCGTTCCAAGACGCAGGGGCGCGGGCTGTTCTCCATGCAGTTTGATCACTATGAGCAGGTTCCCGCCAGCGTCGCCGAGAAGGTTGTCGGGAAAAAGTAAACATTGACACGGCCGCCCGCTGCGGCGGCATGAGGAGGAATTTCTTATGGCCAAGCAACATTTTGAGCGCACGAAGCCTCACGTAAACATCGGCACGATCGGTCACGTTGACCACGGCAAGACGACCCTGACC
>JBGUJG010000021.1:0-16078 GCA_045113695.1 Christensenellales bacterium
GCCGCGGCATCACCTTCCGCCATCCATGCCGCTTCAGCACTCGATACGCATAAGCCACTGATGTCTCTTTTCCCAGTTCAGACTCCAGCCCTTGCCGGATTTCGTTTACCGTCAGCTCATGGTCGGCATCGGCTTCTTCTTCGAACTTCGCAAGGACCTTTGCTTCTTGTTCTACGCTCATGTTTCTGTTATGACTGGTCTGTTTAATCCGAATGAACTCTTCCAGCCCCTGCTTTTTGTACTGCCCCATCAGCGTTGTGATGTATCGTACATTATATCCCGTCCTGGCTGATATTTCTTCATTCCCTTTGTTCTCGTGCCTCATGATCAGCACTTGAAGCTTTTTATCTACCCGTTTATTCTTGTTCTTTTTTACTGCTTCTTTGATCCGCTCATATTCCTGTTCACTGATCTTGATCATTTTCATCACCCATTGCTATTATACCACATAATGGATGATTTGTCTATTCTTTAGTTGAAAATTAGTATGAAAAGCGGTTTTGCCTGTCCGTACATACGGATACAAAGCAGGACGGACCGGAGGGATGCAGAGCCCCTGGCCCGTCCTGTCAGGTTTTGCCGGTACCGGCCGCCGGATCCTGATTATTCAGCCAGCGCGTCGTACATCGCGTCAAAAGACGTTTTGATCTGACCCTGTTCGGTCAGGATGCCGGACCTGGTACCGTTCAGCTTCCAGGTATACTCGTTCCAGGCATTGGGCGTGACATCATTGACACCCCAGATCGTGACGCTGGTCAGCGCGTCATGGCCGAGCTTTTCGTTGATGCCGGCCAGCATCTCAAACATCTTCCCGTAGAATGCCACATGCTCATCCGCGTAGGCCTCTTCATAATTGCGCAGCGCCATTTCGGTGATATGGACCTCCATCCCCAGGGCGTCAAACGCTTCGATGCTCTGGCGGGTATTGGTGATCAGGTCAGGTGACAGGCAGCCCTGCTGGACGCCGTAGCCGCCCATATAGCCCTGCATGCCGATCCCGTCGATCAGCTTGCGGGGATTGCCTTCCGCGTCTTTGGCAAATGTGTTGATGCTTTCCACCAGGTATCTGGCCGCCCCGCGCTTGTCGCTGTAGAGCATATTGTAATCGTTATAGAAAAGACGGATGTCAGCCCCCAGGGCTTCCACCGCGTTCCGGGCATACAGGAAGGAATATTCCACATAATCCGGCCCGACATATTCATAGAAGGGATTCGGCGCCCCGTTCCGCTTCGTGCGCAGGTGGCGGGGATCGCCGGCCTTGTATTCCGACGGACTGTCCCCCATCGCTTCGTTGACGACATCCCAGCAGTATACGGTGCCGGGGAATTTCTCTTCAAAATGGGTCACCGTCTGAGTGATATAGCTTTCCATCCGGGCCAGCAGCACCTCGCGGGAAGCGACGGGCTTTTTCTCGTCATAGCCTTCGTGGAAGAACCACGGCGTCATATAGGCGTCCCAGGTCAGCACATGGCCGCGCACCCCGATCCCGAAATCCCGCGCCCAGGAGACCATCCGGTCCGCGGTGGACCAGTTCATGCGCGGCATGCCGTCCGGACTGTTTTTGGAAGCCCTCTGGTCCAGCAGGGAATAGGCTTTCATCTCATTGGTGCAGGTGGTGCTGTTGAACTGCGTGGTCAGAAAATTCAGATAATTGCTGTCCTTCAGCTGATTCGGGGACAGGCAGATCCCGATGCGGAAGCCATGCTCTTCGGCCAGCTGATACAGGGCGGGCGAATAATCGGCCGCGGATCTGTCACTGACGAAGGCAAACGCATTCACGGCAGGCAGCAGCAGGACGGCGCACAGCAGCATGCAGAAGATCGTTCTCACGGATGATTCCTCCTTGATGAGATCAAAAGGTTTCCTTACAGCTTTGGCTCCGTATTATTGTATCTTCCCGGCCCCCGTCTGTCAAGCGCCCGGCAGACACAGCCCGAAAATGCCCTGGATTCCGGGGAAGGCGAGCATACGCATCCGGAACCTGCTTCAGCGCCACTGCTGATCCAGCCAGCGAATCCTTTCTTTTACATAATTCACGATATTCAGCCCGTTCTGCAGCTTCCAGTTATCCTTGTCCAGGTCGGAGGCCAGGCTTTCGGCCATGAGCTTCACCCGGTCGGCCGTTTCCGTCAGGACGCCGCTGTCCGACAGTCTGCGCCACTTTTCCCGGACAATCTGCTGAAATCCCTCCAGCTTCATCGCAAGGATGAACCAGACGTTCGACCTTTCCCAGGAATCCTCCATCAGCTTCTGGAAGGTCACGGCGTAATAGCCGCCCTGCGGATCCTCCGAATAGCCCCAGTTGAAATCCCAGGGCGCCATAAAAGTCAGCTTCCGGTAAATGCTCTTCGGAGAAAAATCAACCGCCAGGAAAAAGCTGCCGGCGCCGACGTCGTAGTTCTGCGCCAGTTCCTCCAGGATCACCATATTCGCAAGTGATTCCAGGTCAATCACCGCGCTGACGGCGTCAAACGGCGTTTCATATACGCCGTCCGCCGGGCAGATTTCCTGATGCTCATCAATCATCAGGGCTTTTCCGTTTACGGAAGCCTCATACAGGATCTTGTATACCCGATCCAGGTATTGATGGATAAATGCCTCCTGCTCCCTGGACCAGAGGTCGCTTTTGATGCTGTAGTTCCGGGAGGGGAGCTTCCGGCTCTGCCCGGCGATGTCCGTCACCGGATCTTTGGCGGGCAGGGAAAAGAACGGGTGCTCGTCCGAAGCGTAATTGTCCATCTCCAGCAGATAGCCGATCTCCGTCTGCGTCTCCCCTTCCTCCGGCTCATAGACATCCACGCGTCCCCTGGCGGCCTGATTCTGTTCGCACAGCAGATAAACGCCCTGCGATTTCCCGTTGATGAACAGGTTCACAAAAACGCAGTCGGAGGAATAGTATTTTCCCTCAAAAATCTCTCTGGCCAGCTGGAACGCCATATAATCCGGCACAAGGTGCCAGAAAGAACGGAGCAGCACCCAGCTTTTATAGGCCTTCCCGCCGTGCAGGCCCAGGAGGTTCTGCTTGCGGTCAAACTTGATACGGTAGGGCTTTTCCCGTTTGTCGTCCGCGGTGGAATTGCCGCGGACCCGGATGCCTCCGGGAGCGGTCAGCCGCATCTCTTCCGGGCAGTTGAATACGTTGATAACCGCGGGAAGATATTCTTCCTTAGATTCAACAGGCTTCTGGTCCAGAGTCGTCACGTAGATGCAGGGATGATCCTTCTTTCTGGCCATGGCGGCCATGACCGGTTCAATCTTGTCCCTGCGCGCCTCGTACTGTGCCCATACCTGAGATGTGTCCGGGATGCTTTCCGCCCGTAACGCCGCGGACCCGCCCAGCAGAATCAGCGCCAGCAGCAGAGCCGTCAGCGCGCGGAATGGAGCCTTCTGATCCATCATATCCAACCCTTTCCGTCCGTTCCTTTTTTGCCAGAGTGTGAAAGGTCAACCGACCGGATTCAGGTACATTATCTCAGATATTATGGATTTGTCAATCACCATTCCGTCCGATGCAGAAAGCCGTCCGTGCCCTTCCCGTCAGCCACCGGCGCCTTCCGGGGAAAGATTCCCGTCATCCATCCGGCAGACCCTGTCGGCAACCCGGAGGGCATCGTTCTCATGCGTGACAAGAAAAACGGTTTTCCCCGCTTCGTGGGCGTAAGCGTGCAGGGCGGACAGCACCAGGGCGGTATTTTCATCATCCAGATCGCCGGTCGGTTCATCCGCAAAGAGACAGTCCGGGCTTCGGGCCAGCGCCCGGACGATCGCCATCCGCCTCAGTTCTCCGCCGGAAAGCTCCGGCGGCCGGGCGTCCGCAAGCTTTTCAATGCCCAGCCGCTCCATCCACGGCCGCACCGCGCCGGCGGCAAGGTCTCTGCCGTACAGTTTTGCAGGGAGCAGGATGTTTTCAAGCACCGTCAGGGTATCGACGGCGCTCCGCGCCTGCGGAACCACGCCGAACCGTTCGCCGCGCAGGCGGGAAAGCTCCCTGTCGGTCAGGCTGTACAGATCGGTTTCATCCGCCAGCACCCGGCCGGCGTCAGGGGCAAGAAGACCGCAAAGCATGTTCATCAGCGTCGTCTTTCCGGAACCGCTCCGGCCCATCAGCACAAAGACTTCCCCTTCGGCGATGTCCAGGCTGACAGGGCGTACGGCTTCAAAATAATTGGCAGACCCTGTCTTCCGGAAATACCGTTTTGAAATATTGTCAGCCAGGATCTTCATATCAGTTTCCCTCCCGCAGTGCCGTGCCCGGGTCCACGCGGCTCAGGCGCCAGGCGGCCAGAGAACTGGCCAGCGCTGCCGCACCCGCGGACAGAAGCACCGTGCCTGCCGCCGTCAGCAGCAGCTGACGGGCATCCGGCATCAGGTACGGCAGTTTCAGCATGCTTTCGATGAGCTGAGCGAAAGGGAACAGCAGCACCGAGGAAAAACCGACGCCCAGGAGACCGCCCAGCAGCCCGCACAGCGACGATTCCAGCAGCACCATACGCCCCAGCATGCCGCGGGAAGCCCCGACCAGGCGTAGGACGGCAAATTCCCTGGCCCGCTCCCGGACGATCAGCATAAACGCCAGCAGCAGGATGATGAAGGCGAGGACCCAAACCGCCGCGATCAGCAGGCCGACCGTACGGCTGACGGCCGCCAGGCTGTCCGATACACCGGTCAGCATGCTGCGCGTACGTACCGCGGTGACCTTGCGGAGATGTCCGTTCAGCTGATTGTTAACCCTGTCGATATCAGCCCCGTCCCGTACCTTCACATACACGGCGGAAATCATATCCGATCCGCTTTTGATCCTGTGGGTCACGCCCTTTTCCTCCGCGGCGGAAAGCAGGGCGCGCATGGTGTCCATGCCGCAGTATACCGCCGTGTCCAGCCCCGTGCCGGTCGGCTCCAGGCGCGCGACCACTTTACAGCGCTGGTCATAGATGCGGATGATTTCCCCTACGTCCGCCTCCACTTTGCAGCCTGCGGCGACATCCATGAAGCCCAAATTCCGGGTCAGGCTCCGGGCGATCCAGGGCAGCACGGTAAAATCCCTCTCCGGATCGATGCCGATCACCTGGATTTTTACGGAACAGCAGTCCGCCTTCAGGGAAGCCAGGAAAGTCTGCGGGGCGGCCTTTTCCACCCCGTCCACTTCCACCGCCCGGTCCAGTACGGAAGCGTCCATATAAAACGCGCCGGTCGTACCCTGCAGGAACATGTTCTGAAAGCTCACCTTGCTCTGCGCTTCCGACGGTACCAGGATGATGTCCGCTCCCAGGCGGGCCTCCAGACTCTGGAGGCCGTTCCGGACGGAACTGACGACCACCGACCCGCCGAATACAGCCAGGGCAAGAAAGCCGGTCAGCAGCGCCAGCGCCGCCGTACGGCCGGGCTTTCGGGTCAGATTTCTGAAAACCAGAAAAAAGTACTTCATCTTTTTCTACTTTCCTGCGCTCAGCGCCGCGCCGAAAACGGCGCATACGAAGCAGGCCGCAGATAGAATCATGGCAGCAGGCTGCATGACCATCCGGCAGCGCATGGTGCTCATGCGGCACAGATCCACCAGCGTTCCCGGCGTCAGCATGCTCAATACACAGACTGGCAGGGCGCTCAGATGGGCGCCCAAACGCGCCCGTCTGACACACAGGCAGATCAGGCCGATCGCCGCAAGGCACAGGCCGAGGCCCAGCAGTATCCGCCCCGCCCAGTGGCAGGCACCGAAAGAACCGTCCTCATGAACGCACGGCGAAAGAAAGGTCTGGCTGCCGGCCGCCAGGACAGCGGCCAGCGCGGTCAGAATCAGAGATGGAATAATCTGTTTTTTCATAATGAATCCTCCCCGGTACGGCGCATCCCATCAGAAGCAGGTCATGCTTCCCGGCAGGTTTTACTCCCCGAAATGCTCATTGATCACTTCCCGCGCGACCTTTCCGTGCTCCAGCACGATGGTGCGCTGGGCGGCGTCCGCCACCTCCGGGTCGTGGGTCACGACGATGAGGGTGGTGCCTTCCCTGTGCAGCTGGGCAAAGAGATCCAGCACGATGTTCTCATTGGCTTCATCCAGGTTGCCGGTCGGCTCATCGGCCAGGATCAGCTCCGGGTGATTGATCAGCGCCCGGGCGACGCAGACGCGCTGCTGCTCTCCGCCGGAAAGCTGGCTGGGCAGGTGGCGGGCACGCTCCCTAAGCCCTACGCGGCCCAATGCTTCCAGGGCTTCCTTTTCATCCGGCATCGAATGATAGTACTGGGAAACCATCACGTTTTCGACCGCCGTCAGGTAGTTGACCATGTGGAACTGCTGAAAGATCAGCCCGATCTTGTCACGGCGGATATCGGTAAGCTTTTTGCTGCTTTCCCTGGAAATATCCACGCCGTCCAGCAGCACTTCCCCCCTGGTCGGTTTGTCCATGCAGCCGATGATGTTCATCATCGTGCTTTTCCCGCTGCCGGACGGCCCCATGATCGCTACCCATTCTCCCTGGTCCACATGGAGGCTGACATTGTCAAGTGCTTTCAGATCTCCGTATATTTTGGATACATTTTTCAATTCCAGCAGGCTCATGGTATTATTCTCCTTTCAGGACGATCGCCGGGTCGATGGCGACAGCACGTTTGATCGGCAGCAGGCAGGAAGCCGCCGCAACCGCCATGGATACGAGCATGGCGGCAGGAAGCAGCAGGGGCTGGAAGGTGATGGAAGAGCCGAATACGTTGACGCTCACCACCTGGGCGAAAACAAAACCCAGTACGGCGCCCATCGCGCCGCCCAGCAGTCCGAGAAACAGGCCCTCCCCCAGAAACTCCGCACGGATGGAACCGTCAGACGCACCCAGGGCTTTGCGCAGACCGATTTCACGCCTGCGTTCGGATACGACGGCCATCATGGTGGTGCTGACACAGATCATCGTCAGCAGCAGCACCACCAGTGTCACCAGAAATACAAGCGCCGTCAGTTTTTCGAGCACCGACGCTTCGGAGCGCGCCACGCGTTTGACCAGGCGGGCCTGTACATCCGGCACATTCCGGGTCATGGAATCGGCAAAGCCTTCCAGCTGATCCACGGATGCGGATACACTCAGCTCCGCCACATCGAGCCTGTCAGAACCGGTCATGGTTTCCATGTCCTCCAGAGACATAAACACATACCCTTCTTCCTCTCCTCCTGTGGTCAGAATCCCGGTGACGGTAAAATTCACTGTCCTGGGACGGGCGGGAGCCTGGGCTTCCACTGCATGGTTCAGCGCGTCCACCACAGCGGAAGAAGTGACGGTTGCTCCCGTCAAAGCGTCTATTCCGTCTCCCAGGACCAGGGGCAGGGACTTGCCGATCAGCTGATTCAGAAACGCTTCATCCTCCGGGAGGCGTCCGCCGTATTCAGGGGTCTGGGTGGAAGCATCCACAGTGACGGACAGGATGTTTGCCTCATCATCCAGTACGACATTGACATATACCGTTCCGCCTCCAAAACCCTCCGCTTTGCCGGACAAAGACGCGCCGGGCACACGGCTTTCTTCCGGGGTTTTGTCCGTGAAACTGTTTGTCGGCTGATAGGTCAGTTCCATCGTGGAGCCGGGTTTTACGCCGATGGTGTCCGCAATCTCCTTTCCAACCAAAACCTGACGGGTCTCACCGGGATAGGCGCCTTCCACGCTGAAATAGGGACTGGTCTTCGTGATCTGTGAAAAATCAGTGCCCGCCGCGGTAAATGACTGCTGACGGGTGGTCATGTCCAGCCGCACATAGCGGTAAGGCGCGGCGCCTACCAGCGCGTCCGGCGGGATGTCCTGCAGGGCTTCCGAAAGGTTTTTCCTGTTCAGCACCGCGCCTTCCCTGGGCAGCAGCAGCATATTCGCGCCGTAGGAACGGAACTGCGCGCCCATCTGCCGGGGAACATCCACATAGATGGTCACAAGACCCGCCAGAATGGTCGCCCCGATTCCGATGGACAGAAGCGCAATCAGCATCCGCGAGCGCCGCCTGAGCAGCGAGGCGGTAATCATACGCAGGAACATACGTCTTTTGGTCATGGTATACCTCCAAAGAGAGTTGAGAGTGAAGAGCGGAGAGCGGAGATCATTTGTCATCCAATTGTTCTCTCATCACAAAATTATCTCTCCACTCTGAGCTCTCCACTCTCCACTCTATTCTCAGCGTCCTCCGTGCAGCACTTCCGCAGGCCGGAGCCGCAGGATCTGCCGGATGGCAGGCAGACTGCCGGCAATGGTCACCAGAGCAATCAGTCCGGCTACGATCGGGACCACTTTGGGGTTCATGTCGATGGCGGACCCGAAAACGCTGTGCCCGATCAGCTGGGCGAACCCAAAGCCCATGAAATACCCTGCCGCAAAGCCGATGAGGGCCGTGATCAGGATCTCCGTCATCACCACGCCGGTGATGGAATGGTCCCGCGCCCCGATGGCCTTAAGCAGCCCGATTTCCTGGCCGCGCTCCATGACGGAAGCGGTTACCAGGTTGGAAATGCCCAGGGCGGAACCGATCAGGCTCAGGGCGGTGATCAGGATCATGAGCAGTTTTGTTTTATCGAGAATCGTTCCTTCACTTTCCGCCACTTTGCGCACGGCGCTGGCGACCGACCCGGTAATGACTTCCTGGATCTGATAGCAGATTGCGCTGACGTAGGCCGTGCAGTACCAGGTTTCATAGTCCCGGGAGGAAAGCGCGGCGGGATTTCGGGCCGCCCGCCGGGCCAGTTCGTTGTCCGGCGTGGTCAGGGCGGACACCTCCACGGAAGCCACCCGGTTTTCCCGGCCGGTCAGCGACTGAACCAGATCAAGCACGGCGTAGATCTGCTCGTCCTCATCGCCGCCAGCGTCATAGACGCCGGCAACCGTAACATCTTTTTCACCCTGCGGGGCTGCGATATGCACGGTGTCGCCCGCATGCCAGCCCATCCTTTGGGCCAGCAGCGCGCCTGCCATGATTTCGGAATCGGCGTTTTCATCCTTCTCGTCCAGCCAGCGTCCTTCCGTAATATCCCACCAGGAGCGCATGCCGGTCACGCCGGCATCCAGACTTTCGCCTGTGGGCAGATCCAGGTGATGGTTGAACCAGGTGCCCGTCATCCTGGCCGTACCGCCGTCCGGCAGTTTCACCTGCGTGTCCAGGAAGGGGGTAAAATCCACAATATTGAAGGCCCAGAAGATCGTTTTAAGCTTCCCCAGTTCGTCCTCCCGCAGATAAGCGGTATTCAGTTCCGTCCCGTCACCGACATCATAAATATCGGACAGCAGAGAGGAGTCCTTGGGTTTCACGGTGATGTTGGCGCCGTAGTTTTTGAGTTCCTTGTTGACCTTTTCTTCCACGCCCAGCACCACGTTCAGCATGCCTGTAGCCAGCGACGCGCCCAGGGCAATGGTCAGCGCGATCAAAAGCATCTTGCCCTTCTGATGAAAGAGCACACCCCGGATCATACGAAACAGCACGGCGAAGCGCCCTCCTTATCTGAATTCTTTTTCTCCAGCGGCAATATCCGCCAGCCTGAAAGCGAGGTTTCCGTCCTTGACTTCATAAGGCAGGGGGATGGGATTGCAGCCGCCCTTGAAGCCGATGGTGTTGATGTTCATCACCACGTCGCACCGTTTGCAGACGATCTGCCCGCTGCGCTCAAAGTATCCTGCGTTTCCGCAGACCTCGCAGGCGTCCAGTCCCACGCCGAAGGCGGCTGAATTCGGCTTTTTCACGACGATCCAGCGGACGTTTATATTCTTGTCCGTCCTGTATTCAAAACGGTGCAGGTGTCCATCGCTGACGTTTTCCATGGGCACCAGGATCACGCCCGCAGCTTCATCCACGGTATAGGCTTCCGGTGCGGACAGCTCCACCTGTTTCGTGTCGCCGGTTTTCACAGCCGTCAGGATCACCGCGCACAGCGCAACGCATGCCATCGTGCCGGCGGCCACCCGCCGCCAGTGCCGGTTCCGGGCTTTCAGCTTGCGCAGCTGAGCGGGGTTGTCATAAGGTTCACGAATGACCGTCCCCTGGCGGAACAGGAGGACGGCCAGCAGAACGGCGATGCCTGCCATGATCCAGATAAACAGCATCGAATGATTGGCCGTAAACATCATCCATCCGCCGATCCAGCCGTGGGCCGCGTCATTGTATTTTACAGGCCACTTCAGCCATTTGGCCCGGTTCACCCACGGCACGAAGAAACGGCCGAAACAATAGACAGCAAAAGAAAGAATGCCCGCATTCAGTGCCGCAGGAACAGGACCGTAGGGCTTTATATACAGCGCACAGCGGGAAAGCAGGCGCGAATAGACGAACAGAAGCACCAGCGCGCCCAGCCATCCGGCCATGCGCACCAGGTAATACGAGGACAGATAACCCTGGCCCATGGTGTTGAAGCTGAAAGGATACAGCAGCACTCCGGGCAGGGAATAAAAAACAAGTGTGGCCGACAAAAGAGAACCCGCCAGGCAGAGTATCTGGTTTCCCGCCTTCGGCCCCGTGTTTTCCTTCCGGCCGGACAGGCAGGTCAAAAGCAGAAACAAAACGGTCAGTACCAGGATCACCGCATAGATATAATGATTCCAGTGGCTGGAGATGATGAGCCTCGTATTGTATTTCACGGCAGCAAGGGCAACGGAAGCCAGAACGCCTGCGCCCAGAGCGATCCCGTGAATCATCCGGCCCCTCTTTCCCGCCAGCCGGGCCAGCATCACGTGCAAGAGGGTGGTCAGGGTGACTGCCAGGAACAGATCCTGCGTCACCATCCAGAGATATTTGAACACTGCAAAACCCCCGAAAAAAGAATGTTCTTAAAACGCGCAGAATGCCGGCGCATTCTCCCCCGCGGAGAATGCGCCAGCATACGGTCAGGATCAGGACCCGAAAATCAGATCACCATTCCTTGACAAACTTCCAGCCGGTCCAGGTGGCGGTCAGGGGCTCAGTCCAGAATTCTTTGGCTTCCACGCCGGTCTCGGCGTCCACATGGAGCAGGTAGCCGTTTTCCGCCGGGCTCTTGATGTACAGGGTCACTGTATATTCGCCTTCGGGCAGGGGGATATTGTTGCCGTAATGCGGGCCGTCGGAAGCAGCCATGGGCATCATGGAACCGGAATAAACTTCCTTGCCGTCCTTGTCCTTGATGACAAAGTCGATGCTCAGATAGGGCACCCAGCCGTCCACGGGGAAGCCGTAGGGATTTTCATTGGCAGTCAGGTCCACTTCGATGTGCAGGTCGGAGCCTTCCTTGGGGGTGGCGTTCTCAGCGGGCGCCATATCCACGGGCTGGAAATACACCATCGCCATGGTCATGAAACCGACTTCCTGTTCGCCTTCCACACCCAGTTCGTATTCGTCAAAGCCCGCTTCTTCCTCGGCAAGGCCCATGGCGGACATGCTCATCAGCATCACAGCGGCCAGCAGAACGGCAAAAAACTTCTTCATTGCAGAATCCTCCTCAAAGACATTGATTGGTTGTATATCCACCGCGGGCTGCGCGGGGCAGCGCCGCGCGGGTATCAGGATTTGGCATACTGCGCCCTGAGCGCATCCATTTTGCCCCGGTAGTGGGCAATCAGGAACGTGACCAGCAGAATGACGGCCAAGATCAGCTGCGGCACCAGGGTTTCAAGCCAGGGATAAATCCCGAAGATCTGGATCGCGTCGTTCTCCGGCACGCCGGGCACCCGGAGCGTCAGGTCGAACACGTTGCCCTCCGCCAGCTCCTTGATGCCGCTGCCCAGGAAGGACACGCACATCACAGCCATCAGGATCGATGTGGCGGTAAAGAAAACTTTGATCGGCAGCCTGATGGACAGCTTTGTGATCGCCAGATACACGAACACCAGCAGCACGCAGCCTGCCCCAAAGCCCGCCCACACCATGCCGGGGTTGCCTTCCGACAGCATCGGCTGGTAGAACAGCACCACCTCCGCCCCTTCCCGGAACACGGAGAGGAAGGCGGTAAAGGCCAGGGCAAACGCGCTCCCCTGCTCTACGGAGTTCTGTACTTTGCCGTCGATATAGCGGCTCCAGGAAGCGGCTTCCGCCTTGCTGATCATCCAGTTGCTGACATAGAACAGTACGCATACGGCGATCAGCGCGGTGATGCCTTCGATGACCTCCTGCGCCATGCCCGCGCCGACAAAAGCCTGCTTGGCCCAGGCCAGCACAGCCGCTGCGATAAAGCTCGCGATGATGCCGGCGGCCGCGCCGATATACACGCTTTTCAGGCTCTTGCCGTTGCCGCTTTTGACCAGGTAGGCGATGATGGCCGCGATGACCAGAATGGCCTCCAGCCCTTCCCGGACGATGATGCCGAAGGCCCCCAGGAAGGTCAGAAGCTTCGGATCAGACTGTCTGGTTTCCGCCGGCGCCTGAACCGTCTGAGCCGCGGCGGCCGCTTTGGCTTCCGCTTCTTTCGTGTCCAGGGCTTTTGCCTGTTTGAGGATCAGGTTTTTGGCCCCGTCGGTCGTGGTGCGGTATTTGTTTTTCTGATATTTCGTCTGTGCGGAAGAAACCAGGCCGCGCAGGTCGGCAAAGTACCCTTCCATTTTCTGCCGGTCTTTGAGGCTCAGGCCGGTATAGATTTTGTGGCTCAGGCCGGATTCTTCATAGACGGCATAATACGCCGTATTCAGATTGTCCATCGCCGCTTCAAAGTCTTTGTCCAGATAACCCAGATAGGCCGTATCCAGGCCTTCCTTGACGAGCGTGGCGGCCTCGTACCAGCTGGCGTACTTCATAGCCGCGTTCGGGTCCGCGGAATATTCGGGGTAAGGGTCAGCCGATACCAGCTCGCCGCGTTTGTAAAACCTGGTTTCGCTCTGCACGCCGCCCTGCAGGGCCGCCAGCTTGTTTCCGTCTTCCCGGATCATCGCCTTGAGCTTGGCCAGGGCGCTGCGGACGGACACGATGGTTTCCTGATCCGTATTATCCTTCCTGACTGCGGCTTTGCAGGCCGAAAACTGCATCTCCACGGCATTTTTCCGGTTGCCGGATACGTAGCTCATCGTCTGCCGCTCAAAGCCTGTGGTTTCATATACCCGGAAATAGGCGTTGCTTACGCTGTCGTAAGCCGCTTTTGCGTCACCGTCCAGATAGCTTTCAAACGCCGCGTCCAGATACCGGTCGATCTCATCCGCGGCGTCCGCCCAGCGGGTGGACGCAGATTCCGCGAAAGACGTAAGAGACACACAGGACGCCAGGGACAGCGTCATCATTCCGATCATCAGGCTGCACAGCAGCTTTGCGGCCAGCCTTTTTGCTCTCATCGTACAACCTTCCTTCCATCCCCCGCGGCCGGCATCATGTTTTCCCGTCCGCAGGAAGCAAGCCTGTTAAGGCTCTCTAATACGTCAGCTATGATAGCACAGTCCTTTCCGACGGCGCTATCCGGATATTGACCAGTTTGATTGCTCTAATTGTCTGAAATTGACACTTTTCAAAACTGCGTGACAAATTGGTTAGATTATGCTAATATACTGGTTAGTTAATTAGAACTAATTAACGGACGTGATCGGAAAGGGGGCACCAGTGTGAAAGAAAAACAGGCCAGCGGCGAAGCGCTGACACAGGCTGCCAGAGCATATATGGAATCGCACAGCGCGGAACGGTTTTCCCTTCAGGAGATGGCCGGCGCCCTGTACGTCAACGGCAGCTATCTGCTCAGGACGTTCAAACGTTACACCGGCATGACGCCGCTGGCATTCCATCACCGCGTCCGCTGCGAAAAAGCAAAAGACATGCTGATCCATTCAGATCTGAGCATCTCGGAAATCGGCGACGCCGCGGGTTTCGTGTCCTCTTCCCACTTTTCCCACGTCTTCCGGAAAATCGTCGGCTGCACACCCAGCGAATACAGGAAATTCAACGGATCCGGCTGAAACATCCTTCCGGCAGAAATGGGATTTCCCGAATCATCACGCTGCGGCAGGGCCGGGCCTCTTTTCCCTGCTTTTCCTTTGTATTTGGTGAACACACACGTTTTTTTCTTTTTTCCGGTTGACAAGATCAGGAAAACAGGCTATAATACGTTTCGTGCTTAGGGGAATGGTGTAATGGTAACACGTGGGTCTCCAAAACCTTTGTTGAGGGTTCGAATCCTTCTTCCCCTGCCAGACAAAAAGCCCTGAAATCTCTGAGATTTCAGGACTTTTTCATATCGGGAAAACACATCTGTTTTTTATGCCGAATGGATTGCAAGGAGGCGCGCTCATGAAACCTGTTTTGCGTAGGCTGTCTGCCATGATCCTTTCACTGTGCCTGTGTTTCCCGTCAGCCGGACTTTCGGAGCTGACTGGAACAGAAGCCATCCCTTCCCTGCCGGCTGATCCCCTGAGCGTATCCGTGGCCATGCAGCAGAAGCGGATCATCCACGGAAACCCGATTTCGGCGGAAATCTTCTGCGCCGATCCCACGGCCGTCGAATACAACGGCCGGCTGTACGTGTACGGCACCAACGACCATCAGCAGTATCTGGAAAAAGGGCCGGACGCCGAGAACACGTACGAACGGATCAAGTCCTTCGCGGTCTTTTCCACGGCGGACATGGTGAACTGGACTTATCACGGCACGATCGATACCGCGTCGATCGCTCCGTGGATCATCGCTTCCTGGGCGCCTTCCGTCGTCTCCCGTGTGGAAGAGGATGGGCTGACACACTTTTACCTGTACTTTTCCAACAGCGGCTGCGGGGTCGGCGTTCTGACCGCCACCGATCCGCTCGGCCCCTGGTCCGACCCGCTCGGCCATTCCCTGATCACGCCCAATACCCCGGGGCTCCGGGACTGCCCCGTTCCCTTTGATCCCGGCGTCTGCCTGGACGGAAACGGCGTCGGCTGGCTGGCCTTCGGCGGCGGCACGGCGCCGGACGGCACGGACGCCATGCCCGGCACAGCGCGGATTGTCCGGCTGGGCCCGGACCTGCTTTCTTTTGACAGTGAATTTGCCGAAATCCCCGCCCCGTATTTTTTTGAAGCCAGCGAGCTCAACGTCCTCGGGGACACCTTTGTGTACACCTACTGCACCAACTGGAAAGAACGCTCCGGCCCGGTGGGGGATCTTCCCGCCCCCGCCGCCGCCTGTATGGCCTATATGACCACAAAGACTCCCCTGGATCCGGCCAGCTGGGTATACAGGGGCGGCTGCTTCAGAAACCCCGGTCAGTCCGGCTTTGACTATTCGAACAACCATACCCATATGCACTTTTTCAAAGGGCAGTGGTACATGCTCTATCACACCATGGCGCTTAAAAAGATCATGGGCATCCGGGGCGGCTACCGGAGCATCTGCGCCGATCCGGTCTGGGTGGACGGGGCCGCGGCCGTCATTCAACTGACCGGCGGCACGATGGCAGGCATTACTTCCTCCGCCGAGCCGCTTGACGTTCTCAAAGCCCAGGACGCCGCCATGCACTTTGACGCGGCGGGCATCCGGCCCGGGGCGGAAGGGCGCCTGTTCACCCAGCAGGCAGGCGCGTGGACCGGCGTCCGGCAGGCCGCTTTCCCTGAAGAGGAAGCGACCCTTGATTTTCTCCTGCGCGCCCAGGGAAAGGGAACTGTAGAAGTTCACCTCGACGCTCTGAACGGGCCGGTGATCGCCCGGGCCGCTTACGACAGCCGGAACGCCTTTTCCGTGATCCGGGCGGAAGGTCTCTGCCCCGTATCCGGCGTGCACGACCTGTTTTTCGTCTTCTCGGACGCGTTCATGCTGGCGAGCGGCTGGCAGTTTGTGTATCCCGAATGATCTGGCGGGCGTAATAAACCCGCTTGACATCCCTCCTGCCGCGTTCTATAATACGCACAGGAAGTGATTCTTCGGGGCAGGGTGAAATTCCCGACCGGCGGTAAAGCCCGCGAGCCGTTTGGCTGATCCGGTGTGATTCCGGAGCCGACAGTACAGTCTGGATGGAAGAAGAAGCAGGGCCGTTCGGCCGGGTTTCCGAATTCAGCATTCCGCTCCGGAGGAGATTCCTCCGGAGTTTTTTTCTGAAAGGAGATCCCGATGGAGGCGCTCAGCCGGAACAACCGCATGATCAGGCGCGTCAAACCCTACCTGTTCGTCCTGCCGATGGCGGCGCTGGCGCTCCTGTTCGTGTACTATCCCTTTGTCAAAA
>JBGUJG010000022.1:0-21561 GCA_045113695.1 Christensenellales bacterium
GCAAGCTCCGCTCCGCAAAAATTCTCCTCGCACCGCGCATGTCGCTGCTGCGGATTTAAAATGGAGGGGCTGCGGCCCCTCCAAACCTCCCTGAAATTGTTGATTTCCAGACAATCACTGTTGCACAACTGTTTCTGAATTCAATATTCGTTGATAGAAGAAGGGGTGTTGCAGCATCGGTTCTGCAACACCCCCGTGATATTTTTGACGGCAGATATTTATCCGATGTATTCCTTCCCGCCCATGTAAGGACGGAGCGGCGCGGGGATGCGGACGCGGCCGTCGGCTTCCAGGTTGTTTTCCAGGAAGGCGATCAGCATGCGGGGCGGGGCCACGCAGGTGTTGTTGAGGGTGTGGGCCAGGTACTTTTTGCCGTCCTTGCCCTTGACGCGGATCATCAGGCGGCGGGCCTGGGCGTCGCCGAGGTTGGAGCAGGAGCCGACCTCAAAGTATTTCTTCTGCCGGGGGGACCAGGCTTCGACGTCCAGGGACTTGACCTTGAGGTCCGCCAGGTCGCCGGAGCAGCACTCCAGGGTGCGGACCGGGATATCCAGGGAGCGGAAATAATCGACGGTGTTCTGCCAGAGCTTATCGAACCACATCGGGGAATCCTCCGGCTTGCAGACGACGATCATTTCCTGCTTTTCGAACTGGTGGATGCGGTAGACCCCGCGCTCTTCGATGCCGTGCGCGCCTACTTCCTTGCGGAAGCAGGGGGAATAGCTGGTCAGCGTCCGGGGCAGGGTGTCCTCGTCCAGGATGTTGTTGATGAAGCGGCCGATCATGGAGTGCTCCGAGGTGCCGATCAGGTACAGGTCTTCGCCCTCGATCTTGTACATCATGTTTTCCATCTCGGCGAAGCTCATCACGCCGTTGACCACGTCGCCGTGGATCATGTAGGGCGGGATTACGTAGGTGAAGCCCCGGTCGATCATGAAGTCGCGGGCGTAGGACAGGCAGGCGCTGTGAAGCCTGGCGATGTCCCCGGTCAGGTAGTAGAAGCCGTTGCCGCTGGTTTCGCGGGCGCTGTCCAGGTCGATGCCGTTCAGGCGCTCCATGATGTCCACATGGTAGGGCACCTCAAAGTCCGGCACTTTGGGCTCGCCGTAGCGCTGAATCTCGACATTCTCGCTGTCGTCCTTCCCGATCGGGACGGAATCGTCGATGATGTTGGGGATGACCAGCATGCGCTTGCGGATCTCGGCCTGGAGTTCCGCTTCCTTTTTTTCCAGGGCGTCCAGCTCTTCCGGGATCCGGGCGACCTCTTCGCGGACCTTCATGGCCTCTTCCTTCTGGCCCTTGGCCATCAGCCCGCCGATCTGCTTGGACAGGACGTTGCGCTGGTTGCGCAGGGTGTCGCCGCGCTGCAGGGCTTCGCGGTATTCCTTGTCCAGGGCAATGACCTCGTCCACCATCGGCAGCTTCTGGTCCTGAAATTTCTTGCGGATGTTTTCCCTGACTTTTTCCGGGTTCGTCCGGATCAGATTGATGTCCAGCATGTTCCTTTTCGATCTCCTTCTGTGTTCGTTTCCGCCGGCAAAAAAATAAGCTCCTTCATCCTGTATCCGGGACGAGAAGCTCGCGGTGCCACCCAGTTTGCCCGGGAAGCCCGGGCCGCTTTTCCGCGCTGTAAGGGGCGCGCCCCGCGGACTCTTCGCCCGCGTCCATCGGGAAGAGGAAGGCGTCCGTCCCGCGCGCCGCCTCGCACCTGCCGGCGGCTCTCTGTCTGCGCTTCCCGGAGCCCGTTTCCCTCAAACGGAATATACCGCATTATACGACGAAACAGGCAAAAAAGCAAGAACGAATTGCCGCGGCTCCGGACACGGAAAGCCGCGGCGCCTGCTGTGGTCTGCCGGCAGCCCGGAAACGGGCTGCCGGCAGGAAAAGGATCCGGCGTCTGTTTTATTCCGCATATTGGCAGTTCCCTGTGTCCACAGCCTCCCATTCGGTACAGGTAAGACAGAAGATATCCTGGTTTTCCCTGCGTGGCATTTATCTCCTCAGTACAGGGCCAGGGAAAGGTAAATACCGATTCTAGGCTTTAATCTGGTGATCAAAGAAACAGTTTTCTGTTGGGGGAAAGGTATGCTACTTCAATTCTGTTACCGTTTTCTGTATGCGGGTCAAATTGTCTTTTGCATCAGCATTACCCTGTTCAACGGCAGCAGTATACCATCTGATTGCTTCCACGTAATCTTTTTCTACTCCATATCCGTTCTCATACATCCAACCGAGATTGTTTTGTCCGGTAGCGTTTCCCTGTTCAGCGGCCAATCTGAACCATTTCACAGCTTCTTCATAATCCTGTTCTATTCCGTATCCTTTCTGATATATCCAGCCGAGATTGACCTGTGCGATAGCGTTTCCCTGTTCAGCGGCTAATCTGTACCATTTTGCCGCCTCCCTGGAATCCTGTTCAACCCCAATTGCTTTCAAATACTTCCAGCCGAGATTGACCTGTGCGCCGTAGTTTCCCTGTTCAGCGGCCAATCTGAACCATTTTTCCGCTTCGCGGTAATTCTGTTCTGTTCCATATCCATTATCGTACATAAAGCCAAGAGCGTTTTGTCCTTCACTGTTTCCCTGTTCAGCGGCCAATCTGTACCATTTTACAGCCTCTCCGTAATCTTGGGGAACGCCCAGACCGCTATGATACATAAAGCCAAGACGAACCATGGCATCGCTGTTTCCGAGGGCAGCTGCTTGCCGATAACAGTCCAATGCTTTCTGATAATCCTGTGAAACTCCGGTTCCGTTATAATAATCTTCACCCATCTGATACCGGGAAGCGGCGTCATTTTCCGTATTCTGAACCGGACGGGCCCTGCCGCAGACAGGACAGAAGTTTCCGGTATTGTTTTCTGCTCCGCATACACAATTCCAAACGGACGGTGTCGCAGTCGGTGCAGGCGTCGGGGCAGCGTGTCCGCAGTTTTCGCAGAAATTGCCGGTGTTGCCGGTGTTGCCGCAGTCCGGGTTCGGGCAGTCCCAGGGATCGTTTGCGGCAAGGGATGAGAAAGAGAGCACAATGCTTATGATCAGGAACAGGGTGACGGCAGCTGGCTTTTTCATCATAATGATCCTCCGGTCCGGCCTATTGTTCATCAGAACAGATCAGAATCTGATTTTTATGATGCAACTGGTCGGCGTCTGTTTTATTCCACGCATTCGCAGTTCCTGGTGTCCGCAGCCTCCCACTCGGGCCAGGTGAGCCACTGAATAAAGCGGTTCATCTCCCAGGATGCGTTCATCTGCTGCGGGGTGAAGGGGATCACCTCGATGCGGTAAAGGCCGGCTTTGGGCAGGGACAGGATGATTTCTTCACCGTCATATTCACTGGCCCACTCTTTTTCGGATACATTGCCGCTGGGATCCGTGATGCGCAGCCGGTACATGCCCCATTCTCCCAGTTCCATGATGTTGGTGGAAGCGGGGATGACAATGAACTGGTTTTTTTCTTTTGATTCTTTCGGCACGGGCGTCTGATCCGGCCGTATGATTTTTTTCTGGTTGAACGTGATTTCCCGGGCGACGCCCCGTTTCTGTCTCAGGGTGAGGCGGGCGCCGCCGGAGGACTGCACGGAAAAGGCCGCGGCCGCTTTGCCGCTTCCCTTCGGCACGAACCCCTCGGAGCAGGCAGTTGAAAGCTGGCAGATGAACCATACAGCCAGGAAGAAACCGAGATACCGTTTGGTGCGCATGTTTTTTCTCCTTTCAGTCGGTGGGAAAACGGGAACGGGTCAGGGACGGGGGAACTGAAGCCGGACGTCTGAGCGCGGCGTTCATCGGGCCGCTTCTTCGTACAGGGAGGCCAGGGTCTCCGGAGTAACGGAACCGATCTGGTTGTAGATGACCTCGCCCTTCCGGTTCAGCACAATGGTCTGCGGCAGGGTCATGGAGCCGTTGACGATGCCCCAGAGCGTGTTGCTGTCCGTATCGGTGGCAAAGGACATCCGGTAATCCTTGTCGGCCAGGTAGGCCTCCGGGGTGTCCTTCGTCACCATCGAGGGATGGACGGCCAGGACGGCGATGTCGTCCGGGTGCGCGGCCAGCAGGTCGTTGAAATAGGGCAGTTCGCCCTTGCACGGGGTGCACCAGGTGGCCCAGAGGTTGATGAAAACCACCCTGCCCCGTGTATCCGCCAGACGGAATGAAGTGCCGTCGTAGCAGGTCAGGGTGAAATCCGCCAGCTGCGTGCCGGGCTCGAGGCCGATGGGCGCGCTGCTCGTCCAGTCCGGCGTACCCGCCGGAGAGGACTCTGTGGGAACGGGTGTTACGGCAGGGCCAGGGGTTTCCGTTTCCGCCGGGATGCCGGCTTCGGCCGGGGCATGCGGCGCCGTGGTTTCCTTCGCCTGCACGGCGGGATCCAGGAAGTTGAACCAGACCAGGCAGCAGCACAGGAAGAAAAGGGCGGCGCCCCAGAGGATCCGGCCGCGTTTTCTCTGCTGCTTCCGGGCGTCCGGCACGCCGCCTGCTTCCGGGCCTTTCAGGGTGATTTTCCCGGCCTTCAGGGAGATCGCCTGCCGGGCGCAGTGATCCATGCACCGGGCGCAGTGGATGCACTCATGGTCGCCCACACGCCGCACGTCCATCCCGCAGTGCCGGACGCAGGCCCCGCAGTGATTGCAGCGGCTTTCGTCCACCTGCACGCCGACAGCGGTGAAGCGGCTGAACAGGCCGTAGATGGCCCCCAGGGGGCAGATAAAGCGGCAGAAGCTCCGGTAGCAGAAAATGCAGGCCAGGCCGATCACCAGCATGATGACCCATTTGCGGGTAAAGAGGATGCCGAGCATGCCGTAATAATCCGCCCGGGCCGGATGGACCAGGTGGCCGACCGCCCCTTCCAGGGTGCCCGCCGGGCAGATGTATTTGCAGAAGGCCGGCAGGGGCATGTCATAAGCAAGGCCGTACCACAGGGGGATCGCCGCGACGAACACCGCGAGGATCACGTATTTGAGCCGGGACAGGGCCCGGGTGACCCGGCTTTTCCGGATCTTGACCGTGGGGATTTTGTGCAGCAGCTCCTGGATCAGCCCGAGCGGACACAGCCATCCGCAGATGGTGCGGCCCAGCGTGACGCCGAACAGCAGCAGGATGCCCAGCACATACCATCCGGCCCGGTGCCCGGCCGAGGCCAGGGCATTCTGCAGGCTGCCCAGGGGACAGGACGCGGCAGCGCCCGGGCAGGAATAGCAGTTAAATCCCGGGGCGCAGGCGTATTTGGCCTTGCCGCGGTAAATTTCCCCTTCGATAAAGCCCCTGATATAGGCGTTGTGCAGCAGGGCGGAATAGAGCTGGACCAGCCGCCGGGTGGACGGACGGAGGGTCTGCCGCCGGGTTGTTCTCGTCTTATCCAAGGCCGATACACTCCGAACAGATTGTGATGGCTTTGATCAGCACGTCCAGGGCGCTGCCGTTGACGGCTCCCAGGACGATGAAGACCAGAGCGAGGGAAATCAGTGAAAACCGGACGGCGTTTTTCCGTTTGCCGGTTCCCGTTTTGTCCGGCGCGGCCGGCAGGGGCTGCGGGGTTTGCGCTTCAGGCAGGGCCCGGGCGGCTTCCGTCTCCCGGCGCAGGCTCCTGTCCCGCAGGACGTTTGTGACGGCCAGGGCCCCGAGGCCGGCGGCTGTCCAGGGCAGCAGCACCCGGATCAGCCCGGCGATCATTCCCTCCGTATTGTCCTGGGGAAAATGAGCGGGGTTTGCCAGGTACACGGCCGCCGGGATCATGCACAGGGCAAACAGGACCCGCCCGGCGGACGCCAGCCGCCGCTGGATCCGCCTCTCCCGCCGCATGGCGTCCGAGGGCGCAGTGATCCGGGCTGCCGCAAGGTCCCGGCTGATTTCAGCGTCCGGAACCGGCTTTCCGGCCCGTTCATCCCGGACGCCCAGCAGCAGCCCCGCGGCCAGCAGACCCAGGGAGATAAAAAAGAGCGGGGCGATCGGGGCGAACCCGGCTGCGGCGGCCGCCGGGGAATATATGCTTTCCAGGGGATTTTCCGCCTTGCGGGCAGCCCCTTCCCGGAAAAGGGAAACGGCTGACAGCGCCAGGAGGGCGGCCAGCGATATGCAGACGATGGTTTGCAGGATCAGGAAGATCTTTCCCCTTGACATGGTTCATCACTCCTGCCGATATTTTATCATAATCAAAGGCTGAAAACAATGTTTTTTAAGGCTCAGGACCGCCGCGTGCGCTGAAATTTACAGGCGCTCTGTTTTCTGAAAAATAAAGAAGGACCGGCCTTTCAGTCAGTCCTTCTTTGGGTTGAAGCGGAAGCGCCTGCGCTCCCGGGTCAAGTCAGACCCGGAAATCCCGGGTCGGTGACGTTCCAGGGCAGGAGGGAGTTGGGTTCGCTGAAACTCTGGCCCGGGGTGCCGTCCCAGGTCATGCCGAATTCGAGCTGCAGCTGGCTGTTGAAAGCGCGGAGGAAGGCGGGCTCGTTGCGGCGGACTTTGTCGTTGTCCCTGTAGCCGGCGTTCAGCGCTGAATCGACCCTGTTGGCGATTTCAACGATCCGGTTGGCCTGATCATAGGTGATATTCATGCCATTGAATCTGAATTCGTCTTTATCGAAGACGTGGTAGTTGGTGCTGATGCCGAGGGAATGATAGGCTTGCCTGCTGTATGAATTCGGTGTGAAGGTGGCGCCGGCCGCCTGCTCCAGTTCTTCCTGGTTCAGTTCGGTGAGGTTCATTTCATTGATCTGGCTGTTCATAACAAAATCTTCCTTTCATATCATTCGCCGGGGCCGAATCAGTCCCACAGCTGGAATTTGTAGTCGCCCAGGGAGCCGTCCCAGTCGATGCCGTGCTTGTCTGCCAGGGTCTGCTTCCACTCGCGGGCGTAGCCGATGAAGTCCGCGCTGTCGGCATACTTGCTCTTCCACAGTTTATCGCTTTCTTCCCGCAGGTTCCAGGCCTTGTCCTTGCTGATGCCTACCGGCTGGTGCTGGCTGTTTTTGATGGTATACACGTCTCTGCCGAAGACGGTGTTGGCGTAGGAGACGCCGGAGCGGTACAGGGTAGCACCGCCAAAGGAAGATTCAAACGGCTGTCCTCCCGCGACTGTTTCCAGTGTTTCCTGATTCAGTTCGTTCGCGGCGGTTTCCTGCAGACTGATATTCTGAATGCTCATTTTTTATACCTCTTTCGTCTTCTTTTTTTGATCAGATGGCGACGTCGTAAATGTCGTGCGAGTTGTTGACGTTCCTTTTTCTGGGCGGGGCAGGGTTGATCTTGCGGGCAATGGCTTCGGCGATAGCGTCATAGTTTTCGCCGTTGACGATATCGTCCACGGTATTGGTTGTATTTTTCGGGCTGGGGTTTTTGTTGACCGTACCGCCGGCCGCCTGGCCGAGCTGCTGCAGTCCGAGTTCATCGTTCTTCATGGTTTTTGTCCTTTCATTCTTTGTTTTTCTATGCTGCTTCGTTTGGAAGCAATTGTTTTCTTTGTTTGGAAGCGCTTGCTCTGACAGGACTTTCTGTCAGGGCGTTTACATAAATTGATACGGGGCTCCGGAAGAGATGGCAGCTGACCGGCAGTATTTTTCAAATCTTTTTTCGAGTTTTTTTCAAAACGGAAGGGGCCGCCAGTGCGGCACCCCCGTTTTTTGATAGCAGTTATTGACATATGGCAAAAACTCAGGTAGAATATGAATAACCCATCCCGGAAAGGAGATGCTTATGCCAAGGCCGGTCAGATGCCGCCGGATCGAGCGGCTGCCGGTTTACCGCAGTTTTTCGCCCGATGACGCTGCGGCGGAAGAAAGCGTCCGGATGACGGTGGACGAGTATGAGGCCCTGCGGCTGCTGGATGATGAAGGCCTCACCCAGGAGGCCTGCGCTGCCCGGATGCACATTGCCCGCACCACGGTCACCGCGATCTATGACAGCGCGAGAAAAAAGGTGGCGGACGTCCTCGTTCACGGAAAGAGGCTGCTGATCACAGGCGGATGCTGCGCATTCGAGCCGGTTGAGATCCATCAGGAAATTATGGAGAAAGGAAGCGGAACCATGAGAATCGCGGTTGCATACGAAAACGGGGAGATCTTCCAGCACTTCGGCCATACGGAACAGTTCAAACTGTACGACGCCGCGGACGGAAAGATCACCAACGAACAGGTGGTGGATACCAACGGAAGCGGACACGGGGCGCTGGCCGGATTCCTTCAGGCGGCGAAAGCCGATGCCCTGATCTGCGGCGGCATCGGCATGGGCGCCCAGATGGCGCTGGCAGACGCAGGCATTGCCCTCTACGCCGGCGTGCGCGGATCGGCGGACGCGGCTGCGAGAGCCCTCGCGGAGGGTCATCTGGCCTATGATCCGGACGCGCGCTGCGATCATCACGGCGGCCGTCATGAGGGCGGCTGCGGGCATCACGGCGGGGAGGACTGCGGGCAGAATCACTGCCGTCAGGATTGACCGATGAGCATACTGCCTGATCTGTTCCTGACATTCGCAAAGATTGGCCTGTTCACCTTCGGCGGAGGATACGCCATGATCCCGCTGATCAGGAATGAGTGCGTGGAGAAAAAGCGCTGGATCACCCACGACGAGATGATGAACGTCACGGTGATTGCCGAGTCCACGCCGGGGCCGATCGCCATCAACTGCGCGACCTTCGTCGGCTACAGGCAGAAGGGCCTGGCCGGAGCCGCCGCGGCGACGGTTGGCATCGTACTCCCGTCGTTCTGCATCATTTTTCTGATCTCCTTGTTCCTGGATCATTTCCTGGAGATTGCGTGGATCGCCCACGCGTTCGTGGGAATCAAGGCCGCCGCCGGCATTCTGATCGTTGACGCGGCTGTGAAAATGATCCGGAAAATGCAGAAAAAGCCCCTCCCGCTGGCGATCCTGGCCTGCGCCTTTCTCGCCATGCTGCTGACCGGCATGTTTGCCCTGCACGTTTCCTCCGTCACGCTGATGCTGGCCGCGGCGGCCGTCAGCCTCGCGGTATTCCTGACGAAGCGGATCCCGGAAAGGAGGGTGCGGCAGAAGGATGATCTTTGATCTGCTGATCGGCTTTCTGAAAGTGGGCCTGTTTGCTTTCGGCGGAGCATACGGCGCGATTCCCCTGATCCGGGACGTGGTGCTTTCATACGGCTGGATGGACGATGAGATGCTGACGTACATGATCGCGGTCAGCGAGAGCACGCCGGGGCCCATCATGGTGAACCTGGCCACCTATGTGGGCAGTTCGCAGGCGGGCTTTTGGGGTGCGCTGGCCGCGACGGCGGCTGTCGTGCTTCCTTCCTTCGTCATCATTCTGCTTATCACGGTCCTGCTGAAAAAGCTGCTGAAAAAACCGTATGTGCAGGCTGTGCTGGGGGGACTCAAGCCGTGCGTCACCGGCATGGTCCTCGCGGCCGGCCTGTTGATGGTGCTGCGGCAATGCTTCGGCAGCGTCAGGGAACCGTCTGTGAATCCGGCGGCAGTGCTGATCACGGCGTTCCTTGCTCTGGTCTGGCTTGGCTCCGGAAAGGTCCTCAAAAAAGGGCTCTCGCCCATGGGCCTGATCGGCATCTCCGCAGCGGCCGGTATCGTGGTGTATGGTTTTGTCTGAAACAAGCGCAGCGCCTCCGGGCCGTCCGGTCCGGAGGCGCTGCTGCGTTCAGGGATGAGGAGCGGCCGCCAAAGGAAAACTCCCCGCCCGATCGGGCGGGGAAGTGCGGAAACGTCTGATATATCAGCTGTCAATCACCGAACGAAATGCCGATATTTTTCGCCAGGTCCACCATCTGGTGGTCTTCGGGCACCAGCTTGGGCACGCCGGCGATGTCGCTGAGCTTGTTGTGGGTGATCTCGTTGCCGACCAGGGCGACGGTGTAGCCGTATTTGTCCTTCTTGATCAGGTCGGCGGCATGGACGCCGAACTGGGTGGACAGCACGCGGTCGTAGGCCGAGGGAGTGCCGCCGCGCTGGATATGGCCGGGCACGACGGCCCGGGCTTCGACCCCGGCCAGCTCCTGCAGCTGTTCGGCGATCCGGTAGGCGATGCCGTGGAAGCCGGCGTCCTTGCGGGCGGCCTCGCGCTCCTTGCGCTTGAGCTTGGCTTCCTTCTTGTCCATGGCGCCCTCGGCTACGGCGATGATGGAGAAGGCCTTGTTGTTGCGGGCGCGGGCCTCCACGATCTCGGCGACCTTTTCGATATCGTAGGGGATCTCGGGCAGGAGGATGGCGTCCGCCCCGCCGGCCATGCCGCTGTACAGGGTCAGCCAGCCGGCCTTGTTGCCCATGATCTCCACCACGATGACGCGGCCGTGGCTGGCGGCGGTGGTGTGCAGGCGGTCGATGACCTCGGTGGCGATGTCGACGGCCGTGTGGAAGCCGAAGGTAAAGTCCGTCCCGTAGATGTCGTTGTCGATGGTCTTGGGCAGGCCGATCACGTGCAGGCCTTCCTCACTCAGCAGGTTCGCCGTCTTGTGCGTCCCGTTGCCGCCCAGGGTCACCAGGCAGTCCAGCTTCAGGTCCTCATAGGTTTTTTTCATCGCGGCGACCTTGTCCACGTTGTCGTCGCCCAGCGACCGCATCTCGCGGAACGGCCGGCGGCTGGAGCCCAGGATCGTGCCGCCCAGGGTCAGGATGCCGGAAAAGTCCTGCTTGCGCATCAGACGGAACTCGCCCTCGATCAGGCCGCGGTAACCGTCCAGGATGCCGATGATCTCGGCGTCGAAGGTCTCGTAGGCCGCGCGGGCGACGCCGCGGATGGCCGCGTTCAGGCCGGGGCAGTCCCCGCCGGCGGTCAGGATGCCGATTCTGCGTTTCATGTGTTTTCCTCCCGTCTGTATGATGGATTGGTCTTGATCGCTTTATCTTCTGGTGGACTTGATGCCCAGGATACCCAGGATGGTCCGGGTGATCGTGCGGCCGGTCTCCCGCCCGGCGCTGGTGGTGGCGGATTTGGCGAAGGAATCGATCATGGTCTGCAGATAGGTCTTCTGCGGTTTGGCGGTCGTTTCCTTGGGCTTGGCGACGGGCTTGGCTGTCTGCACCGGATCCATCACAGCCGTATTCTGCTGGGTCTGCTGCGGGACATACTGGCCGGCCGCGGGATCCCACACCAGCACAGGGGGCTGTCCGCCCGGGGCGGCGGGCACCGTCTGCGGCGTCTGCTGCACGGGCTGGGGCTGCTGCACGGGCTGGGCCGGCTGGGTGTAGACGGGCTGCTGCATCTGGGGCAGCTCCTGCACCTCATAGGTGCCGGTCGCCGGGTTATAGACGCTGAAGGTCACCGGCCGGTAGGAAGGCTCGGCAGGGACAGCGCCGGCGGGCTGGCCGGCGTCCGGCTGGATGGGCTGAACGACCTGCGTCTGCTGGACGCCTTCGGCCATATACCGGGCCGCCAGGATCTCGTAGGCGCTCTCCCGGTCATAGGCCTCGGCGTATCTTTCCTCAAAGGGGCAGGTGGCGATGAAGGTCTCCCGGAGATTGTCGGAGATCGTGCCGATGCTGCCCTGCGGCGGCAGGATGGTGGCCCGCTGGACGATCGAGGGCGTTCCGTCCCGGTCCAGGAAGGAAAGCAGGGCTTCGCCGGTTTTCAGGCTCGTCAGGGCTTCCTCGGTACTGAAGGCGGGGTTCTGCCGGAAGGTCTGGGCGGCGGCCCGCACGACCTTCTGCTCGGCCGGGGTAAAGGCGCGGAGAGCGTGCTGTACCCGGGCGGAGAGCTGGCTGAGGACGGTCGAGGGCACGTCCATCGGATTCTGCGTGATAAAGAAGACGCCGACGCCCTTGGAGCGGATCAGGCGGACGGTCTGCTCGATGCGCTCCATCAGGGCCTTGGGGCAGTCGTTGAACAGCAGATGGGCCTCGTCAAAGAAGAAGACCATCTTGGGCAGCTCCTTGTCGCCGGTCTCGGGCAGGAGCTCGTACAGTTCGCCCAGCATCCACAAAAGGAAGGTGGAATACAGGACGGGCTTGCTGAACAGCTTGTCCGCCGCCAGGATGTTGACGACGCCGTTGCCCGCTTCGTCCCGGGTGAACCAGTCGGCCAGGTCGAGGGCCGGCTCGCCGAAAAAGACGTTGCCGCCCTGGTCTTCCAGGATGGCGATGGCCCGCTGGATCGCGCCGACGGAGGCCTTGGTGATGTTGCCGTAGTTCAGGGTGTATCTGGAGGCGTTGTCGCCGACGTAGGCGAGCATGGCCTTCAGGTCTTTCAGGTCGATCAGCAGCATGCGCTCGTCGTCTGCGATGCGGAAGATCAGGTACAGCACGCCGGACTGGGTCTCATTGAGGCCCAGCATCCGGGACAGAAGGAGGGGCCCCATCTCGCTGACCGTGGTGCGGATCGGCGTGCCCCGCTCCCCGAACACGTCCCAGAAGCAGACGGGGGAGGCGGAGAAGGGGAAGCTGCTGACGCCGCAGGTGCCCAACCGCTCCTCGATCTTGGCGTTCATTTCGCCCGGCTTGGCCATGCCGGCCAGGTCTCCCTTGACGTCCGCCAGGAAGACGGGGACGCCCAGGCGGGAAAAGCCCTCCGCCAGCACCTGCAGGGTGACGGTTTTGCCGGTGCCGGTCGCACCGGAAATCAGGCCGTGGCGGTTGGCCATTTTCGGCAGCAGGCAGACGGCTCCGTCCCTGCTGGTGCCGACCCAGATGTTCTGATCCAAAAGCATGTGTGAGTCCTCCTTTAGTTCAAGGTAGAGAGTGGAGTTGAATGTGCGAAAGAGGAAATAGGCAGCAGGCAGAAAACAGTGAGGAGTTAGGAGTTAGGAGTGAGGAGTTGAAATTGGTTCATCATGACTATTAACTCCTCACTAAGTGAGCGGAGCGAACGGTCACTCCTAACTCCTCACTCTAATAACCTCGGACCTTCTACTTTTCTTGCCGGTTTGCCTTATATCCGGGATTTTGGATAAGCAAAGCCGTGGCCATGGCGGAAATTCCTTCGCCGCGGCCCTCAAAGCTCATGTGTTCGGTGGTGGTGGCTTTGACGGACACCTGGGAAACGGGCAGGCCGAGGGCCCGGGCGGCGTTTTCCCGCATCTCAAGGATATAAGGGGCCAGCTTCGGGGCCTGGGCGACGATCGTCACATCGGCGTTGACCGGGCGGAAACCGGCTTCCCCGATCAGGCGGACCGTCTGTTCGAGCAGGATCAGGGAGGAGATGCCTTTGTACGCGGGATCACTGTCCGGGAAATGCCGGCCGATGTCCCCCAGGGCAGCGGCCCCGAGCAGGGCGTCCGCCAGGGCGTGGAGGGCCACGTCTGCGTCCGAATGGCCGAGCAGGCCCTTTTCATAAGGGATCTCGACCCCGCAGAGAATAAGCCGGCGGTTTTCCGTCAGGCGGTGGGCGTCGTAGCCGCTGCCGATGCGGAAACCGGGGGTGAAAAAACGTTCAGCCATCCGCAGGTCCTCCGGGGTGGTCAGTTTGAGGTTGTCCGCGCTGCCCGGCACCAGGTACACCTCGTGCCCGGAGGCTTCCGCCAGGGCGGCGTCGTCGGTATAGATTTCGGCTGCCCGGGCGTGGGCTTCCCGGATGAGGGACAGGCGGAAGCCCTGCGGCGTCTGCATCCGGTACAGATGCTCCCGCGGGATGGTTTCGATGACCCGCCCGTCCGGCTCCGCCCGCTTGAGCGTGTCGGTCAGCGGGACGGCCGCGGCGGCGGCCCCGTGGGCGACCGCGCCGTCCAGCACCCGGCGGACGGTGTCCGCGTCCAGAAGCGGCCTGGCCCCGTCGTGAATCAGCACGTACTCCGTGCCCTCCGGCACCAGGGCAAGCCCGCTGCGGACGGAGGCCTGCCGGCTGTCTCCCCCCGCCGCCATCGGGCAGCGGATACCGAAGCGGGCGAAGACTTCGCCGAAGATTTCGGTCTCTTCCCGGCGGACGACGGCAACCAGGCTGTCCACCACCGAAAGCAGCGTCCTCGCCGCCCGCACGCAGGCGGGCACGCCGCCCAGAGGCAGCAGGGTCTTGTTTTCAGCGATTCCCATGCGGGTGCCGCTGCCGCCGCAGAGAAGAATGCCGGTCGCGCTCATAGCTCCTCCTGCCCGGTCATCAGCCGGATCAGTTCCTGATAGACCTCCGCGCCCTTCTGTTCCCACCGCTCCGTCAGCCGGGCGGCCAGCTCGCTGGAGGGTACGGGCATCGAGAGGGAGAGAATGGGCGTCCCCCTGTCGGTCACGGACAGCAGGACGTCGTATTCCCCGTTTTCGCCCTGTTTCATGGAGGCGGTGAATTCCCGCTTGCGGCGCAGGGCTTCCTGCCAGCCGGGCAGGAGACTGCGCACCGTCTGACGGTCGCTCTCCGGGATCCGGGCGAGAAAGAGGGAAAGGGTTTCCTGCCCGGCCTGGGTCAGGCTGTAGCGCCAGGAGGTCCCGTCCATCCGCCGGACCACCTGCCCTTCCCGCGTCAGGGAGGAAAGGGCCGGCATCAGCTCAAAGTAGGTCAGCAGTTCCCCGTCGCTGGCGCAGCGGAGCAGAAAGGTATCCGGCGCTTCCGGGAGTCCGGAGAGCAGCAGCAGAACAATCAGCCTGCACTCGCTTTCCGGCCGCTGGCGTTTGGGCAGATATGCCTTTTCATCCTCCCCGGTCCGGGCCATGATGTCCCTCCCAAATGAAACAGTTTTCAATAAAATACTTATATTCGATCCGGGATGCGGGAATTCCTGCCGGACAGAATAAAAAAACTGTTCCGCGGGCCGGCGGAACAGAAAAAGATGAAGGGCAGAAGCCGATTTTGCTTCAGCTCCGGCTGAACGCTTCTTCAAACACCCGGAAGTTCGGGTTCCCGGGCCGGTCCGGGACAGCGAAGATGACCTTCCGGAAATACCGGCCGTATTTCCTGCTGACCAGGAAATCCCGGAACACGTCCGCGACCAGGGCGGGCGGATTGTTGAATACCCCGCATCCGAACGCGCCGAGCACCAGGATGTCGGTGTCCCGCGCCGCGGCCACTTCCAGGATATTCCGGATCCGCCCGGTCAGCACAGCCCGGAGTTTGTCCTCCGGGACAGGCTTCTTTTTGCCCGGATCAATATACGGGGCGGCGCTGGTCAGCACGTCTGTCTGAAACCAGGGCTCCATGTCCCGGGGAACCGGATCGTCCGTTTTGAACACGGTGACGCCGGGCGAATAAATAACGGCGTCCGTGCCCATGTCCCCGGTGTTTCTCGCGTTCCATTTGTAGTAGTTTTTCAGCAGGTAGGGAATCGTCAGCGTGTTATAAAGATTGCTGCTCCTGCAGAGGCATTCCTCCTGGGCCATCGCCCCGTTGGCCGCACCGCCCCCGGGGGAATAGGCGTTGGCGAAGTTCAGCACCGCCGTCCGGCAGTTTTCGGCCGCGTATGCCTGCGCGCAGTGCAAGGTGGTATCGTCAGTTACCTGTATATCCGGGCTGTCCGTTTTGATCCGGGGATTGATGGCCCGGTATTCTGCCAGGTACAGCAGGGTGCCCGCCTGGGCTTCGGCCGTCCGCGCAGCGAGAACAGGATCCTCCTTGATTCTTCTCTGCGTGTCCTGAAACGCCTGTTTCAGCGCGATTCTGTCGCCCATTTCCTGTCCTCCTTACGTCAGCAGAGCCGGTGCGGCAATGAACCGCACCGGCTCCGGAAATGTTTTTTTCAGTTTATCTGGTCCGCGTCCGGTTTCTACGGTTCAGGATCTCGCTCATGACGACGGCGTTGACCATGCTGTCTTTGGTGAAGGACAGCGGGAGAGCGGCGGGCGCGGATTCAGCCGGAACGCTCCGGTCCAGGTCTTCGCAGACGGGGAGAACGGGATCGTCCAGCATGTAGTCGTGGCAGGGGTCGAAGCCCTCGATGCCCTGCCCTTCCATCGTCAGCAGGGAAGGGGCGGCTGTGGCGTGCTGATGCCGCTCGGTGGGGTGCAGGGTGCCGTCCGCCCCGCGGTGCGCGGTGAAGCTGAGTTCCTTTTCCGGCTCGGGCTTCACCGGGGCGGCCGGTTTCTTTGGCTTTTCAGCCGTCGGCTGGCGGGACGGGGCGGGCCGGGCGGAAGGCGCGGCGCCGGTCCGGGCGGGCTGCCCGGGCTTCTGGCTGCCGCTTTTGTTCTTGCGGCTGCTCCTGCCGATCACGCCGAAGAACAGATACAGCACAAACAGGAGAAACAGGGGTGACAGTCGATCCATGATGTTCATCCCTCCTTTCATTCAGGAAGAAGCAACGGAGGGAACATTACTTTTTCCGGGGCTCCTGCGGAGCGGGGGCAGGCACGGCGGCCTGGGCGATGCCGTTGCGCATCTCGGTATCGGCGATGGTGTTCTGCATCTGATAGTAGTCCATCACGCCGAGCTTGCCGTTGCGGAGCGCTTCGGCCATGGCCAGCGGCACCTGGGCCTCGGCCTCGACCACCTTGGCGCGCATCTCCTGCACGGAGGCCTTCATTTCCTGCTCGTGGGCGACGGCCATCGCGCGGCGCTCCTCGGCCTTGGCCTGGGCGATGCGGCGGTCGGCTTCCGCCTGGTCCATCTGCAGCTGGGCGCCGACGTTGCGGCCGACGTCCACATCCGCGATATCAATGGAAAGGATTTCGTAAGCGGTGCCGGCGTCCAGGCCCTTGCCCAGCACGGTCTGGCTGATCAGGTCCGGGTTTTCAAGCACCGCTTCGTGGCTCTGGGAGGAGCCGATGGTGGTGACGATGCCTTCGCCGATACGGGCGATGATGGTCTCTTCGCCGGCGCCGCCGACCAGGCGCTCGATGTTGGTGCGCACGGTGACGCGGGCCTTGGCGCGCAGCTCGATGCCGTCCTTGGCGATGGCGGCGACGGGGGGCGTCTCAATGACCTTCGGCACGACGCTCATCTGCACGGCTTCCAGCACGTTGCGGCCGGCCAGGTCGATGGCGCAGGAGGTCTTGAAGGGCAGCTCGATCCCGGCCTGATGGGCGGAAATCAGGGCGCTGACGACGCGCTCGACGTTGCCGCCGGCCAGGTAGTGGTTTTCCAGCTCATCCGTGGTCAGGTCCAGGCCGGCCTTCCGGGCGCGGATAAAACTGTCCACGATCTTCTGAGGGGAAATGTGGCGCAGCCGCATGCCCACCAGGGAGCCGATTTTGACCGGCACGCCGCTGGCGCGGGAGCGGATCCACAGGCCGACGGGCACGATGGTCAGGAAGATGAGCAGCAGGACGATGATCAGGAAGGGAAGCGCGAAAGCCATCACAGACATGGGATTACCTCCTTCAGCAGTCAGTTCATTGGGTTATTTGGAGACTGGCTCCACGACGATCCGCGAGCCGTTGACGTGGATGATGCGCACGGTTTTGCCGGCGTCCAGGAATTCGCCCTCGGTGACGACGCTCTTGCGCTCGCCGCCGATCAGGACAATGCCGCTGGGGCGCAGCGGGGTCTGCGTGACGCCCTCCCGGCCGACCAGGGAATCTTTTTTTGCTTCCGGCGCGCTTTCAGCCGGCTGCTTGAGGAACAGGGCAGACCGGGAGAGACGGCCGTTTTTGGCCGATCGCAGGGAAACCACGATGGCTGCCGTGACCAGGGCGATGACCCCCAGGCAGGCGACGATGCCCCAGACGGCGCCGTAGGCCCGGAAGATCAGCCAGATGAAGGCCAGCAGCATCAGCAGGCCGGAGATGCCTGGCAGGCCGATGCCGGGCAGGAACATTTCGACCACCACCAGCCCGATGCCAACGACGGCCAGCAGGATCATGGCCAGGTTGCTTGCGAAGAAATCCATAAATCCACCCCCCTTTTTTATGCGTAATGCATAATGCATAATTCATAATGATAGTTTTGTGTGTGACGGACGGCGATGCCGGGGCCGGTTACAGGGTCTGAATGATCTGCGCCAGGCGCTCCATATCGGCCCGGTAAACGGCCGCGAGGGAACGGTTGTAGATGACCGAAGCCGGATGGTACAGGGAAAACAGAGGGAACCCGAGCGGGCTTTTAAGCATTTGCCCGTGGCAGACGCCGACGATGCTGTCTGCCCGGTACAGGGCTTTTAAGGGCGTGTTGCCCAGGGTCACCAGGAGCCGGGGCTTCAGCAGGAGAATCTCTTTTTCCAGCCAGGGGAGGAAAAAGGCAATCTCTTCCCGGTTGGGCGGGCGGTTGCGCAGCCGCCCGGTGGGGCCCTGTTCACAGGGCCGGATCTTGACCACGTTGGAGATGTACAGGGTTTCCCGGGTGAGGCCGGTGGCGGCCAGAAACTCGTCCAGGTTTTTGCCGGCGGCTCCGGCGAAGGGCCGGCCTTCTTCGACTTCTTTCGAGCCCGGTGCTTCCCCGATCAGCATCACGGCCGGATGCGGGGGCCCGACGCCGGACACGGTCTTCCGGGAAGGAAAGCGGACTGCGCTTTCCCGCGCCATCGCTTCGTACAGCGCCTGTGTTTCGCTCAGACGGACACCCCCCTCTGTACGGTAAAAACATTACCAGATGATTGTGGCGGAATGATGACAGAAAACAGACAGTTGGTCTAACCGGTTTCCTTCAGTTTCTCCCTTACCGCTTTCAGATCCTCCCAGGCTTCCCGTTTCTTGCCTTCGTCGCGCAGCAGGGCGGCCGGGTGGTAGGTGGGCATGAACCAGACGCCGCCTTTCTGAACGAACCTTCCCCGGTCCCGGGTGACGCGGAAATCCTCGCCCAGGGTGTACCGGCCGGCAGTGGCGCCCAGCAGCAGGATCACCTTTGGGCGGACCAGGGCGAACTGCATCCGCAGAAAGGGCAGGCAGGCTTCGGCCTCCTCCGGCAGCGGGGTGCGGTTTTCCGGCGGGCGGCACTTGACCACGTTGCAGATGTAGACCTCTTCGCGGGTCAGCCCGATGGCGGCCAGCATCCGGGTCAGCAGCTGGCCGGCCCGGCCGACGAAGGCCAGGCCCTGTTCGTCTTCGTCCCGCCCCGGGCCCTCCCCGATCAGCATCAGGCGGGCATGCGGGTTCCCCTGCCCCGGCACCTTGTGATGGATCTGCCGGCACAGCCCGCATTTTTGGCACAGACTGATCTGCCTGTTCAGTTCATCCCAGCTGATTTCCATAAATCATTACCTGATATTTCCGAACATCATCGAGAGCAGGGAGGAAATGTTCTGCCTGGCGAAGGTGATCATGCTGAACAGGAGCGCCAGCAGGGCGAACAGGAGCAGCACGCCGGTCACCAGGCCGGCCAGCTGGCCGATCTGGGAAATCATCCGCCAGCGTTCCCGGCTGTCGAGCCGCCGGAGCGCTTCTTCTTCCTGATAGGGGTCATAAGGGTGCTGCATGCTTGCCTCCAAGATAGTCCATCCAGGGCTGGGCGGGGTCGTCCCGCCCGGTCAGGCTGCCCGAAGATTCAAGGCCCGGGAAATCCAGCTGGCGGAGCGCTTCGTACAGCACCACTGCCACGGAGTTGCTCAGGTTGAGCGACCGGGCGTCCGGCCGCATGGGGATGCGGATGCAGCGGCCGTACACCCGTTCCAGCAGGGATTCGGGCAGGCCCCTGGTTTCACAGCCGAACACGAGAAAATCATCCGGGCCGTAAACAGCTTCCGTGTAGCTCCGGGGCGCCTTGGTGGACGCAAAATGATAGTTTGCCTCCGGGAACAGACGGATCAGGGCTTCAAAAGTGGGCAGGACGCTGATCTTCACCATCCCGAAATAGTCAAGCCCCGCCCGCCTGTAGTATTTATCGCTCATCGAAAAGCCCAGCGGCTCGATCAGGTACAGATCCGAGCCCGTCGCGGCGCAGGTCCGGGCGATGTTGCCGGTGTTCTGCGGGATTTCCGGCGCGTACAGCACCACGTTCATAAGCCGGCCGTCCTTTGCGTTTTTTGCGTTTTCTGCATGGCTTCGGAAAGGCCCAGCAGCTGGATGTCGGCAAGATACCGGGCGCACCGTTCTTCCAGGCCTTCTTCTTCCCTGAGGTCCTGCCCCCAGATCCGTTCGTCGGCCAGGGCGGCGTAGGCCAGGGATTCCGCGTCCATATCGCAGGACAGGCGGGAAAACGAGGCCAGCCCTTCCTCATCCCGCGTCAGGGGGACGGCGCTTCCGTCGGAGCCGACCAGGGTGTAGCCGCCTTCGCCCCGGCGGACGCCGGCCAGCAGCATGATCAGCGCGCACAGGCAGAAGGTCAGGCAGGGAGTGTCTTCCCCGATCAAAGGCAGCAGGTACAGGCGGAAGCTTTCGAGCGCTCCATCCATCAGGTCGTTGACGCGCAGGGAGGTGGGCTGAAAGGAAAGGTAGCGGCAGGCGGCGATCACCGCCTCGTCCCGGCCCTCTTTGTCCATCCGGGGCATCAGCTCCTGCTGAAGGCACCTGCCGAAAAAGGGGCGGATCACCGGGTCCGCCATGCAGTCCGCCACGGTGTTCAGTTCAAACAGCACGCCCAGCGGCGCCAGCAGGCATTCCGCCCGGGCGCGGAGCAGCACCTCAGAGGAGACAACGGAAAAGGATTGCATGATGTCCGGAACGGCCCCTTTCCACAGACGGCGGGCAGGCGCGTCTGAATCTGTTGATGCGGGTATTGTACCAAAAAACGGGGGAGATGTAAAGAAGAGGTTCGCATGACAGGCGGGAGCGGAGAGCTGGGCGGCCTCCGGCCGCAGAGTGAAGAGCGGAGAGTGGAGAGCGGAGATCAATAGCGCTGAAAAAACGGACAGATCAGGCCGGAAAGTGAACATCCGGAGCAGCTCAGAGCAGTTTTCATGAAAAAACTGCTCTCCGGAAATTCCTGTCAGATCTGGGATTTCGCTGAAAAGAGCAGAAAGAGCAGTTTTTTCAATTTTTTTATTTTGTAACTGATACATCCAAGCGGCTTTTTAATATGTTTCTTCTTGTATTCTGATCATGTATGAAAGAATAAAATCTTCACATTCCTTCCATATACAGCATTAACCATTACCCTCTTCTTCAATGCTCGGAATAAATACATAATTATGATTTCTTAAATATTCAGAAATAATCTGATTGTAGCTATGAATGAAATATATCGTATTATTGCTCCACCAATGAATTCTTGAAGTTGGATACAGCGGCAGAAGGGGTGAGAGACAAGGAATGAAAGCGCAGGCGTACCTGAAGGTACGACAAGCTTTCATGACGCAGTATATCGCTTCTTATGACGCTGCAGATGGTTCAAGAATTTGTTGGGGGAGCAATATAATACGATAAATATGTCGAAAAAAACTGCTCTGAACTGCTCTGGATGTACGCTTTGCAATTGGGTCAGGCTATTCTCTGGCTTCAGCGTCCGATGTTGTTTTGCCCTGCGCTTCATGCTGTGAAGCTTGGGATTGTTGAAGAGTTAAAACTGCAATACCTCCTATGGTATCAACAGAAATGGAAATGGAAATCAGAACAAGTTGAACAACATAAAATGCCTGGAAATCTGAATCTTCTGGGTGGTTTGGAGGGGCCGCAGCCCCTCCATGTCAGATCCGCAGCAGCGACATGCGCGGTGCGAGGATGAATTTTTGCGGAGCAGGAATAAACCATGGGTAATGAAAACATCTCAACTCCTGCGGAGCAAAAATTCTTTCATTGCGCCTTTGCCGCCCGGGAGTCCCGAAGGGACGAGAGGCAAAGGCGAGGGGGTTACCGACAGGGGGACGTGTCCCCCTGTCGCGGGCTGTGAAACAGCCCATGCCACATTCTTCTTTCCTTTTGCCGGATTCTGTGGTATGA
>JBGUJG010000023.1:0-8018 GCA_045113695.1 Christensenellales bacterium
GAAAACAGGCCAGTGGCCTGTTTTCACCGAAGAACGGGCCGGCAGGCCCTGGTTGTGTCCCCCTTTCGAGGGCTGTGAAACAGCCCCGTAATCTCAGTGCCTGGTAACATTGGTGATGTTCAGGTGCTGCAGCATCTGGTCGAACAGCTTTTTCGTTACCCTTCTGGCGTAGCAGCGGGAGCTGCTGTGCGAGGTGTACACGCCCACGACGGTCGGCTTGTCATTGCGCCAGATGAAAACCGGCGCGCCTTCGCCGCCGTAGGGCAGTTCGGTCTGATTGAAGGTGAACTGCAGATCGCTGTGGACGCTGAGCACGCCGGAATACTCGGTCAGCTCCCCGGATCTGGAGTACGCGCCGATACTGCATGTCCTTCCTTCAAATTCGCGGTCGCCGGCGTAGCGGACGGCAAACCAGCCGGTCTTTCTGCCGACGTCCTCGTCTTCAAAACGGACGTAGCCGATGTCGTGTTTGCTGCTGTACCCATGCTGGAAGCTGTCCTGATACCAGTAATGGAAGTGGCCTGTGTACTTGTAGAAATAATCGTCCGTGCCGTTGCAGCCGAAGTAGAAAACGATGTCTTTGGCTGTTTTGCTGTGTTTCTGGCAGACGAGGTTATGGGCGGCCGTGATCAGGCCGTCCGAGCAGATCATCGCGCCGGTGCCGATCGCGGTGCAGCCGCACCGGAAAGTGATGTCCATATAGGCGATCGCTTTTTCCGGATGGGTGGAGATGCCCCCGTCCGCCACGGCGTTGCAGGATGTCAGCGTGATGATCAGCAGCAGGAGGATAGCGGTGCAGCGTTTCATGTTCAGTTCTCCTTTTCTGACCGGAAAGGTCATTTTATTTTTCCCCGGGAAGGGGGAGCTTCCGTGATGGCCGCGGACGGGCCGGCTCACAGCAGGCCCTGGGGCAGGGGGATAAACCGCGGGCGCTCTTTCAGGTGTTCGTTGGGGCTGTGCAGGGCGAGGAACAACTGATTCTCCCGGCTTCTGAACAGCATGCCGTGGCCGCCGTCCCGCTCAAACAGGGGCGGGAGCTGGGAAAAATGGCTGTCGATCCGCCCGCTGTCAGATACGGCCAGGCCCTGCGTATAGCCGCTTTCGGACAGGGAAGACCACAGGCACAGCAGCCTGCCGTCCCCGGCCAGCCAGAGAAAGGGGCCGTCGGCCACATAGCCCTCGGCGCCGGAGGAATGCCTTACTTTTCTGGCCCAGGGCGCTTCCGAAGCCCGGAAAAGCAGGGTGGATTCTCCCCGGGGCGCGCGCAGGTCGTCCGTCAGCGGCAGGGCATGAATCTCCCCGTCGCCCGCCTGCACCCATTCATGGCAGAAAACCATCCACGGCTTTCCCTGTCCGTCCCGGAAAAAGGTGCCGTCCAGGCATTCCCAGGCTGCCGGCGTGACCGGCCCGTCCGACCAGGGCGAAAAGGGACCCAGGGGAGAATCCGCCCGGAGAACGGCCGTGCCGCGGCGGCGGGCGGCGCTTTTGAAGCTGGCGAACATAAAAAACCCGCCTGCCAGGGCATACACTTCCGGGGCCCAGTAGTTCCGGTCCGCCCAGAAGGAGCCGTCGTTCTGAAAGCAGGGAAAGGGGCCCGCCCAATCTTGGAGGTCGCTGCCCATATAAACGTCGAAGCCGTCCGCCGGCCCCCAGCAGGTTTTCCCCCGGGTGCCGTAGAGATAATAGACGCCCTGATGCAGCAGGACGAAGGGGTCCCGGATATTGATTTCGTCGGTCCGCACGGGTCTGTTTCCATCCCTTTCCGTTTCCCGCGGCGCATCTTCCGGACTGTCCGGAGAAGCATCCTGCACGGTTCTATTATACCCAAACAACCTCCCGCGGGCAAGCGGAACCGGAGGAAATATCCTTTCTTTATTCGGAAAGGCGCGGTTTTTCCGCCTTGTTTTTTGAGGGGGTTCTGATACAATGGGGATGGAGGCGGCGCGAATGCGGCGCCTGAAAGAAGGAGGGAAAAGCCATGCGCACCGAAACCCGGGTATCCTTTTCCTGCGGCGATCCGGAGATTCAGCGGGTCTATGACGCGGCGGAAGAAAAATGCCTGCGGAACCTCCGGCGCTTCGGGGACAGGCCGGTGCTGGTGGAAGGCGGCGGGTACGATAAAATCTGGCTGGAAACCCAGCCGATGGGCGGCGAAATGTACGCCCTGCGGAACCTGGAAGCGGCGGCAAACAACTGCCTGCTGTTCATGGAGCATCAGCGGGCGGACGGGCGGCTGCCCGGGTCGGTCCGGTATGCGGACGGGAAGATCATTCCCGAGTTCAACAAATACCAGGGGTTCTGCTTCCCTTTCCCGGCGCTGAACCTCTATTACCTGCTGGGGGAGGACCGGGGGTATCTGCTGCAGCTCAGGGACTCGCTGCGCCGCTTTGACGAATGCCTGTGGCGCACCCGGGACAGCAACGGGGACGGGCTGCTGGAATCCTTCTGCGTCTACGATACGGGGGAGGACCTGGCGGTGCGCTACGGGGACGCGCCCTGCTGGTGGACGGAGGACGAGCCGCCGGCCGGGTATGCCGTGGTACCGATGGCCAGCATGGACGTGATGAGCTGGAGCTATGCCGCCCGGGATACCCTGGCCCGGATCAGCCGGATCCTGGGGGACGGCCGGGAAGCATTCTGGCGCAAAAAAGCCGCCGGAACGGCGGCGGCCCTGCGGACGGGACTGTGGGATGAAAAGCGCGGGACCTGCTTTGACCGGGACAAAAACGGCAGGACGGTCGACATCCTGTGCCACAATACCCTGCGCTGCATGTACTGGGGCTCGCTGGCGCCCGATATGGCGGAGCGGTTCGTAAATGAGCACCTGCTCCGGCCTGAGGAATTCTGGACGCCCTTCCCCCTGCCCAGCGTGGCGGCCTGCGACCCGGCCTTCCGCAACGCGCCGGAAAACAACTGGAGCGGCCAGCCCGAGGGGCTGACGTACCAGCGGGCGATCCTGGCGCTGGAAAGGTACGGGTACCACACCGTGGTGACCCGGCTGGGGGAAAAGCTGATCCGGGCCGTCGCGAAGGGCGGCTGCCGTTTTACCCAGCAGTTTGATCCCTTCACCGGAGCCCCTTCCCTGGTGCACGCGAAGACCCATCAGCCCGCGGCGGAAGACAGCGGTCAGCCCATCCAGGACGATTACGGCCCGACTATGCTGGCGGCGCTGGAATATATCGCCCACCGGTTCGGCATTCATCCCCACCTGGGAAGGGTGTGGTTCAGCCTGGGCGGCGGCGTGGAATACCGTTATGAGGCCGTCTTCTGCGGCCGGTGCTATACAATCGAATGCGACGGGAAAAAGGCAGAGATTTCCGCGGACGGGCGGAGCATGGGCGTCTTTCCCTGCGGGCGGCGGCTGATCACCGATGCCGCCGGGCAGATCCTGGACAGCGTGATCATCGAAGACGGAACGGGGGAATGAAAGAGGACAGCGCGGCCGGATGGCCGGACAGATCCGTGACGGTTCCGTTCCGCAGCTTCCGGGGACGGAGCATGTTTCCGGTTCCCCCTGTGCCGCCGCTCCTGCTTCAGAACAGATCCTTCGCGGCGCGGCCGGCCTGATGGGGGCCGGCCTTCATCGCCGCTCAGGATGACAAAAATTGTTGATTTAGCAGAGAATATTGCTTCTGTCTGCCTGAAGCTTCGGGTGGTTTCATTCGCGTTGTGCGATCATTCAGTATTCCTGGCAGCATACAGCATCGGGCCGCAGCCCGTTATTCCAATCCGACCCCGGATGTCATCCTGTTATGCCGCGGCCGGCAGCCCTTTTTTCATCAAGCCCACCCCGGGGTGTCATCCTGAAGGCCGAAAAGCGTTTGCCGCCGCAGGGCAAACGCCGGCCTGAAGGATCTGTTCTGCGGCTTGCGGGAGACAGGCCGGGTTTCCGGTATCCCCTGTACCGCCCATCCCGCTTCAGAACGGATCCTTCGCAGCGCGGATTTTCCCGTATACGAAAAAGGACCCGCAGACGGAGGATACCCTGATCTCTTCCATGCCTGCGGGCCTGTTCATTCTGATTGTGCCGGACGCGCCGTATACCGGACGGTACCTGCGGTGCGGTGAGAGAGAGGGGCTGTTCGCCCCCTCCCGCTCAATTGGTAATGGAAGAGTTTATTTGCCGTACGCGATGTCGTAGGTCTTCTGGTAGATGTCGATGTATTCCTGCAGGCCCATGGCGTTCAGCTTGGCGATGTATTCGTCCCACTCTTCGTCGACGCCGCCGTAAGCCAGCCACTTCGCCCTCATCTTTTCGTTGTAGGCGATGATGTCGGAGCCGATCAGGGCGATGGTGTCGTTGTCGTCCGAGCTGAACAGGAGGGTCGGATAGTACATGGTGGTCGCGACGGGCAGATACATCTCGTTGTTGATCTTGTCCTTGGCCTTGGCGCTGTCGGGCATCGGCAGGGTGGTCTCATAGAATTCGCGGAACAGGGCCAGGCAGGAGTCCGGATAGGTGTTCCCGAAGAGGAACTCGTCGTAGGTCATGCCGTCCGGGGTCTCGGCGTAGGAGTAGGTGCCGTCGCCGTTATCGACCAGGTTCAGCCCGATGCAGCCGTATTCGAGCTGCATGCCGTACCAGTCGTCATAGGTCAGGTCGGCCCACTTGAGCAGGTTGACCGGGTCCTTGCAGGCGTTGGTCAGCACCAGACCGACCGGCTCGATGCCGGAGGAGGAGACATAGCCCCAGCTGGTGGTGCCGTCCGGGCCCTTGAGGGGAGCCATCGGGACGTACTCGTCCATGTGGGCGGAGCCCAGGTCAAAGATATTCCAGCTGAAGTAGGAGCCGATGTTCGCCACTTCGCCCTGGTTCTGGGCGTTGTAGGTGGCCTTGTCCATCGTGAAGCCTTCCAGGTCGATCAGGCCCTTGGAGAAGAAGTGCTCGTACAGGTAGGAGCAGGCCTTTTTATAGCCTTCGGTGACCGGGGTGTAGATGACCTTGCCGTTGTCCACGCAGAAGTGGTGCTGGCCGGTGTACAGGTTGTCCGCGTAGCCGAACATGCCGAACAGGCCGCCCAGGTCGCGCTGGGACCCCTCAAACTTGAAGGTCATCGGCTTTTCGTCGTTCGGGTCGCCGTTGCCGTTGCAGTCGTTCTCCTTGAAGGCGGTCAGCACGGTTTCCAGTTCGTCGATGGTGGTGGGCACCTGAAGGCCCAGCTTGTCCAGCCAGACCTTGTTGATGAACATGTTGCTGGGGATCTGGCCGGTCAGGCCGTCAAAGCGGCAGAACGGCAGGGAGTAGATGTTGCCGTCCGGCGCGGTGATGGCGGCCCGGACTTCCGGGTGCGCTTCCAGCTTGGCCTTGAAGTTGGGCATGTACTGGTCGATGTAGTCGTTCAGGGCCAGCAGCAGGCCCTGGCTGCCGTAGGTGACCAGCTCGGTCGAGGTCAGGGAGTAGCCGGAATACAGGGCGTCCGGCAGGTCCACGTTGGCGTTCAGGGCCAGGGTGACCTTCTCGCTCCAGTCCGCCTGGGGGATCTGCTCAAAGTTCAGGTGGACGTTGGTTTTTTCCTCCATGATGCGGAAGATGTCCATCTTTTCGGCGTCACCGTTCATCGGACGCATCCGGATCCAGACGTTGTAGGACACCTTTTCCGCCGGATATTCTGCGGCAAAGGCGCCCGCGCAGGACAGCAGCAGGGCCGCGCACAGGAGCAGGGACAGCAGTTTTTTCATTCGGAAAGCCTCCTCTTTGAAGTAGAATAATATATACAGCATCCTTTCTGATGCCGGGAAACGGATTTGAGTGAGGAGTGAGGAGTGAGGAGTTAGGAGTGAGGAGTTAGGAGTTGATAATTAAACATCATGACTATTAACTCCTCACTGAGCGACCGCAGGGAGCGGTCACTCCTCACTCCTCACTAAGCGAAGCGTCAGCCCTTGATCGCCCCGATCATCACGCCCTGCACGAAATACTTCTGCAGGAAGGGGTAGAGGATCAGGAGGGGGAGGGAGGAGATGATGATCATGCCGTACTTGATCAGGTCGCCCATGCGCTGCTGGGCGGCCTGGGTGGCCACGTCGTTGACCATGTCGTCCAGGGTGTTGACGATCAGGATGTTGCGCAGCACCAGCTGCAGGGGATATTTGGCCGTGGAGGAGAGGTAGATCAGGGCGTTGAAGTAGCTGTTCCAGTGATTGACGGCGTAGAACAGGATCATGACGGCGATGATGGAGGTGCTCAGCGGCAGGACCACGCGCAGGAAAAAGGCGGTATCGCTGCACCCGTCCAGGTCCGCCGCTTCGCGCAGCTCGTCCGGGATCGTCTGCTGGAAGAAGGTGCGGGTCACGATCAGGTTCCAGGTGCTGACGGCGCCCGGCAGGATCAGCGCCCACATGGTGTTGTAGATCTTGAGGCTCCGGACCAGCAGGTAATTCGGGATCATGCCGCCGGACACGATCATCGTGATCATGACGCCCATCATCATGACGTTCCGGCCCACCAGTTCCTTGCGGGAGAGGGCGTAGCCGGCGGTGATCGTCAGCACCACGTTGATGGAGGTGCCCACCAGGGTGTACAGCAGGGTGTTTTTATAGCCGGTAAACAGGGTGGAATAGCTCAGGATCCGGCGGTAGCCTTCCAGGGTGGGCTTGATCGGGTAGAGGATGACGCGGCCTTCGTAGACGGCGATCGGGTCCGAAACGGAGGCGATCACAACGAAGTACAGGGGATAGGCCACCAGCAGGAAGGCGATGGTCAGGAAGATATAGTCCATCAGGTCGAACGCCCTGTCCGCCCGGGTCCTGCGGATGGCGCTGATATGTTTCTTCATGCAGGCACCTCCTCAGAACAGGGAGCTTTCGGTGACCCTGCGAGAGATCCAGTTGACCGTCAGCACCAGGATCATGTTGATCACCGATTCGAACAGGCCCACCGCGGTGGACAGGCCGATCTGGGATTTGAGCACGCCGCGCTTGTAGACATAGGTGGCGATGATCTCGGAAGCGTCGATGTTCAGGGAGGTCTGCATCAGGTAGGCCTTTTCAAAGCCGACGTTCATGATCTTGCCGGCGTTCAGGATCAGCATGATGACGATGGTCGGCAGGATGCCGGGAATATCGACGTGCCACACCCGCTGGAACTTGTTGGCCCCGTCCACCAGGGCGGCTTCGTGCAGCTCGGGGCTGACCCCGGCCAGGGCCGCCAGGTAAAGGATGCTGCCCCAGCCGGCGCTCTGCCAGACCTCGGAGATGACGTACAGGGGGACGAACCAGCGGGGCAGGGCGGTAAAGTGGATGGCCTTCCCCCCGAAGGCCTCGATGATCTTGTTGATCAGGCCGGAGGAGGGGGAGGTGAACAGAAAAATCATGCCCACCAGCACGACGGTGGAGATAAAGTGCGGGGCATACACCGTCGTCTGTACGAGCTTTTTGTAGCGCAGGGAGGGCAGCTGGTTGAGCAGCAGGGCCAGGATGATCGGCAGGGGAAAGCTGAAAATCAGCGTGCCGACGGAGACGCTCAGGGTGTTGAGCATCAGGGTCGAAAAATCCGCCGAGGCGAAAAAGTAGCGGTAGTTGTCCAGCCCCACCCAGGGACTGCCGGTGATGCCGTCCACCGCGCGGTACTTTTTGAACGCCAGCTGAAGCCCGTACATCGGGTAAAAGCGGAACACCAGGAAATAGACGACCGTCGGCAGCAGAAAAAGATACAGCTGCCAGTGCTGCCGGGCGTGTTTTAAAAGGGTATGCCGTTTTTTCGCAGCCGCAGATACAGTGCTCATCTTGGTTTCCTTCCGGATCCGGCGCCCGGTCCAAAAAGGATCGGGAAATAACGCGTATCCGCCCAGAAAGGCAGATCAGTGGAGATGGTTCTGGATGGTTTTCTTGGATACAAGTTTACATCATATACCGGCCGTTCGTCAAGGCGGTTTTCCCGGAAGGCGGCTGTTTGGCAACCGTTGAACAGGCGGAAAACAATCGTTGGGAAAGGGGCTGTTTCACAGCCCTCGAAAGGGGGACACAACCAGGGCCTGCCGGCCCGTTCTTCGGTGAAAACAGGCCACTGGCCTGTTTTC
>JBGUJG010000024.1:0-14326 GCA_045113695.1 Christensenellales bacterium
GCCGTCGATCATCTGGGTGCTGGTGGCGGTGATGAGCATGGACTATATCACCGGGCTGATCTGCGGGATCATGGGCGTGAGCGACAAGACGCCGCACGGGCATCTGGCCAGCAGCGAGGCGTTCAAGGGCCTGATGCGGAAGATCCTGATCATCCTGGTGGTGCTGCTGGCGGCCCTGCTGGACAAGACAGTCACGATGAGCGCCGGCATAGAGTTTGCGGCCGTGACAGGGGCGACCTGCCTGTGGTTTATCGCCAGCGAGGGCATCAGCGTGCTGGAGAACTGCATCAAGATGGGCATCAAGGTCCCGGCCGTGCTGACCCGGGCCCTGGAGCTGATGAAACAAAAGGGAGAGGCGGAAGAGGAATCAGCAGCGGGAAAGCCGCTCTGAAGACTGATTCCGCAGCTGCTGCAAAAAAAGAGCATTTTTCCGCCCCTTTGCTGCCAGCGGCGCGCCGGCGGACGTATCAACTGGCAGGTACATATTACCGCGATGCAGACAGACATGGAATCCGAGTGAAAGAAGGAGTGACTGAAGATGATGAAATGGTTTGTGGTTTTTACAGCTCTGATGGCCGTACTGGCGCTGGCCTGCCCTGCTTCCCTTGCATCAGGCAGCCTGACAGCGGAAGAACTCCATGCCGACATCCAGCATGAGACCGACTCTCCCGAATGGGTCCGGAACCTGCCCGCCGCGCAGGATGCGAATCAGCTTTTCGTGGTTGCCGCGATGGGGATGGACAGGACGACTGCCTTTATCTCCATGCACCGGAAGGACGAGAACGGCGAATGGAAGCAGATCCTTTCCACGCCCGGCTTTGTCGGGAAAAACGGCCTCTGCCCGGACGGGGATCACGCGGAGGGCTGTGGCCAGACCCCTGTGGGCGTCTATCATTTCAACAAGGCTTTCGGCATCGCCGCCGACCCGGGCTGCGCCCTGCCGTATGTCCAGGTGGATGAAAATACTTACTGGTCCGGCGATCCGGACCGGCAGTATAACCGGATGGTGGATATCCGCGACGTGCCGGACCTGGCGATGGACGACAGCGAGCACATCATGGATTACGAGTATCAGTACCAGTACTGCCTGAACATCAGCTTCAACGAGGAAGGGACACCCGGCTGCGGCTCGGCGATCTTCCTGCACTGCTTCGGGCCGGCCAAGCCCTTTACCGGCGGCTGCGTGGCTGTGCCGGAGAACATCATGAAGATGATCATGAGGAATGTCAGCGAAGACTGCGTCGTGGTGATCGGCACCATGGACAGCCTGGGCGGCAGCTTCTGAAAGAAGACCGCGCGGGCATCCTGTTGAAACCGCTGTCAGCGGAGAAAGGAGTGATGGCATGAAAAAATGGCTGTGTTTGCTGCTGGCGCTGGCCCTCTCCCTGGGCCTGTGCTGCGCCTCGGCGGAATCCGCCGGGCTTCCCGCCTACAGCTACCCGTTCGCGGAGGAAGATCCCCTGATGGCTGCTGTGGTGGACTGCATGATGCTGACCGGTATGGGCTATGAGCCGGAAGCGGGCGGGGTGATGATCCCCGCGCCGGTTGTGATCAGAACCGAAATGAACGGGGATGAAACCGAAGCGACGGTCTACGGCAATTTCTGGATCTTTGGGTACCGGCTGAAGGGAAAGGTCCTGGAAATGACGTGCGGGGGTGAAAATCCGGGCGTCATGAAGCTGGAAAAGAAAGACGGACAATGGGCCGTGACCTCTTTTGAAACGGCCCCGGAAGACGGGAATCTGAACGAGAGCCTGCGCCGCTTTGCCGGCGGGGATGAAACCCTGGAAAAAGAGTACCGGATCGCCGGGGACGCCGCAAGCGGCTACCTGCCTCAGTTTCGCCGCTCTTTCATCGCGGAATACGTGAACGCGAATCACCTGGACATCGTGGCATACCAGGATTACGGCTGGGATCCGGTCGACGTGCGGAGCTGAGCGGAAAAACAGCAAACAACCAAACAGAAGGCCGGCGCGGGGGCATCTCCCTGCGCCGGCTTTCTGCTTATATTGATTCATTTGGCGGTTTCCGGAATCCGGCAGGCCACATAAAGGGGAAGGTTGGTGAGGGTTTCTTCTTTCCGGTAGTCCGACATGGAGATCCGGACCGGCCTGGAGTCCGGGTGAATTTTGAAAAACTGCTTCAGCGATTTTGCCTGAAGGTTTTCTTCCGCCTTTACTTCAATGGGAATCAGCGTGCTGTTTGCCTGAATCAGGAAATCCAGTTCCAGTTTGGAGGTTTCATCCTGATAGTAAAAAATATCTCCCGGGAAAGAGCACAGCAGCTGTTCCAGAACGTATTGCTCCGTAAAGGTTCCCTTGTATTCTTCAAATACGTTTTGTTTCAGCAGGATTTCGTCGATCGGGGCGTCCGTCTGAGCGCCCATCAGCCCGTGATCCACTGTGAAGAGCTTGAAAGCGGAGAAATCCTCATAATATTTGAGCGGAATGCCGGCTTTCCGGACACGGGGAATTTTGTAGACGATTCCGGCGTCCAGCAGCCACTGGATCGCCAGTTCGAAGTCTTTTGCCCTGGCGCCTTTCTGAATATCCCCATAGATGAATCTGCTGTTGCTTCTGGCAAGCTGCTGGGGAATGGAATTCCAGACCTGATGGATTCGTCCCAGAATCTGGGTGCCGGCATGTTTGGAAATATCCAGGGTGTAATCGGCCAGGATCTGTTTTTGGATCTTTCTCAGGTCTTCGTATGGGCGGCTGTCCAGGAACCCCTGAACAACTTCCGGCATACCGCCGGTAAAATAGTATTCTCTCAGGGCTTCGTTCAGGACGGAACGAAGGCTGGACAAACTGTCAAAGGGATCCTTCATCAGTCGGAGATAAGCGGTTTCTCCCAACTTTTCGCGGACGAATTCATCAAATGAAACAGGGTACAGGGTGAACTCGTTCACTTTTCCGACGGGATAGGAAACGCCCTGATGAATGGCGAGCCCCAAAAGGGAACCGGCTGCGGCAATATGGTACTGCGGAGCGTCCTCACAGAAATATTTAAGCGAAGCCAAAGCCTTTGGAACAGAGCCGACTTCATCGATAAAAATCAACGTTTCTTCCGGGAGGATACGCTGACCGCTGATGACTTCCATATCAGCAATGATCCGGTCCGTACGAAACCCGTGTTCAAATATTTCGGCGATTCGGTCGTCTTTATCGCAGTTCAGGACGACGCAGTTTTTATATTCATGATTTCCGAAGGCGTTCATCAGATACGTTTTCCCGACCTGCCTGGCGCCGTGAAGGACCAGCGGTTTCCGGTAAGGGCTTTTTTTCCAGAACAGCAACTGACGGTATAGATTCCGCTGCATCCGGAATGCCTCCTTTTCTTCCGTTTGCTTTTATCTTATCTCCTCCAAATGCATATGTCAACATTTTTCGGAACGACTTTTTGCAAAAAAGAACATTTTTCGGAACGACTTTCCGGAAACCGATACATTTTTCGGAACGAAGTTCAGAAACCGGACGGATGAACGGGGCCGGGAGATCCTTTCAGGCGCGTCCGTCCGGCTGTGTTTCCCGGACGGCGGCGGACAGCGCTTCCGCGATGTCCGTCAGCTCTTCCGGGCGGAGCTTCAGGATGGCCCGGTCAAAGGTGAACAGGCCGTTGGTTTCGTCTTCCACGTCCGACAGCTGGGTGTAAACCGCCCCGCACAGGCCGGCTTTGGCCAGCGGGACCATGGTCAGATACAGATCCCGCAGGGCTTTCACAAAGTCTTCCCGGGTGTCATATTTTTTATAGCCGTAGGTTTTTTCCGGATTGAAGCTGTGCCCGGCGCACTTCCAGACATAGCCGCCGAATTCGGACAGAAGCTGCGGCTTTTTTTCTTTGCCCAGGTGCAGAGGGTCAAAGTAAATGTGCAGGCTGTCCGCGTCGCTTTCCTTCTGGTGAAACCAGCCGGAGGTGCTGTCGATCCAGCGGTCCGGGTCCAGGGCTTTGAGGCGGCGGTAAGCGTCGTCCGCCCGGAACTGGCCCCAGCCCTCGTTGAAAATTGTCCACAGGCAGATGCACGGGTGATTGGACAGCAGGCGGGCGGTTTCGTCCATCGCGGAAAGGAAGTTCCGCCTGGTCTCCGGGTCCGGATGGGTCCGCAGGTCCCGGCGCTTCTGCAGGTGGAGGGTGGGCAGGACGGTATCGCGGATGTAGCGGTATTTGCCGTTGCTGACCATGTCCTGAAAGACGATCATCCCCAGCCGGTCGCAGTCGTAATAGAACTGCTCCGGCTCAATCTTGATGTGTTTCCGCAGGGTGTTGAACCCCAGGGATTTCATGGCCAGGATGTCTTTTTCGTACGCCTCCGGCGCGGCGGGGGTGTACAGGCCGTCGCTCCAGTATCCCTGGTCCAGCAGGCCGTTGAAAAAATACGGCTCCCCGTTCAGGCACAGGCGGGGAATGCCGTTCACTTCGCGGACGGACAGCGTCCGAAGCGCGAAATAGGAACGCACCCTGTCCCCGCCGCAGGTCAGCGTGAAGCGGTAGAGATACGGATCCTCCGGGCTCCACGGACGGGGCTGCGGCAGGGTGATCCTGGCTTTTCCTTCCCGGAGCGGATATGTCCGGCCGTCCAGCACGATCACGCTGTCCCGGACCCCGTCGGATTCGATTTCGGCCCAGTCTGCCCCGGTCCGGATGCGCAGGGAGCGGATATAACCCCCGGGCACCGGCTCCAGCCAGACGGTCTGCCAGATGCCCGAGCAGGGCGTATACCACATCCCGCCCCGCCTGCGGCTCTGCTTTCCCCGGGGCCAGCGCGGGTCAAGGTCGTTGACGGCCCGGACGCAGAGCTCGTTTTCCCCGGGCCGCAGGACGTCCGTGATGTCCGCCGTGAAAGGCAGATAACCGTTTTCGCGGCGGCACAGTTCCTGCCCGTTGACGGCGACGGAAGCGTCGCGCATGACCGCCCCGAAGTGCAGCAGGACGCGCATCCCGGCCCAATGGGAGGGGACGGCAAAGCTGCGGCGGTACAGCAGCGCTTCCCCGGGCTCCGGCGCAGCATCACAGCCGGACAGCAGGCTTTCCGGGCAGAAGGGGACGATGACCTTTCCGGTCCGGCTGCGGCAGGTCAGATCCCAGGTCCCGTTCAGGCAGAGCCATTCCTCCCGTTCCATCTGCGGGCGGGGATAGCGGTTCCAGGGGATGTCCGGCAGGGAACGCCCTTCGGCGGTGTACAGTCTTTGCATACGCGTCTCTCCGTGATGTCATGAAAAGCGCCGCTGTGTCCTGAGCGGGCGGGAAACAGACGCCTGCTGTTTCTGAAGGTCATTCTACATCTCCGGAAAACCGGTGTCAACATTTCCTAAACCAGTGTATTGCGGGATAAAAAGAGCGGCATCCGGATGGATGCCGCCCGAAAAAACTGAATGGTACAGGCTGCTGATCAGGATCAGTAGCTCAGGCCGAAGCCGGACCGGTAGTAGTTACCGTCCGCGTCCTGATAGGCGTAGCTGCCGCCCCTGACATTGGCCAGGATGGCCGGATCGATGTACTGATCCTTGTCATAGCCGGGCACGTCGTTGGGGGAAGCGCAGGTTTCCAGATAGGTGCCGTCCTCGTTCGCAACATAGGTCAGCGCGATGACGTCCTCAGAGGAGACCATGGTCACGGCCAGCTTGCCGGTGGGATTGAAGGCGCCGGTGATGACGTCGACCTGGGCCTTGCGGGCGTTGTTCAGGGAAGCGCCGGAGGTGGTGTACTGGGCCAGCAGCGCGTCGCAGTAGGGCTCAAGGTTCTCCAGGATCCAGGGAGAGGTGCACACGACGGTGGCAATGACCTTGCCGCCGTTCTCGTGCACGGTTTCGGCCGCCTTGACGAGTTTCTTCATGTCGGCCACCGTGGTGACTTCGATCCTGTCGCCGGTCTTCTTCTGGGAAGCAGTAACACCCTGGCCGAAGCCGGCTCCGCCGCCGGACATTTCGCGCTCGTCGACTTCATAATCTTCCACCAGGCTGAGAACAGCCTCGGAAGAAGAGCCGTTGGTGGAGTTGGTGGCCTTGGGCTGGACATAGAAGTAAGCAACTTCGGCATCCTTCGCCTTGTCGACGATTTCAAAGCCCTGCGCGGTGAACAGCTCGGCCAGCGCGGCGAGCATATCCTCGTCTTCGCCGGTGCCGGTGTAGGAGCCGATAAAGAGCTTGGTGCCGGCGTTCGGGGCAAGGGGCAGGGTGTTCTCATGGTTCTTCATGAGGACGACGGCCTTCTGATGCAGGGCATAGGCCTGGCCGGCCGCGGTCTGAAGGTTGGTGGCGCGGACTTCGTCGGCCTTGGCATAGTCGAGATAGGGGTTGTCGAAGCGGCCCTGCTCAAAGATGGAAACGGCGCGGTTGATGTTGGCGCGGTCCAGATCCTCCTTGGCGAGGATGCCGGTTTCGACGGCTTCGATCACGAGGTCGGTGCGCAGGCCGGAGCCGATCGCGTCGCTGCCGGCGGCGATGAGGAGAGCATAGCGCTCGGTCATCGTCTTGTCTTCGACGCCGAAGGTCTGGCCGGTGACGATGCCGGAGTCGGTGTTGACATAGCCGTCAAAACCCATCACATCGCGCAGCAGGGTGGTGATGATTTCCTTGTTGTAGGCGGAACCGAGCTGGTTGACCTGGACCTCGTGGCCGCGGTAGGTCTGGGCCACGGAGCGGCTGTCCGCAGCGTCGCGGGAGTAGCAGGGCATGATGGAGCCGCACTTGGCGTCGATTGCAGCCTGGAAGGCGACCAGCTGATACTTTTCCAGGGAGCCCGCGGTGGGATACAGACGCCACTGGCCCTGGGCGGTATGGGATTCAAAGCCGTTCTCGGCGGCGCCGTCGCCGGGGAAGTGCTTGACGGAGAGGGCCACAGCGCCGGGCTTCAGGCCGTCGGTGCCCATGTGATAGCCGTCCACCAGGGCGGTGATGATGCCGGCGGCGACTTCGGGACGCTCGGTGAGGGTCTCAAAGTTGCGGGGCCAGCGGGGATCAGTGACCAGGTCGACCTGGGGACCGTACATGGCGTTGATGCCCTGGGCAACCCACATCTGGCGGTCAACCTCCGCGTAGTCGCGGATCGCGTCATAGTTTCCGTCGCCCATCGCGGCGGCAGCAAGGCCCGGAGCGTCCGGGAAGCCAGCGGAAATGGGGTTGGACAGGATGGTCATGGGGATGCCGGGCACGCCGCGCAGGGCAGCATCGGCTTCGGCCATCTCGGTCACGACGTTGTTGTACAGGGCGACGGTGGAAGCGTCAAAGTTGAGGCCGCCGCGGTACACGCCGGCACGGACCTTCTGGGTGTTGATGACGAAGGAGTCCAGTCCGGCAAAGCTGTTGGAGAAAGCGTTCTTGGATTCTTCGCCTTCGCCCAGGATGGTCACGATGGCGGCGGGATTGATGGTGCCGTCTTCGTTTTTGGCCATTTCGAGCTTCGGCACGCCGGGGGTGATCGCCAGGGCGTTGAACAGGAAGCCCGCCTGGTCTTCCAGAGAGAGGCCGGCCACCAGGTCAGCGGCGCGGGTCCGGGCGTCCAGACGCCAGTCTTCCGCGGGATCCAGGGCCTTGTTGTTGTTCAGATCCTTGAAGTACAGGCCGTCCTGCACGATGACGCCCACGGTGGTAACACCGATGGACGGACCGTTTTCATTCTGATAGAAAACAGGTTCCATGTAGGTGGCGGCGGGATTCACTTCGCTGGGGTCATAGGGAGCCGCAATGTAGCTGTCTTCCGCAAAGGCGGCGGGAACGAGGCTCAGCACGAGCGCAAGAACGGCAAGAATGCTGACGAATCTCTTCATGTTCCATTCTCCTTTTTTAATTGAATCAGTGTCAGGGCCGCCGCGCGCTGGCTGCCCAACCTTTTTTACGGGTCCATCATAGCATAAAAAAAGGGGAAGAAAAAGGCATTTGGCACGAACGCTCCTCTGTGAACCGTAGAACACTTCTTTGTCCGTTCACGACAAAAAAAGAACGTGAACGGAATGTCCGTTCACGAAAAACTCTGGGTACCCGTCAGGCGCTCTGAGGCTGCATGACCGCCGTCAGCCGGAACACCCCGCCGTCCGTGCGCAGGGTCATCGTGCCGCCGTGCTTTTCCGCGATCCGCTGGATGGAGCGCAGGCCGAAGCCGTGGCCGGAACCGGTTTTGGTCGTCTGCGGCAGCGCACCGTCAGCCAGACTCATATCGCCGGCATAGGTGTTCTCGACCTGAAGAACCGCCATGCCGCCGCGGGAGCTGCTTTTTAAACTGATCATGCGGCGTTCGGGGTCGTCGATTTTGGTAACCGCTTCCAGCGCATTGTCCAGCGCGTTTCCGAACAGGGAATAGATCTCCCGCTCGGTCAGGAAACTGAACAGCGAACCGTCGATCATATAGGAAAACTTTACATGGTTGGAATAACAAAGGATATTCTTTTCCGTCAGCACGATATCGACCGTGGGGTTGCCGCATTCGATGACGGTGGAATACTCGTTGATGGAATCCTCCAGTTCGTTCAGGTATTCGTCAAACTTCGCCTTGCCCGCCTCGGAACGGATGGCGCGGATCTGATGCTTGAGGTCATGGCACTTGGTCTGCAGGGATACGATGCCCTCATGGCTCATCTCATAGTAGCGCATTTTATTGCTGATGAAATCGTGCATGGTACGGTTTTCATGGCGGAAGCTGTCCAGCTCCGCAATCATCAGAAGCGCGGCGTAGTTGAGAACCGTATACAGCAGGGCGCACAGATAATACAGGAACAGCGCATTTTTTTCCGCCGTAAACACATGGCCGCAGAATTCCAGCACCATCTGCAGCGGCACAAACACGGCGGTCAGCTGGATCATCAGCCTGACGGGAGCGTGGTAGGGCGGCTCCTTGACCAGCTTCTTGTACAAAAAATACATGCTGATGCTGATGCTGAAATAAACCAGGTAAGAGATCAGGGAGCCGGCGATGCTGAAGCGTCCCCAGGGCGCGTCCATGTCATTGACCAGAAGGACGCTGGAACCGGTTTTGAAAACGTTCCAGGCAATTTTGAAGATGGTCAGGCCCAGCAGGCCGTTATACCATGCCTCCGCATGGTTTGTGTGAAAACAGAAAAAGCAGCCGCCCACGAACAGCAGATGCAACGCCATGATCTGCGCGCTGTAGCATAAAGCCTGAACGTACGCGTTTGTGATCCACTCATCGGACAGGGTGCGCAGCAGCCAGCTGAACAGGCACATGACCGCCAGCGCGGCGCTGGCCCGCAGGGGAAAAAGGCCGCGCTTTTTTCCTGTGTTCAGCAGCATCATCAGCACAAAAAACACGATGGCCGCCGAAATCCTGTGATCGACGGCCTCGACCCATAATTGATTGGAAATCATAAACTGTCCCCCAGAAAACTGGAAAAACGCTTCATCAGTTCCTTGCGGTGTGATTTGGAAACGGAAATGCGGGTATCGCCGATCAGCAGATAGTCCGATGTGACATTGGATACGTGCCGCAGGTTCACGATGAAGCTTCGGTTGCACATCACGAACCGGTCAGGGCTCAGTTTTTCGATGACGTCGCCGAGCCGGCCCCGCACCGTATATTCGCCTTTTGTGGTATGGTACACCAGGTTATGATCGAACACTTCCACGTAGGTGATATCACTGGAGGACAGGCTGATCGTGCCGTCGGAGGTTTTGAGGGAAAACTGCGCTTTGGCGCCGCTGCCGTCCAGCCGCTTCATGGCTTTGTCCATCACGTAGACAATGGAGGCCATGGACGGGGGCTTCAGGATGAAATCCAGCGCGTCCACCTCGTAGCCCTTGATGGCAAACTGGGCCATGTTGGTGACAAAAATCAGGATGGTGTCCGTATTGATTTTGCGGATGAAACGGGCGGTTTCCAGCCCGTCCAGCTTGCCCATCTGGATATCCAGAAAGACAATATCATGGGTTTCCGTACTGCGGATCAGATCCAGCCCGTCGTGATACACATGGATCATGGCGGCGTGATCGTTCATCCGGCAGTAGTTTTCAACGCATTCTTTCAGCAGCGCGGCGTCTTTCGGATCGTCATCGACAACGGCAATCAGGAGCACGGCAATCCCTCCGGCCATTCTGTTTTTTTCCAGGTCATTATAGCACATTTCCTGTCGTGAAGCAAGAAAAATGCCAAACGGAAAAGACCGTCAGGCGCTGATGCCTGACGGCCGAAAGTCTTCCGGAGTGTTTTATGCTTTTTTCGCTGTTTTCGCTTTTTTCGGACTGTAAATGTCCAGCAGCAGCAGGACCAGGGCAAAGACGCTCAGCGCCAGCAGCGTCCACTGCGCGATGTTCAGGGCCAGCTGCCACCAGGGGGTGATGGTGATCACCTTGGTGTATTCGCTGATGCCGTCCATGCCGCGGGAATGGAGCACCGTATACATCACGCGCTTGGCGGATTCCCGCATGGCCTGGGCGACGGCTGCGTTGGGATTGCTGCCCTTGGGGCCGTATGGAGTCAGGCTGGCCAGCTCCAGCTCGCCGTCCGGGATATCGTTGCCGGCCACGATCTCATGCACCGGCACCATGTAGGAGGAATCGTACATGTCGCTGACGGCAAATCCCTTCATGCCCGCTTCGCCCCGCAGCCAGTCCGTCAGAAGCGCGGAGTATGCGCCGCACCAGTTGACACCCAGGCGGTTGTAGCCCGTCATCACGCACTGAGCGCCGGCGTTCACGATCGGCAGTTCGAACGCGCGCAGGTAGATCTCGCGCAGGGCCTGCTCGGTCACCCAGGTGCCGATGCCGGCGCGGTTGTTCTCCTGGTCGTTCATGACGAAGTGCTTGTTGTACACATAGACGCCCCTGCTCTGGATGCCGCGGGTTTCGGCGGTATCAATGAGGCCGGTCAGCATGCCGTCTTCGGAGTAGTACTCAAACACGCGGCCGGCGTAAGGGGAGCGGTGGATGTTGAGGCCCGTGCCGTACAGGCCCGCGTAGCCCGCCCACATCGCGTCTTCGCCGATCAGCTCGCCGACTTCCTCGGCCAGCCTGTCGTTGAAGGTGGCGGCGATGATGCCGTTGCAGGGATAGCAGGTGCCTTTCAGATCTTTGCCGGGGTCGTTGTTCACGGTGGCGTAGCCGTTCGCGCCGATGGAATACTTCTGCGTCACGCCGGAGGGACCGTTGTGGTCGATGGTGGCGGGCTTTCCGACGCTGGTGACGCCCGCGGTCTCGCGCAGGCCGGTCAGGGTGACGGACGCCATCTCTTCAAACGTCAGCTGATCCATGAATTCATCCCACTTGGGATCGTCATAGGCGTAATCCATCATGTTGACCAGCTGCAGGTTGGCGTTTTTGCCCATCGCGGGGAAGCTGACGCCGGCAGCGTCCGGCAGGTCGGCGTCGTCCAGCACCACGCCTTTGGCCATTTCGTCGGTCATGGCCAGCTTCACAGGGCCGGGGGTCACGGTGCCTTCCCAGTCGCTGCGGGAATAGTACACGATTTCGTTGCCGCCTCTGCCGGCATAGCGGTTCATATCCGCATCGGCAAAGAGGGGGTTGACCTCCGCGCCGGTGCCGTAAGCTTTGGCGTAGGTATCCTTGTCAAAGGCCTGCTCGAAGGAATACACCAGGGAAGTGTCGCCGGCGCCGGTCATGCCGGCGGAAAAGCCTTTGGCGGCCAGGATGTTGTCGGCTGCCTGGTGGGCGTTTTCGGCGGCGGTCAGATAGTACGCGCCTTCATCCAGGATGTAGGCGCCGGTGCCCAGGGCGTCATAGGAGGTCAGGTAGTATTCCGGCACGGAAACGGTGATCACTTCGCTGCCGCCGGGCTGCAGGACGGCGGTTTTGCCGTAGCCCACCAGTTCCACGGCAGGCTTTTCGATCTGGTTCTGGCGGTCGTATTCGGTGTAGGGCTTCTGCGCGTAGACCTGCACGGTCTTTTTGCCGGCTTTATCACCGGTATTGGTCACGTTGACGGAAAGCGCATAGGAAGTTTTCTGCCCTTCCCCGCTCTTTTCCACCTTCAGATCGGAAAGGCTGAAGGAGGTGTAGCTCATGCCGTAGCCGAAGGGGAAGGAAACCGTGCTGCCGTAATTGAAACTGCCGGCTTTGGGCGTGCCCATGACCGCGTCTTCATAGCGGGTCTCGGTGTATTTGTACCCGACGTAAATGCCTTCCTGGTAGACGACATACTTGCCGTAGGCGGACAGGGCCTTGAAGTTGTACTTGTCCGCACCCTCATAGGTGTAGGAGCCGAAGTTGTTCATCACCGGGTTCAGGCGGTTGTCCATCCACCAGGTATCCGGCAGGGAGCCGGAGGGGTTTACCGCGCCGGACAGCACGTCGCCCACGGCGTACAGGCCGGTCTGGCCCACGCTGCCCACCCACAGCGCAGCGTCCACGCCGTAAGTCCCGTCAAAGAGGAAGGCGGTGGAAATCGGGTTGGCGCTGTTGATGATCACGGTGATGGAGCGGATCGCCCCGTCGTCCTTGAGTTCCTTCAGCCCTTCCAGGATGGAGCGCTCGTCCTCGTTCAGCGTCAGGTAATCCCCGTCCAGGGCGTCTTCCTTTTCGGCGGTCACGTCGTCGCCTTCGCCGCCGACGCGGCCGATCACATAGATGGCGTCCTCGCCCTGGCCGATGGTGTCGTCGTGGTTTTTGCTGACCTTCTTCCAGCGCACCTCGCCGATCTCGTAGGTGTTGCGCTTGGCTTCGTTGTCCACATAGTAATCCAGCAGCGGCTTATCCACCACCGCAAAGCCCGCACCGGTCAGCACGTCGTAATAGTTCGGCGCCCCGTCGGCGTCCACGGCGCCGGAGCCTGTGCCGCCGTAGACGGGATCCATGACCGTCACGCCGAGCAGCGATACCTTACTGCCGGCGGCAAGCGGCAGGACGGCGTTGTCATTCTTGAGCAGAACGATGCCTTCGCCTTCCACTTCGCGGACTTTTGCCTCGCCGGCCGCCTTCAGTTCGGCGACGGAAGCGTATTTGCTGTCAAAATACCGGGCATAGCCTTCTTCCTGGCCCTTGGGCAGGGTGGAAACGGTTTCGCTCGTTTTGGTGCCCAGGAACTGGTTGATCTGCCCGGCGTTTTCTCCGGCGATAACGTTGCCCGTCAGCACCAGGGCAAACAGCGCGGTTGTGATATTCAGGAAAACCTTTTTCAATGTTCTCTTGGATGAAGGTTTCATGGAGGAATTCTCCTTTCTCAGAATGCGGCACCCCCAAGCCATGCGGGGCTTTCAGGGCACGCCTTCGGACGGGCGGCGGCTGATGCTTCCAGGCCGCGGGCCATGTCTGAAAAGGCTGAAATCTGCCATTATTGTACGTAAAAAAGGAACGAAAGTAAAGCAAGCCTCCGTGCCGTGTTCGGCTGTCTGGCGTCGCGAGTATTTCTTTCGTTCATTTGCGCCGGTTCAGCCGGCGTTTCCGCAGCGCCGTGTCGTGAATGGACCGGTATCCGGCGTGAACGGCCGGATCGCGTGTTCATGAAACGGAACGGCGCGGGAATAACGATTGCGGTCATGTGATTTTTATGACATAATAAGACCAACATGGGAGGGCAACCAGGTTCGATCCGGCACGGCATGCGGGCCAAACCGGATGGATGCTTCAGCCCCGGGCTTTTCTGCCCGCATTTCAGAAGTTCCGGAATTCAGCAAAACATCAACATGATATTGACTGGAAAGGAGTCTTTTCCATGAGTCAGGCATCCTCGAAGAAAGGCTTCGGGTTTTACGTTATTCTGGCGGCCGCGCTGGCGGCGCTCGCTGCCGGCATCTATTTTCTGTCCATTCACGGCACGTTCGGTCTGGACAGCACCCATAACGGCGACTGCTTTGATCCCCTGATCCCTTGGCTGCTGATCGGCGGCGCGCTGATCGCGGCCGGGCTCACCGTCCTCAGGCGCTTCGGCCTGGCTGCCGCCGTAACGGCCATCGTGCCCGGCGCGACCCTGTGCCTATTCATCCACAAGTGCTACTGGTATGTGGTGGACGTGTTCGTCGGCATTGACGAAAAGCACGGCTTCGACCCGCGCTTCATCATCTTTGCGGTTCTGATTCTGGCGGCGTTCGTGATCGGCGAAATTGCCATTTACGTCAGAAAGACAAAGAAGGCCTGATGAAATCCCACTGATGAAGGAGGTAATTCCCATGAAAATGACGTTCCGCTGGTACGGCAGCCAGTCTGACCCGATCCCGCTGCGCTATGTGAAACAGATCCCCGGCATGACCGGTCTGATGGGCCTGCTGGACAAGCCGGCCGGCGTGGACTGGCCGGAAGAGGAGTTCAAAGCCCTCAAGAAAGAAGTCAATGACGCCGGCCTGGAGATCGAGGTGATCGAGTCCGTCAACGTCCACGAGGACATCAAGCTGGGCCTGCCCAGCCGGGACAAATATATCGAAAACTATATCAGC
>JBGUJG010000025.1:0-19638 GCA_045113695.1 Christensenellales bacterium
GGGACGGAGATCCTGCTGGATGTTTCCCCCATGAGCGGGAACGATCCGGCGGACCCGGGCCTGGTGACCTTTGTCAGCAGCAATGAAAACGCCGCCCGGGTCACGGAGGAAGGCCGCGTTTCCTTCCTGAGCGACGGGGAAGCCGTGATCACCGCCTCCGCGGGCACGGCCGAAGCCTCCGTCTCCTTCCGCGTACAGACGGCGGTGACCGGTTTTGATCTGCCCGACAGCCTGACGATCATGCAGTATCATGCGGCCGAGCTGCCCGTTACCGGGGTGACGCCGCGGAACGCCACCCAGGAGTTCACCTCCGCCGCCGACGAGCCGGAAGTGCTCCTGATCGATCAGGAGGGCATCCTGATCGGCCGCAGGCCGGGCGAAACATACCTGACCGTGACCTCCTGGAACGGCCTGACACGTTCGGTGCGGGTGGCCGTCCTGCCCTTCGAGGCGGAAAATGAGCTGATCCTTCCCTCCGTCACGAAGACCGTGCGGAGCCATTCCTTTACCGGGGCTTCCTTTGAAGCGGTCACGGTGCCCGCCGGCTGCAGGGAGATCGGCGAGTACGCCTTTGCCGACTGCCGGGAACTGGTCTGCCTGTTCCTGCCCGACACCCTTCAGCGCATCGACGAAACGGCCTTTGCCGGCTGCGACGCCCTCGTCTGCGTGATCGCCCCCAAGGGCAGCTATGCCGAAAGGTGGGCCCTCAAGCGCGGACTGCTGGTGTTTAACGAGTGATGCGGCAGGGAACGGGGATTAGGGAATAGGGATTAGGAATTTGGGATCAGGCAAATAGGGAATTACGCATTATGCATTATGAATTATGCATTATGAATTATTCAGGTGTTCAGATGAGAAAGCGGGTTTTTCTGGTTTTGCTGGTGGTGGCAGCGGGTCTGATGCTGGGCTCTGTCTGCCCGGCCTGCGCGGTGACGGAGGTCAGGGAGACGGAGCCGTCCGGAAAATCGGGCTTCCTGTCCGGCCTGCTGGGCACGGACTGGGATGGTTTTACGGACGCCGTGATCCGTGCCCGCAGAAACGGGGAGACGGAATTCACCGTCCGGCTGGACCGCGAAACCTACCTTGATTTTCTTGATTCCGGCCATCTGTGGTATCATGCCGCCCGGGCCGGGCTCCGCACCGCCGACTGCACCTACTGGGAGGACGGACGCGTCCGGCTGAAAGACCTCGATTGGTGGCCCTGGCCGATGTACCTGGCGCATTCCGAAGAAGAGTTTGCGGAAGCCATCCGCCTGAGAAAAGGACTGGACGGGGAAACCTTCGGCATCCTCCCGGACGAAGCGCTGTTTCAGGAACTGCTGGCGGACGGCCGGACACGGGGGCTGCTGGAATACCGGGGCGGCCTGGTGGATTATGAAAGCATGTACTACGGGGAGGATGAGTGCGCCCTCTGGTTCCCGGGCCCGAAGATCGCCGAAACGGTCGTGGCGGAAGCGTCCGGCATTTCGGACTGCGCCGATGTCCTCCGCGGAACGCTGTGCCTGCGCCCCGAGGCATTCACCGTCCTGGCGGCGGACAGCCCCACCTACGAAAGGCTGAGCGGGGATGACGGGCTGTGCGACGACGTTTTCAGCGCAGCGGGGCTCCGCGGCAGCTTCCATACAGACGACGAGGCGCAGGCCTATATTTTTTCTCCGGCAGCGGAGGTCTGCTATCCGGGCTTTGTGATCGCGGAATCTGTCCGCCTGGGCAGGGAAAAGGAACTGAGCCTGGTCCACCGGGCCGTGCTGGCTTCCGCCCGGGAGCTGGTCCGGGACGTTCAGGGGACGGACCCGGAAAGGGCGGCGCAGATCCACGACCTGCTGTGCCGACGTATCGTCTATACCGTGGATGAAAACTCGGGCAACGACGACTGCTGCATCGGGGCGCTGCTGAACGGGAAGGCAAACTGCGACGGATATTCGGACGCATTTTATCTCTGCGCTTCGCTCAGCGGGCTGCCGGTCCGCTATATTTCCGGCAATTCCCTGGAGGACGAAGAGGCGGAGGACAGCCAGGAAGGCCATCTGTGGAACCTGGTCCTGCTGGACGGGACCTGGCGCAGCGTGGACCTGACCTGGGACGACGGGGAAGAAGACGGCGTCTCCTACGAGTATTTCAACATCGGCCTGGACCGTATGGAACAGAAGTACGCCTTTGTCCGGGAACTGCTGCCGGCGCCTTTCCTGGCGGTCACGGACCTTGAAGAGCGCCCGGTACGGGAATGGGCGGCCCAAAGCCGGGAAGAGCTGGCCCAGGCCGTCCGGGAAGCCCTCTCAGCCGGGCAGGACGCCATGGTCATCCGATGCTCGGACGCGCTGTTTTCCGCCTATCTGCAGGACAGCGGCGTCGTGGCCTACGCGGTCAGCTCCGCCGGCGCGGAGACGGAGGAGGTCTGGTATTCGGAGTCCGGGAAAACCCTGACGCTGGTGGGCCTGCGGAAGATGGAGCGCTGGTCCTTCTGCCGGACAAGCCGGGAAATCCCGGAAGCGGTGGAGAGGATGCGGGACCTGCCGCAGGAACCGTTCCGGCTGACGCTGGAACAGGACCTGTTTGCCGATCTGTTCGCGGAGACGGAGCTGACGAGGCTTTATATGCTGCTGGCCAGGGGCGGCGTGGTCAGCGCGGGGCTCAGCTGGCTGGAAAAAAGCTGCACCGTCACGGTCAGCGAGGCCGACTGGCTGGGCGGCTGGTACGCCGAAGACATTCAAACGTCCGGCGATCTGTCGGCCGCCGTCCGCGCGGGCGTAAAGGCGGGCTGCAGGGAATTTTACCTCTGCCTGTCCGGACCGCTGTACCGGAAGCTGACGGGGGATCCGTCCCGCCTGTCCCGGGCGGTGCGGGACGGCGGCTTCCGGGAGGACTGGAGCTATTACTGCTGGGACGACCGGTGCAGCATCTATATCGTTCCGGATACGTGAGATGCTGAAATCCTTCGTTGCAATCTTGCCGGAATGACGGTATAATAGAAAAACCGTTATCCGATGCGATTCAGTTCTCCGGGGCTGAACCGCGCCCTGGAAAGAACCATGACAACCGACAGAGGGGGGTGTCTCCACTGCGTTCATTTCCGATGATCCGGTCGCTGAAGGCGGCGATCTGGCTGACGGCGCTGATGGTGCTGCCCGCGCTGGCGTTTTCTTCGTCCGTCCTGTCGGGGCTGTGCGGGCTTTGGGTGACCGTCCTGGCCGGGCCGGTGCTGCTGATGGCGGCGGGGCTCTGGGGTGGTCTGGCGCCGCTGCTGACGGGGCTGGCGATCTTTATCCTGCAGCCGGTGTATCCGCTGGGCTGGCAGGCGGCGATGCTGGCGGCCCTGTACCTGGCGCCGTTTGCCGCTGTTTTATGCCTGGTGAACGTCCGGCGGACGCCGTTTTTCCGGGCGGCGGGCCTGCTGTGCTGCGCCTATCTGGCCGGCGCGTTTTCCTGCCTGCTGGTGCTGCAGCGTCTGTCCGGCGGGGATATGTACATGATCCTGGCCCGGCGGGTGGCCGACCTGGTGACCCGTACCGAATACGGGGATCGGCTGCTGATCAACCTGTACCAGAACGGACTGATCCGGCTGGACCCTTCCCTGCTGATCAGGGCGCAGGGGCTGGTCGGCGGCCTGTCTGTCCTGGGCCGGCAGGAACTGACCAATTCCCTGGTCAGCGCCCTGGCGGACGGCTTCAGCCAGGCGCCCTCCGGGGCGGTCACCTACGCGGTCTGGTGCTGCTTCGGCGGCTTTGCCCTGATGGTCGATCTGGGCAGGCGGGCCGCGCAGAAGCGCAGATACGGCGACATCCGCAAGAAACAGCTGATGGACGCCGTCGCCCGCCAGCGGGAGGCGATCCGGCAGGGGAATACTTCGGCAAGGCTGGAGCTGGAAAGCTACGAGAGCTTCCTGGACCGCATGAGCCGGCAGGACAAGGATGCGCTTTCCGACGGGCCGGACTTTGGCATGCCTTCCTTTTCCACCTGGTATCTGCCCCGGGGGCTCGGCCTGCTGATGGCGGTGCCCGCCCTCGGCCTGCTGATGAGCGCCCTGGGTACGAGCGTGGCGGAAAGGACAGTCGGCGCCATGCTGGGCGCCCTGTTTACCAGCGTGTACGGGATGCAGGGCGTGGCCGTGCTGGATTTTGTCCAGAAAAAGACAGGCAGAAGCCTGGCCGGCCGGTGCGTGTTCACGGTGATCCTGCTGTTCCTGTTCCGCTTTCTGTTCGTGCTGATGGGCCTGATCGACCAGGTGATGAACATCCGCCATCTGCGGCCGGAGCCGCAGGAATAAACGTGTGATTTACGATTCTTAACAGGAGGATGATAATATGAAGGTAATTCTGCTGACCGATGTCAAGGGCGTGGGCAAGAAGGACGATATCGTCAACGTTTCGGACGGGTATGCCCGGAACTTCCTCTTTCCCAGGAGGGCTGCGGTGGAAGCGACCGCCGGCGCGTCCAAGGAGATCGAGCGCAAACGGGCGGCGGAGCGCCAGCGCGAGGCGGAAGCCCGCGCCGCGGCCGAACAGAAGGCCCGGGAGCTGAAGGATAAGGTGGTCGTCGTCAAGGCCAAGTGCGGTGAAAAGGGCCGCCTGTACGGCTCCGTGACCAGCCAGGAAATCGCCGCGTCCCTGAAAGAGCAGTACGGCCTGGAGCTGGACAAGCGCAAGATCGACCTCAAAGACCCGATCCGCGCCTCCGGTGACGTTCCGGTCACCCTGCGCCTGTATCCCCAGGTGACGGTGAAGGTCACCGTGCGGGTGGTGGGCGTGAACCAGTAATCATATGAGTGAACAGATTGTACGGGATTTCAGTCCCGTTCCTCCGCAGAGCCTGGAAGCGGAGCGCTCCGTGCTGGGCGCTCTGCTGCAGGACCCTGACGTGGTGGGCCCTTCGCTGGAAGTTCTGAAGGCGGAGGATTTTTTCGCGCCTCAGAATCAGGCCGTCTTTGAGGCGATCCGGGACCTCAGCGGCCGGGGCAGCGCCGTCGATCTGATCACGGTGGACGAGGAGCTCAGCCGCAGGGGCAGGCTGGACGGCATCGGCGGGCCGGACTATCTGATGCGGATGATGCAGGATGTGCCCAGCACCGCCAACACCGGCTATTACATCTCGATCCTCAAGGAAAAGGCCGTGCTGCGCCGCCTGATCCGCGCCACGGCGGAGATCTCCCGCATCAGCTACCAGCAGCAGGTCCCGCTGGACAGCATCCTGGAGCAGAGCGAGAAGATGATCTTCGACATCACCATGCGCCAGGGGACGGGGACGGAACTGGAGCCCGGCCAGGAGATCCTGACCAGGACCTTCGACCAGATCGGCGAACTGGCCCTGCTCCAGGGGAAGATCGCCGGCGTGCCGACGGGATTCCGGGACCTGGACGCCTGCCTGACCGGCCTGCACAAGGGCGAGCTCATCCTCGTGGGCGCCAGGCCCTCCATGGGCAAGACCAGCTTTGCCATCAATATCGCCGCCCATGCCGCCAAGGCCGGCAAAACCGTGGCCATCTTCTCCCTGGAAATGCCCAAGGAGCAGATCATGATGCGCATTCTCTGCGGGGAAGCCCGGGTGAACATGCAGGCCGTCCGTTCCGGCACCCTCAAAGACAGGGACTGGGAGAACCTCAGCATGGCCCTGCCGGTGCTGGCCTCGCAGGCCCTGTACATCGACGATACCGCCGGCATCACGCCGTCCCAGGTCCGCTCCCGCTGCCGAAGACTGATGCTGGAAAAAAACCTGGACCTGATCGTGATCGACTATCTGCAGCTGATGGCCGCCGACGGCCGCAGCGAAAACCGCCAGCTGGAGGTCAGCGAGATCTCCCGCCGCCTGAAAGCCATCGCCCTGGAGCTGAAGGTGCCGCTGGTAGCCTGCGCCCAGCTGTCCCGCGCCAACATGCAGCGCGCGGACAAGCGGCCGCAGCTGTCCGACCTGCGCGATTCCGGCTCCATCGAGCAGGACGCCGACGTGGTCATGTTCCTGCACAGGCCCAGCTATTATGAAGAAAACCCGGCCCCGGAGCAAAAAAACATCGCCGAACTCATCGTCGCCAAGCAGCGCAACGGCCCGCTGGACAACATCAAGCTCAGCTGGCTCAGCGAATGCACGATGTTTACGGACAGGAAGATTGCGGGGGAAGCGAAATAAAGTTAGGAGTTAGGAGTGATCGTTCGCTTACGCTCACTTAGTGAGGAGTTATCTTGTCAGACCAATTTCAACTCCTCACTCCTCACTCCTCACTCCTAACTCCTAACTCCTCTTCCTCGCCGCTTGTTTCAGCAGTTTCTTTCATATTCTTTAACACATCCGAAGGAGTTTCTATGACCCAGCCGACAGTGCTTTCCCTTTCAAAAGATACAAAGTTTACCGGTTTTCTGATGGTCCGCACGGCGGAGCAGCGGCAGTCGTCCAAGGGAGACAAATACCTGGACATGACGCTGGGGGACGCCACGGGGGACCTCAACGCCAAGGTGTGGGACGGGAAGGCCGAGCCGCCGCAGACGGGCTCCGTCATCAAGGTACGGGCCACCGTGCAGGAGTATAACGGACGCCTGCAGTTCCGGGTGGAGCAGATGCGCCGGGCCCTGCCGGAGGACGGGGTCGACATGTCCCTGCTGACCGTCTGCGCCCCGGAAAAGCCGGAGGATATGTTCAGACAGATCGAAGAGACGATCGACGGGATGCAGACGGAGGACCTGCAGAAGATCCTGCGGGAGCTGATCGCAAACTGCCGGGAAAAACTGATGTACTATCCGGCCGCCCAGCGGCTGCATCACGCGGAGCGGAGCGGTCTGCTCCATCATACGACCTCCATGCTCAAAACCGCCGAGGCGATCCTGACGGTCTATCCCTTCCTCCACGGCGACCTGCTGAAGGCCGGGGTCATCGCCCATGACCTGAGCAAGACCACCGAGATGCTCAGCGACGAGAGCGGCAGCGTCCGGGATTACTCAGCGGAGGGCCTGCTGCTGGGCCATCTGGTGGAGGGTGTCTCGGAAGTGCGGGCCGCCGCGGAACGGGCCGGCGTGACCGGGGAGTACGTGCTGCTGCTTTCCCATATGGTGATCTCCCACCACGGCACCGCGGAGTTCGGGAGCCCCCGGCCGCCGATGTTCCCGGAGGCGGAGGTCCTCCATATGATCGACGATCTGGACGCCAAGATGAACGCGATGGAAGCGGTCATGAAGCGGACCCCGCCGGGCGTGTTCAGCGAGAAGATCTGGTCCCTGGACCGGAGGCTGTATCACCCGGTCTATGAAGCGGGAACAGCGGAGAGTTCAGGACAGGCGGAAGCCCCGGCGGAGGAACCCGGCAGGCCGGAGCCGGCATTTTACCGCCGCCGTCCCGATCCGGACGCGGCGTACAGCGGATTATTGTAAATACAGTCGGCTCACGCATAAATGCGTGAGCCTGTTGGCGGGGGAATGCTTCCCCCGCCAATACCACCCCCTGAACGGATTTGCCTCTCGCCCCTACGGGGCTCCCGGGCGGCAAATCCGCAGGGAATGAATTTTTGCTCCCGGATGGCAAGCTAACCTCCGCAAAAATTCTCCTCGGACCGGCAAAGCCGGTCCTGCGGATTTCCATGAAGGGGGCTGGCCCCCTTCAAAACCCCTGAGGATGTCTTGAGGTTTTCAAAGTCAGTCTGTGTTTGCTTGTAAATTCGGCACGAATACTTGACGAAAAGATTAAGAATTGTTACAATATGATGAAGAACCGAACCGATGCCGTTTTTCCCGTTTTTCCCGGTTCTCTGACGGTATGAGGCTGAACGGCCAAGGAGGCTTTCGTCATGAAAAAAACAGCCGCGTTGCTTTCCCTTCTGCTCTGTGTCAGTCTGCTGCTTTCCGGCTGCGCGCGGGAGCAGGTGGTCTATCAGGAGGTCAGTGTGGCCCAGCCCACGGCGGTGCGCCAGGCGGACATTCTGAATACGGCGACGGACGCGCCGGCCCCGGTCATCTCCTTCCCGGAAGCGGAGGAAGAGCCCGAGCAGCCGGAGCCGATTTCCTACTACAACTACGGCCAGCAGGCCGCCCAGCCGGTGGAGCAGAGCCGGTATGCCGGCTCCACGCCGATTCCGCTGGATCCGGTGGACATGCCGACGCCGACCCCCCGGCCGGACGTTACCTTTGAGTACGAAACCTATCAGGCTGCCATCGGCTACAGCTTTGAGGCCCCGATCGGCTGGGAACTCACCCAGGACGATACGAACACCTTCATCCTGACCGATCCGGAGACCCGGGACGGGGTCAACGGCCAGATCATGATCACCGTAAACCGGGTGGACAGCGGCTACAAGGTCAACCAGCTCAGGGGCGAACTGGGCAATCAGCTCAACGAGCTCAAGCGCAATTATGTCACCTTCAACCCCGCGTCCTCGACGGCCCGGGAGCTGCTCAAGCACGACGGCTTCTACAACACCTACCGCGGGGTTACCTACGACGGGATCGTCGTGCGCGGCCTGGTGCACGTCTGCCTGGCCGAGCGGCGGATCATCACCCTGTCCTTCAAAGCCCCCGGCTGGTACAACACCAGCTATACCCGTGTCTACAACCGGATCAAGAATACGATCAAATGAGCAAAAACTGAAACAAGTGATGGCGCCGCTGACGGGCCCTGAGCCGGGCAGGAATCCCCAGGGGGTTTCTGAGCTCACGGCGTCCGTCCGCGGCGTCTTTTTTCTGGAGAGTGATCACGTGCTTCGTCGATATGTCCGTTTTGTCTGTCTGCTGCTGGCGGCCGCCTGCCTGCTGAGCCGGCCGTCGGGTTTCCCCGGGGCTTCCGCGGAAGGCTTTGTTCCCCTGCCCGAGCTGCTCGTTTTCCAGCAGAAAAACGAGCAGAAGGACCTGGGGAACCAGCGCAAGGAATGCAGGACCTACCCCAAAACCGCAAACGAACAGGTGAACCGGACGGTTTCCCAGGCGGTGGACCGCCTGGCGGAAGAGACCCTGACCCATCTGCCGAAGGCCGGCGGCGAGGTGATGACCTGGGCGGATACCGGGGCTTCCGTCACGGTCACCGGCACGAAAACGGCTTCCTTCCTGATCCTTTCCCATGTGATCCACGAGCGGGAGCAGCGCTTCGTCTCCTTTGAGGCCATGACCTTCGACCTGGAGAGCGGCCGGGAAATCACTCTGGCCGACCTGTTCGGGCCCGGGGCGGGGGAGATTATCCGGGCGGCGGTCCTGGACCAGCTGGCACAGTATTTTCCCGGCGTACAAGCGGACGCGGCGGCCGTTCAGCGCCTGGCGGACGGCTGGGAGAGGGCGCCGTTCACCCTGACGCCTGCCTACCTGATGTTCCATTTCCGGGCGGATGCACTGTATCCGGATCATCCGACCCTGATGCACGTCTGGATCCCCTATACCTGGCTGAGAGACTGGATGACGGATTATGCCCGGGAGCAGACGGACAACAGCCGCTACCTCCTGGCGGCTCCGACGTTCGATGACGGGCCCAGCCGGGGCGTGACGGCCAACGTCCTGTTCATCCTGCGCAAGTACTGCGCCGGGGCCACCTTTTACAACAACGGCCCCCAGATGGCCAAGTGCCACGACTATGTCCAGTGGGAGCACGACGCGGGCTACGCCGTTCAGAGCCATACCTGGTCGCACACGGTCGGCCTGCGGGACGAAAACCAGATCTTTGCGGAAAAGAAGCTGCTGGAGGACCTGCAGGTGTCCCTGACCGGGCTGAAGCCCGCATACATGCGGTCCCCGGGCGGGGTCGACAATGAATATGTCCGGGTGAAGGTCGGGATGCCGATCATCCGCTGGAACGCCAGCACCTATGACGCGGTGACCGACTATACCCTCTCGCACAGCCGGGGGGTGCTGACCTCCATGCTGACGGACACGGCGGTCATCCTGTCCCACAACCTGGCCCAGCACAGCGGGCAGAACTGCGAGCAGCTCCTGTCCATCCTGCAGCAGCGGGGCTACCTGACCGTCACCTGCGACGAGCTGTTCCGCATCCGCGGGGTGCAGCTGATGGACAATACCGTGTACACCGGCGATGAAACGGGAAGCCCCGGCTGGGAGCGGGCGGAGGCGGAAGCCCTGTTGGCCCGCGTGTACGGCCCGGCCGGTCAACCGGCTCCGGAGACGGCCTCTCCGTCTCCCGCGCCTGTGCAGACGCCCGTCCCGACCCTGATCCCGGTGGGACTGCCGGTGCCGGACGAAGCGGAAGAGCCGGAGCCCTTCCTGATCCCGGTGGCGACCCCGAGGCCGGAATAACTGAACAGAAAGCAAAGGATGTACCATGCAGCAGTATAATGCAGACAGTCTCAAGGTGCTCGAGGGCCTGGACGCCGTCCGCGTCCGCCCGGGCATGTATATCGGCTCCACGGGTTCCAGGGGCCTTCACCACCTGCTGTGGGAGATCGTGGACAACGCGATCGACGAGGCCATGGGCGGGTTTGCCACCGAGGTGCAGGTGACCCTGCACAAGGACGGCTCCGCCTCCGTGTGGGACAACGGCCGCGGCATGCCGGTCGATATCAACCAGGCCACCGGCGTCTCCGGGGTGGAGCTGATCTTCACCCGCCTGCACGCGGGCGGCAAGTTCGGCAACGACAATTACGCCTATTCGGGCGGCCTGCACGGGGTCGGCGCGTCGGTCGTCAACGCCCTGTCCCGCTGGCTGACCGTCGATATCTACCGGGACTATTCCCACTGGCAGATGAAATTCACCTCCGAGGAGGAGGACGACGAAGGCAAGGTAAAGGCGGGCATCCCCCTGATGCCCCTGACCCGGATCGGCAACGCCAGAAAGCGCGGCTCCCTGATCCGCTTCCTCCCGGACGACCGGATCTTTGACACGACGGATTTCCAGTACGAGACGGTCCGCAGCCGCCTGGAAGAGCTGGCCTACCTGAACAAGGGCATCCGGATCATCCTGGAGGACGAGCGGCAGAAGGACCCGGAGAACGCGCACCGGGAATACTGCTTTGACGGCGGCATCGTCGATTTCGTCCGCTTCCTCAACCAGGGCAAGAGCGCCGTCAACGACGAGCCGATCTTCCTGACGGGGGCGCAGAACGACGTCCAGGTGCAGATGGCCGTCCAGTATACGGACAGCTATACGGACTCCTTCTTTTCCTACGTCAACAACATCCCGACAAGGGAAGGCGGCACGCACGAGATCGGCGCGAAGACCGCGATCACCAAGGTGTTCAACGAGTATGCCCGCCGCATCGGCGCCCTGAAGGACAAGGACAGCAATCTGTCCGGCGAGGACTTCCGCGAGGGCATGACCTGCGTGCTGCTGGTGATGGTCAAAAACCCCCAGTTTGAAGGCCAGACGAAGGGCAGGCTCGGCAACACCGAGGTCAAGCCCGCGGTCGAAAATGTGGTCACCAACGGGCTGACGCTGTATCTGGAAGACCTAAGGCACCAGCAGCTGGGCCAGGCCCTGGTGGAAAAAGCGATGAAATCCGCCCGTGTCCGGGAGGCGGCCCGCCGCGCCCGGGACATCGCCCGCACCAAGAACGAGCTGGAAGCGGCCCCCCTGGTGGGCAAGCTTTCCGTCTGCACCGGGCGGAACCCCAAGGACAACGAGCTGTTCATCGTCGAGGGCGACAGCGCCGGCGGCAGCGCCAAGCAGGGAAGGGACAGGCGGTTCCAGGCCATCCTGCCGCTGCGCGGCAAGCCCCTGAACGTCGAAAAAAAGCGCCTGGACGCCGTGCTGGCCAACGAGGAGTTCCGCTCCCTGATCACGGCCCTGGGCACCGGCATCGGCGAGGACTTCAGCCTGAGCAGCCTTAAATACGACAAGGTCATCATCCTGTCCGACGCAGACCAGGACGGGGCCCACATCCGGGCCATCCTGCTGACCTTCTTCTACCGCTACATGCGGGAGCTGATCAGCGGGGGCCACGTCTACATCGGCATGCCGCCGCTGTATCAGGTCAAAAAAGGCGATACCTCGCGCTACGCCTACGACGACCGGGAATTAAAGAAGGTCACGGCAGGCCTCAAGGGCTACGTCCTGCAGCGCTACAAAGGCCTGGGAGAAATGAACCCCGAGCAGCTCTGGGAGACCACCATGGACCGCCAGAACCGCAAGCTCATGCAGGTGACCCTGGACGACGCCGCGGCGGCCGAGCGGATGATCAGCCTGCTGATGGGGGACAAGGTGGACCCGAGGCGGGAGTATATCATCGCCCACGCGGATTTCAGCAAGGAAGACCATTTTGACGCCTCCCACGGGGCTCACGCCCAGCAGGAGACGAAAGGGCAGTAAGGGGCTGTTGCACAGCCCTCGTAAGGGGGACACGTCCCCCTTTCGGGAACCCCCTCGCCTTTGCCTCTCGTCCCTTCGGGACTCCCGGGCGGCAAAGGCGTAAGGAAAGAATTTTTGCTCTGCAGGAGCTGAGGTGTTTTCGCTACCCAGAGTCTATTCCTGCTCCGCAAAAATTCATCCTCGCACCGCGCATGTCGCTGCTGCGGATTTAAAATGGAGGGGCTTCGGCCCCTCCATACCACCCTGGAATTTTTTTTCCCGACACTCTTTGTTGCACAACTGTTCTGAATTCCATTTTCGTTGATATTAAGAAGGGGCATTGCGGCATTGGTTCCGCAGCACCCCCGGTAACCGGACGGGAGAAGCGGAAACAGCGCCGGCAGCGGCACGGGAGGAGGAAAAACGATGAAACTCGATTTTCTGCAGTCGGTTCCCTATGTATGCAGCCGCTGGGCGGAGCTCGCGGCGCAGTCGCCCTCGTCCGTCTTTGTCACGGAGGAGGTTTCCGGGAACAGCTATTCCAGGCGGCAGACGGACGATCTGTCCGCCCGCGTGTACGCGTGGCTCACAGAAAAACACATCGGCAGAGAGGATTTTGTGCTGATCCGGCTGCCCAGGGACGCCCGGCCCTTCATCGCCATGCTCGGCGTGTGGAAAGCCGGCGCGGCCTTCACGGTGGTGGATGACGGCTACGCGCCGGAGCGGATCGAAGCGATCCGGGAGGACTGCGCCTGCCGCCTGGTGATCGACGAAGCGGCGTGGGAAGAGATCCTCACGCTGGATCCGCTGCCCGGGTTCCGCCGGGCGGACGAGCACGACGCCTGCTTTGCCATCTATACCTCCGGCAGCACGGGAAAACCCAAGGGCGTGCTCCAGGAGTACGGCAAGATCAAGCTCAACCAGGCTTCCCTGGAAAAGCGCCCGGGCGACCTGATCAGCGGGCGGACGCGCATGGCCATGCTGGCCCCGGTCAATTTTATCGCGGCGGTCAAAATCTGGCTGAACGCCCTTTATTCCGGGATGCATCTGGTGATCTTTTCGATGGATACCGCCAGAAATCCGGCCCGGATGAAGGAGCAGTTTCTCCGCTATGGGATCAGCCTGGCCTTTGTGTCTCCCTCCGTCCTCCGGGTGATGACGGACGGCGTCCCGGGAAGCCTGAAAACCCTGGTGACGGGCAGCGAAGCCGCCAACGGGATCTGGTTCGAGGGGGTCCGGCTGGTCAACAACTACGGCATGAGCGAAGCGGGCTTCCACGTGGCGCAGTTTGAGATCGACCGGCGCTACGACGTTACGCCGATCGGGAAACCGGTGTTCGGAGACATCCGCATCCGCCTGCTGGATGAGGAAGGCCGGGAGGTGCCGGACGGGGAAGCGGGCGAGATCTGCTTTGACAACCCGTTCTTCCGGGGCTATATCCATCTTCCGGAAGAGACGGCCCGGGCGATGCGCGGCGGCGTCTTCCATTCCGGGGATATGGGGCGGAAGCTGCCGGACGGCAACATCGCGGTGACCGGCCGGCTCAATACCATGATCAAGATCAACGGCAACCGGGTGGAGCCGGGGGAGATCGAAGCCTGCATGCGGAAGATCCCCGGCATCCGGGACGCGGCGGTCCGGGACTTCCGGAACGAACGCGGGCAGACGTATCTGAGCGCCTATTATACGGAGGATGCGCCGGTCTCCGCGGAGGAGATCCGGGCAAAGCTCGGGCAGACCCTGCCGCATTACATGATCCCGGCCTTCTTTACGCGCCTTTCCCAAATGCCGCTCAACGCCAACGGGAAGGTGGACCGCTTTGCCCTGCCGCGCCCGGAGGCGGGCGCCGGGGCCGGGGCGTACGCCCCCCCGGAAACGCCGGAGGAGGAAGCGATCTGCCGGGCCTATGAAAAAGTGCTGTGCCTGGACAGGGTCGGGGCGAACGACGACTTTTTCTCGCTGGGCGGGGATTCCCTGTCGACAGCCCTGGCCGCTGCTGAGCTGGAGGGGCTGCGCGTGGACTACAAGGACATCTGCGCCTGGAAAACGCCCCGCGGGATCGCCGCGCGCCTGTCCGGAAAGGGCACGGCGGACCTGGACGGGCTCAACCGGGAGGCCCTCAGGCGGGACCAGTACCTGACCCCGTATCAGACATACTTTTACGACGCCGTCCTGTATTCGCCAAGGCAGACGGGCATCAACAACCCGATGACCCTTTGCTTCCCGAAGGAAGCGGTTGACCCGGAGAGGCTGAAGGAGGCCCTGGAAACCGTTTTTTCCCATTACGCGGTGTTCAGCGCCGTTCTGTCCCATGATGAAGCGGGCGTCCCGGTCCTGCATCATGTGCCCGGGAAGATCGTCCGGCCGGAGATCCGTAAGGTCAGCCGCCATACGGACGCCATGCTGGATGAGCTGATCCTGCCCTACCGGCTGGACGGGGAGCTTCTGTACCGGTGCGTGATTTACGTGACGGAGACCGATGTGTTCCTGGACTTTGACACCTGCCACCTGATCAGCGACGGGACGATGATGGCGAACTTCATGGCCGCTCTGTTCTCCGCGTACCGCGGGGAACAGCTTCCCCCGGATCATTACTGGTATTACCTGGAGGAACAGTACAAAAGCAGGATGGAGCTTTCGCAGGAAGCGGACGCCGCGCTGCTGATGAAGCGCTTCAGCAGGGAAGAATACCTGTGCAATCCGCCGCCGGACCGGGTTTCCCGGCGCACGGGGAACGGGCGGTATATGTCGGAAACGGCCCTGACCCTGGGCGAATACGGCAGGGGCTGCGAAAAGCTGCGGACGAGCCTGAACAAGCTGTTCGTCGCCGCGGCGCTCAGGGCCCTTGCCGGGATCGGCGGAAAGAACCGGGTGAGCGTGGAGTGGACCTTCAACGGCCGGGATGAGCACTGGAAGCAGGACCTGGTGGGGATGACGATTTCCTCGGTCCCCGTGGCCGTGGACATGGAAGGCATACGCGCGCCTCAGGACCTGCTGCGCGCCATCGATGAGCAGAACGAACAGGGCATGCGCTACGCGGACCTGTCCCTGGGCAACAACGGCGTGACGCCGGGCGAAAGGGACCGGGTGATCGTGGTGTACGAATCCGGGTTCGACATGAACGCCTTCCTGCCCGAAGGCACGCAGACGTCGTTTGCGTACGACCGGATGAACGGGGTGTTTACGAGGTTCCAGATCATTCTGTTCAGCACCACGGACCCGGACGCGCCGGTCCCCTTCTACATCAACTACGATTCGGAACTGTATTCTCCGTCCGTTCCGGAACGGTTCTGCGGGTACTTTAACGAAGCCCTGACCTGGATGATCTCCGGAGGAAAACCATGAGCACCGACGTCATGCGCTCCTATATTGATGCCGGCATCACCGCGCTGGACAGGATGGAAGATGCGAGCCTGCGCGCCCGGGAGATCAGCCGGGAAACCCTGATGCGGCTGATCCGGGAAAACGCGGACACCGAATACGGCAGGAAATACGGCTTCAGCGGGATCCGTTCCTATGAGGACTATGCCGGAAAGGTGCCCCTGTCCTCCTATGAGGATTACGAGCCGTATATCGAGCAGATGCTCTGCTGCGGCCGCAAAAACCTGATCACGTCCGATGAGGCCGTCTATTTTGCCCACACCTCCGGCACGTCCGGCGCGTCCAAAATGATCCCCTGCACGCAGCGGGCCCTGGACATCCTGTTTCATTTTGTGTTCCAGCGCGTTTTCGGCCTGCATGAAACCGCCTGCCTGAAAAAGACCGGAAAGGGGATGCCTGCCTTCCCGGGCGTCAGCCTGATGGAATCCAGGATCGGCTATACGCCCTTTGGGACGGCCCACGGCGCCATTTCCGAAACGCTGAACGTTCCGGAGCATACGGCCGCCTGGAACGCCCTGCCGGAGGAGATCGTTTATCCGGCCATGGAGTTTGACCGGCGGCATGTGAAGATGCTGTTTGCCCTGCGGGAAAAACGTCTGAGCTTCCTGATGGCCACCTTTTCGCCGACCGTTTATGACATGATCTCCTACCTGCGCGGTCACTGGCGGGAGCTGTGCGAAGACCTGGAAACCGGGAAGATCCGCGGGGACGTCGCAGCGGACCCGAGGCTGCGCCGCAGGCTGGAAGCCCTGCTCACGCCGGATCCGGAGCGGGCCGCGGAAATCCGCGCGGTCATGGAGGCCCATGAGGACGGCGCCTTTGTGCCGCTGCTGTGGCCGGATATGCGGCTGATCGCTGCCGTCGGCACGGCGACCTTCGCGCCGTTTATCGACAGGCTCCGCGGCATGACGGGCCCCGGGACGGCGGTGGATTACCTGGGGTATGTCTGCTCGGAGGCGACCGTTGCCGTCCCGCTGCGGCAGGACGAGCCCGCCTGCATGCTGCTTCCCTTCGGCGGGTTTTACGAGTTTATCCCGATGGAAGACGGGGCGCCCGGCACTCCGCTGCCGATGGACCGGCTGGAGGCGGGGAAGGAGTACGAGCTGGTCGTCACCAACCTGTCCGGTTTTTACCGCTACCGCCTGGGCGACGTGATCCGGGTGACCGGCTTTCACAACGAATGTCCGATGGTCGTCTTTTCCTACCGGAAAAACCAGCTGATCAGCATGTACGGGGAGAAGGTCACGGAAACGGCCCTGCGCGGGGCGGTGGAGGCCATGGCGGAGGAAAGCGGCACGCTGGTGCTGGAATACAGCGTCTACGCGGATACGGGTACGGATCCGGGGCATTATACCGTCCTGCTGGAAAGCGACCGGGAAGTCCCGCCGGACCGCTGGCCCCGCTATTCCGAGATCCTGAACCGGAAGCTGTGCGAGGCGCACGACTCCTACCGCAAAAAGATCCTCCAGAAGACCATGCTGCCGCTGGAGGCTAAATTCGTCCAGCCCCAGACCTATGCCCTGTACAGGGACCTGAAAGTCATGGGCGGGGCCTCGCCCAACCAGATCAAGCCCGTCCATGTCATCACGGAGGGCAGGATGAAGCGGTTTTTCTTCGGCCTCCTGCAGGGTTGAGCAAAAGCCTGATTTTCAGAAACACTGCGGCGCCTTCCGGCGCGCGGATGGGAGGGCCCATGCGGCTCAAAACGCTGAGGCTGCAGAATTTCCGCAGCTATCAAAAACTGCTGATGACCCCGCCGGAGGGCGTGACGGTCATCGTGGGGGAAAACGGGGCGGGGAAAACCAACCTGCTGGAGGCCGTTCATTTGTGCTGCCTGGGCCGTTCCCACCGCACCGGCGACGATGCCGACATGATCCGCCGCGGGGAGGAGAGCGCCGCCGTTCAGCTGTTTGTCGAGCGGCGCGACGGGACGCACGACATCGGCGTCCGCCTCTTCCTGCACGAGCGGCGGAAAAAGCTCCTCCACATCAACGGCAAAAACGCCTCCCGGATGGGCGACCTGATCGGCCACGCGACCTGCGTGATCTTCAGCCCCGAGGATCTTTCCGTCGTGCGGGACGGTCCCGCCGTCCGCAGGCGGTACCTGGACATGCTTTTGTCCCAGCTGCAAAGGGCCTATTTTTACGCCCTGCAGACCTACACCGCGGCCCTGCGCCAGCGAAACGCCCTCTTAAAGGACATCGCCCAGGGCGGCAGCAGAAACCAGCTGCCGGTGTGGGACGATCAGCTGGCCCGGGCGGCCGCCCCCCTGGTCCGCCTGCGGGCGCAGACGTCCCGGGCCCTGGACGAACGCGCGAACCGGCATTACGCCTTCATCAGCGGCCGGGAGGAGGAAGTTTTCCGCCTGGCCTACCAGAGCACCCTGTCTGAGGACGAGCCGGAACGGGACATGCTGGCCCAGCTTTCCGCCCGGCGGGAAGAAGAACTCCGCCGGGCCACCACGGTCGTCGGCCCCCACCGGGACGACCTGCTTCTGACCCTGTCCGGCCAGGAGCTTCAGGCCTACGGCTCCCAGGGCCAGGCGAGAACGGCGGCCCTGGCCCTCAAGCTGGCGGCCTTCGACCTGCTGACCGAAAGCCAGGGCGAGCCGCCCCTGCTGCTGCTGGACGACGTGCTGAGCGAGCTGGACCCCCTGCGCCGCCGCCGCCTGATCGAACGGGTGAAGGACGCCCAGGCCCTGCTGACCTGCACCGACCGCGGCGACTTCATCGGGGCGGAACCGGCGTGCGTGCTGGAGGCGAGGGACGGGACGATCGTAAATGCGTAATCCAAAGCAGAGGGAGTCAGAGAGAGGAGTTAGGAGTTAGGAGTGAGGAGTGAATAGTCATGACATTTTTTAATTCCTCACTCCTCACTCCTCATTCCTCACTGATCGAGTACGATACAGTCGGAGGAAACCTGTATGGGTATAGAGTTAGTTGTAAAGATCGGTTCGATGGCGCTGATCCGCAGGGAGGACAACGACATCGACTATAATCTGTTTTCCCGCCTGGGCGGGGAGCTGCAGCCGGGCATGGCCCTGGTATCCTCCGGGGCGACGGAGATCGGCCGGCTGGATTACCTCAAGCGGACCGGCCGGGAGCTGACCGGCGACCCGGACGCCAACAAGACGGACTATTCCGCCCAGGGCCAGGCCATCCTGATGGAGACCTACCGGCGCTTCGTCCGCCCGGAATATTCCATCCGCCAGGTGCTGGTGGAGCACAACCATTTCAACGACCCGCAGAAGCGCCGCCACCTGCGCCAGCTTCTGTCCCACTGCGCGGACCAGGGGGCCATCCCCATCATCAACTACAACGACGCCGTGTCCGACGAGGAAAACCGGAAGCTGGAGCTTCTGCTCATGCAGCAGGCCCACCCGGACGAGCAGGTGGTCGAGTGCGTCGACAACGACGAGACCGCCGCCGTCGTCAGCGAGCTGATGCAGGTCCGCCAGATGGTCCTCCTGACCAGCGCGGACGGCATCTACCGCGACCCGAAGGATCCGTCCACCCTCGTGCGGGACGTGTTCGCCGCAACCCCGGAGGAACTGACCCAAATGGTCCGGGAGCTTCAGACCCACTGCGTCGGCGCGTCCCGGGCCGGGGCCAACGGGGCCGGGGCCAAGCTGGAGTTCGCCCTGCGCTCGGCGCTGCAGGGCGTCGCCGTGACGATCGCCAACGCGAAAAAATGCCGGCTGGCCGATATACTTTCCGGGAACGTGCCCTGCACCCGGATCGGGATCCGGGGATGAAAGACACAGCGCATTTCCGGATATACGAAAAACCCGCCCGTTTCTCTCTGTTGGGGGAAACGGGCGGGTTTTTGGTTCTTCACAGAAAAACAGGGAGGATGTCTCCTGCCTTGGAGTAATACTGTTTTTCGTCTAGAACATGTGCAGATGCGGGATGAATTATGTGCCAGATCAAGGAAGGCATCCGAAAGCGTACCCGTAGGGACGCATCCCGCCGCGCCCGGTGGGCGATGAAGGCGGGAGAAGTCCCCGTGAGCATGGCGTTATCAGCCGCGGCAGCGGCTTAGAACGCCTTTGCGAACGGTGGGCAG
>JBGUJG010000026.1:0-15179 GCA_045113695.1 Christensenellales bacterium
AATGGCTTATTTTTTTGCCTTTTCGCGCTTCAAAGAACACAAACCCCCTGCTTCCGGAGAAAAACAGGGGGTTTGTAGACGGTCTGACCTTCCCCAGAGGGGAAGGCATACCTCATCCGGCCCTCCGGGCCGCCTTCCCCAGAGGGAGCATACCTCATCCGGCCTCCGGGCCACCTTCCCCAGAGGGGCACACCTCTTCCGGCCCTCCGGGCCACCTTCCCCAGAGGGGAAGGCTCATCTGCGCTGATACAGCTGGAACCGTTGTGCCGGAAAAACAATCCTTTCGTTCCGCAGCCTCCGGAAAACAGGCCGGTGAACTGCCTTCCCCTTTGGGGAAGGTGGCACGCCGTCAGGCGTGACGGATGAGGTTCCGCAACGGATGAGGTTCCTCCCTGCTTTTTTCCTGTTCTTTTGACCGGACCGGCTGTCCGATCTCCTCTGAACCGTCTGCGCCGGCTTGAGTTTTTGCCGCCCGTCTGATAAAATGGGTGGAGCGCCAATCCCGCAAACGCAGCTCTATCGGCAGCCGGCATTTCTTCACCGGACCCTGCCGGATCGCCCGGTCTTGTCCGGGCGCTGAGCCGCTGCGATTCCGGCGCCGGAAAGAGGAATACAGATGAACGACTACCGTCTGGATACAAAGTGCGTACAGGCCGGCTATACCCCGGCCAACGGGGAGCCGAGGCAGATCCCGATCGTTCAGTCCACGACCTTCAAATACGCGACCGGCAGGGACATGGGCAGGCTGTTTGACCTGGAAGCTTCCGGATACTTCTACACCCGCCTGCAGAACCCGACCAACGATATGGTGGCGGCCAAGATCTGCGCCCTGGAAGGGGGCACGGCAGGCATGCTGACCTCCTCCGGCCAGGCGGCAAACTTTTTTGCCCTGTTCAATATCGCTGGCTGCGGGGACCATATCGTCGCTTCGTCCAGCATCTACGGCGGCACCTTCAACCTGATCAGCGTGACGATGGCGCGGATGGGGATTGATGTGACCTTCATCTCCCCGGACTGCACGGATGAGGAACTGAACGCCGCGTTCCGTCCGAACACCAAAGCCCTGTTCGGCGAGACGATCGCCAACCCGGCGCTGACCGTGCTGGACATCGAGCAGTTCGCCCGCGCGGCCCACGCCCACGGCGTCCCGCTGATCATCGACAATACCTTCGCCACTCCCGTTAACTGCCGGCCGTTCGAGTGGGGCGCGGACATCGTGACCCACTCCACCACCAAATACATGGACGGCCACGGCACCGCCGTCGGCGGAGCGATCGTGGACAGCGGACACTTCGACTGGATGGCTCATCAAGACAAGTTCCCCGGCCTGTGCACCCCGGACGAAAGCTATCACGGCGTCACCTACGCCGAGCGCTTCGGTAAAGAAGGCGCGTTCATCACCAAGTGCACCGCCCAGCTGATGCGCGATTTCGGCTCCATCCAGTCCCCGCAGAACGCGTTCTACCTGAACCTGGGCCTGGAAAGCCTGCACGTGCGGATGGCGCGGCACTGCGAAAACGGCCAGGCAGCGGCGGAATTCCTCTCCGCGCAGCCCGAGGTCAGCGAGGTGCGCTACTGCGGCCTGCCCGGCGACCCGTATTACGCCCGGGCGCAGAAGTATCTGCCGCACGGCTCCTGCGGGGTCGTCAGCTTTGTGCTCAAAGGCGGCCGCCCGGCGGCGGAAAAGTTCATGAACGCCCTGAAGCTCGCCGCCATCGAGACCCATGTCGCCGACGCCCGTTCCTGCTGCCTGAACCCCGCCAGCACGACCCACCGCCAGATGACCGACGAGCAGCTGAAAGCCGCCGGCATCCCCGCCGGCCTCGTCCGCCTGAGCTGCGGCCTGGAAGACATGCGGGACCTCATCGAAGATCTCGCGCAGGCGCTGGCTGCAGCCACAGAGTGAAGAGTGGACGCTCACTGCGTTCGCTCAGTGAGGAGTGAGGAGTGACCGTTCACTTCGCTCACTTAGTGAGGAGTTAATGAACCAGTTTAATTGATGACCATTAAATTGATGACCATTAACTCCTCACTCCTAACTCCTCACTCCTAACTCTTCCTCCTCGCTCCTCCTTCACCGCTCCTTTTCAACCTGAAAGAGTAAAACGCCATGCCCATCAAAATCCCCAACAACCTGCCGGCGGTCGATGTGCTGCACCAGGAAAACATCTTTGTGATGACGCAGGAGCGGGCTGTCTCCCAGGACATCCGCCCACTGCAGATCCTGCTGGTCAACCTGATGCCCAAGAAGATCCAGACGGAGGTGCAGTTTTCCCGCCTGCTGGGCAATACCGCCCTGCAGATCGAACTGGAGCTTGCCGCCCCGGCCAGCCACACCCCGGCAAACACGCCGCCCGAACACCTGCAGGCCTTTTACAAGACCTTTGACGAAGTGATGGACCGCAATTTCGACGGCTGCATCATCACCGGGGCGCCGGTAGAGCACCTGCCGTTCGAAGCGGTCGATTACTGGGATGAATTATGCCGCCTGATGGACTGGACAAAACAGCACGTCCACTCCACCTTCCACATCTGCTGGGCCGCCCAGGCGGGGCTTTACCACCATTACGGCATTCCCAAGCAGGCCCTGCCGGAAAAGCTGTTCGGCGTTTTTCCGCACCGGGTCGAATATAAAAACAGCATCCTCTTCCGCGGGTTTGACGATACGTTTTACGTCCCGCACTCCCGGCACACCGCGGTCCGGCGGGAAGACATCGAAGCCGTTCCGGCCCTGCAGGTGCTCGCCTATTCGGAGCGGGCCGGCGTCTACGCCGTCTACGCCCGGGAGCACAAGCAGATTTTCATCACCGGCCATTCCGAGTACGACGCCGACACGCTGGAGCAGGAGTACCGCCGGGACGTGGCCGCGGGCAGGCCGATCTCCGTACCGGAAAATTACTATCCGGACGACGACCCGTCCCGGCCGCCCCTGGTCACCTGGCGGGCCCACGCCAACCTTCTGTTCTGCAACTGGCTGAACTATTTCGTCTATCAGACCACGCCGTACGACCTGACGGCGATCCCTTCCGGCGCGAGCACGGAATCCTGAACCGATCACGGAGGAAGCCGGCATGACGGTATATGAAAAACTGCTGGAGGCAAAGGACGACCGCTACAGGGCCTTTCAGGCCCCGCTCGTTCCCGGCATCTCCGAAGATACCCTGCTGGGGGTGAGGACGCCCGCCCTGCGGGCCATCGCCCGGGAGGTATCCGCAGGACCGCAGCGGGAGGAATTCCTTTCCTCGCTTCCGCACCGGTATTTTGAGGAAAACCTGATCCATTTTTTCATCATCGCCGGGATCCGGGATTTTGACGCCTGCGTCCGGGCGGTGGACGCCTTCCTGCCGTATGTGGACTGCTGGCCGGTATCGGACCAGGCCACGCCCGCGGTGTTCCGGAAAAACCACGAAAAACTCCTGCCCCACATCCGGAAGTGGATCGCGTCGGACCATGTCTATACCGCTCGCTTCGGCATCCGGATGCTGATGAACGAGTTTCTGGACAAAGACTTCCGGGAAGAATACCTGGACCTGGCGGCTTCCGCTGCGGGGGACGATTACTATCTCCGGATGATGGTGGCCTGGTTCTTCGCCACTGCCCTTGCAAAGCAGTACGGCGCGGCGGTCCGGTATCTGGAAGAGCGGAAACTGGACGAATGGATTCACAGGAAGGCCATTCAGAAGGCTGTCGAAAGCCGCCGGGTCAGCGATGAGCACAAGGAATACCTGAAGAGTCTGCGGTAAAGAAGACAGGCAGGCGAATGGTTTTTCTGCCATAAAATTTCCCCCGGAATGTTTCACGTGAAACATTCCGGGGGAAGATTTTTTGTGTTATGTTTTACTTTGCTTCCTGCGCCGGGAAAATCTGTTCCGCCATGGCCGTGAGGTCCAGGCCGTCCAGGTCGATCGTCTTCACGGAAAGGGAATGCATCAGGCCCTTTTCCGCGTCGTACCAGAGCACGCGCTCCACCCAGTCTTCACTGCCGCACTGCGCCTGGCTGATCAACCCGGGGCATCCGCAGACGGTCACGGGCTCTTCGTATTCCCAGTCAAAGTACATGCCGGAGATTTCCGCCAGCTCCCCTTCTTCCAGGGCGATGGGCTCCACGCGCGCGCAGAACTCATCTTCTTCCCAGCTGAACTGCATCTCCGCGAGATTCTCGCTCCGCATGTAGCGGTAGATCACGTTTTTCGCTTCTTCCGGCACGCTGAAAGACAGGCCGGAGGCCGCCAGCAGCTGTTCCGCCGTCAGATCTTCCCAGGGGTTGGCCAGGGACGTCCCGGTCCAGCTTTGGTCGCCGACAAAGCCCGATACGTTCTTTTCGCTGAACAGGAACCAGGTTTTCAGGACGTCCGGCCGGGTTTCCTCTTCGAGCGCGTGCGTCCAGAAGAGCGCGTCCTCCGAAAGCGCGGAGAGCGGAGTCCCGGGCCGGTACAGCAGCATCTCGTCGCCCTCGCTGAGTCCGTACGGCGCGGCGGTTACGTACCGGATGCCGTCCGCGATTTCCTCGCCCGCCTGGGGATCATCGGCGGTGAGCTTTTCCACCCGGACACGCCAGGCATATTCGTTAGCCTGACCGGCCAGGACAAACCTGCCGGTGAAGGAGCAGCCGTAGACGGTTCCGTCCGGATAGGCTTCGCCGGTTTCACCCATCTCGCTGTCGTGGTATTCGCCGCTGAAAGACCCGTCCTCCCGGATCCGCAGGTCCGTGGACCAGGCCCCGGCTCCGCTGGAAAAAGACCATTCCAGGAAGCTCAGGGTTTCAAAATCCGGGGCTGTGCTTTCCGCCGCGGAGGCGCCCGCCGCGCACAGGACCAGGGCCAGGCTCAGCAGCCATGCAGTGATTCTTTTTTTCATTTGATTCTCCTTTCTGCCGAAGGCCTTCTCCGTGCCTTCACAGATATATACGACTCAGAGGCGCGGATTGTTTCCGGGCCGGGAAAATGTAACAATTTTTCATCCGCCCGTTTTCTTTCCGCGGCGCAAGTGATACAATAAACGGGAACCCACTAACGCGCCAGGAGGAAACGGCTTTGCAAACCTATCAGGACAACAGCGGCCTGCAGCCGCTGGTCTACAGCCTGCAGCAGAACATCCGGAAGGTCATGGTCGGAAAGGACGACGCCATCGGGCTGATGCTGACAGCCCTGCTCTGCCGCGGCCACATCCTGATGGAGGACGTGCCCGGCGTCGGCAAGACCACCCTGGCCTCCGCCCTGGCCCGGTCCGTTTCCTGCTCGTTCAGCCGCATCCAGTTCACCCCGGACGTCACCCCGTCGGACGTGACCGGCTATACGATGATGAACCTCAAAACGGGGGAAATGGAATACAAGACCGGGTCGGTGATGAGCCATATCGTCCTGGCGGACGAAATCAACCGCACGTCCCCCAAAACCCAGTCCGCCCTGCTGGAAGCCATGGAGGAAGGCCAGGTCACCGTCGACGGGCAGACCCACGCCCTGCCGCGCCCCTTTATGGTGCTGGCCACCCAGAACCCCATCGACTTCGTCGGCACCTATGACCTTCCGGAGGCACAGATGGACCGCTTCCTGATGCGGCTCAGGATCGGCTATCCGACGGTGGAGGAAGAGGCGGACGTGCTGGAACGCTATTCAGGCCAGCATTCGCCGATGGCCTCCGTCAGCCCGGTCTGCACGGCGGAGGACATCCTGCGCATGCAGGACGAGGTGGGGACGGTCTATTCCTCCCCGGAGGTCCGCCTTTACATCGCCCAGCTGGCCGCGGCCAGCCGGGAGCACCCGGCCCTGCAGCTGGGCGTTTCTCCCCGCGGCTCCATCGCCCTGCTCCGGGCGGCGCAGGCCACCGCCCTGCTGTTCGGCCGCGACTATGTGCTGCCGGACGACATCCGCCGGATGGCCCAGCCGGTGCTGGCCCACCGCCTGGTGCTCAAGCCGGAAGCCCGGATGAAAGGGGCCTCGTCCGAACAGATCGTCCAGGAGCTGGTTTCCCGTCTGCCGGTGCCGGTCAAGAGGCGGGTATGACGACCCGGGGCTTCCTGTTTCTGTTATCCGGCGCGCTGCTGACCTTTTTGTCCGCGGCGCTCAATGTCCGGGTGTTTGCCTTTCTGAGCGCCGTCATCGGGTTTGCCCTTGTGTACGGTTTTCTTGGCGTGTGGCTTTCCAGGAAATCGACCAGGCTTTTTGTCTCCCTGGACGAGCCCCAGGTGCTCCGGGGCGAACAGAACGCCCTGACCCTGAAAGCCGTCCGGAAGTCCGTCCTTCCCGCGGGAGGCATCACCGTCTCCTGGCGGGACGGGGAAACGGTCCGTCAGACCGTTCTCTGGCCGGGGCTCCGCAGGCCCGCCCGGACCTCGCTCCCGCTGAATACGGCCCATGTGGGCACGTTTGAGCTCAAAGTGGAATCCGTCCGCTGGGACGATCTGTACGGCCTGTTCACGCTGAAAAAAAAGGGCTTTAAATCCGAGGAAACCCTGGTGCTTCCCCGGCCTTTTGATATCGAAAAACCAACCTTCTCCACCAGCGAGGAGGGCATCGCCGCCCTGAAGCGGGCCAGCGAGGATTATAACGCGCCGGACGACCTGCGGGCCTTCCAGCCCGGAGACGCGATGAAACGCATCCAGTGGAAACAGTATGCCCGCAGGGGCGAGCTGCTGGTCCGTCAGTACGAATCCCCGATGCCGCCGGACACCCTGATCCTGCTGGACTGCGGGAAAACCCGTGGCGGAACGCCGGAGCTTTCGGCCAGGTTTCAGGACGCCCTGTGCGAAACGGCTGTCGCCGTGGCGGACCTACAGATGAAGGACGGGCAGAAAGTCCGTATGCCGCTCTACGGACGGGAGGCGAACGAGTTTGCCTCCGACCACCGGGATCATCTGCTGATCCTCCAGCGGATGCTGGCTGCCCAGAGCTTCGGCGCAGAGGAGGATTTTGCCCGCGTCATCCGGGAGGAAATGAAGCGGGTCAGGCGCAGCGGGGCGGTGGTGGCGCTGACCACCAGGCTGACCGCGGACGCCGCGGACGCCCTGTGCGACCTGCGCCGTCTGGGCCCGAACGTGCGCTGCTACCTGGTCACCGATCAGATGGAGCGGGAAGAGGACCTGCCCTATGTCGCCCAGCTGCAGCGCCACCTGGTGGAGGTTTGCTATGTTACGCCGGCTTAAAAGCGACGCTGCGCTGACTCTGGTCCGGGCGCTGACGATTTTCGTCTGCGCTTTCGGCGTTTCGGCCGGTCTCTGCGGGGCCCTGTTTCCGATGACGGACCTGCGGCTTCTGGCCCTGATCTGCGGGGCGGGGGCGCTGCTGTTCGCCGCCGCCGCCGCGGCCACAGCCTTCTGGCCCGTGCTGTTGTTTCCGCTGGTCGGCGTTCTGATCTGGGCCGCATTCGGCGGCGGACCATTGCGCGGGGCGCTCAACGGCGCCCTGGCCGCCCTGCTGTATCCCGGCCAGACCGAAGGCGCCCTGCTGCTGTACCGGACCGAGCTGACCCGGGCCATCGGCGCTTTTTCCCTGGTTCTCTGCGCCGCCGCCTGCCTGACGGACGCGCCGCTCCTGATGGGGCTCCTCTGCGCGGCCGCCCTCGTGCCGGCGTACCTGACCTCCCCGGCTCTTTCCGTCCTGTGGGCGGCCCTGGCGGCAGCCGGCATCCTGCTGATGCTGGTCAGTCCCCGGCCCGGCCCGGCCCGGCTGGGCGCCGTCCTGATCACCGCCGTGCTGACCGTCCTGACGCTGGCGGCCGCGCCGAAAAAAGCGCCCGAAAGCGCAGCGCTCCGGGAAGCGGCCGAAACCGCCTACGGGGTGCTGGAAGCCTACCTGCCCGCCCGGGACAGCGGGTTCCGCGAAGGCTATTCCCTCCGGGGCGACGGCTATCTGCCCCTGGCGGACGATTACAACGACTTTCTCGGCGGGTCGGCGGACCCGGAAAACACCCCCGTCATGGAAGTCTGGACGGACCAGACCGTCTATCTGCGCGGATCCCCCCGGAACGCCTATACAGGCCTGAGCTGGCAGGATACCCTGGTATCCCAGCGGGTCCTGTACGCCGATGTTTTTCAGGCCGCCTCCCGGAAAGCCCTGCTGAACCAGGAAATCCCGCAGGGGGCCGAAAACGAGCCCCTGCAGACCGTCCGCGTCCGGATCGTCCGGGACGCCGCGACCACCCTCTTCACACCGGACCGCATGCAGGAACTGACGATGGGCGAAGCCTCGATGGCCCCTTATTACAACGCCGCTTCCGAAATATTCCTGAGCAGGAACCTCCGGGCGGGGGACAGCTATACCCTGACCTATCTGCCGGTCAGCGCCGACCGGGCGCGGACCCGCGCCTGGGTGGAAGCCGCCCGGGACCGGGATGATCCCCGATACCCGGAAATCCTGGACAGCTATCTGTCCGTTCCCGAGCAGATCCGGATGAACCGTTCTGTCACCGATCTGTCCTCCCTGGCCGCGGGCGGGCAGGAAAACCTGTTTGACCGGGCCCTTTCCATCCGCAACTGGCTGCGGGAAACCTATCCCTATACCCTGGATGTCAGCGATCCCCCGCCGAACACCGACTTTGTCAGCTGGTTCCTGCTCGGGGAGAGGAAAGGGTACTGCACCTATTTTGCCAGCGCCATGACCATCCTGTGCCGCCTGCAGGGCATCCCTGCCCGTTTTGTCGCCGGCTATCTCGTCCGTCCCGACCCGGAGGGCTACGCGGTCGTCACCGGGAAGATGGGCCATGCCTGGACGGAGGTCTATCTGAAAGGCTTCGGCTGGCTGACGCTGGACGCCACCCCCGGCACGGAAGAAACCGTTTTTGAAGACGCGCCGGAGGACGCCCCGGAGAGCAGGCCGACGGAGACGCCCCGGGAAGACAGCCGGCCGACCATCCCGCCCGTGACGGATGAGGAGGAAGAGGAAGAGCCGACCCCGGACGAACCGGAAGATGAGACGGACGAACCCCCGGCGGAAACGCCGCCGCCCGATTCCGCCCCCACCCCTGCCCCGGAAAACGGGCCGGACAGCTGGACGCCGGAGACATCCGGCCTTTCCCCGTGGCTTTTGCTCGCGCTGATCCCGGCGGCCCTGCTGATCGGTTTCCTGATCCGTCTCTTCCTGACCGAACCGGTCCGGGCTGCCCGGCGCCGGCCCGGACAGGCCGCCCGCATCCTGTTTACCGCGATCGAAACGGCGCTGACCGCCGCCGGCAAGCCGCGGTCCCCGCTGGAAACCCTCGACGAATACGCGCACCGGATCGGGCGGTTCTATCCGGATCTTCCCCTGGGCCGGGCCTTTTCGGCCTACAGCGCCGAAACCTACGGTGAGCACGCGATGAATCCAGGCCAGTTCATTCCGGTCTGGAAAGGACTGATGAAAACCCTCTCTCCCTGGGACCGGTTCAGGGTCCGTGCACGTCTTTCACGCTGCAGAAAATAAATGGGCCGCCGCACAGCGCCTGTCAGGGGGGTACAACCGGGCCTGCCGGCAGCCGCTGATGCTTCCCCGGCCGGCAAAACCGGCAGACACAGCCGCCGGCAAAGCAGATGGTCATGAAACACACTGCGCGGCTGGGTTAATAGACAGGGCCCGGGCAGCTTCCGTTCCGGAGGAACCGAACGGAGCTGCCCGGGCTTGTATGTGTTGCTGTTTCCGGCGGCTTTTAAGCCTTTCTTCTTTTTCTTCCGGGATCCGGGACGGGTTTTTCCGTCCGGGGCGGGTTTTCCGGCGGCCTCTGAAGCGTGGGGGCGGCACCGTTCTGCGCCGCGTTTGCCGGGTTCAGGAACAGGATGATCCAGCGGACGCAGCCCCGGATATCCCGGACGGCGCTGTCAAAAATGCCGTTCCGCCATGCTGTCTGCAGCACGACCATCAGGATCGGGGAAAGGGTCAGGCCCACCACGCCGAACGTCTGCAGCCCGATATACATGCTCAGCAGGGACAGCACGGGGTTCAGTCCCATCTGCCGGTTCATCATCCTGGGCTCGGTCACCTTCCGCGTGATATACAGCGTCAGATGAACGGCCAGCGTCACAAACCCGATCCGGTATTCGCCCAGCAGGAAGCAGATGATGATCATCGGCACATACAGCGTGCCGTTTCCGAATAAAGGAAGAAACTCCAGCAAGCCCGCCAGGCACGACAGCAGGAAGCCGTACGGGACGCCGAACACCGTAAACCCGATGGCGGAAACCGCCAGCACAAAGACCGTATAGATCACCTGCATCCGCAGGTAGCCGGCGACCGCCTCCGCCGCGGAGCGCTGCATCTGCATGAACTGGGAAATCCGTCCGTCGGACGGTATCTTCTTTTTCCCGAACGGATAATCCTTCGTCAGGAAGAAGGACCCGAGGATCAGGAAGTTGGCGAAAATCAGGATATTGGGCACGGAAACCGCGAAATTGACCGTCTGCCCGATCAGCGCCCCGGCCGTTTCCGTCGCCCAGCCGGTCAGCTGCTGATAGGCTTTGTTCATCACGTTGTCCAGACGCTGTACGTTTTTCGTATCTTCAAACAAGGATGTGATGTGCGTCCGGAACCGGGTGTACAGTTCGTTGATTCCCTCGATCCACTGCGGGGCGTTCTGCAGGGCGTTGATCGCCTGGGTGACCACAAAAGACAAAAACCAGTAGGTCAGCAGCCCCAGCACCGCGTAAACCAGCAGCAGCATGATCAGCGCCGAAATCCAGTTTTTGATATGCCAGCGCTGCATCAGGCGGATTGCCGGCTGCAGGGCGGCGGCAATGATCAGGGCCACCAGAAAAGGTCCTAAGATCTTCCAGATAAACGGGACCCAGACAACGACCGCCGTTACCGCGCAGACCAGCAGCATCAGCCGCAAAGCCGTTCTCAGCCACATGTTCCTGTTATCATTCTGTACGCTCATCCGACACCGGCTTTCCGTAAACCTGATCATAATATCGGGTTTACAATCTTATGGTTCTGGTATATAATAGCACCTGCATATGCAGTTGGAGGTGCGTTTATGAAATCTTTTCCCGTCCGCTCCCTGGTTCTGGCGGCACTTTTTTCCGCCCTGCTGGCTGTTTGCAGCTGGATCTCCGTTCCGGCCGCCGTACCCTTTACCCTGCAGACATTCGCCGTTTTCCTGACGCTGCTGCTCCTGCCGGCCCGGCAGGGCATCCTCGCCGTCGCCGTCTATCTCCTGCTCGGCGCAGTCGGGCTCCCGGTCTTTTCCGGCTTCCGGGGAGGGCCTTCCGCCCTTTTCGGCCCGACCGGCGGATACCTGACCGGCTTTCTGCTGACCGGGCTTTGCGCCCTGGTGTTTGAAAAACTGAAGCTGACCAGCTTCCCGATGAAGCTCTGCGCCCTGGTCCTTGGGCTTTTGGTCTGTTACGCGGCGGGAACGGCCTGGTTCGTGCTGACCTATACGGCCGGGCCGATGGACGTGCGGAAAGCCCTTTCCCTCTGCGTGCTGCCTTTTCTGATCCCCGACGGGATCAAGCTGGCCCTGGCCGCCCTGATCGCCCGGCGGACCGCCCCGCTGATCGATAAGCTCCGCTGAGCCTCCGCTGGACCGGTCGCTCGAACAGGTACGTCGCCGCCGCAGCGATCAGCAGCGACAGGCCGAAGCACAGCAGCACATAAGGCCACTGCCAGGTCAGTTCCCCGTCCATCCACGGCTGAACGCTCCGGGACCGCGGAATCCCCCACTCCTTCAGGTGCAGGGTCACCATCTGGTGCCACATGTAAAACTGGTAACTCACGGAGGAAAGAAAGGCCATCACCCGGCTGCCGAACAGAAAGCGGAACGCCGGCAGGGAAAAGCACAGCCCGACCGACACCAGGGAGAACCCCGCCCCGAGCAGGAAACGCCGGTCCATCTGCCCCAGACGGATCGCTTCGATCGAAGCAGACGCGGCCTGCGCCTGCAGAAGCCTGCCGATCAGCAGAAAGCCCAGCAGCGCAAGGCCGCTGAAAAAGCACTTTTCCGTCCGCGTTTCTCCCCGGAGTCTCCCGGACAGCGCGCGGATGACGGAGGCGGAAAAAAAGCCCATCGCGTAGATATCCAGGAAGGCCGGCAGCTGGTTGATGTACAGGGACGTATCAGGAAGACCGCTTACGGCAGTCCGGTACAGAAAAGCCGCAGCCGTCATGCACCCCGCCGTCCAGGCGGGGTGTTTCTGATACAGCCGCCCCACCAGGGGAAACAGCAGATAAAACTGCACTTCGACCGACAGCGTCCAGAGCACCCCGTTCAGGGGCGATCCCGTGTAGGAAAACGGAAACAGGGAATGGGTGAACGTCAGATGCGCCAGCAGGTCCCTGATCATTTCCCAGGCGTTCCCATAAGCCTGTTTGGAAACCGCGTCCGCCAGCGACACCGCGACCACCAGCAGGTACCCCGGCACGATCCGGATCAGCCTTTTGCGGTAAAACGGAACGGCCGCCGGGGCCGGCGCCCCGTCTTTTGCAAACGGATACATCATCAGCAGGCCGCTCAGGAAAATCAGCCCGTCCACCATCATATAGCCTGCGCGGGGGATAAAGTCGAGGTTGATCAGAACACCGCCCGCATAGAAAATCGGCATCAGCCAGCTCTGCTGCCAGATATGGAACCAGGCGACCACAAACATCAGGCACACCCGGAACCCGTCCAGCACGTCCAGATAGCGGCTGTCGATATCCCGCGTGAAACGGACCAGGCCGGCCGGAGGTTTCCGGCTGTCGGAAACGGTTTTCTGCATGCGGACTCCTTTGATGGCGAATATTCCGGGCACCCGTCCAAAGCGGCGCGCGGCTGGCAGCGGCAGAAATCTGCCGGCCGCCGGTTCCGGCGCCGAAAGATCTGCCCTTTCAGCAGACCGTCCGTCCCGGTGCCGGCTGATTTTCCTGAAATTTATTATACCATGATTCGCGCTGCGGGGACACAGAAATCAGAAAATTTCTCTTCTTTCCGCCCTGCAAAACAGCCGCCGCCCCTTCTTCCGGGACGGCGGCTTCTGATATGCCGGGCTTTGATCAGACTATGCTTTTCAGGCCGCGGGCGCCGCGGGTTCAGCGGCAGGAGCGGGCTCCTGAGCTGGTGCGGGTTCCGCGGCAGGGGCGGGTTCCGCGGCAGGGGCGGGCTCTTCCGCCGGCGCCGGCGCTTTCTGTGCGGGCTGCTGCGGCATCATCATCTTCAGCATGGCCTCGAGGGCCGCGGCATCCAGCCACGTCACCTTGGACGGATCAATCTCGAATTCGCCGCTCCTGGCCACCGCGCCGATCTGCAGCTGGGCAACCGTCAGATCCTGCGGATCCTGCAGAATCGTCACGGAAGCGGCCAGCACTTCGGGTTCATTGGCCTGCTCGGGATCCATCGGAACGATAGACACGTTCAGGTCCATCGCCCTGCGGACGCCGTCCTGGTCCAGCGTGCCGTGGAGGACCCAGTGGCTGGCATCCAGTTCTTCGCCCCAGACGTTGACGCCGGTGTAATGCTCGCCCTGCGTCAGTTCGGCGGTCAGCGTCACACCGTCAAAGGAAGCGGCCGCTTTCACATTGGCAGGATAGACGGTCTCCGCCATCTCGAAGGTGAAATTGCTCCAGTTGAAACGGACGTTCAGGTCCATGGCCTTTTCGCCGTTCACGGTCGCGGTCTCTTCCAGGGTGTAGACGCTGTTTTCCATGTCCATCCGGACAGACTCGTTCATCTCGAACACCTGTCCCTGGGCAGTGAACTTCATGCTGACATCCGCGCCGTTTCCAACCTTAGCGTAGTCGGCATAGCCTTCCATCAGCTTTTCATCCGGGTTCTGCCGGCCCGCCAGGGAGAAGGTCACGCTGCCGGAAGAGAAATCCTTGGCCGCCGCGCCGTCCGCGGTGAAAACGATCTTGTCTTCGCCGCTGGGAATGGCGCAGAGGAAGGAGCAGGCGTTTTCCTGTTCTTCATTGCGCAAGCTCAGTTCCATTTCGACCTGGGAGAGCGTCTGGGCCAGCTGCGCTTTGACGCCGTCCCAGGCGGCCTTCAGCTGCCCGGCGGAAACGGCAGGAAGCTGCTGGCCGGAAGCCTGCGCGGCGGACGCCAGCAGGCCGGCGTAGCGGTCAATGATTTTGCCGAATGCTTCGTCGGCCAGAATCTCGTCCACACCGGCGACAAAAGCCTCGGCAAAGGCGGCGGCGTCAACCGTCACCTTCCGCTCGGTCTCGCTGACCTGCACGACAGAGAAAGCGGGCTGAACCTTCATGAACAGACCCATTCCCCAGCCGCCCAGACGCATCAGGTCTTCCATCAGCTCTTCGCGGGAAATGCTCAGGCCGGCGGAAGCGGCCTGCATCTTTTCCATCAGTTTCCCGATTTCCTCAAATTTGACGCCGTACGTCATGCCGCCGGAGGTGACATAAGCGGCTTCATCGTCCACCTTCACCATGCCCAGCGTGTTTTCCCCGCTCTGCAGCTTGCCGTGGAACCCGTTTTCATCCTTGCCGGCAATGAAGGAAAAAACCTGGTTCATATAATTGGCGTTCACCTGAATGTCGTTTTCTTCCGGGTTCAGGCTTTCGGCAAACGCTTTCAGATGCTCGCTGAAGCTGGCGTAGGCGGGGGTTTCCGCCGCGCGGTCTTCCGCCGCCTGGTCCTCGCTGAACCCGGACAGCACGTCCGTCAGCAGCAGGGTAAGCAGCTCGCTTTTCTGTTCGTCGGTCAGGCTGTCCAGGATCTCCCGCACATCCGTCGTATCTTCCGCGAAGGCGCCCAGAGACAGCGTCAGCGTCATCACCAGGACCAGCAGGAAAGAAATCAGTTTTTTCATGCTTATACTTCCTTTCGTGTAGTATGTCCGCCCTTCAGGCGTAAATTCCTCAGGACGGGAAACCCGTCCCTCTCACAGATCACAGTATATCATAATTTCCGGACCGCCGCCACCCTGATTTTGCGTCCTGACGCAGAAAAGACACAATTCCGGCAATTTTTTACAACAAAAAAGCCGCGGACTGCGGCTTGTCTGGAGGCGCCATCCGGATTCGGACCGGAGCATAAAGGTTTTGCAGACCTTCGCCTTACCACTTGGCTATGGCGCCTGATAAAATGGAGCGGTAGACGAGGCTCGGACTCGCGACCTCCACCTTGGCAAGGTGGCGCTCTACCAACTGAGCTACTACCGCATCATGGTGCCTTGGGGCGGAATCGAACCACCGACACGCAGATTTTCAGTCTGCTGCTCTACCGACTGAGCTACCAAGGCAAATATGGCGACCCGAATGGGGCTCGAACCCATGACC
>JBGUJG010000027.1:0-54190 GCA_045113695.1 Christensenellales bacterium
TTCAAGTATAGCAAAGGAGGTTCTCATGCTAAAGCTTTTTTATTCCACCAGCTCTGCTGGTGGTTTTTTCTCGCCCACGGCGCACAATAAAAAGCGCCGCCCGTCCGGGGAAACCGGGCGGGCGGGCAGGAACTGCGGGACGGATTATTTGTAGCGGGGACTCTTAAAGTAGGTGCAGGGGTACAGGCGTCTGTATACCCTGGCGCCGTGGCCTTCTTCAAACCAGTATTTCAGATAGTCGCCGCTGCCGGAGACCAGGTTGATCGTACCGTCCGTGTATTCGCCGTAGATGGGCTCGTCTTCCTCGTAACGGTGGAGATACAGGCCGGAGAAATCCTTGGGAGCATCTTCACCACGGTCTCTGAAGAAAGCTTCCAGATCGGTGCTTCTGTCTGTCGGATAACTATAAGGGAGGTAGTCAAAACCATACGCGTCATTGCCGTGATTTTCCAGGATGGTTGATTTCCTTGGAGAATAGGTGATTTTGTAGCGTTCGTTTGGGCTGGTGGCGTAGGTGATTTTGTAACCCCACAGGAATTTTCCGGAGTCGTTGCGCCAGTCGCTCTCCACCCGGACGATGTAGTTCAGGTCTTCCGGATATTCGGTGACAACTTGGGAGACGTACCAGGTGGTGTAGTAAAAATGAACGAAAGAATCTTTATCAACAACAATAGACAATTTATTGTTTCTGGTATGATCCAAGTCGATTATCCGATAATGCTCGTGTTCATCAAACTTGCTGATATCAACATAAACGTGCGAACCGTCCGGCATTTCTATATAAAGGACGTTACCCTTCAAGTTGATCATTTTTTTCTGCAGGACGTCCTTATATATGATTTGACCGTTTTCGTTACGATCGTAATGATATTTTCTGGTTTCATCAATCTTCATTTCGCCATAGGAAACTTCATTTCCATCTTCATCTTTATATACAGGGGCTTGTTTCCCGGACGGTTCCCAGATGTAGTTTCCCTCTGCATCTTTATCATATATGTAATAATCTCCATCAATGAATACACACTCATACCTTACCGTCGTCACCGCGCCGTACAGGCCGGTTTTGTAGAAATCCTCGTTGACGGTGAATTCCACCCACACGGGGGAGCCGTCGCGGTTGTACAGGGTGGTGACGCCGTCTTTCCCGGCCAGGAAAGCCCCGTCTTCGGTGGGGGCGTCTTCGCCGGCCTTGTGATCAGCGGTGGTCGTGGCCCAGACCCGCTTGAGTTCGCCGGTCGTCTCATCCTTGATCTGGATCGTCTCCCCGGTCACGCCGGGCTGATATTTGTGGCCGGCGGAGGAAACCTTGGCGTAGCCATATTCGTTGACCGAAATGGACTCCGTGCCTTCTGACCAGATGACGGCCGCCCAGTCCGGCTGTTCGGAGAAGAACAGCTCAATGTCCGGCTCGCTGACCGCCACGATCGGGCAGGGGTCGTTCGGATCATCCGGGTTGCCGTAGGTGGCGACGCTCTCCGTGCGGGTATAAAGGGCGATGTATTCCGGCATGTCCGGCACATGCAGCCGCTCCAGCTTGTTCGGGATATAGACACGGATCCCGCCGGCGTCCCCCGGGGCCGCGAAAACGGCAGAGGAAAGGGACAGGGCCATTACGGCGATGAGCAGGGCGCTTAGCAGGCGGAACCGATTCTTCATCTTGTTTTACCTCTCTCATGGGAACATCATCGTTCAGCGGATACCGGGAAATCCGGCGGATGTCTTCCGGCGGGAATTCCTGATCTCGTATCACGAATTCTTCCTGCAAAAAAACCTGATTATCCGCATATATTATAACCCCGTCCGGAAAGGCTGTCAATCACGGAACGGGGTTATTCGCGCCCGGAAAACAGGTCAGTGACCTGTTTTCAGCGAATAACGGGCCGGCAGGCCCGGACGGGTCAGTTTACCCGCTCGTCGCCGAAGAAGAACAGGGCGACCGTGCCGGGGCCGGTGTGGCTGCCGATGGTGGTGCCGATGGAGTTGATCAGCACTTTGCCGTTGAGCTTCGGGAAGCGCTCTTCCACCAGGTCCGCCACGGCCCGGGCGTCTTCCATGCAGGCGGACATGCTGATAAAGCATTTGCCGCTGTAGGAAAGGCCATCCGCCGCGTGCTCTTCCATCTTTTCGACGATCCGTGCGATGACCTTTTTCTTGGTGCGGATCTTTTCCCGGGGGATCAGGCGGCCCAGGTTGTCCATGTTGAGCAGGGGGCAGATGCGCAGCAGGGTGCCGACGAAGCCGGACGCCTTGCTGATCCGTCCGCCCTTGACATAGAAGGACAGGTCAGTGGAGAAAAACCAGTGATGGACGTGCAGGCGGTTTTCGATCGCCCAGATATTCAGCCGGTCGATGTCGTATCCTTCGTCCCGGCGGTCCGCCAGGGCGTCCATCAGCAGGCCGTAGCCGGAGGAGGCGCCCAGGGAATCGACGATGTAGATCTTCCGCTCCGGGTATCTGGCCCGCAGCTGCTCGGCCGCGGCGCTGGCGGAATTGATCGTGCCGGAAATGCCGCTGGACAGGGTGACGTGCAGGATGTCTTTCCCTTCTTTGAGGAAGGGCTCGAAAAAGGCCAGGTATTCTTCCGCGTTCACCTGGCTGGTACGGGTTTCCGCCCCGTCGGCCATGGCCTTGTAAAAATCTTCAAACGGCATCGTCTGGCCCAGGTCGTCGGGCAGGTCTTTGCCGTCCAGCTGGTAGTGGAAGCAGACGTAATGGATGTTCCTGCGTTCAAAGTGCTCTTTGGAAAGGTCGGCGGTGGAACAGCAGCTGATGATGTAATCCGAATTCATAGGATACTCCTTGGGTTATTATTGCTCCCCCAACAAATTCTTGAACCATCTGCGGCGTCATAAGGGGCAATATACTGCGTCATGAAAGCTTGCCGTACTTACGGTACGCCTGCGCTTTTATTCCTTGTCTCTTACCCCTTCTGCCGCTACATCCAACTTCAAGAATTCATTGGTGGAGCAATATCAATCAAAAACCGTTTCCGGCGCATGGCGGGAAACGGCACAGTGGCGCGGAAAAAGCAGGGAAAGCGGACGGATTATTCAAAGTCCGCCTCGTCGACCATTTCCAGGAACTTCTGGAAAACGGCGTCCGCCAGGGCTTCGTCTTCGATGGAGACATAAATGTCTTCGCCGTTTTCGTCCTGCTCGATCTTGAGGATGACGACGTTGCCTTCTTCCTCTTCGTCTTCTTCTTCCTCGCCGGCCAGCATGAGGGCCACGTACAGCTCGCCCTCATAGTCGATGGTGGTCATGTACTCAAACCGGGTGACGTTGCCGTCGTCGTCGGTCAGCTCGATGATTTCGGGCAGTTCGTTTTCGTTCTCCCCGCCGTCTTCCATCCGGAGGTTCTTTTCGTTGTCCGCCATAGGATGCTCCTTTTTATCTCGTTCTCTGTCCAGCCACGCCTGCAGGATGACGGCCGCGGCGACTTTATCGACGTTGTCCCGCCGGTTCTCCCGGCGCATGCCGCCCTCAATCAGGGCGCGCTGCGCGGAGACAGTGGTCAGCCGCTCGTCGATCCATTCGACCGGAAAGCCGAGGCCCTCCACCACCCGGAGGAAATCCTGCACTTTTTTCGCCTGGAAGCCCAGGCTGCCGTCCATGTTGTAGGGCAGGCCGCTGACGATCAGCTCCGCCCCGGTTTCACGCATGATGTCCGCGATCTTCCGGCTGTCCGGCCCCCAGCCCACGCTCTGAATCACGCAGTAGGGTGAGGCGATCAGCCGCGTTTCGTCGCTCACGGCGACGCCGATGCGTTTATCCCCCACATCCAGGCCCAGCACGCGGCCCATCAGCGGGAAAAGTTCCCCTGTACGTAGTAACGTACCAGCTCTTCCAGGATCTCATCCCGCTCCAGGCGGCAGATGAGGCTCCGGGCATTGTTGTGGCTGGTGATGTAGGTCGGGTCTCCGGTCAGGATGAAGCCCGTCAGCTGGGTGATGGGGTCATACCCCTTGGCTTCCAGGGCACTGTAGACGTGGGCCAGAATGGCCGAAGCGGTCTCCTGCCCCTCGGTATATCGGGTAAATTTGGTGGTGCCATTCAGCTGAGTCACGGGAGATCATCCCCTTCCTGTTCACGTTCTGTTCACATTATACACCATATTCCGGATAGCCGCAACAGGGTTTTTCCAAAAAACGCCCTGATCAGGGAAAATATGTTCTGAAAAAACGATGACGGCCGTTCAACTCCCGTTAACATCTTGTTCATAATTTGTTCACAAATGTCCGGCTGAAAGACGGGGAAAAAGAGTTCGCCGTTCAATTGACAAACCCTCCGGTCCGGACTTATAATGCAAGTCAACCGGCGGAAAGCCGGGCGGCTGTCAGAAATCGGCGGAAACGGGCGTTTCCCCCGCCGGCGGCGCCGCCCCCGGACGCCGGAATATATGCGGCCGGTAGCCGCGTAAAAGCGGGGCAGCAAGTCCCGCAGGGAGGGTTTATTTATGGATAAGGAACAGTATCTCAGCGTGTACCGGCATTCGCTGGCGCACATCCTGGCCAAGGCCGTGATCGAGTTGTACGGTAAGGAAGTGCAGTACGCCATCGGCCCGCAGATTGCGGACGGGCTGTACTACGATTTCCTGCTCCCGGCCCCTGTCACGCAGGAGGATTTCCCGAAGATCGAAGAAAAGATGAAGGAAATCATCAAGCGCCGCGAACCCTGGACCCGCAAAGAGGTTTCCCGCGCCGAAGCGCTGGAGATTTTCAAGGGCCAGAAATACAAGACCGAGCTGATCGAAGAGCTGCCGGAAGACGAGACCATCACGATCTACTGGACCGGCGACGACTTTGTCGACCTGTGCCGCGGCCCGCACGTGGAAAACAGCCAGGAGCTGATGAGCGCCGCGTATGAGATCCACGCCCTGTCCGGCGCGTACTGGCGCGGGAGCGAGAAAAACGATATGCTGCAGCGCATCTACGTCTGGGCCTTCCCCACCAGGGACGAGCTCAAGGCGCACAAGGCGCTGATCAAGGAAGCCATGGAGCGCGACCACAAGAAGGTGGGTCCGCAGCTGGACCTGTTCATGATGGACCCGTCCGCCCCCGGCATGCCCTACTGGCTGCCCCGCGGCTGGAAGATGTACAACGCCCTGCTTTCCTTCTGGCGCGGCATCCATGAGCAGCACGGCTATCAGGAGATCTCCGGCCCGGTGCTTTCCAAGAAGGAGCTCTGGGTGACCTCCGGCCACTGGGATCACTATATGGACGGCATGTTCATCCTGCCCGGCGAGACGCTGGACAGCCCGGACACCATGGCCTTAAAGCCGATGAACTGCCCCAACGCCATCAAGGTGTTCATGAACAAGGGCCGCTCCTACCGCGACCTGCCGTTCCGGATCAACCAGGTGGACGTCATCCACCGCAAGGAAAAGAGCGGCGAGCTGAACGGCCTGTTCCGTGTGCAGGAATTCCACCAGGACGACGCGCACATCCTCGTCACCGAGGAGCAGATCGCCGATGAGATCAAGGACATCATGTCCATCGCCACGGAGATCTACAACACCTTCGGCCTGACCTACGCCGCCGAGCTCTCCACCCGCCCGGACGACTATATGGGCGATATCGAGGTGTGGAACAAGGCCGAGGAGGACCTTAAAAACATCCTGCTCGAGGTCTACGGCGAAGGCAACTTTGAAATCAACGAGGGCGACGGCGCCTTCTACGGCCCGAAGATCGATCTCAAGATGAATGACGCCCTGGGCCGCGAGTGGCAGATGGGCACCATCCAGCTGGACTTCCAGCTGCCGCTGAACTTTGACATGAAGTATGCGGCCAGCGACGGCTCCCAGAAGCGCCCCGTGATGATCCACCGCGCGATCCTGGGGTCCTTCGAGCGCTTCATCGGCATCGCGATCGAGCACTTCAAGGGCGCCTTCCCCTTCTGGATGAACCCCTATCAGGTTGCCGTGGTCCCGATTCGCGTGGAAAACAACGATTACGCCCGCGAGGTTGCGGAAAAACTGATCCGCGCCGGCATCCGCGTGGAGGCCGACTACGCCGACAAGAACATGAACGAGAAGATCAAGACCTACAAGAAGTACAAGGACCCCTACATCCTCGTTCTGGGCAACAAGGAGGCGGAGACGAGCACCGTTTCCGTCACCATCCGCGGCGCCAAGGACCAGCTGCACGGCGTCCCGGTGGACGCTTTCATCGCCATGTGCGAAAAGATGAACCGGGAGCACAGTCTGGAACTGATGACCAATGCGTAATGCATAATGCATAATTCATAATGCATAATGCGTAATGCGCGCCTTCGGCGCGGAGATGCCCTTATGAAAAACGGCGGGAGACCGGGAAAGACGCCCGGTCTCTCTTTTTGTGCGGAAATGGGGACGGTTTTCCGCCGTCGCTGCGGGAAACCGTCCCCTGAGATTCTGCTGCGCTGCCGGCATGATGTCCGGCAGGCTTTTTATCTGGTGACGCGGGGGGAGACAAAATAGGTGCAAGGATACCGGATGCTCCTGACCTGTCTGCCGGTGAGCAGATCATACCATTTGTTCAGATTGTCCCCGCTGCCCGATTCGGCGAAGGTGCTTTTCTTTACATCTTCTTCATTTGTCCAGTCGGGAACCCAATGGAGAACGGTGCCGCGAAGGACTTCGTCGGCTGTATAGTGATGCACATAATCGCCCGCCGCGGTCTTCATGCCCGGGATATTTTTGCCGCAGACGTCCTGTTTGCCAAGGTCGGTATACGCTTCATCCCCGGAAATATTGTAGTTTACCCCGCGGTAGGTAAAAACGCCGGGACCGAATCCGGTGTGATCCTCAAAAATGCTCGTGGTCTGAGGCGCGTAGGTGATGCGGTATAGTTCGTTTTCAGCGACGTGATAGATGATTTTGTAGCTTGCCAGCGCCTGTTTTTTATCATCCCGCCATTCGGTGAAAACATTCATGATATAGTTGCCTGCAGGATAGTCGGTGTCCACGAAAGCAACCGAGTAGAAACCGTCAAAATGGGTATACTGCTGTTCCGGATCCTGGCCGTCGCCGCAGACAGACGCCACCGTGTTTCTCCGATAGGTAATCGTTGTTACGGCGTTTTCCATGCCGGTCAGGAAGAAATCCGTATCCGGCAGGGTATAGTCAATACGAACGGGCACGCACATCAGGCGGTGTTCATCCATGCCGGCCGTTTGTTCTTTTAATGAGAAGAAATAAAAATCGTTGTAAGGTCTGAGGCCTGGTAAAACGATGCTTTCGGAAGCGGGAGGCTCAGGGCTGAATTCGGAGTTGTATATGAAGACTTTTCCGTTTTTCTCTACACCGAATGCGGGAGGCACAACGTCGAATGTAATGTCTACGGTGGTGCCGTCCTCATAGGTTTTGTCGGCGTAAAAAAAGGTTTCAGGCGCCCAGCGGACTTCCCCTTCCTCCGCATAGAACAGGCAGTAGCCGGTTTCGTCGATCTCCAGCTCACAGGAATCACCGAACAATTGTATTTCAGCATGATCGGGGACAAATGGATTGCCGTGATAATCGGTAAACCACAGTTCAACACCCCTGCCGAGCGGTTCGGTTTTGTCAGCGGAGATTTCGATTACCTCGTGATAAAACCGGACGGACAGAAAGAAGACCTTGTCTTCCCAGATGTCGCCGATGGCCGGGAGGCCGTCCAGGTCTCCGAGCCTGTCCGGAATGAATACCGCGGGCATGTCCTCGGCAGGGGCCGCGGGGACGGCCGCCAGCAGGGTGAGAAGGAAAATCAGGAACATGCAGAATAATTTTTTCATCATAACCGATTCACCTCGTTTCTCCCATTCAGGGGGAATTCATATCAATGATACACAAAAATGTTAAATTAGTCAACAACTTTATGAATAAAGTATGAACATTTTGTTGCGGCATTCGGCTGTTGATCGGGATGGCGCGGACAAGAAAACGGAATTTCTTACATTAATAACAGGAGGGGCGGGAAAAGCGGCCCGGTCAGGAAGAAGGCATCCCGTTCAGAACAGCAGCACGGATCCGCGGATCACTGCCTCCCCCGGGGACGCTTTTTTATGCTGCCCGGCTGCGTCCGGACGGGGGAAGACCGTTCCCGCGGGATTCCGGAAAACGGAGCGGTCAGAAAAATGCCCAAATTGCGTAACGGCTTTGTTTCAACTTTCGGAAAAGGCGTAAAGATTGTTCAGGAAAATAAGTCAGATAATACGGCTTTGAGACCAAAGACTTACAATTCCCTCAAGCTTCGCTTCCCCCCGTTGACAGGCGAAAAACCCTGTTGTAACATGACATTGCGCCAAACGAATTGGTCGATATTCCGAAGAAAAGAGGTTGAGCAGAATGAAGCGTTTTATCCGTATTCTGAGTGTTTCGCTCGCCGCGATGCTGCTGCTGTCTGTCGCCGGCGTTTCCTTTGCAGCAAAAGACACGCCGGTGTATATCCCCGGCAAGGTCGCCAAACTGGGCCTGCCGGATATGCCGGATTATCTGACGCTGAAAACAAAGACGGAACGGGCGGTCATGAAGAACAGCCGGGGAGAAAAGATCTATCAGACGGAGACATGGTCCGTCAACGGGAATGTGGTTACCTTCCCCAAGTATGATTATAACGGAAATCCAATCCCGCTCTACGGCATCGTGGACGACGCGAAGATCGAGCTGCAGTTTTCCGAAAAACCGGACTGGGCCGGGGTGGTCTGGATGGACGGATATGAAACCCTGGAACTTGATGAATCCGGTTATGCCGCGACGTCCATGGAGGGACACCGGATGCAGCCGGGCATCAGTATTGTCAAGAGCTCCAGCAACTGGAAAACCGGCGATACGGAAGTATATGAACACGACGGCGGCGATTACGCGTACCTGGCGGGCAAGGACAATGTGACCGTACAGTACGGCCGCAGCGGCAAAGTCAATTATGTGGAATATACTGTGGATCAGGACTTCTTCCGGACCGGTATGGAGGGCGCTTCCACCACCATCCGCTGGGAGCCGGTGCAGATTCCGACCGACTGCTATGAAGAACAGAAGAGCAGGGTCTGCTATCTGACCTGGTGTCTCGATCCCGGTCAGACCTCTTGGAACGGCAACCAGACCGTCACCAATCCCGGAAAAACGCCGGTGGAATCTTTCCAGACCAATGTGTGGGGCAACATCGCCGTCAACGAATACAACCAGGTCTGCTACTGTCTGAACGGGATAATGAATCCCCTCCCGACTGACGGCTCATGCTACTATGATCCCCAGACCTACACGCTTTATGATCACAAGGACAATATCCTGGCCATTCTTCCGGCGGAAACCTGCTGCGACGAGAAACCGCCGAGGCAGCCTTATGAACCAGGTTACAATCCCGACACGCAGTGTGTTCAGATCCCCGTCATCTGCAAGGGAGACGCTGTACCTCTGACCGTCTGGTATGTTTCCAGGGTGACCGCCACCTATCCGACCGGCAACTACATCGTGGAAGTCGAAGCGGACTGGCGGAACGACGAAAAGAAGAGCCTGGCCAGCTACAAAATTTCCTATGAGCCCAAGAAGGGCGAGATTTACAAGATCACTTATTCTCCCACCACGACCACCATGGTGGAAGATCACAATACCGGGCTCTTTGCTCCCTGGTATTCGGATTATGCGCCGAGCATGAGCGTGGAGGCCTATATCAAGAAGCTTGACCCGGCGCAGGCCCGGGAGTTCCGGGGCGTTTACCTGCACCACTATACCGAGGACGAGGTGCTCTGCGGCCTGTATACCAGCGGCGACACTGTCCTGTGCTCCGGCAGCGGCAATAACCTGAAGAAATGGTACAAGTTCTACGGAACCGAAAAGCTGGAGAACGGCATCATCGTCAACAACAACGGCAAACAGGTCAGAAAGAACGGCCTGAAGCCCTGCACCTCCTTTGTCAGCCCCCGCGTCGTAGACTGACGGGCTGACCATATCAGCCAAGCGATCTCCTGGCCGCGGAACATCTCCGCGGCCAGGAACTGTTACGGGAACCGGAAAAAAGGAAACAAACCGTCAATAAAATGTTAAGCTTCCGTAATAAACACGTAACAAAAAAGTTCTTTTATCTTAATGAAACCGGAACAATTTTGGGCATCCGGCACATTGAAAAACAGGACGAATTCGTGTATATTATTAAGTGTGCAGGAGTATGTGTCTGCCGTGCGCCGTGCTGCACCGGTCCGTACGGATCCGCGGCGTATGGGTGAAGAGAGTAAGGGGGTTGTTTTGATGACAAAGAATGTTCGCAGATTTGCTGTTCTGACAGCTTTTATTATGCTGCTCACGCTGGTTCCGCTGTCTGTCTATGCGGAAACCAAGATGTCTGTAACAGGCAATTTTGTCAGGCTTCGTGATGTAAACACCAACAAAGTAATCGGAACTTACAATGCCGGAACGATTGTGACTGTGCTGAGCACCGGCAACGGATACATGTACAAAGTCCGGGTAGATAATGATGATAATGTCGGTCTGATGTACAGGGAGTACCTGAAATCCTATACCGGCTCTTCAGGCAACACCGGCAAGGCAGGGGGCAATACGAAGCCTGCCGTTAATCCAGCGAGTGGTTATGCTCCTGTTGCCCGTAATAATGATACAGTCCGGGCTACCATTACCAAGCAGACAAATGTTCGGGCAACGTCAAATCAGTATTCCAGGGTTGTTGGAACGCTGAAAACCCGTACGACCGTTTCTGTTCTGAGCCAGAAAGGGAATAGCGTTTATATCACGACGAGCAAGATGTCCGGCTATGTTCCGTCCAATTCGGTCATGATGAACAATGTGACGGCGCGCACTGCAACGGTTAAGAATGTCAAAAACGGAAATTATAATATCTATACGGGTTCTACCGGAAAAGGAAAAGTAGTGGGATCTGTCAAAAGCAACAATCAGATTACCGTTCTCCATCAGGGAAGTACCTGGTCTTATGTGAAAGTCGGAAATACTTACGGCTATATCGCCAACAATGTTTACACTGTGAACAAAAAAGTCTGAGCATAACGAAGAGAAATGACAGGCGCGCTTCTGTGAAAACGGAAGCGCGTTTTTTATGAACAGAAACGTTACTTTTTCTTGGCAAATTACTTAAATTTTCCCGCATGAAGGAAAATAGCCTTGGAACATATTGTGAAAAGGAAAAAAATGAAGTATAATAAAAGGGAAACAAGGGCTGATAACAAAGAAAGCGAGGAAAGAATTATGAAAAAAACTGCGAGGATTCTGGTGCTGATGCTGTTTGCGGCGGTCCTGCTGACAGTTGCCGCAGAGGCGCTGGCAGAAGATATTACAGTCTACATTCCCAACCGGGTAAACAAGCTGGATCTGCCTGGATATGAAAATGCCACTTATGACGAGTATTTCTATGAAGGAGATCCTTTCCGCACCGGCCAGAATGGCGGCAGGACGACGGTTTTCTGGGAAGAAGTCAAGGTAAAAGGATATAAGTATGTGTACGAATACGGCGTCAAAATCAAGAAGAACGCCAAATATGACACGCTGTATATCCCGCGAGTAATCACGACGTATCCCAAAGGAAATTATATCCGTCAGATCGTAGCAAACTTCCGCAATGACAAAGCCCGGTCACTGATCGATTATCTGATCACATATCAGGTCAGCGAGTCGGAAAAATATACTGTGCGGTATGCAGCGGCAAACGCCACTATTCTGGAAACGCATGAGTATGCCACCACGGCTTCCGGTTCCCTGATCAACACAAAGATCACCTTCTCCAAATGGAACGGGGAAAAGGCAACCAGCACAGCGACTACCAAACAGTTTATTCACCGATACTACCAGGACCAGATCCTGGAAGGCTGGTATGATGCGGATGATGAAATGACGCTGAAAACCGGCAGCGGGGAGAACTTTACGAAGTGGTATCGATGGGAAAACTGGAGCGGTAAGGTTGTTCAGGTCCGCAGACGCGGGTTGAAACCGGTCACTGCCTTTAAGAGTCCCAGGGTTTTGTACAAATAATAATATAAAGAAAAAATCAGAACGAAAACCGCCGCAGCCTGCTGGTCGCGGCGGTTTTATCCGTTTTAGAAAAATAATAACGTACAGATAGAAAACTGTGCTAAAAAGAGGGAAGGAGAGAGCATGTTCACAGACAGGCCAAACGTGTTCACAATTTGCTCATATTTTTTCTGAAAACCTATTGACATTTGTATTGGGGGGGCGTATAATAAATTCAAACCAACAGAGTTGGTTAAAAAAGAGAGAGGTAGAGAAGTATGAAGAAAATCACTCGTATCCTGAGCGTAGCTCTTGTAGCAGTGATGCTGCTGTCTGTGTCAGCAGTCGCGCTGGCTGCGGAAACGCCGTCCGTCTACATTCCCACCAAACTGGGGAAACTCTGTGATGTGTGGCTTGATGATTATGTCTGGCCGGAACTGGAAATCAACATCACGGGTGTTGCCAAGATCAAAGACGAGGACGGCAACTATGTGTACAGCTCTTACTGCAAAGATCCCGGTCAGCCTGGTGGCATGGCCATCGCGAAGGGCATCACGGAAGATTCTGTTGCGCAGTATCAGTTCTCTGAGAAGCCTGACTGGTTCGGGGTTGTTCTGAGCCAGCTGGATGGCGGCTGGGCGAACATCGATATCGATGACAACGGCTACGGCGAATTCGAAATCGGTGAACTGCATCGTCAGCCCGGTGTCTGGATTAAGCAGGTTATGCACTGTGACGAATACGAAATTACCCTGGAAGACGGAACAACGCAGAAGGTAAAGGACGTCTATTGGGCCTATCCGGATTGGATGTTTGATGGTGAAGGCAACTGGGCCATTGCGGACATCGGTGACTATCCCTACAGCGGCGGCAAGGATTACGGCGACTATGCTGCGGATGTCTGGTATCACAGGGACGGTTCTGCCTATAAGGTAACCATCACTCTGAAGGACAGCGAAGACTTCTTCCGCACCGGCCAGGAAGGCGGCCTGATGAAGATTACCGCTGAATTTGTCGAGATTCCCTATACCGTGAAGAAGGGCGCAGACAAGGGCAAGGTTAAGACCACAAAAGATTGGTACATCACCAATGTGACCGCTGTCTATCCGGAAGGAAACTACATCACTGAAGTTTACACCCAGTGGCGGAACGACAGCAAGCAGAATCTGGCCAGCTACAAGATTTCCTATGCTGTCAGCGAGAAAGAAACTTACAGGATCACCTATGCGCCCAAGACTACCACGATTTATCAGTATGGTCCTTCTTGGGACAAGAGATTCTATGATATTAGCAACGAAGGATATTGCTATGGCTTAGAACCTTCCTACAAATACGGTGATGGTACATATTTAACCCACTATACTGCTGATGATCCGATCTACGGTGAATATTATCGCGATGGTAAGCTGGTTGCGGTTTCCGGCAGCGGTGATTCCAACATCAAGAAGTGGTATAAGTATAACGGGACTGATACCAACGGCAAGAACGGCAAGACGAACAATCTTGGCGCTCAGGTGAGGGGCATTAAGAAGAATATCTTCTCCTTCAAGAGCCCGCGTGTTCTGACAAAGTAATTATCAGTTTCAAGGAATCATAAATCAAGCATCGGCCTCCCCGCATCTGCGGGGAGGTCCTTCAGTTAAAAACGTTGTTTGGAATAGACAGAACCAGGTCTGCAGTGCTGTGATGGAAGAACATGGTTTATTTAAGCGGAAAACGGTAGAGGAAAAAGAAGGTATGGCTGATCAAACAAAAACCCCAAATCGACACCATCATTTTTTCATTCTGTCAACGATCATCCTTTTATTCTTTCTGATGGAGTCTGCCTCGGGAGAGAGAACAGCAGTCTTTATTCCGGATGTGGTTTCAGAACTCGGCCTCCCGGATATGCCGGAGTACTTTGAGCTCAAAACGAAGACAGAAAGCATTGCCACCTACGGGAAAGCGGACGAACCGGACAATCCCTGCCCGGTGCTTCCGGTGGAAGATGCTCTCATCCGGCTGACTTTTTCTCAAAAGCCGGACTGGGCGGCTGCCGTCTGGATGGATGGGTGGGAAAACCTGGATGTGGACAAAGACGGATATACGGAAACTTCGCTGGAAGGACACAGGGCGCAGCCCGGGCTCGAGGCAAAGAGCGGACCGGTCGATCCGTCGACCGGCAAGCCGGAATGGCGGTGGAACGACAAAGGGGATTATGCTTTTATGGCGGGGCTCGGCCCGGTGACCTGCCAGTTCGGAAGAAGCGGAAGCATCCAGTATGTAGAGTATACGGTGCAGAAAGATTTCTTTAAAACCGGCATGGCGGACGCGGTGACGGTGATCCGTTGGAAGCCGATTTCCGTCAAGAATCTCAGTGAGCGGGACGATATCAGGTATGAGACAACGACGACGGAATGGGTGGTCGTCAGTGTGACGGCTGCTTATCCGGCCGGGAATCCGATCACGGGCGTCAGGGCGGAATACCGGAACGACAAAAAGAATACCCTGGGTACCTATATCATCACCTATTCCGTCAATAAAAACGAGGCCTACGCCATTACCTATGCGCCGGATACCGCCACCATTCTCGAGGAACACAATTACAAGCTTTTTTACCCGGTCGATCCGCATCTTCCTTCGAAGACTTTTTATACCAACGACCCGAATACCTGGGAAGAGATCCCTGCCTGGTATATGCATCATTATGAAGAGGACGAAGCGATCTACGGAGAATATACTGCCGGCGGGGTTACTTATGTTTCAGGCAGCGGCGATAACCTGGATACGTGGTATCTGGAAGGTCACGGTCAGCAGTTAAAAAAGAAGGGACTGCGGGGTGTTACGTCTTTCCCAAGTCCGAGGGTAAGAAAATAAGAAATCCGATACAAAAAACGGCAGCGCTTCCCGACGGCAGGGAAGCTTTTTTATTTGGAAAGAAATCATCAAAAGCAACCAAAACGGCAAAAGAAATTTCACTTTTATAGTTGACATAAAATATGTCCTGTGATATTCTAATAACAGAAAGTGAAAAAACAAAACCAATGTGAAATCACAATCTGTACACAACAACCACCCATCACCGAAGGAGGAACATCATGAAAAAGATCATCGCCCTGACCCTGACGCTGGCCGCTTTGTTCACGCTGCTGGCAGTTCCCGGTGCGCTGGCCGACCAGACCTACACCATCAAGCTGGGCCATACCATGAGCACGGCCCATCCCCGTCATCAGGCCCTGCTGGAGTTCGAAAAATACGTGGAAGAAAAGACGGAAGGCAAAGTCCAGATTGAGCTGTATCCCGCCGCTGTGCTGGGCTCCGAGCCGGACATGCAGGAATCCATGCGGATGGGCATGCTGGAAGCCTTTGTCGGCGGCCCCTTCGATACCATTTCCAAGAAGCTGAACCTGTTCCTCATGCCGTTTTTCTTTGACAATCAGGAAGCGCTGATGCGGGCCGCGAAAAACGAGCAGGTCTTCAGTATCATCTCTTCCGACGCGGAAGCCAACGGCCTGAAGGTCCTGGCCATCGGCGATGGCGGCGCGCGCCAGATCACCAACTCCAAGCGCCGCATCGTGACCCCCGCCGATATGAAAGGCCTCAAGCTCCGCACCCCGTCCATCGAAGCCATCACTGTCTGCATGGAAACCCTGGGCGCTTCCTACGTGTCCATGCCGCTGGCGGACGTCTACATGGCGCTGAAGACCGGCGTTGTGGACGGCCAGGAAAACCCGATTGCCACCATCTACGACCAGAAGCTCCACGAAGTCCAGCCCTACATCCTGTATGTGAACTATCAGTACCATCCGGAAGTCATGACGATGAACGCCGCTTTCTATAACGGCCTGCCGGAAGAATACAAGAAGATTCTCTCTGACGCCGCCTGGCTCTTCGTCGAGACCGAAAACAAAATCAGCCTTGAAAACGCGGAAGCCCGCCTGCAGGAAATGCGGGATGCCGGCTGCGACGTTTACACCCCCACCGCGGAAGAGCGTCAGGCTTTCATCGACGCCTGCCAGCCCGTCTATGATCATTTCGTCAACAAGCTGCACTACTTCTCCCAGGAGGAGCTTGACCTGGTCAAGTCCCTGGCGGAAGGCAAGTAATACGACTGTTTACCGGCAAAAAGCCTGACCCCCGTGTCAGGCTTTTTTAAACCGGAAGCGAAGCAGGGAAGGTGCGACGCATGAATAACATTCTCAACAAAACCATCCGGATCCTGGACAAAGCCATTTCCTGGATCCTGATCGTGCTGGTCGCTTTTCTGGCGGTCGGAGTGACCGTGACCATTGTGCTGCGGTATTTCTTCGGCATTTCCTTCGCGGCGCTGGAAGAGTTCCTCACGATGTCCTTTATCTTTATCACCCTCTTCGGGTCGGCCATCGCCGTCCGGGAGAAGCAGCATATTTCCATCAGCTTTCTGGCGGATAAAATCGCGGGAAAAAGCAGGACGGGGAAAACCGTCATGACCCTTCTGGTCGACGCCTCCATTCTGTTTGTCAGCGTGATCATGGTCATCTATTCGAGCCGGTGGATCGCCCAGGTCGGGCATCTGCTGTCCCAGAATTCGCATCTGCCGATGAAGGTGTTTTACATTTTCGTGCCCATCACGTTCTGCCTGACGATCGTCTATGTGATCGTCGACATTCTGGGGCTGTTTATACGGATCGATGAGCCGGACGGCGGATACAGCACCGATGACCAGTTACCGGAGGAACAGGTATGAATCTGATTATTCTTTTTGTTTCGCTGATCGTGCTCATTCTGATCGGCGTGCCGATCGGCTATTCCCTCGGCGGGGCGGGCATTCTCTATTTTTTCTCGGAAAACCCGCAGTTCCTGATGATGATGCCGCAGCGGGTGTTTTCCGGCCTGAATTCCTATATTCTGATCGCCATGCCGCTGTTCATGCTGGCCGGCGAGCTGATGAACCACGGGGGGCTGACAAAGCGGCTGATCAACTTTGCCCTGCTGATCTGCGAACCCTTCCGCGGCGGCCTGGGAGAAGTGAACGTCGTGGCGTCCATGATCTTCGGCGGCATCACCGGCTCCTCGGTCGCGGATACGTCCGCCCTGGGGTCCATCCTGATCCCCGATATGATCAAACAGGGCTATTCCAGAGACTTTTCCACCGGCGTCACGGTGGCTTCATCCACCGTGGGGATGATCATCCCGCCCTCCATCCCGATGCTGATGTTCGCGATGGTCTCCGGCGTCTCGGTCGGCAAGCTGTTCATGGGCGGCGTGATCCCCGGCATTCTGATCGGGGTTTTCCAGCTGGCCGTCGTCTGGCTCGTTTCCGAAAAACGGGGCTATCACAAAATTGAGGCGAAGATCGAGGTCAGCAAAGCAAAAGTTGTGCTGGACGGCTTGACATCCCTGCTGATGCCGGTTATGATTCTGGTGTTTACCACCTTCGGCATCACCACTGCCAGCGAAAGCGCCGCGGTAGCGGTCGTTTACGCTCTGGTGGTCGGCACCCTGGTGTACCGGGAGCTCAAGTGGAAGCACATCCTTGTGGCCCTCAAGAAGACCGCCATCATGACGGCGACGATCATGATCATCGGCGGGTTTACCAACATCTTTACCTATATCCTGGCCATCAAGCAGGTGCCGCAGGCGATTGCCGGCTTCATCCTGCAGTCCAATATCCCGACGTGGGTGATTTTTATCCTCTTTGATATCCTGATCCTGGTGCTGGGCACTTTCCTGGATGTGGTGCCCTGCATCCTGCTGATCGCGCCGATCCTGATGCCGGTCATGTCCCAGCTGGGAATGAATGAGATCACCTTCGGAATGATTCTGGTGGTGGGTCTGGCGATCGGCCTGGTGACGCCGCCGGTCGGCATGTGCCTGAACGTCGGCAGCAAAATCAGCGGGATGCCGATTGTGGACGTTTTCAAGGCTTCGGCGCCGTTCCTGATCTGCAACCTGTGCGTCCTGCTGCTGGTGACCTTCATCCCGGCGATCTCCCTGTGGATCCCCTCCCTGATCTGACCGAAGGAGAACACGATGCCTGATATCAGCACGACGATCTTCGAGGAAATGAAAAAAGAGCTGATCACCCTGGCCGTCAAGCCAGGGGAAAGAATCAGCGAAGCGGAAATCTGCGACCGTTTTTCGGTGACCCGTCCGTCTGTCCGGGCGGCTTTCCAGCGGCTCCAGGACATCGGCCTGATGGAGGTGATCCCTTACAAGGGGGCAACCGCCACGCTGATCCGCCTTTCCTCCGTGTATCAGATGATCCATCTGAGAACGGCGGTGGAATCCTGGATCCTGCAGGACTTTATTTCCTCCAGGCCGTCTCCCTTCGTGCTGGAGGAGCTGGAGCACAACCTGCGGATGCAGAAGCTGCATATCGAAGAAAATCCGGTGGACGAAAAAGAGTTTTTCCGTCTGGACAGCGCGATGCACCAGTTCTGGTTTGATCATATGCGCTGCGGGGAGATCTGGAACATGATCCAGCGGGACATCAATTATGAGCGGTTCCGGATGCTGGATTTCGTCGGGACGCTGGGTTACCGCGATATCGTCGGCGATCATGAAAAGCTGCTGGAAATCATCCGGACAGGGAAAAAGGACCAGGTGGTGCCGATCCTGTCCGCGCATCTGAACGCGGGCCTTGCCAGAATGGGCAACCTGATCCGGGAAGATTATCAGAATTATTTTGTGCAGGACGAAGCGGACAAAGATTACTGGGTGCAGTATAACCGAACCCTCCTGAAAGGAAGAGAATAACCTGTCCGGAACACCGGGCCGCAGCGGTCAAAGCCGCCGCGGCCCAGTGTTTTTTATTCGTCCGGCAGCTGTCCTAGCAGCCATTCCTGATTGTAAAAGCGGCGGACGCTGGTCCACAGGGCGCGGGCGGCGCCGTCTTCGCCTTCCACCCGGCACTTGACCCACCAGACGCCTGTCTCGTCGTCGTAGTGTCTGGCCAGTATGAGAACCGGCATGGTCTGGAGATAGAAGATGCCGGTTTCAGGGTACAGGAAGGAAGGGCCGCCGCGGGTCACGAGGCGCTGGTTCGCGATGGCCCAGACGCCGGCTAACGCCTCAGAGGGATCCATATTATTCCACGGAGCGGAGGTTGGTTGGGGCGTGACGGCCGGAGTCGGGGTGAAAAATGGATAAAACGGAACGGTTTCCGGAACAGCAGTATCCGGAATCGTATCAGGTTTCTGCGGGGCCAGGGTTTCCCAGCCGCTGACGGCGTTCAGCGGGAGAAAACCGCGCTTCCATTCCCGGCCGGTGCGCAGCTCGATATATGCCCATGCTCGGTCCAGAACGGCGAGAAAAACACACTCCTGGCCGGCTTTCAGGCTGTCGATGGGGGTGCGGGAGATTACCGGGTCGTCGGTCAGCTCACAGTCCCGGGTCAGCAGAACGGGGACGTAATCAAAGGAAAGGGACCGGAGGACGGCGTCCGCGGGTTCATCGTACATTTTATCCAGGGCGGAGGAAGCGTCGATATAGCCCAGGCGGTACCGGCCGGAGGAAGTCTGGTAGCCGATCAGCAGCCAGCCGTTTTCCTCCCCGTAGACGCGCGCCTGGCCGGGGGAGCCGTACTGGGCTTTGCCGGCCCGGAAATACGTGTCAGACGGGCCGGTATAGACGGCGGGGGACCTGGAAAAGCGGCAGGTAAAGCAGGTGTCCAGCGTTTCCCCGGCGGCGGAAACGGTCAGGGCCAGCAGGACCAGGACCGAAAGGATCAGAAAGCGTTTCCTTTTCATGCGGTCTCCTTCCGGATAACAGAATGTTGCCGGCCCCTATCATACCACAGAAAAGGGGAAAGAATCGCATATTGTTACAACCGGAAACAAAAAAAGGGCTTTTTCAAAAAACCCTTTCCGAAGGCGCTGGATGATGTAAGCGGGTTTACATCTGCTCGTAAACCATGAAATTCTGCTTCGCAAAAATCCCGTCAGAAAAATAGTCCGTGATCGCACGCGCAAATGCCTGAAAGTTGTATTCTTCCAGCGTCAGAACCACGGCATCCATCCGGTCCGGGGCAGGAAGGTCCGGCAAAGCGCCGGTGCTGTGATAATGCAGCTGCATGATGTCGACTGCGTTCAGCAGATCGCGCAGGAGACGGTTATCCACATCCCGGTAAAGGAGGGTATTAAAACGGTGATGCAGCCGGAAGGCAGTCAGGCTCTGCGCTTCGGCCAGACGCAGTTCGTCCGCGCAGGCACGCAGTTCCTTCACCGTTTCCGGAGAGATGGCCTGAAAAACCGGGCGGATGTAACTCAGTTCCAGCGTCTTTTGCAGGCTGGCCAGTTCGTTGAACCGGCGGTCCTGATCCTTTCCGGCGAAACAAAGCACGTTTTGCAGCAGGAATTCGAAATTGAATTCCCGCAGCTCTGTTCCCCGGCCGGGGCAGGCTTCGATCAGGCCCATCACTTCCATGCTCTTGATGGCTTCCCGCAGCACATTGCGGCTGACGCCGAGCTTCTGGCACAGCTGCTGTTCTGTCGGCAGAGAATCTCCGGGCTGCAGGTTCTGATCGACGATATACTGCCGGATCTCCCGGAAAGCCTGCAGGTACAATTTTTCGGTACGGTGACTGCGGTCCATACAAATTCCCCCGTTTCTGGGCAGGGTAAGTTTCTGGGAACTTTTCGGGCCATATTATATCAAAGAAAATCAAAACTGTCAATAAAATGTCAAAAAAGGATAAAAAATCCCCGATTTTGAAATTCGGGAATAGAAAAACAGTATATCTGACAGGGGGATGTCCGCTTTATAGGACATTTTTATCTCTGCGCGCCGCGGTTTTTCTTTCGGGAGGAGACGAGGTAGCGGCTGTATTCGTTGAATTTTTCCATCGTCAGGCCGCAGCCGCGGGCGATGCATTCCTGGGGAGAATCGGCGATCCGGCAGTTGATTTTCAGCGCGATGCTGACCGCGTCGCTCAGGCCTTCCAGCAGGGCGCCGCCGCCTGAAAAGACGATGCCGGTATCGAAAATATCGGCCGCCAGCTCGGCCGGCGTGCGTTCCAGCACGCTGTGGATGACCTCGATCAGTTCCTGCAGCGGATCGTCCAGCGCTTCCAGGACCTCGTCCGAGGTAATCCGCAGGGTCTTGGGCAGGCCGCTGAGCAGGTCCCGCCCGGTGATGTCCAGATACAGGGGATCCCGGCGGGGCATGACGGACCCGATCCGGGTTTTGATTTCTTCGGCGGTGATCTCTCCGATCAGCAGATTGTGCTTGCGGCGGACGTAGCGGATAATGGCTTCGTCAAAGCTGTCGCCCCCGATGGGAATGCTTTCGTTGATCACGCAGGCGCCCATCGAAATCACGGCGATATCGGTGATGCTGCCGCCGATATCGACGATCATTTCACCGTAGGTTTCCCCGATCGGCAGATCGGCGCCCAGGGCGGCGGCGATCGGCCGGGAGATGATCTGGGTGCGGCGCGCGCCGGATTCAAACAGGCTCGCGGTGATGGCGCGGCGCTCCGTTTCGTTCAGGGCCGGAGGGACGGACATAATGACTCGGGGACCCTGAAAAATATGCTTGCCGTTCGCCTCGATGACGAAATGAAGCAGCATCGCCCCGACCAGTGCCAGGTTTTTGCCGGCGATACCGCCCTTCAGAGGACGCTTGACGATGATACTTCCGGGGGCGCGGCCGAGCATTTTGTGGGCATCTTCCCCGATGGCGATGACCGCGTTGGTATCGCGGTTCAGGGCGATGACCGCGGGGGCCTTGAAGATGATGCCCCGGTTCCGCCCGTAAATCAGGACGTTCGAGGTACCCAGATCAATGCCCAGGTCCGTAATACGGCTCATGAAAGGCTCCTTTGAAAACAGCGCGAAGGAAGACGCGCGAAATGGGTTGAAATCAGCGGAATCGGTGCGCGGCGGAAAGGGAGACCCGCACCGTATGGAAACCGGCGGGATGAAAAAAACCTTTGGCCGGGTTCCGGCCGGATGGACAGAACGGAGGCCGGTCAAAAAACCGGTTTGGACGGGAAAAAGGCCGCTGCTCTGTATACATTCGACAAAAAAGCACAGATTCCTTCCGGAATGCCGGAAAAATGGGGAATCAGACCCACTTTTTTGCTGATTTCAGCAGAAAAACCGTTCAAAAAACCCACTTAACGGGGAATGGGGCCCAGATGCAGCACGCTTTCCCGGATGCGGCGGTTCATTTCTTCCGCCGTTTCTCCGTTCGGGGAGGCTTCATACAGGTCATCCAGGGAGAGGGGGGCGCCGAAATAGACGTTCACCCGGCGGAACAGGCGGCATGGCCGGTCGATCAGGACAGGGTAGACGGCCGCCTTGCAGCGCAGGGCGATCAGCGCGCAGCCCGTTTCCAGGTGTTCCATCGTGGTGTCCGGGCAGCGGGTCCCTTCCGGGAAAATGCCCAGGATGTGGCCCTGGCGGACGGTGTTTACGCAGTCCCGCATGGCCTTGAGGTCGCTGTTGTGGCGGTCCACCACGATCATATGGAGCCTGGTCAGCAGCTTCTCGCCGATTTTGGTTTTGACCAGCTCCTTCTTGCCCAGGAAGCGGATTTCCTGGTCTTTGATCTTCACGCCGACCAGCAGGGGGTCCAGCCAGTGCTTGTGGTTGGAGACCACGATCGCGGGCCCGCGGATGGAAAGCCCGTCGGGAATATGCCAGCGGGTCGGGAAAACGGTGTGGGTCAGGATCTGCGTGACAACCTGGGCCATCGTGAACCAGAAGGTTCTTTCCCGCTTAGCGGATGGATCCCGGACGGGTGACTGGCTCATGCCTCCGCCCCCTTCCGGGGAGCGATGCCGGTTTTTTCCTCCACGATCCGCAGGATGGCATCGACCGTCTCCTCAAAGCTCAGGTCGGAGGAATCCACCAGCACGGCGTCCTCCGCCTGGCGCAGGGGGTCGGTTTCCCGGTTCATGTCCTGTTGGTCCCTGGCGTTGACTTCGGCCAGGATCGTTTCAAAGTCCGCCTTTTCGCCTTTTTCTTCCAGCTGCTTCAGCCGGCGCATGGCCCGGGCCTCTGCCGCGGCGGTCAGGTAGATCTTGACCGGAGCATCCCACAGGACCACCGTGCCGATGTCCCGCCCGTCCAGAAGCATGGGGGTCGTTTTCGCCATTTCCCGCTGGAGGGCGACCATCTGGCGCCGGACGCCGGAAAAGCGGGAGACGGCGGATGCCCATGACCCGGCTTCCTGCGTGCGGATGGCCGCTGAGACGTCTTCTCCGTCCAGCAGGGTGACCTGGGTTCCGTTTTCATAGCGGACCGCGATATCAGCTTCCGAGACGGCGTCGGTCACGGCGGCCTCGTCATCCGCGCAGATGCCCTTCCGGGACACGGCCAGGCCGGCGGCGCGGTACATCGCGCCGGTATCCAGATGCAGGATGCCCAGCCGGGCAGCCACCTCGTCTGAAACGGTGGATTTCCCTGCGCCGACCGGGCCGTCCACCGCGATCGTCAATAAGTTTGTCATACGCTCCTCCCGGGTTCACAGCCGTGGGTCATCAGCCTGCGGCGGATCGTTTTCTACAGATATATATTGTACTTGTTTCGGGCCCATCCGTCAAGTATAGGAAAAAACGCCGGAATTCCGGCGTTTTCACAAAGATGACAGGGGGATGCAGGCGGGTTTGGGGACCCGGGCGGGGTACGGCGTCATTCCCCGTCCTGTTCCAGCGTCCAGCGGCGGATGGCGTCAAAGGTTTCCTTGCTCAGGTCGTGCTCGACCTTGCAGGCGTCTTCCTGCGCGGTCTTTTCATCGACGCCCAGGCCGATAAACAGCCGGGTCAGGACGCGGTGGCGCTCATAGATGCGTTCGGCAATTTCCTGGCCCTTGGGCAGCAGGGAAATCCGCCCGTCCTCAGCCATGGCGATATAGCCGTTCTCGCGCAGCCGCTTGGTGGCGTAACTGACGGAAGGCTTGGAGACGCCCAGGCTGCCCGCGATATCGACCGAGCGGATATAGCCGTGTTTTTCCTGCATCATCAGCATGGCTTCCAGATAATCTTCAGCTGATTTCATAATTTTCATGATGAAAAACCTCCGGTTAGTACCTTCTATCTCACACATGGGAAAAGAATAGCACAAAAGACGGGAAAAAGCAACAGAAAAGCGCAAACCGGCCGGGGTTTGCGCGGGAATCACACAAAGAGCAGAAAGAATACTGCTGAAATCGTAGGGGGGATACCTCATCCGTCAGCTGCGCTGACACTGCCGGGGCCTGGCTGCCCGTTGTCCTCAGGGATCGTCGAAGTGTTCCATCTTCCGGATCCGGGCGGCTTCTTCGAGGATTTTCTCCTTCCAGGTGTCGTCTTCGGCGTTCAGCTGATAGGCCCGGAAGCCGTAATGCCCGGCGCAGGAGCAGATGACCGTCTCGTCGTCGACGTGCAGGGAGATATGATAGCGGTTCGGCAGCTTCTGCGGCAGGATTTCCCTGCGTCCCCGCTGTACTTCCTGCTGGTGGCGGTATCCGTTGACGATGCCGTCCAGGCGGACGCCGTAGAAGCGGAAGAGACTGCGGATATACCGCTCCGAGCGGAAGGACGAGGTGTAGATCCAGACCTCATAGCCCTGCGCCTGCAGGGTTCTGAGCAGGTCCGGCGTGCCCAGGCGGAGCCGTTCCTTAAACAGGTTTTTCAGCGGGAAGGGGAGCGGGGGCTCGGTTTTGTGGGTCTTCGGGGAGACGAAAAGCACTTCGTCCAGGTCAAACGAGACCCGCATTTTCAAGGGCTGCTGTTTCATAGGCCGTTCTTTTCCTGATGGTCGGAAGGCCGGGCTTCATCCAGCCGGGAAAACGCGTCCATGACCGCCTGGGACCAGGATGCGGCGGACAGATCCAGGGGGATTTCCACGAAATCTTTGGACCGGGAAGAGGTCATCAGCACCGATTCGCTGTCGACATGGATCGTGGACTGGTATTTCGCGTCGATCAGGGGCTTGAGGGTTTCCTTGACCTCCGTTTCAAACGGCCCTCTGCGGGCGGCGCCGGTGATCACGCCGACGACGGGGCTGGAATAGCAGGCAAAGAGCATACGCAGCCGGTCCAGCGAATAATACCGGGCGGTATACACCCAGACGTCGTACCCGTGAGAGGCCAGGAAACGGAACAGAGCCGGAACGCCCCGGCGGATCTTCTGCGGGAAGGCACGGCGGAGGAAAAAAGGCAGGGTTTTTTCAAAGCCGTTTTCATCGCCCGGGGAGGCGTCGAACACCGTTTCTTCCAGGTCGAAGGTGACCCGGCGGTCGTGCCGGGAGGCAAGCAGCATGTTCTCGATGTCTTCCTTCTGGGTCAGGCTGACGATGTGGATCGGCAGCCGCCTGATGCCGATGCGGCAGGCAGCCGCCCAGCGGTGGTGCCCGTTGAGGATCATATAGCCGTCCGGTCGGATTTTCTGAACCTCCAGGGGCTCGCCCAGGCTGGTGCCCGCCTCCTCCGTCTCGACGGAGCCGACGGTATCCAGGCCGTCCCGGCGCATTTCCCGCTCGTATTTGGCAATGATGCCGTAATGGGGTCCGATTCTCGGGTCGCAGAACTCGTCGTCCGGGTTGGGATGGAGCTTTGTGACGCGGGCGTGGCGGACCAGGAGCCGGGTCAGCAGCAGGGGCTTTACCGGATACCAAAGGCCGCGGATGCTGTTGAGCTCCGCTTCCAGAAATTCCTGAAACTGGGCGGGGGAGACGGTTGCTTCATTTCCCATGACGGTCTTCCTCTTTGGCAGGTTCAGCGGAGATGCTCAGGCAGCCTGGCGACATGGCCCTGGTCAGGCTTGACCTCTTCCGGCGGCTGTTCCAGCAGGGACGGATTGGACAGGTATTTAAGCATGTTGTACAGCAGCATCCCGAACACCCGGCCCGGAGCCACGCGCTCGTCTACCGTGATGCCGATGGGCAGGGTGCGCTTGCGGACGGGCTTTCCGTCCGCCCCGATCTCGTTGCTGCGGCGGATCGCGCCCATGGCCCAGAACATCGTTGTGGAGCCGAAATTATACAGGTGGTGATGGACCGCCGGCACGCCGATGGATGTGTTGTTGGTCATGAAGAGGCTGGTGTGGAAGGGGCTGGCGTCGATGATCGCTTTGGGCATCGCCCCGTGCCTGTCCAGCCACTTGAGGAAGGACACGGCCGGGCGGAGAACGGCCGGCTTGAGCAGGGCCTTGGCCACTTTCATCGTGGCGTTTTCGGCCTCCTCTTTCCGGGCCTCGTCGATCACCTCAGATACCCGGCGGGACACGTCGAAAATCGTGTCGTGGGGGTCAAAATAGCACTTGGTGGTGTTTTCTTCCACGTCGGAGGGGGAGGGACCGTTGCTGCGCAGGACGGCGAAGGAGACGCTCAGGGTCTTTCGGGCATAGGTGTTTTTATTGACGATGAAGCGGTTCAGCTCCGGCAGCTCGGCGACGGTCCGCACGTAGGCCGCGATGACGATGTCCATGAAGCGGATTTTATGCCCTTCGCCCTCTTTCTCGACCACATAACGGGCCAGCTTGGCATAATCCACCTCATACGTCAGCATCACCTGGGAATCGGACCGCTCCGGCATGATGTGCGGGATCAGCCCGGCAATGGGGTCGCTGTATCTGATCAGATATCCGTCCGAACGATGACCGAACATAGAAGATCTCCTCTCTGCCGCGGAAGCAACGGGAATATACTGTGTGAAACTATAGTATATCTTATTGCAGGGATTCCGTCAAACAATAAATCATACGGGCAGGTTTTCCGGGTGAGCGGGCTTGCCTTCTTCATGATTTCCGGCGGGAAGGAACGGTTCAGCGGGAGCGGGCTGTCCGGGCGTAAGCGTCCGGACGATGTTCTGCAGGGCTGCCCGCAGGGGAGCGGTGTTCCTGAGGGCCCTCCGGCGGCCGTCTTCGATCAGGGCGCCGCTGCCGGCGACCAGGAGCTTCTGCGCCGCCTGCAGGAAGCCGGCCTGCCGTTCGCCAGTCAGGATCCTAAGGCCGGCCATCAGGGCGCGCAGGCCGTTGGCGGGGGTCTGGCGCAGGTCGATCTCCGGGTTCTTTTTGTCCTCCTCCAGGGCGACGAAGATCGCCTCGGTGAAGGAACGCCGTTCGTCGTCCGACATCTCGTCCAGCCATCGGCGGATGGTTTCGTTCAGCAGCAGGCTGGAGGGGGACAGGCTGTTCGCCGGCAGGAAAGACGGGCCGAGCACTTCCCAGGTATAGGGATCGTGCTGCATGACCCCCTTGCCCCTGCTCCGGACGATCAGGCGCCTGCCTCGGTTGGACATCAGGATGCCGACCAGGGACGATTCCGGCAGGATCAGGCGGACCTTGGGCAGGATCCCGGCGTACTGCGGGGAATCCGCTACTTTGCTGTTGAAGCCCGGGCCGTCGTTGGAGCAGACGTAAACGACCCGCTCCTGCACGGCGGGATCGGCAAAGGCGGCGGCGTATACCGCCAGGTTGCCGCCCTTGGAATGGCCGCCGGCGACCAGGGGAAGGCCGGTCCGCTCCGCGGCCCCGGTCAGGTAGCGGACGGCGTCCTGCTGGCCGGGGGTTTCCGGCAGGTAGCTCATGTTGAAATCTTCCCGCCAGCCGGTGATGGTCGTGTCCGTCCCGCGGAAAGCGGCGTAGGCCGCGATACCCGGCACGGTAAAGGTCACGGCGGAAAACTGCTCCTGCTTTTCGTCGTCAATCTCGTCGGTGTAAGCCGACAGGAGCACGTCCCGGAAGCGGCGGCCCGCGGCCGCGGCGATCAGGACGGGTCGGGGGTTGTTGATCAGCTTCGTCTGGTTCCGCCGGGCTGCGAGGTACCGGTCGCAGGCTTCGGCGAGGGGAACCGCGCCTTCCTCCCGCGCGCCGGGGACGATGTCCCGGAAGTTGCAGTAGGCGATTTCGGACAGAATCAGATTGTCCACCAGATTGGGCGGGTCCTGCGCAAAGGTCAGGTCTCCCCGCCAGTGGAGATAGTCAAGGATGTTGGGCATAGGCGTTCTCGATTCGCAAATCTGAATAAGTAATTGAATGCAATTCGTAATTCTTAATGCGTAATGCGTAATTTTATATACTATTGACACGTACGGACGGCGGGGAGAAACTCCGCTGCCGCAGGCAGCGCATTACGCATTACGCATTATCTTTCTCCCACGCTTCCGCCACGGCCCGGGCGACCGCCGGACCGACGCGGGGATCGAAGGCGGCGGGGAGGAGATTGGTTTCGGAAAGCTCGTTTTCCGGGATCAGGGCGGCCAGGGCAAAGGAGGCGGCCCGCTTCATTTCTTCCGTGATCCGTTTGGCGCGGGCGTCCAGCGCCCCGCGGAACAGGCCGGGGAAGGCCAGCACGTTGTTGATCTGGTTGGGATGGTCGCTGCGCCCGGTGCCGACGATGCGCGCACCGGCGGCAAGGGCTTCTTCCGGCTCGATCTCCGGCACCGGGTTGGCCATCGGGAAGACGATCGCCCCGTCCGCCATCGAGCGGACCATATCGGCGGAAACGATATGCGGGGCGCTGACGCCGATCAGGACGTCCGCTCCCTTCATCGCGTCGGCCAGGCCGCCGGCCGTTCCTTCCGGGTTGGTCAGGCTGGCCATGTCCGCCTGGGCGGGGTTCATCGGGAGGCCTTCGCACAGGATTCCGGCCCGGTCGACCATTTTGAGATGGCGCAGGCCCAGGCTCAGCAGATGCCGGCCGATGGCGATGCCCGCCGAGCCAGCCCCGTTGATCACCGCGCGGACTTCCCCGATGTCCTTGCCCACGACCTTGAGGGCGTTCATCAGGGCGGCGGCGACGACGATCGCCGTGCCGTGCTGGTCGTCGTGGAACACTGGGATGTCGCAGAGTTCCTGCAGCTTCCGCTCGATTTCAAAGCAGCGGGGGGCGGCGATGTCCTCCAGGTTGATGCCGCCGAAGGATCCGGAAATCAGGTACACGGTGCGGACGAACTCGTCCACGTCTTTGGTGCGGACGCACAGGGGGAAGGCGTCCACCCCGCCGAATTCCTTGAAGAGGGCGCACTTGCCCTCCATCACAGGCATGCCGGCCTCCGGCCCGATGTCCCCCAGGCCCAGCACGGCGGTCCCGTCCGTGATCACGGCCACGAGGTTGTGCCGCCGGGTGAGGGTGAAGGATTTTTCATAGTCTTTCTGTATCTCCAGGCAGGGCTGGGCCACGCCCGGGGTGTAGGCCAGGGACAGGTCTTCCCGGTTTCTGATTTTGATCCGGGAAACGACTTCGATCTTTCCCTGCCATTCCGCGTGCTTTTTGAATGATTCCTGTGCGTAATTCACGGCGGTTCTCCTTAATTGCTTGACGTCACTTATTATTATAGCTTTTTTTCCTGAAAAATCAATAACGTGAAAGGCTTGCCGGCGTTGCGAAATGCGCATCGGGATGTTATAATAGCACGGAAGACAACCAGATCAGGCAAACCGGCAGCCGCCGGAGCGCACAGGGACAGGAGGAATAAGCTTTGAAAAAGCATTGGAAAGCCGAATTTGCCGCCCGCTTCCGCCGCCATGAGGACGAGCTCAAGTGGCTGTACTGCGAGCTGTATCACAGCAATATGAAGGCCTATGACGCGTTCTGCGGTATGCTGTATGCCGCCTGGGAACAGCGGCCGGAAAAGCTCAGGCTGATGGACCGCGCCCGGGAAGAATATCCGGACTGGTACAAGGGCCATGACCTGGTCGGGATGCTGATGTATGTGGACGCTTTCGCCGGAACCCTCCGCGGGGTTCAGGAAAAGCTCCCCTATATCACGGACTGCGGGGTCAATTACCTCCACCTGATGCCCCTGCTGGAAAGCCCGAAAGGGAGGAGCGACGGCGGGTATGCCGTCAGCGATTTCCGGAAGGTGCAGCCGGAGCTGGGCACGATGGAAGACCTGGCGGCCCTGGCGGACGAAGCCCATGAGCAGGGCATCGCCATCTGCCTGGACTTTGTGATGAACCACACCAGCGAGGATCACGAGTGGGCGCGCCGGGCCCGGGCGGGGGAAAAGGAATACCAGGACCGGTATTTTTTCTATGACGACTGGACGATCCCCAACGCCTTCGAGCAGACCGTGCCTCAGGTATTCCCGACCACCGCGCCGGGCAATTTCACCTGGTGTGAGGAAGCGCAGAAGGTCGTGATGACCACCTTCTACCCCTACCAGTGGGACCTCAATTATGCCAATCCCGTCGTTTTCAACGAGATGACGGACAATATGCTGTATCTGTGCAACCACGGCGTAGATGTCATCCGCCTGGACGCCGTGCCCTATATCTGGAAGGCCCTGGGCACCCCGTGCCGCAACCTCCTGCAGGTGCACACCCTGGTGCGGATGATGCGGATGGTCTGCGAGATCGTCTGCCCGGGCACGCTGCTGCTGGGCGAGGTGGTGATGGAGCCCAGCAAGGTGGTCCCGTACTTCGGCACGGTCGAAAAGCCGGAGTGCCACCTGCTCTACAACGTGACGACCATGGCGACGATCTGGCACACCGTCGCGACGAAGGATACGCGGCTGCTTGCCCACCAGCTGAGCCAGGTCTTCGCCCTGCCGAAGGAATACACCTTCCTCAACTACCTGCGCTGCCACGACGACATCGGCTGGGGGCTGGACTATGGGTTCCTGTCGCAGTTCGGCCAGCAGGAGGTGCCGCATAAAAAGTATTTAAACGACTACCTGACCGGCAAGTGGCCCGGCAGCCCGGCCCGGGGCGAGCTGTACAACGACGACCCGCGGCTGGGGGACGCCCGTCTCTGCGGGACCACGGCTTCCCTGTGCGGCGTCGAAGCCGCCCGGGCAAACGGAGACGCCGCCGCCATGGACAGCGCCCTGCGCCTGGACGAAACCCTGCACGCCTTCATGTTTGCCTTGAGCGGGGTGCCGGTCCTCTACAGCGGCGACGAGATCGCCCAGGAGAATGACAACGGCTACCACGATGATCCGCTGAAGAAAGAAGACAGCCGCTACCTCCACCGGGGCAGCCTGGACTGGGAGAAGGCGGAGCTCCGCCGGGACGAAACGACGCCGGAGGGAAGGGTGTTCGCCGCCATCCGCCGGATGGAAGAGCTGCGGGGAGCCCATCCCGTCTTTGATACGGCGGCGGATCTGTGGCTGCCGGAAACCGGCAGCGATCAGGTGCTGGGCATCGGCCGCTATTACCGGGGTGAGCAGCTGCTGGCCCTGTTCAATTTCGGGGACGCGGGGAAGACCGCCTGGCTGCGGGACGACAAGACGTACAAGGATCTGCTCAGCGGGGAAGAGGTGCCGGCGGGGGCGGTCAAAGTCCCGGCCCACGGCTTCCGGTGGCTGCTGTACACTTTTTAAAACGGCAATAAAGGGGTCATTATGAAGAAGAAACTGATTTTTCTGGACATCGACGGCACCCTGACACCGGCGGGCAGCAATACGCCGCCGGAAAGCGCGATGAAGGCCATCCGGAAGGCGCAGGCAAACGGCCACAGGGTGTTCCTCTGCACGGGCCGGAACCCGGCCATGCTGGCCCCGGTGCTGGCCCTGGGCTTTGAGGGGGCCGTGGCCGCGGCGGGCGGCTATGTGTTCGCCGGGGACGAGGTGCTGTTTGACTGCCCGATGCCGCGGGAGGACTTTGAGACCGGCATGAGGCTGCTGCGGGAAAACGGCGTGTTCCGCACGATCGAGGCGAAGGACGCCACCTGGGGCGACGAGGACCTGGGAGATTTCCTGACCGGGGCGGACGGGGGCAGCAGCGAGCTGGTACGCTGGCGCAGGGCCCTGGCCGAGCAGCTCAGCATCCGCCCGATGAGCGGATACGACGGGCGGCCCGTCTACAAGATCGTTTTCATGTGCAAAAAGGAAAGCCAGCTTCTGCCCGCCCGGCAGGCGCTGGAAAAGGATTATGTCTTTGTCGTGCAGGACCTGGCCGCCCATCATTGCCTGAACGGAGAGCTCATCAACCGGAAGTTTGACAAGGGCCGCGGCGTCCGCATCGTGGCGGAGCGGTTCGGCATCCCGATCGAAGATACAGTCGGCTTCGGCGACAGCATGAACGACCTGGAAATGATCGAAACGGTCGGGACCTCCGTCTGCATGGACAACGGAAGCCCGGCCCTCAAGGAAAAGAGTGATCTGGTCTGCCCGTCGGTGGAAGCGGACGGGCTCGCCTGGGCGTTTGAGAAGCTCGGACTGGCCTGAACAAACCCGATACGCGGCAAAAAAGTTCTTTACGGAAGCAGGATTCTGGGATATAATCAAAGGTATCAATGGCGAATTTGTTCTTCTTTTTTCCGGCTGGAACAAGTTCACATAAAAAAGGAGGGGACCCCATGGCCCTGGACTATCGCAAATGCGCTGAGCAGATCGCGGCCAATATCGGCGGCGGCGGCAATGTAATCAGCGCGGCCCACTGCGCGACCCGGCTCCGTCTGGTCATCGCGGACAACAGCAAGGTCAACAAGGAAGCGCTGGAAAACGTGGACGGCGTAAAAGGCATGTTTGAGTCAAACGGCCAATTGCAGCTGATCATCGGCACCGGTACGGTCAACAAGGTGTATGACGAATTCCTCGCGGTGACCGGCGCATCCGCGGCCACCAAGGACGACGTCAAGGCCGCCGCGGCTTCCAAGATGCCGTGGTGGAAGAAGATCCTCAAAACCCCCGGCGACGTGTTCGTGCCGATCCTGCCCGCCATTGTGGCCTCGGGCCTGATGATGGGTCTGGTAGAAGCCATCCCGAAGTTCTGGCCGGCGTTCGGCCAGAGCGACTGGTATGCTTTCCTGGACCTGGTAGCCAATACGGCGTTTGCCCTGCTGCCTGTGCTGGTGGCCATTTCTTCCGCCCGCGTGTTCGGCGGCAACATTTTCCTGGGCGCGGTCATCGGCCTGATGATGGTCCATCCCGCGCTGATCAACGCCTGGACGGTCGGCAATTACGCAGCCGGGGAGATACCGACCTGGCATCTGTTCTTCTTCAACGTCCAGCAGGTCGGCTATCAGGGTCACGTCATCCCGGTGATCCTGGCCGTGCTCCTGATGAGCACGGTGGAAAAATGGCTGCACAAGAAAGTGCCCGAGATGATCGACCTGTTTGTCACGCCCCTGGTCACCGTGCTGGTCACGTCGTTCGTTACCTTCACGGTTATCGGCCCCATCTTCTCCGTGCTTGAAAACTGGGTGCTGGCGGGCGCCAAGTGGCTGGCCAGCTCTCTGCCCGGCGCGGTCGTCATGGGTGCGATTTACCCGTGGACGGTCGTCATGGGCCTGCATCACATGTACAACGTGATCGAGGCCGGCATGATCGCCCAGACAGGGCTCAATACCTGGATGCCCATCGCCTCCGCCGCGAACTTTGCCCAGTTCGGCGCCTGCTTGGCGGTGGCCCTCAAGGTCAGAAACCAGAAGACCAAGTCCGTGGCCCTGCCGTCCGCCCTGTCCGCTTCCCTGGGCATTACGGAGCCGGCGATTTTCGGTATCAACTTCCGTTTCATGAAGCCCTTCCTGTTCGGCATGGCCGGCGGCGCGGTCGGCGCCCTGTTCGGCGCCCTGTTCAGGCTGGGCGCGCCCGTATACGGCGTGACCGGCATCCCCGCCATCCCGGCGGTCAACAACGTGCCGCTCTACCTGGTGGAGCTGCTGATTTCCGCGGGCGTCGCGTTTGCCCTGGTCTGGGTCATCTGGAAGGAAGATGAACCGAAAAAGGCGGCTGAGCCTGCCGCGCCCTCCGCGCCGGCGATTGAAGTGCCCGCCGTCAGCGTGATCCGCTGCGCGGCCGGCCAGGTGCTGCAGCCGGTCAAGGGTAACGTCATCGCCCGCGAGGAGATCCCGGACGATACTTTCGCTTCCGGCGTCCTGGGCGACGGCGTGGGGATCCAGCCCAGCGATGACAAGGTGGTTGCCCCGTTTGACGGCACCATCTCCTCGGTGGCGGAAAGCCAGCACGCCGTGGGCATCGAGTCCAACGGCATGGAAATGCTGATCCACGTCGGCGTTGACACCGTCAACATGCATGGCGACGGGTTCACCTGCCTGGTGAAGGAAGGCGACGAAGTCAAGGCGGGCCAGCCCCTGATCATCTTTGACCGCGCGAAGATCAAGGCCGCCGGCTACAGCGACACCGTGGCGGTGCTGCTGACCAACAGCGACGACCTGGAAGGCGTCGAGTGCGGGGCGAAATAACGCAGACACATCGGAACGATCCGTGCAAACGGAAACAATAAGGAGGAAAAACCATGAAATCTTTTGAGTACACCATCACCGATCCCGTTGGCATCCACGCCCGTCCGGCCGGCATCCTGGTCAAGGAAATCAAGAAGTATGCGTCCGCCGTCACCGTAGCCAAAGGTGAAAAATCCGTCAACGCCCTGAAGCTGATGGCCCTGATGGGCATGGGCATCAAGCAGGGCGACACCGTGAAGGTGACCGTCGAAGGTGCGGATGAAGAAACCGCCGCCGCCGCCATCGAAGCCTTCTTCAAAGCCAATCTGTAACAACGTCCCGCAGACGGCTGCTCTTCCGGAACAGCCGTCTGTTTGTTTTGCCGAGCGACAGGATAAAGGAGATAAAACGACATGATTTCCATTCAGGGAAAAGGCGTTTCCACCGGGGTCGCCATGGGACCTCTGTATTATTACCAGCGGGCCAAGGCGACCATCCGCCGTTATGAGGTGGAGGACGCCGATGCCGAATGGCAGCGTTTCAAAGACGCTCAGGCCAAAGCAGTGGAGCAGCTGGGCGAGCTGGCTGAAAAAGCGAGGGAAGAGGCCGGCGACGAGGCCGCCCTGCTGTTTGAGACCCATCAGCTGATGGCGGAAGACATGGAGTATGAAGAAGCCATTCAGACCGCCATTCAGGAGGAAAAGCTGAACGCCGAAGCGGCGGTGACCGATACGGCCGCCCAGTTTGCCGAGATGTTCGCGGCGATGGAGGACGCTTATTTCCAGGCCCGCGCGGCGGACGTCAAGGACGTGTCCGGCCGGATCATCGCGGCGCTGACCGGCGTGGTGCAGGGCGGGATCGATTCCCCCGTGCCGGTGATCCTGGCGGCCGACGATCTGGCGCCCAGCGAAACCGTCCAGCTGGACAAGAGCAAGATCCTCGGCTTTATCACCGAAGGCGGCTCCGGCTCCAGCCACACCGCGATCCTGGCCCGTACGATGGGCATCCCCGCCATCATCGGCGTGGGGGACCAGCTCAAGCCCGAATACGAGGGCCGCGAGGTCATCATCGACGGCGGCACCGGCAACGTGGTAATCGACGCGGACGAAGACGCGAAAGCCTATCTGCTCAAAAAGATGGACGAGCAGAGGAAGATGCGGGAGATGCTGGAGAAGCTCAAGGGTCTGCCCAATGAAACTGTCGACGGGCAGAAGATCCGCGTCTACTGCAACATCGGTTCGCCGGACGACGTGCCGGCGGTGCTGAGCAACGACGCCGGCGGCGTGGGCCTGTTCCGCAGCGAGTTCCTCTATCTGAACTGCGACGACTTTCCCTCGGAGGACGACCAGTTCGAGGCCTATAAAAAGGCCCTCAGCGACATGGGCGGCCGGGAAGTGGTCATCCGCACCCTCGACATCGGGGCGGACAAGCAGATCGGCTATTTCAACCTCCCCAAGGAGGAAAATCCAGCCATGGGCAACCGCGCCCTGCGTATCTGCCTGAACAGGCCGGAGATCTTCCACACCCAGCTGCGCGCCCTGTTCCGGGCGTCCGCCTTCGGCAAGCTGGGCATCATGTTCCCGATGGTGACCAGCGTGTGGGAAGTCAAGGAAGCCAAAAAGATGTGCGACCGCGTCCGCCAGGAGCTGACGCAGGAGGGCATCCCCTACAGCGAAGATGTCGAGATCGGCATCATGATCGAAACGCCCGCCGCTGTGCTGATGAGCGACCGGCTGGCAAAGGAAGTGGACTTCTTCTCCTGCGGCACCAACGACCTGACCCAGTATACCCTGGCCTGCGACCGGCAGAACGCCGACCTGGGCCGGTTCTATAACCCCCATCATCCCGCCGTGCTGCGCGCCCTCAAAATGGTGTGCGACAACGCGCACAAAAACGGTATCTGGGTGGGCATCTGCGGCGAGCTCGGCGCGGACCTGAGCCTGACGGAGACCTTCCTGTCCATCGGAATCGACGAACTGTCCGTTTCCCCGCGCGCGGTGCTGCCGCTCCGCCAGAAGATCCGGGAGACCGACGTCTCAAAGGTCCGGGACAAGGTGCTGGCAGATTTGCTGAGCGACGAAAACACGATCTGATCAGGATAATACAGCGGGGCTGCTGCAGATCAGCTGCAGCAGCCCCTTGTCTGTGAAAGGACATATGAAGATATGACGCGGACGAGGTGGCGCATCCTTTTTTCCGGCAAAGTCCAGCATGTGGGGTTCAGGTATACCGCGTATTATCTGGCCCGCGGGCTGGAACTGACCGGCTGGGTCATGAACCTGCCGGACGGCAGCGTCCTGATGGAAGCGCAGGGAAGCGCCCCGAAGCTCAGAAAGCTGCTGATCCGGCTGAAAAGCCAGCCGCATATTCACATCGAAAAGGCCGTCCTGACCGAGATCCCCCCGGAGGCGAAGGAAGCCGGGTTCCGGGTGAAGAGCGGCCGGTAGGGCAGAAACATGGCCGGACGGGTCAGGACTGTCCGGCCTCCGCCGGCAGCTGCCAGACGGCCCGGAAGATCTCCCGGCTTTCCCCCTGGTATTCGCCCATGCCTTCGGACACAGGCGAAAACCCGCACTTTTCCAGGACGCGCCGGGAGGCTATATTGCCGCTCAGGCAGACGCCCTGCACTTCGCTGATTCCCACGGCGCGCGCGATGACCGGCAGGAAAGCCCGGACCGCTTCGGCGGCGCAGCCGCGGCCGGTATGCGCTTTCGCGATGTGATAACCGATTTCCCAGCTGCCACCGCCCAGCGGGACCAGCTGCACGTAGCCGATGTTCCGGCCGCCGTTCTTCAGCAGCACGGGATAGACCAGCGGCCCGTCCGTCCCGCCGTAGCGCGACATCAGGAAGGCGACGGTCTCTTCCGCGTCCTCCACGGTTTCAAACACCTCGTCCGGGACAAAGCGCCGGTTATCATCGTCCAGGGAGTTCTCGTGAACGGCCCGCGCCATGTCCATCGTGAATTCCGTGATCACGAGCCGTTCCGTTTCGATCCTCATGGGGGGTTTCCTCCTTCCGGTCAGGCGGAATAGTCCGAATTCCGCAGCAGCTGGTCCGCCTTCATGATGGCGGGGATCAGCTGCTTTTTGCGTGAGACCACCCCGGGCAGGAAGAAGGACCCGTTTTCGGGCCGGATGCCGAAAGCGACCGAGATCAGATGCTCGCTGTCCGGCCCGTAGCAGATCAGCTCGGTGGACTCTTCCAGGATGTTGGTCAGCATGTAGTAGATCTTCGGGATCCCCTGTTTCTCGCTTTCGGTTTTCAGGACGGGCCTCAGCTTTTCCCGGATCTCCCGGAGGTCGTCCTCGTCCATGGAGCTGATCTGGCCGACGCCGAACAGGAGCCCTCCGTCGGAGGTAAACTTCTTATAGTCCGTATAGAAGATCTGGTCCGGCGTTTTGCCGCTCAGGCTGCTGCCGGCGCGGAACATTTCCTTGGCCAGCTGCGGGATTTCCACCCCGGCGATCAGGGCCAGCGCGCCGGCGGCCATCTTGTCGTGGATCGTGCAGGTGGGGGAGCGGAACATCAGCGTGTCCGAAATGATGGCGGAGCAGAGCAGGCCGGCGATGTCCGGCGGGATTTCCAGCCGCTGCTCCCCGTAGATCTGATACATGATGGTGCCGGTGCAGCCGACCGGCTGGTTGCGGAACGAAATGGGTGTCATGGTTTCCAGGGACCGGAGCTTGTGGTGGTCGATGATCTCCAGGATTTCCGCCTGGTCGGCGTTGTCCGCCGCCTGTTCCTTTTCGTTGTGGTCCACCAGGATGATCCGCTTTTTCTTCGGGTCGATCAGGTTCCGGCGGGAAATCGTGCCCAGGCAGCGGCCTTTGGGATCGAGCACCGGGAACGCGTGATACCGGCTCCGTTTCATGGTGTCGCTGATGTCTTCCGTAAAGTCTTCGGTGGAAAAGGAGATGACCCCTTCCCGGATCATGACATGGCCGACGGGGATGCTCTGGTTGATCAGCCGGGCGATTGTGAAGGTATCCAGCGCGGAGGAAATGATCACGATGCCTTTTTCCTTTGCCAGGGCCATCACCCGGGCGGAAATCTCCATGTTCAGGCCGACGACGATGCAGCTGACGTTCTGCTTGACGGCCTCCATCTGGTCTTCCTCGCGGTCGCCGAGGATGACCATGTCGCCCTCTTTCAGGAACACGCTCAGAAGCTCCGGGTTGGCTGTGCCGACCAGCACCCTTCCTTTTGTAAAAAACTGGTTTTCGTCCCCCGCCCGGATGGCGCCCCGGATCGTCTCGGCGATCCAGCGGTACTGGGTATGGGCGTTCGAAAGGAGGAAGCTGTCCTCCGTATCCATGAAGACCCGGGACACGTCGTTGACCGTGATCAGCCCGACCAGACGGTCGTCCGCGTCCACCACCGGCATCGTGGTGATGTTGTTTTCCTTCATCAGGTCCCAAGCGCGCTTCAGGGACATCGTCGCTTCCAGGTGCGGGGTGGGGAAAATGTCCATATCCTTGACCTGGGTGCCGACGTTGGGCATATAGCCCGGCTGGGAAAAGCCGAAGCGCCGGAGCACATATTCGGTTTCGTCGTTGATCTGCCCGACGCGCCGGGGGATATAGCGTTCACCCCTGGACGTCCGGTTGCGGATATCGGCGTAGGCGATCGCGGAACAGATGGAATCGGTATCGGGGTTTTTATGGCCGAGGATAAACACTTTCTGCTGCTGTGACATAGGGCCGTTCTCCTTTCAGCGGCTTTCCGCTTCCATGATCCAATCATACCACAAATACACCGGGGCCGCAAACCAAAATCAGCGCAGAGGGCGCGGATTATACTATGGGTTGATTGACGGGCCGGCGCGGGCATGATACCATGTGGCTGCAACCAGATATTTGCCGCTGTAGCTCAATCAGGCGGAGCAGCGCTTTCATAAGGCGCAGGCTGCCGGTTCAAGTCCGGCCGGCGGTACCATGGTTGCTTCCCCATCAGGCCGAAAAACGGCCCGGTGCGGGCGGCGTCCCCCCTGTCTTGTCAGACGGGGGGATTTTTGCCGCGCAGCCTTCTGCGCACCCGGTTGATGTGCCGCTCAAAGCTGCCGGAATCCAGGAGCTCGGCCAGCACATACTGTTCAAACGTCGGGACCGGGCAGGAATAAAACCCGGTTCTCTTTTTGTACAGGGGGATCAGGCGCTCCGGCAGCACCAGGTAACCGGCGCGCATCGACGGGGCGATCGTCAGGGAAAAAGTGTTGACATACAGGGCCCTTTGGCCGCCGGACAGGGAAAACAGGGTTTCCGTCGGCTTGCCGGACAGGGAAAACTCGGACGTAAAGTCGTCCTCCACAAGAAACCGGTCCGGCGCTTCCGCCCAGCGGACGTATTCGCGCAGCTTGGTCGCGTCCGCCGTGGCGCCGGAGGGATAGGAATGATAGGGCGTCACGTGCAGGACGGAGGCCCCGCTCTTCCACAGGTCGCCGGAGAGGATGCCGTTTTTGCCCAGCCGCAGCATCTCGCACCGGACGCCCTCGGCCTGGTAGACCTGGGCGATTTTCTCATAGGAGGGATCTTCCGCGGCATATACCCGGTCCCGTCCGAGCAGGCGGACGATCAGCCCGTAGAGGTATTCCGCCCCGGAGCCGATGAAGATCTGGCCGGGCGAAACGTTCAGCCCGCGGCTGCGCAGCAGGTACCGGGCGACGGCTTCTCGCAGGGCAGGCACGCCTTCGCCCGGGGCTTTGACCAGCAGGGTTTCTCCCCGGTCCCCCAGGACTTTCCGCATCGTCCGCGCCAGGACGGAAAAGGGAAAGGCTTCCCGGGGCGGCGGCGGAGCCGGGGCAAGCGGGGCGGAAACGGCGGGCGCCGGCGCGTAATAACCGCCGTCCTGCTGGTAAAGGACAAAGTATCCGCTGCGCTCGCGTGCTTCCAGGTATCCTTCTTCGCAGAGCAGCCCGTAGGCGTGCTCCGCCGTGATCACGCTGACCCCGGCCCGTTCGGCGGTTTCCCGCTTGGAGGGGGCTTTTGTCCCATGGGGCCAGACGCCCGACAGGATTTTCCCGCGCAGTTCCTCGTACAGCTGCAGGTAGGCAGGTTTGGTTTCTTTGCTCATCTGGTCTTATGTTTTTCTCCTGTTCTGGATATTTTTTTATATCCAGATTGATGATACACTCTTTCCGTCGCTTTGGCAAGGGTTTTTTGCCACGGGACAGAGGGAGGCTTCAACGATGCAGAAAAAGAGCGTAAACGCCTATGTGCTGACATTTGTGGGCGTCATGGCCGCGATGGTCTATGTGGTGACGCTGTTCCGGTTTCCGCTGCTGGGGAGCAAGGTGCATTTCGCCAACGCGGTCTGCCTGCTGGCCGGCATGCTGCTGGGTCCCTGGTGGGGCGGGGCGGCGGCCGGTCTGGGCTCCGCCCTGTACGACGCCCTGGCGGGGGGATATGACCTGATCAACGTGCTGATCACGTTTGTCTCCAAATTCGCGATGGCGCTTGTCTGCGGCATCCTGATGCGGAATGCTGGGAAAGCCGTCCGGGAGGAGCATCCGGTCCGGACCGTCGTGGCGGCCGTGGGCGGGGCGCTGACCTATGTGGCCCTGTACATGCTGAAAACTTTTATTTATCAGCGCTTTGTGTACGGCTACCCGATGGACGCCGTCGGCGCGACGATGGTCGCCAAGCTGGTCCCGTCCCTGATCAACGCCGCCGTCGCCGTGGTCGCCGCGCCGGTGTTCTACCACGCCCTGCGCCCGGCCCTGCGCTCCGCGGGGATGTGGGAGAAGCTGAGGGCATAACGCATGGAATGGCAGGGCACACGCATGCGTGCGTATGTCCTGCCAGGTTCAGATAAACCGCTTGTCAGCAAATCTGTTTTATGATATGATGCGGCTGGCGGTTTTTTATATTCATCGATCGCCGGAAGGCCGCTTTTCATCCGCTTTCCGGCGATTTATCGCGATCAGAAAGAGAAGATACCATGCGCTTTGAAGATCTGAACCTCCCCGTGGGAGAGATGGAGAGCGGCCCGCTCCGTCGCATCAGCGACGTGCCGGGCGTCACTGTCGGCCACTGTACAGTGAGCAATGAGCGCCACCAGACCGGGGTAACGGTCGTAATGCCCTGCGCTGACGACCCGTTTGAGCGGAAGCTCCCCTGCGCCTGCTATGTGCTGAACGGTTTTGGCAAGAGCCTGGGCCTGATGCAGATCGAAGAACTGGGCCAGATTGAAACGCCTATTGCCCTGACCAACACGCTGAACGTCGGCAGGGTGCACGACGCGCTGGTGTCTTACGTGATCGGGCGGGAAAGGGAAAAGGGCACCCATGTCCGGACGCTCAACCCCATCGTCTGTGAGTGCAACGACGCCTCCCTCAACGACATCGAAGACCGGGTGATCGGAGAGAAGGAAGTGTTCGCGGCCATCGGGGATGCGAAAGCGGACTTTCCGGTCGGCGCGGTCGGCGCGGGGCGGGGGATGACCTGCCACGGGCTCAAGGGGGGCATCGGCAGCGCGTCCCGGGTGATCCGGGCGGACGGGAAGACATATACCGTCGGCATTCTGGCCCTGACCAACCACGGCCGCCTGCATGACCTGCGGATCGGCGGCTGGACTGTCGGGCAGGAGATCGAGCGGAACCTTTCCGAGGACCTGCCGGACAGGGGATCCTGCATCCTGATCCTGGCGACGGACCTGCCGGCGAGCGACCGGCAGCTCAGGCGCATCCTCAAGCGCTGCGCGGTGGGTCTCATCCGCCTGGGCTCGTTCATCGGCCACGGCAGCGGGGAGGTCTTCCTGGGCTTTTCCACCGCCAACCGGATCCCTCAGGAAGATGCTGCGTTTGTCCAACCCTGCCTGAGATTGAACGAGGACATGATGGACACCGCCTTCCGCGCCGCCGCCGAGTGCGCCGAGGAAGCCGTGCTGGATTCCCTGGCCGCCGGGGAGACAGTCAGGGGGTATTCGGGGAATGTAAGGCGGGGATTGACGGAGGTATGGAAACCATGAAACCAATTCAGAAACGAATCCTGATGTCCCTGGGCGGGGTGCTGACCGGGGCGGTCGCGGTCGGGGTTTTCAAGATTGCGGCCTTTGGAGTCGACCCGTTCCAGGCCCTGATGAGCGGGCTGGACAAATGGATCCCGATCCCGTTCGGCACCCTGTACATGATCGTGAACGCGGTGCTGCTGCTGTTCAGCCTGGTGTTCAACCGGCACAACATCGGCATCGCCACGTTCATCAACCTTTTCCTGCTGGGCTATGTGACGCAGTTTTCGTACGAGCTGCTGCAGAAGCTGCTCCCGGATCCGTCGATTCCCGTGCGGGCGCTGTGCCTGGCGGTCGGCGTCGTCGTGCTGTGCATCGGTTCGGCCCTCTACATGACGGCGGACCTGGGCGTATCCACCTACGACTCCATCGCCATCACGATGGCGGACAAATGGAAGTGGGGGAAGTTCAAGTACATCCGCATCGGGACGGACCTGGCCTGCGTGATCCTCGGGGTCGTCTGCTTCCTCCTGGGCGGCGGCAGCTGGGGCGGCGTCCCCGCGTTCGCCGGGATCGGCACCATCATCACCGCGTTTTTCATGGGTCCGCTGATCGAGTTCTTCTGCGACAAGATAGCCAGACCGATGCTGGGGAAATGACTGATGTATAAGTATGTTATCTTGACAGGAATTCGCAGATAGGCCGGAACAGTGCACGGAGAACATATGAAGAAAAAGCTGTGGAGAAGGGTACAGGTCGCTTTGGTCGTATTTGCTGTATGTCTGGTGATCGCTGTTCTTCCTCTTGTTGTGCTGACGGGGGGAATGGCCCTTTTCAATGGTCCACGGAAACAGATCGATCACAGACCGGCTGAAAAACTCATCTGTTCAGTGTCTTCACCGGATCAGAAGCACCTTGCGAAGTACTACACAGATGACGGAGCCGGAGCGACGGTGGACTGCTCCGCGACTGTAATCATCGAAGCGCAGAACGGCGGAGAAAAATGGAAAACCAAATGGCAGTGGTGTCTGTTCTGGGCTTACCATGTAAGCGATTCGCTGGAGCTTGAATGGCTGGATGATGCAACGCTGAAGGTGACGGAGACAAAAGAACAGGTATCGTTTGAAATGCCGATCTACGCGGATCAAACCGAATGGATGCCGTCATATTATAATTAACGAACATAAAAATCAATGAAAAGTCAGCATGGAGGCAGGATGGTGCTGAAAATCCTTACCCAAACTCCCGGATATATCCTCTGCGTGAAACCCCGCGGCGTGTCCTCCGAAACAGGAGAGGGCGGTATGCCGGAGCTGATCGCGCAGGCACTGGGGATCTTGCCGGAACGCGTATTCCCCGTCCACCGGCTGGACCGGGAAACGGGCGGGGTGATGGTCTACGCACTGACGAAATCCGCGGCGGCGGCCCTTTCCGCGGGAATCGCGGAAGGGAAGCTGCAGAAGGAATACCTGGCCGTGACAGAAGGCCTGCCGCAGGAGTCTTCCGGGCAGTGGAACGACCTCCTTTACTGGGACCGGACAAAAAGAAAAAGCTACCCGGTCCAAAGGCAGCGCAAGGGGGTCAAGGAAGCGGAGCTTTCCTTTGAGGTGGTCGGGCGGACGGAGAAAAACGCCCTGCTTCGGATCGAGCCGAAAACCGGCCGCACCCACCAGATCCGCGTGCAGTGCGCCTCCCGGGGGCTTCCTCTCTGGGGGGACGGGCGTTACGGCGGCAGGGAAAAGCAGGGCTTCGGCCTCTGGTGCCGCAGCATCGCCTTCCCGGACCCGGACGGAAACGGCATGTTCCGCGCGGAAGCGGACCCGCCGGAGGAAGAGCCGTGGACGCTCTTTTTCCCGGCAAAAGAGCCCGGGCAAACTGTCCCGGAGAACGGAAGATAAACAGAATAAGCAACGCCCCGGCGGCTGCCGGGGCGTTGCCAAATTCAGATTAAATGACACGCGGCAAAATGGTCTTTGGAAATCTCCTTAAGCTTTGTGCTTCCTTTGTGGCAGGCGTCGCAGGCGGAGGGGCAGCGCTTGAGGAACCGGCACTCCTCACCGGGTTCAATCGGGGAACTGACCTCGCCTTTGAGCAGAATCCTCTGGCGCTTCGGCCCGCCCACCTTCGGAATCGGGATGGCGGACAGGAGGGCCTTCGTGTACGGGTGGGCGGGGTTGCGGAACAGCTCCTCGGACGGGGCCTTTTCCACCGTCTGGCCGAGGTACATCACCATGATCTCGTCTGAAATATGGTTGACGACTGCCAGGTCGTGGGTGATAAAAATGTAGGTCAGGTCCAGCTTTTTCTGGAGCTCCTTGAGCAGGTTCAGGATCTGTGCCTGGATGGACACGTCCAGGGCGGAGACGGGCTCGTCGCACACGATGAGCTTCGGCTCGACGGCCAGGGCCCGGGCGACGCCGATGCGCTGCCGGCGTCCGCCGTCCAGCTCGTGCGGATAGCTGTTGATGAGGCGCTCCGCCAGGCCGACGGTTTCCATCAGCTCCAGGACGCGGTTTTCGATCTGCTCTTTGGTGCGGTACCGCCCGCGCATTTCCACCCCTTCCGCGATGGTCTGCATGACGGTTTTCCGCGGGTTCAGGGAGGAAAACGGGTCCTGGAAAATGATCTGCATGTCCTCGCGCTTTTTGCGCAGCTCTTTCCCGCTGAGCCGGAGGACGTCCTCTCCGTCAAAGATCACCCGGCCGGAGGTGGGCTCGATCAGCCGCAGGATGCAGCGGCCGGTGGTGGACTTGCCGCAGCCGGATTCGCCCACGATGCCGAGGGTCTTGCCTTTTTCCAGGGTAAAGGAGATATCGTCGACGGCGTGCAGCATGCCCCGGCTGGTCTTAAAGTATTTCTTCAGGTTCTGAACTTCCAGGATGGCGTTACTCATAGGAGACCTCCTCCCGCTGGATGCGGAATGCCGGATCCTCATAGGCCGAGCACATAACGAAATGGGTATCGGAGATCTTCCGCTCAGCCTGCGGGGTGCTGATGCATTCCGGGGACGCGTAGGGGCACCGGGGCGCGAAGGCGCAACCTTTGGGGAGCTTGGTCGGGTCCGGCATTAGGCCGGGGATCGGCTTCAGTTCCGCGGTGCGGTTTTCGATGTCCGGCAGGGAGTTGAAAAGCCCTTCCGTGTAAGGGTGTTTGGTGTGGTTGAAGATGTCGTCCAGCGTGCCGCGCTCGATGATCCGCCCGGCGTACATGACCGCCACCTCGTCGCAGATTTCGGCCACGATCCCTAAGTCGTGGGTGATAAAGATCATCGAAGTATTCAGCTGTTGCTTGAGGTTCACCATCATGTCCAGCACCTGGGCCTGGATGGTCACGTCCAGGGCGGTGGTGGGCTCGTCCGCCAGAAGGAGTTTGGGGCTGCAGGACAGGGCGATGGCGATGACGACGCGCTGCTTCATGCCGCCGGAAAACTGGTGGGGATACTCGTTGGCCCGCTCCGGCGGAATGCCCACCAGGGAAAGCATATGCTCCGCCCGCTCCATGGCGGTTCTGCTGTCGCACTTTTCGTGCAGGCGGATGCTTTCGGCAATCTGTTCGCCGACCGTGAACACGGGGTTCAGGGAGGTCATCGGGTCCTGAAAGATCATCGACACATCGCTGCCGCGGACCTCTTCCAGCTCCCGCTTGCTCATTTTCATGATTTCGCGGCCGTTGATCCGGACGGAGCCGGATTTGATTCTGCCCGGCGGATCGGGCACCAGGTTGAGCACGGCCAGAGCCGTGCTGGTTTTGCCAGCGCCGGTTTCCCCGACCAGGCCGAGGATATGTCCTTTTTTGAGCTTTATGGATATGTCGTTCACCGCTTCGACGGTTTCGTCTTCCAGCTCGTAATGTACGGTAAGGTGCTCGATGTCGAGCACGCAGGAATCATCCCGCTGCGGTGCGTTTTTGGCTTCCTGATTCATCGCTCGTCCTCCTTACCGTTTGAGCTTGGGGTCCATCGCGTCGCGCAGCCCGTCGCCGAGCAGGTTGAACGCGAGCACCGTGATCATGATCGCCAGTCCCGGGAAGAAGGTCAGGTAGCTGTACCCCAGGATGTAGTTCCGCCCGGCGGTCAGCAGTGCGCCCCATTCGGGGGCCGGCGGCTTGATGCCAAGGCCCAGGAAGCTGAGGCTCGACGCGGAGACGATGGCGCTGGCGACGCGCAGGGTCGTCTGCACGATGATCGGCGACAGGCAGTTGGGCAGCACATGCACGAAAATGATATACAGGTTCGATTTGCCCAGGGCCTTGGCGGCCTCCACGTATTCCTCGTTGCGCACCGTCAGCACCGCGGCCCTGGTGACGCGGACAAAACCGGGGATCGAGGAGACGCCCACGGCAATCATCAGGTTGACCGTGCTGCTGCCGAGCACAGAAACGACGACCACGGCCATCAGGATGGCCGGTACAGCGGAAAAAATATCGGTGATGCGCATGATGACGGTTTCCACCGTGCCGCCGAAATACCCGGCCACGGCCCCCAGGGGCACCCCGACGACCAGGGACACAAAGACCGCCACAAAGCCGATCGCCAGCGAATAGCGCGAGCCGTACAGGATGCGCCAGAACAGGGACCGGCCCATTTCGTCCGTGCCGAACCAGTGTTTGGCGCTCGGGGCTTTCAGGCGTTCCCGCAGGTTCTGGCCGATGACCAGTTCCTGGTCCACCCACAGATCGATGGTCAGGGCGACGGCAAAGAGGATCAGCAGCAGGACGGCGCCGATCATGGCGCCCTTGTTTTTGCGCAGGCGATGCCAGATTTCCCCCATGGCGCTGCGCTTGTGATACTGCTTGGCGACGGAGGATGGTTTCTGCTTAGCCATTCGCCTTCACCCCCTTGAGGCTGCCGCCCGTTTTTCTGCGCCTGCCGGACCTTGAATACTGCGACTTGAGCCGCGGGTCGACAAAGGCGTAGGTGATATCGACAATCAGCTGGATGACGCTGATCATAATGACGGACATGATGATGCACCCGGTCACCGTGATGGTGTCGCGCTGCTTGACCGCCTCGATGGTGAGGCGGCCGATGCCGGGCCAGGAGAAGACGTTTTCTGTCACGACAGACCCGCCGAGGGTGCGGCCCATCTGCGTGCCGATGACCGTGATGATCGGGATCAGGGCGTTCTTCAGGGCATGCTTCCGGATCACGGTTTTTTCGGGAACGCCTTTGGCCCGGGCCGTACGCAGATAATCGGACCGGATGACGTCCAGCATGGACGAACGCGTGGTGCGCGTCAGCGTCGCCATCAGGCCGGTGCCGATCGTGATCGCCGGCAGGATCAGGCTGCGGATGCCCTCCGTATCGCCGGAAGAGGGGAACCACTTGAGGTTCAGCGAGAACAGGATGATCAGCATCAGGCCCAGCCAGAAATTCGGCATCGAAAGGCCGAGCAGGGCGGCCACCATGCTGGCGTTGTCGGTCAGGCTCCCGTGCTTGCGCGCGGCCACGATGCCCAGCGGGAGGAGGATGGACACCAGCACCGACGCCCCGGCCAGCTTCAGCGTGGAGGGCAGCCGCTGCATGTACAGATCCCAGACCTGCGCCTTATAAATATAGGATACGCCGAGATTGCCGTGAAGCAGATCCCACATATACATGCCGTAGCGGTAAAAAACCGAACGGTCATAGCCCAGCTGATGGCGGAGTTCCGCCAGCTGTTCCGGCGAATAGTCGTTGGCGATGATGTCCAGGACGTTGCCCGGAGCGAGATCCAGCATGATGAAAATCAACAGCGAAACGCCGATGATGACGGGGATCAGCATCAGGATACGCTTGAAAATATAGTGTGCCATAATGCCTCCTGCCGGCGGCCGGCTGCGTTGGTGAAGAAGCGGGAAGCAGACAGGCGACATTCCTGCCGGCTCCCCGGGACGGCTGAGGATCAGTTCTCCGGAATTGCGATGTAGGAGTAGTCATGGTCCCTCGAGTAGGAGAGGCGCATGCCGGCCGTGCCGTTCAGATAAGCGACGGTGTCGCTGGTATAGTACAGCGGGATATAGAAGCAGTTGTCGTGCACGATGGTCTGGAGTTCCTGATAGTATGCCGCGCGCAGCGCGTCGTCGGTCGTGGAAACGCCGAGGGCGAGCAGTTCGGTGACGCGCTCGTTGTTCAGAACCGCCTTGTTGGTGTTGGAACCGACGGAGAGCAGACGGCCCATGTCGCTGTCCCAGTCGTTCATGTTGATGCTGTAGAGCATCGCCTCATGCTGGGCGCTGGCGTACTTGGAGTTGGCTGTCGCACCGGCAGAGTCGACCTCGTCGATGATGATTTCGATGCCGACCTTGCGGCACTGGTCCTGGATGACCTCGGACATGATGCGGTAGTCGGAGCTGGAGGTGTTCACCATCAGGTGCAGCGTCGCGCTGCCGCCGAGCTCAGCCACCAATTCTTTGGCCTTTTCGGGGTTGTAGGACAGGTCCAGGTCGAACTTGTCAAAGTAATACTTCATGTGCCAGCCCCAGAAGGAAGTCGCGGCGGTAGCGCCCTCGTCGCCCGTGGCCAGGAAGAGGTCCTCGTGATTGATCGCGTAGGCGATGGCCTGGCGGAGCTTCAGGTTGTCCGCCGCGGGGCCGCTGGTGTTATTGAAGGCGAAATAGTACATCTGCGCGGTCGGATAGTCGTAGATGGTCAGATTGGTGTTGGCCTTGGCCGCGAACAGTTCCGTGGGGTTCACGCTCGTCATCAAAACGACTTCCTTGTTCTGCAGGGCGATCAGGCGGGAGGAGGCGTTGGCGATCAGGCGCAGGTTGATTTTTTCGGTCTTGGGCAGTTCGCCCCAGTAGCGATCGTTCCGGACCAGGGCAATGGTATCGCCGGCGACATAGTTGTCCATATCGATGACCCAGGGGCCGGTGCCGATGGCGCCGCCGAGGTCCGGGTTGGCTTCGACGGCCTTCTTGCTGACGATCGCCGAGGAGTTGTGGGAAAGGACGTACATGAAGTCCACGTTCGGCTGCTTGAGGACGATGTCCAGCTCATACGGCCCGAGGACGTCCACATGATCGTAGGAGTTGGTAACCAGCGTGCTGGTCGTGCGGTCCAGGGAGAAGGCGATGTCTTCGGCCGTCATGGGTTCGCCGCTGTGGAAGACCACGTCGTCCCGGAGGGTGATGTGGATCTTCTGATAGCTGTCGTCCGCCCAGGCAAAAGAAGTGGCCAGCTTGCCGGACAGTTCCTTGGCGGTGTTGTCGTAGAACAGAAGCGTGTCATAGACCATGTTGAACAGGTAATAATGCTGCACGTTGGAAACGAGGCCGGGGTCCAGGGTCGTGATCTGGGAAGCCAGGGCAATGTTGAGCTGTTTTTGGTAGTTCGCCGCTTCCGTTCCCTCGACGACCGTCGTCGTCAGTTCCTGCGTGCCTTCCGCGAAGGCGCAGGCGGAAAGAAGCATCACCAGGGCGAGCATCCATGCCATCCGTTTTTTCATGTTGTTTCCTCCTGTTCGTTTTCAAATGATATTTTGTTGCCGTTTGCGGCATAACGCCCGTACAGATTGATTCTTTCTATTTTTTCTGGTATAATTATTGAATCGGTTGATATTTATTTCAGAGTACAGAGACATAACAAACGCACGAGTAATCAAGTCATCGCATACCGAAGTCTCGCTGAAACAGACAAAGGGGTTGTGAAGGGGCTTTCCCCTTCAGTATAATCCGTTCCCTGCAGATTTTCCGCCCGGGAGCACCGAAGGTGCGAGAGGAAAACCTGTTCAAGGGGTGGTATTGGCGGGGGAAGGATTCCCCCGCCTAGGCTCACGCATTCATGCGTGAGCCGTAGGAAAGGAGCAGCCATGAACCTGCAGAACATCCGCACCTTCCTGTACATCGTCCGTTGCCAGACCATTTCCGGGGCGGCGGAGGCCATGTATACCTCCCAGCCCACCATCAGCTCCCGCTTAAGCCAGCTGGAAGAAGAGCTGGGCGTTGAACTGGTCAAACGGCGCCGCGGATACCGGACCATCGAGCTGACGGAAAAGGGGCAGGACTTTATTCCCATCGCCGAACACTGGCTGTCCCTGGACAGGCAGACCATGCAGTTTTCCCACGAGGACGGGCGGGAGCCGCTCACCATCGCGGCCCCGGCAAGCTTTCAGGAGCATGTCATTCCTGAAATCGTCCACCGCCTCATGCGGCTTGAAAACCCGCCCAGGATCCGCCTGCGTACGGCCAGCAGCGCCCGGGTGTATTCCATGGTGACGGACCACGAGGCGGATGTCGGCCTGGCTTCGCGCCTGATCGTCGGCGACAGCCTGGTCGCCTTCCCGGTGTTCGATACCGAGTATGTGCTGCTGCTGCCGGCGGAAACGCCGCTGCCGGAGGGGCCGGTCCGGCCGGACCAGCTGGACCCGCGGTTCGAGGTGAGCGTCACCTCCTGGACCGGAGAGACCCGCCGCTGGCATGATACCTACTGGGATCCCTATGTGACTTCCTATCTTCAGGTGGACAACAACCACATGTCGCACAACTACCTGACGGATCCGCGCTGCTGGACGGCCTGTCCCGCGGCGATCGCCTTTTCCATCTGCCGGCGCAGGAAGGACCAGCTGGTCATCCGGCGCCTGGCCTTCGACCCGCCGATGCACCATACCTACCTGGTAGTCCAGCGGCATCAGCTGAAAAGCAGGGCCGGGCTGATCAGACAGCTGCAGAAAACCATTCTGGCCTTTGCGGAGGAAGCGCCGCTGCTGCAGCCGGTCGTCTCCGGCGAAGCCGCTCAGTAGTGCTCCAGGATATAGTCGATCATCCGTTCCACGCGTTCCAGGGCCACCTGGTTCAGCCGCTCGCCTTCCTCTTTGGAGGAAAGCCGGGCGTCGCCGAGGGCCCCGTTCCGGGAGGCGTCCCGTTCCCACTGGTAAGCGATCCCGCCGTAGCGGAAGGGGTTGTTTTTGCCGCGGATGACAAAGTTTTCCACCACTTCGCCTTTTTGCAGGGCGCCCTGGCGGACCACCTCCGGGCAGAGCGCCAGGCACTGGGAGGTTTCGCTTTCGCTGGCGTGGCCGCGTTTTTCCGACCAGCCCATCTCCGGCGTGACATGGTCGTCAAAAACGCCGAAGCCCATGGAGGTATGGTAAGCGTCAATGCCGTGGCTGTATTTGAGGGAGTTGATGACGACGTTCAGGGGCGCTACGTTTCCGCCGTGCCCGTTCACGTACAGGATGCGCCTGATGCCGTGCCGGTGCAGGGCGACCGCGATGTCCTTGAGCAGTTCGATATACGTCTCCGGCCGCAGGGTGACGGTGCCGGCAAAGCTCATGTGATGGATGGAAACGCCGTAGGTGACCGGAGGGCAGATCAGCAGCTTTTCGCCGTAGTGTTCGCCCAGGAGCTTGCAGAAGGCGTAAGCCCGCGCCGTATCCGTGTAATAGGTGGTGTTCGGCCCGTGCTGCTCGCAGGAGCCGACCGGCACGACGGCGATTTCAATCTTCGGCAGGATTTCCGCCACTTCCGGGTGAATCATGTTTTCCAGAATGCATGCTTTCATCATCGCCGGGCTCCTTTCCTGGTCAGATTCTCGCAACGCCGCTTCTTCTCGCCGCCTCGGCGACTGCTTTCGCGACCGCCGGCCCGACACGGGGATCAAACGGCGTGGGAATGATGTAGTCCTCGTTCAGCTCCTCGTCCGGAATCAGGTCCGCCAGCGCCTGCGCGGCCGCCATCTTCATTTCCTCGTTGATGTCGGATGCCCGCACGTCGAACGTGCCCCGGAAGATGCCCGGGAAGGCCAGCACGTTGTTGATCTGGTTGGGGAAGTCGCTCCGGCCGGTCGCAATGACCCGCGCGCCGCCCGCCTTGGCGTCGTCCGGGAAGATTTCCGGCGTCGGGTTCGCGCAGGCGAAGACGATGGCGTCCCGGTTCATGGTGCGGACCATGTCCGTCGTCACCGTGTTCGGGGCCGAAACGCCGATGAATATGTCCGCTCCGGCCAGCATGTCCGCGATGCTGCCTGCTTTTCTCTCGAGGTTCGTGACCTCGGCCATTTCTTCCTTGATCCAGTTCAGGCCCTCGCGGCCCTTGTAGATGGCGCCTTTGCGGTCGCACATGACGATGTTCCGGTAGCCGGCGGACAGGAGCAGCTTCACGATGGAAATCGCCGCCGCGCCCGCGCCGGAGGTGACGACCTTCACGTCCTCTTTCTTTTTCCCGACCACTTTGAGCGCGTTGGTCAGCCCCGCCAGGGTGATGACGGCGGTGCCGTGCTGATCGTCATGGAAAATCGGGATATCGCACCGTTCCTTGAGCTTGCGCTCGATTTCAAAACAGCGCGGAGCGGAAATGTCTTCCAGGTTGACGCCGCCGAAGGAGCCGGACAGCAGGCAGATCGTGTTGACGATCTCGTCCACGTCGTGGGACTTGATGCACAGGGGGAAGGCGTCCACGTTGCCGAAGGATTTGAACAGCACGCACTTGCCTTCCATCACGGGCATGCCGGCTTCCGGGCCGATGTCGCCCAGGCCCAGCACGGCGCTGCCGTCGGTAATCACGGCGCAGAGGTTGTGGCGGCTGGTCAGTTCGTAGGACTGGCTGATGTCCTTCTGGATCTCCAGGCAGGGCTGGGCTACGCCGGGGGTATAGGCCAGGCTCAGTTCTTCCCTGGTGGCCGCGGGAACCGTGGCCTTCACTTCGATTTTGCCTTTCCATTCCTTGTGCAGACGGAGCGATTCTTTTGCGTAATCCATGATATTTTCCTTCCTGTTCAATGGTGAAACGGGCAGACTTTTCAGATATGTACATTATAATGGACATATAATATATAGTAAAATACATTATTTTATTATTAAATATCAGGATCATAAATATTATGGCCGGCGGATTCCGACGGCCCTGAAATTGTTACAATTTATGAAAGCAATTGTGACAATCTTGTTGCAATTCTGTCTTGAATCGGTTAAAATATAGCGGGAAAACGGCGCATTCCGAATGCGTTCATGATGATTCTTCAGACGATCTTGAAACAGGAGGCAGCGCGGACGGAGGAAACGGCCGGCCGCGCCGTGAAACGGAATGGAGAGCTTCAATCAACTGTTGCATACCCTGTCGGGCAGCCTGGTGGATATCGTGGTCTACCTGGCCATCGGCCTGGTGACGGTCATCGGCATCGTCAAATGCGTGCTGCCGGTGCGGCGCAGCACCGCCAGTCTGCGCCGGGCGGCCCGGGTGCTCGAAAAGGCGCCCGTGCAGGAGAACGGCCATGCCGTCTGGGAAAACGAGCTGTTCATGGGCCGGCAGATGAGCGACGCCTGGCGGCGCTTCCTCCAGAACTGGACCCAGCTGGACGCCCGGGGCATGACCTGCGACGTCAAGGGGTTTATCAACGACGACACCGCCATCTATGCCCAGGGCAACATCCCCTTAAGCGAAATGGTGCCGGGCCTGCTGACGTCCCTGGGCATTCTGGGCACGTTCCTGGGCCTGATGCGGGGCCTGGGCGGCCTGCACATTGAAGATGCCGGCCGGATGATGGAGGAAATCCCCACCCTGGTCGGCGGCATGTCCTTTGCCTTTGCGACGTCCATCGCCGGCGTTTCCTGCTCGCTTTTGTTCCAGCTTCTGAACCGGGTGACGATGGGCAGCGCGGTCAACGCCCTGGAAGGCTTTCACACCGCCTTCTCCGAATACGCGATGCAGACGCCGCTGACCGCCGAGACCCGCGCCGTCTGCCAGCGGGAGGATCAGGCCCTCTTCCTGCGCCGGGCTGCCGACGACCTGTCCGATACCATGGCAAACCGGATGTCCGACGCCATCGAGCGCAGCTTTGTCCCGCTGGCCCAGCAGATGAACAGCTTTATTGCCGGGCAGACCCAGTCCCAGCTGGAGGGGCTGAACGTGATCACCCAGCATTTCGTGGCATCCATGAACCAGCAGCTGGGCGGCCAGTTCATGCAGCTCGGCCAGACCCTCGCGGAGGTCAACCGTTCCCAGCAGGTGAGCTTCAGCGCCGTCGACCGCTCGATGGCGACCGCCGACCAGGTGATCGCCGGCTTGGCCCAGGTGCAGCAGATGACGGCCGAAATCACAGCCCGCTTTGACGCCTATGTCCAGCGCCTGAATGACAGCACGGCCCAGACGGACGCGTTTACCCGGACCGCCGGGGAAGTGCTCAGCCAGATGGGCCGGTCCGCCCGCATGCAGAGCGAAAACCTGCAGGAGATCCAGGCCCAGCAGGCCGGCCTGCGGGACGCCCTGCAGGATTACGCGGTCCGCTCCAAGCAGAGCCTCAAGACCATCGTGGACCGCGCGGAGGACCAGGACCGGCAGAACGCCGACATTGCCCGGCAGATGCGCGAGTCCGGCGACCTGCTGCGCA